>DXDR01000042.1 GCA_019115385.1 Candidatus Mediterraneibacter avicola | reverse complement strand
TTCATCACTGTCTTATCATATGCATCAGAGGAAGCTTTTGTCAACATCTGTGATGCAGGTAAAATATGTTTCTTCCTTTATTTCTGGTTAAAGAGCAATTTCCCGAATGCTCTTCCCGATTAAAAATTCATTTACCGCACAGTTTTTTGCACGGTCGTATTCTTTGAAAGTCACTCTCGCACAGGCCAGATCATTGTATACCTTCCAGTATCCGATCATCAGATATTTCTGTCCTTCGTTTTCAATGAACCCTCTTACATCTTCGACAGGATATCCAAGGAAAGCGCCGATTTCATGCGGAAATCCCATCCCTTTCCCGGAAAAGGCCCGAATCCGCCCGGACAGCCGGTCCAGCATTTCCTCCAGATCCATACCGCCGTAGCCATACTCACGCAGCAAGGCGCGGACTTTCCCCTCACTCAGGTACTCCTCCATCTGGAGGGGGCGGTAGAAAAGAATCAGACATTTTCCTTCTGACTGCGAAAGGCAGTGCCAGGCAATGTCCATACCCCGAAAAATTTTTTCCAGTGTGCCGTACAGGCCGGCATCCATTGTGATCACACATGACACCTTAAGCCGCTTCAAAAAAGGCGCACACTGCAGGGCGATCTGAAATCCCAGTCGGATCTGACTATCCCTGTTTTTCAGATAATAAGATAAAATCTCCTTCGGCATAATCCCTCCTATATTTTGAGAATTATTTTCATTTTAATAAATATTATCATATAGACACGATCATTTCAACCTATTTTTGAGAACTTCTCTCATTTATGTACTATTCCTTAGAAGCTGAATATGCAGAGATTATGGAAAAAATTTTTGTGTCACTGCCCCCAAACTATTTTCGCCAACATTTTGCTTTTTTATCCTTTTTTTAGTTGTTCGTCAGATAGCTTTAGTGTATAATGATTTTAGACATTTGAGAGGTGAAAAGTCTCAAACAATACATACATAAAGGAGAGATTCGCCATGGTAAATTTAATAACAGGCCCGAGAGGCAGCGGAAAAACACAGCAAATGATTGATCTTGCAAACGAAAAGGTGAAAACTTCCAATGGAAACGTAGTATTCATCAAAAAAAGCCATAAAGATACATACACGGTAGATTTTAATATCCGTGCGATCCGTATGGCTGATTATCCAGATATTCTGACGCTTGAAGAATTCGTAGGCTTCCTGTACGGTATGGTAGCCGGCAATCACGATATCGAGACTGTTTTTATCGACAGCGTTCTGAAACAGGCCAACATCACACTGGAGAGCCTTCCAGTTTTCCTCCAGAAAATAAATAAGATTTCCAGCGAAAACAATATCGATTTCTACCTCAGCATCGGGGCTGACAAAAACGATATTCAGAATATAGATTCTTCTGATTACAATGTGATCAGCTGAATTTAAAAATAAAAAGGTGCATCATTTACCGGAAATCCGTGTAAATGATGCACCTTTTTTAAACTCCGTCTGCCGCGGTCTGATCTTTATCGTCTTTATTTTGAGGCTTCTCCACCCCGTTCAGAGACAGTACAGTGTTTGTCTGCTCGCCCTCCCGATATTCGATCGTCACCTCATCGCCTGCATTATAGCGGATAATATCTATAAAGTCTGTCACAGGTATGTCAAAAATATCATCAGATCCTTCCACCATAATGTAATAGTGGGAGTTTCCGTCCACAACACTCTGAGCGATCTTTGTGATCGGAGCTTTGATCGTCAGAATTTCCCTGTCATCCTCCTGAACTTCACTGATGCCGTTTTCATACATCAGATCCGTGTAAGCCGCCTCACACTCGCTTACTGTATCTCCCACCGCCACGATCTGGTACTTCTGCACGTTTACCATAGCATACATCTTTACCAGTCCCGCGTCGTCTTTCAAGGCAATAAAATATGTTGGCTCTCCTGAAATATTCAAAAGCAGCGGGAATGTCGCCGTATATTTCAGATTCTGGACCTGCCCTTCCGCCGAAGACATAGCCGAGTCTTCCGTAGCGCCTTCTACCTCATAGAACTTCGTTTCCATGGTCCTCTGGTTCATCAGTACAAAGCCTACATTGGACTGATCTCCCGTGATAGACGTAACTCCGGTATACACCCACACGTCGTCGTCAATGGCAAGATAATTGTAGCCATCCGTCGTCTTCAGGCAATCCTTCTGGCCCAGCACACTGTTGATAAACCCGTGTTTCAGGCTGCCGTAATAGTCATAAAGTTCCACCAGCATATCCGCTGAATATGCCCTGTCGATCCACTGGGGCGCGTCTTCTATGGCATAGTCTTCCGTCTCGCCGGTTATTGCGTTGCAGAGCACCACCCGGCCAATGGTTTCACCGCCAAACAGGCCGATATTAAATTTCTTCACAGGACAGATCCAATAGGGCGTTCCTTCTTCGTCCACTTCGAAGCTCAGATCATTGAAAATATACGTCGGGTATCTGAATCTCAGATGCCGGTAAATATTCCTGTTAAAATGATCGCTGGTGGTGTACTTCATTCCCTTGTCAAGCTTGACAAGTTCAGTATTCTGCGTCGTCATGTCAATCTTGATATAAGCGGGGATCCCTTCATCATTGTTGTTGAGCCACTTGATAATGTCCGCATATTTCAGGGGCGACACCCGGACAGGCCGGTCCTGGTAGTTGATCTGTGAATACAGTTCATCCACTTCAAACTGAGACACCATATCGACCATGCTCCCCATCTTCCTGTTTCCCAGAAGCGTGGCCGAATCACGGTCAAGAAGCGGGATCTGGTCAAAAGACAGTTCCTCAATGTCAGCCGTAAACTCTCCTGTCTCCACTTTCATAAGCTGCTGGTATTTCTTCGCATTTACCACAGGAGACGACAAGAGCAGTCCGATCAGAAAAACAGCCACAAGAAGCACCAGCAGCGCCAATACCCATTTGAGAGTCCTGGAATTTTTGAGTTTCTTCAGTTCATAATATGTCAGATGTTCCTTTCTGGCGAAAGATATTCCCCATCCTACGGCAAAGAGCAGGACCGCCACTATCAGAAAGATCCAGAAATCCATAGAATGAATACTGATGGCCGGAAGAGCCACATAATAATAAATTCCAAGAGCACAGAGGAGCACTGCCGCTGTCAGTATCCTTTTCTTTACGTTTTTCATAGTTTTTTCCTTTCACAAATACCTAATGTCTGAATGCCAAACCGGTTAAAACCTTCTTCTCCACAGATCCGGAGACAGGAGCAGAAGATACGGGAAAATTTCCAGTCTTCCCACCAGCATATCAAAGCTGAATACCAGTTTGGACAGCGGAGAGAACATATGAAAATTTTCCACCGGCCCCACTTTGGAAATGCCGGGACCCACATTATTTATTGTTGTCAGAACACCGCTGAATGATGTGGCAAAATCGAAATTATCTACAGATACGATCAATACTGATATAACCAGTATGAAGATATATGCAGCAAAAAATGTATTAATTCCTCTCATCGTATCATTACTGACCTTTTTCCCGTTGATCTTCACCATTGTGACCACATTCGGATGAAGGATTTTCCTGATCTCCTGACGGATGGATTTGCACAAGATCACAAAGCGGCATACTTTAATGCCTCCCCCCGTGGAACCGGCGCAGGCGCCGATAAACATAATGGTCAGCAGCACCGCTTTTGACAGTTCAGGCCACAGTTCGAAATCTGCTGTGTAAAATCCCGTTGTAGTAATGACCGAAGCCACCTGGAAGGAGGCATAGCGGAACGCGTGAAATACATTCTCATATATGTTCACGATATTTATCGTGATCACCGCGATCGCCGCGGCTATGATCCCCAGATAAGCTCTCAGTTCTTCATTTTTCAGCACGCTCTTCCAGTTCTTAAGCAAAAGGAGGAAGTACAGATTAAAGTTTATCCCGAACAGGATCATAAACACTGTGATCACACCGTCGATATATGCGCTGTCGTAAAAAGCAACGCTGGTGTTCCGGTTGGAAAATCCTCCTGTGCCCGCAGTGCTGAAGGAGTGGACGATCGCGTCATACAGATTCATGCCGCCAAACATCAGCAGGATGACCTCAACCGCCGTCAGCACAAAATACATCTGATAGAGGAGCTTTGCCGTGCTTCTCGCCTTTGGCACAAGCTTATCCGCCTCCGGTCCCGGAACTTCTGCACGCATAAGCGGCATGGCGTTTTCGTCGCCCAGAGATGTGACCATCATAACAAATACAAGCACGCCCATGCCTCCGATCCAGTGGGTAAAACACCGCCAGAAATTAATGCCCTTGGGCAGGGACTCGATTTCCTGAAGGATTGTCGATCCGGTCGTCGTAAACCCGGACACGGTCTCAAAAAACGCATCCACATAATTCGGGATAGACCCTGATATGACAAACGGCAGGGCGCCGAACAGAGACCATAAGATCCAGGCCAGCCCCACAATGGCAAACCCCTCTTTTCCGTATATCCTGCTGTTCTGCGGTTTTTTTCGTCCGAAGATCAGGAAAAACACGCCGAGGACCGCAGATATGATCAAGAAGCTTATCCCTGTTTTTTCCCCGTATATCAGAGAAACAAGGGCAGGGATTAAAAGCAGGGCGCCCTCGACGCCCAGCATTTTCCCCAGTATGTATATGATCATTTTCTTATTCATTATCTTTCCGCCTCACCTACATTAAAATATCGGCAATGTCCTCAATGTGCCGCTCCATTGTAACGACGATCACGCTGTCTCCCACCTCAATGCAGTCATCGCCGTTCGGTATGATGATCCGTCCTCTTCTGGCAATGCACGCGATCAGGTTATTAGACTTAAGCTGCAGATTTTTCAGCGGTATGCCTGTATACCGGGTTTCCGACTTAACAATGAATTCAAGCGCTTCGATCTTATCATCCACAAGCTGATACATGGTTTCCACATTGGCGCTGCCCTGAGAATTCTTTCTCGCCCTTACGTAGCTCAAAATCGCGTCCGCTGTGGCCGTCTTTGCCGAGACGATACTGTCAATGCCGAAATCCTCTATGATCCGCGCACGCCTGTCCTCATTGATCTTTGCGACGATCTTCCCAATCCCCTGATTTTTCGCAAAAAGTGAGACAATAATATTCTCTTCATCCATTCCTGTCAGCGCCACAAAAGCATCTGCATCCTCGGCGCCTTCCTCGATCAGGAGGTCATGGTCTGTGGCATCTCCGTGTATAATAACAGCTTTGGGGAGCAGCTCACACAGTTCCTCACAGCGGGCTTCATCCCTTTCAATGATCTTCACCTGCATTCCCAGGGCGCACAACTGTTTGGAGAGATAGTATGCCACCCTTCCCCCGCCGCAGATAATTACTTTCCTGATCTTTGATTTATGGTTGCCATGTATTTTAAAGAACCGTTCGATTTCCGTGTGGGACGCTGCAATATGAAGCCTGTCTCCTGCCCGGAGCACATAATACCCGTCCGGGATGATCACTTCATCCCCATGCTCCACAGCGCACACCAGCACCTGAATTTGAAAACGGTCATACATCTCGGCCAGTGATTTTCCCACAAGGCGGCTCTGTTCACAAACCGGAAACTCGATCAGCTCCACTTTTCCTTTTACAAACGTCTCAATCTTGCTGGCATCCGGGAAAAGCAGCAGCCTGTTTATTTCATCCGCCACGATCAATTCCGGATTTACCGCCATGCTCAGATGGAGATCTTCTTTGAGCAGTCCGATCTGTCCGTAATAAACAGGATTCCTGACACGCGCGATCGTATGCCGCGCCCCCAGCCGCTTTGCGATCAGACAGCTCAGCATGTTGCATTCATCTGCAGATGTACACGCAATCACAAGATCCGCATGAGGTACGTCCGCCTGTCTCTGTACTTCTGCATCCGCCCCGTCTCCTGTCACACAGGAAATATCAAGACGATCAATGGCAAATCGGAGTTTTTTCTCATTACTATCGATCAACACCACATTATAATTTTCGACAGAAAGCTGCTTTGCAAGCTTATATCCTACTTTTCCATCGCCGATAATCACTATTTTCATTTCTTTTTCCTCAATAAGTGTTTATATAACTCGTACAGCAGAGCAATTATAGCACCTTTAACAATAAAGTACAATATAAACGGTTCTTTCTTAACAAAAGCTGGCGCCGGTGTGTGCGGGGAAACAAAGGCTGTGCCGGACAGATATCTTTATGCCCTGGCACAGCCTTTATTCTGCTGACATTTTTTATCTGGTTTGCTCCGGTACCGTCTGTTTTATGATCTGTTTCCAGAATATCGGTATATCTGTGCACCCAGCATATCCATTTTACTCTTCTGCCGCTTTCGCTGCGATTTCTCTCTCCTGTACGTCTGACGGAGCCTGCTCATATCTTGCGAACTCATATTCATAAGTTCCCCGGCCTCCTGTCATGGAACGGAGCACTGTACAATAGCCGAACAGCCCTGTCATCGGAATATCCGCCTCGATAACCTGCTTTCCGCCTGCCACCGGATTCATGCCGAGCACACGTCCGCGCCTCTTATTCAGATCCCCCATAACATCCCCGGTATAATCATCCGGCACTGTCACCTTCAGGGATGCGATCGGCTCCAGAAGGACCGGCGAAGCCTCCATAAATCCTTTCTTAAACGCCTGGATCGTAGCTGTCTTAAACGCCATCTCAGAGGAGTCCACCGGATGATAGGAGCCGTCATATAACGTAGCCTTGACGCCTACGACCGGATATCCGGCAAGGGGGCCTTTCAGTACAGATTCCTGAAGTCCCTTTTCCACTGCCGGGAAATAGTTCTTCGGAACTGCGCCTCCTACAACGCATTCTTCAAATACGAACGGAGTCTCAAGATCGCCTGACGGCTCGAATCTCATCTTGACATGACCGTACTGCCCGTGTCCGCCGGACTGCTTCTTATATTTTGTATCCACATCAGAATTCTTGCGGATCGTCTCCCGGAATGCAACCTTCGGAGTCTCAAGTTTGATCTCCACTTTATATCTGGCCGCCAGCTTGCTGGCAACGATCTCCAGATGCTGATCTCCCATGCCATAGAGAAGGGTCTGTCTGTTTTCACTGTCGTTCACTGCCTTGAGCGTTACGTCTTCGGCCGTCATTCTTGCCAGCGCCTGAGACACCTTATCCTCGTCCCCTTTATTTTTTACACTGTATTTCATATATGTATACGGAATGGAAAAGTCTGTCTTCGCATAGGTCACCTGAGCAGACTTCGTGGAAAGGGTATCTCCGGTGCGTGTATTGGCCAGCTTCGCAATGGCTCCGATGTCGCCTGCAAAGAGCTCCGGCACCTCAGAAGGTTTATTGCCGCACATGGTGTAGATCTTGCCCGGCTTCTCCTCGGAATCCGTATCTGCATTGTAAAGGATATCGTCGCCTTTAAGCACGCCTGAGCATACCTTTACAAAGGAATATTTTCCGATAAACGGATCCACCATAGTCTTAAATACATACGCTGTCTTTGCCTTAGAAAAGTCATAATTTCCTTCAAAGATATCGTTGGTCGTGCGGTTGATGCCCGCGCAGGTCCTCTTGTCCGGGCTGGGGAAGAACCTTACAATATCTGACAGAAGATTCGCAACTCCCTGGGCCTGAATGTTGGAGCCCATAGCTACCGGCACGATATCTCCGTCCATAACTTCCGTACGCATAGCTGAACGGATCTCTTCCACTGAGAACTCCTCCCCGTTGAAATACCGTTCCATAAACTCTTCGCTCGTCTCAGCGACAGCCTCCATAAGGGAGTCTCTCAAAATCTCAAGGTTTGGCCTGCAGTAATCCGGGATCTCGCATTCTTCCCTCTGGCCGATGCCGGTGTATCTGCGCCCTGCGTTTTTGATCACGTTGATATAGCCGACAAGCTTCTCATTCTCACGGATGGGCTGGAAATGCGGCGCGATCTTCTTTCCGTATTTTGCGGTGAGATCTTCTACTACCTGGCGGAAGCTTGCGTCGTCCACATCCATCTCCGTCACATAGATCATGCGGGGAAGATTATATTTGTCACAGAGTTCCCATGCCTTTTCTGTTCCAACCTGCACTCCGGCCTTTCCGGATACCACGATAACTGCAGCGTCCGCAGCGCTGACAGCCTCCTCTACCTCACCGACAAAGTCAAAATATCCCGGTGTGTCAAGGATGTTGATCTTCGCTTTCTCCCACTCGATGGGAATCAGGCTCGTGCTGATGGAAAATCCTCGTTTCTGCTCCTCTTTATCAAAATCGCTGACCGTACTGGAATCGGAAACTTTACCCATACGGCTTGTGGCGCCTGATACATACAGCATTGCCTCCACAAGACTTGTCTTGCCGCTTCCGCCGTGTCCAAGCAATACTACGTTTCTGATTTCGTCTGTTCTGTAAACCTTCATGCTGCTGCCTCCTTGAATGTAGTTATTCTGCACACCAGCCTGTTCTGCCGGCGCACACATCATGGGTATATTGTACTAAAATTCTGTCGTGATTACAACTCTTTTATGAACTTTTCACATAAGTATTGCTTTTGTTTACTTTTACAATGCAAAGTGATAAAATATCCTTATCTGTGCCGGGATCCGGCCTGCCAGCGGCAGTCCGGCATTCCCGGACCGTTACATCTGTTTGAAAGGACTTTAAAAATATTATGGAATACAAAAAAATAGGATTTGTAGGACTGGGACTGATCGGCGGTTCCATCGCAAAAGCGGTCCGCCGGTACTATCCCGACTGTGAAATTGCCGCCTTTGATAAAAACCGGGAGACTCTGGCCCTGGCGGTACAGGAAGGGACCATTCACACTGCCTGCTCTTCTATTGACGAAAATTTCCGCGGCTGCAGCTACATCTTTCTGTGCACACCTGTCGCATATAATGCGGCGTATCTGGCACAGTTAAAAGATCTGGCCGGGAAAGACTGTATCCTGACGGATGTGGGAAGCGTCAAAACATCCATCCATGAGGAGGTTATCGCCCTTGATCTGGAAGAGAACTTTATCGGCGGACATCCCATGGCCGGTTCTGAGAAAAGCGGCTTCAGCAATGCAAAGGCGCATCTGATCGAAAATGCATATTACATTCTGACCCCATCTGCAAAGGTGGGCAGGGAAAAGGTCGAAACATACAAAAGCTTTATCAGGTCTCTGAAGGCGCTCCCGATCGTTCTGGACTACCGGGAACACGATTTTATTACCGGCACGATCAGTCATCTGCCTCATATTATCGCGGCTACACTGGTTAATTTTGTCCATGATACAGATACAGAGGATGAACTGATGAAAGCTCTGGCCGCCGGAGGATTTAAAGATATCACACGCATCGCTTCTTCCTCCCCGGTAATGTGGCAGCAGGTGTGCCTGAAGAACAAAGACAACATTTCCCGCATACTGGGCAATTACATTGAATCTCTGCAAAAGGCAAAGATTTCCGTCGATGCAGGAAACGAGACTGCTCTTTACTCTCTCTTTGAATCGTCACGGGATTACAGAGACTCCATGCCAAACAGTTCTGCCGGCCCCATCAAAAAACAGTTCGCTCTTTACTGCGATATCATAGACGAGGCAGGAGGGATCGCGACCATTGCCACAATTCTGGCCAGCAACAACATCAATATCAAAAATATCGGAATTGTACACAACCGTGAATTTGAGGAGGGAGTGCTCCGTATCGAATTTTATCAGGAAGCTTCCTGCACAAAAGCAGCGGCATTGCTCCAGAAATACCGGTATATTGTATACGAAGTATAAGATATTGTATGAACCGTACCCTTTCCATACAAGGGCAGATAAATAGCAGATAAAAGAAAGGAAGCAAATCACTATGGAATTATGCGGTATTACAGGACTGAAAGGAACCGTTTCCGTTCCGGGGGACAAATCGATCTCCCACAGGTGTATTATGTTCGGCTCCATTGCGGAAGGCACGACGGAAATCCACAATTTTCTCCCGGGTGCGGACTGCCTGGCTACTATACGCTGTTTCCGGGCTCTCGGCATTGATATCCGGCAGGAGGGATCCACAGTCACTGTCCACGGAAAAGGACTTCACGGCCTTTCCGCCCCATCTCACATCCTGGATGTGGGAAACAGCGGCACCACAACCCGCCTGCTCTCAGGCATCCTGGCGGGACAGCCCTTTGAGTCAAGACTTTCCGGGGATGAGTCACTGAATTCCCGCCCCATGAAACGGATCATAGATCCCCTGACACAGATGGGGGCAGACATCACCAGCATTCTTGGCAACGGATGTGCGCCGCTCTGTATCACTCCTTCCCGGCTTCATGGCATACACTACGATTCACCTGTGTCGAGCGCACAGGTAAAATCATGCATTTTACTTGCGGGGCTTTATGCCGACGGGGAGACATCGGTGACAGAACCCGGCCTTTCCCGAAACCACACGGAGCTGATGCTGAAAGAATTCGGAGCAGATATCCGTTCTGTCCACAATCTGGACTGTTCCAGGACCACAGCGGTCATCCGCCCCTGCGGGGAACTGCACGGCCAGAAAATCACTGTGCCCGGGGACATTTCTTCTGCAGCCTACTTTATTGCCGCAGGATTGATCGTGCCGGACTCGGAGATCCGGATTACCAATGTGGGCATCAATCCTACCCGTGCCGGTATGCTGAAGGTATGCGAAGATATGGGGGCCCAGATCGAACTCAGCAACGAACGGACTGAAGGCGGTGAGAAAATCGCTGACATCACGGTGAAAACAAGCCGTCTACACGGTACTGTCATCGAAGGAGATATCATCCCCGCTCTCATTGATGAGATTCCCATCATCGCAGTCATGGCTGCCGTAGCAGAGGGCACAACCATCATCCGTGATGCAGCGGAACTGAAAGTGAAGGAAACTGACCGTATTGAAACTGTCACAGATAACCTGAAGGCAATGGGCTGCGACATTACGCCTGCTCCCGACGGCATGATCATCAACGGCGGCAGGCTGAAAGGCGCTTCTATACACACTCTTCTGGATCATCGGATCGCCATGGCATTCAGCATTGCTGCTCTGGCAGCAGAAGGCCGCACCCATATCCTTGACAGCAAGTGTGTGGATGTCTCTTATCCAACCTTTTACGACACATTTGAAGAACTTCTGTAAACTCACCTGACAATATACAGCAGAGATTCCACACCGTAATCTCCGCTGTATATTGCCTCCGGCTTATATCAGTAATACTTTACCGTGACATTTTTCCCCATCTTTTCCGCTGTGCGGACAAGCTGATCTACTATATTCATTCTCATGCTCAGTTCAAAGCTAAGTTCGGAATTTTTGTGCGCATCATTCACCGCTGTGCCGACGAACAGATTCAGTTCCGTACATTCCTCGATCAGGAGACGTGCCAGACGGGACGCCCCGTTGTCCGCATCCAGCTCGTCGAAAAATTCTGCGTCAAACTCCCCGCTCACATATTTGTTCAGCAGTTTTAAGCATCCGCCGAGAGTAAGCACGCCTTCTGTCACCAGATCGATCCCCTCGATCGAAGCCATGGGTGGCACGTCGGGGCTGCAGCTGTCCGCCTGGGTTATGATCTCTTTCCCCAGAATACGCGCAGCTATGTTGGAGCTGGTCCCGCCGGCAATGACCTTTTTCCCTTCAGAATGCATAAAATCATGTATCAGCCGCTCATCGTCTTTCTTATCCTTTGGCGGTCCGGTAAAGAGGCTGACGATCCGGCGCTCGATCACCCGGGCGACTGCAACCGTCGTGTCGTCTCCCGGCTTTTCTTCATACAGCTCGTCACAGGCCTGACTTAACAGAACCGCTAGACGGGAGGCGGACATCGTCTGCCTCGTACATTTGAGCGTATACTCAGCCACAGCCTCCCATGTCCACCCCTGCATATTCAGGATCGAACCGGCCCCGGCGTAGATCACTCCGTCGCTCACCAGCACAAAGCAGTCGTTTTTCTTTACCCGGAAGCGGCATTCATGTATCTTCTTCCCTTCGATCTCCCGGACCTCATAGGGATAATCCACGATTTTTCCATCCCGGATGAACACACAGGAAGGATTGTCAAATTCGGCCAGATAGGCCTGTCCGCTGTGAAAGATCTGGAGAATGGAAAAAGTAGCATAAGCGACTTTCCGCACTTTGCAGATGGGGAGCGTCCTGGCGATGGTCTCCACGCAGGATTCGATAGCAGCCCCCTCGTTCAGCATCGTACCCAGGATCTTTGACGTCAGTGTGGCGAGAATATTTGCCTTTACTCCGCTGCCCATACCGTCGGCCAGGATCACAATATCCGAATCACCGGTTTTCACGATCTCAACTTTATCTCCGCACAGTTCCTCCTGATATTTGTTCAGGCTTCTCCAGGCCACGTCTATGCTAACACTCATAGGCCTGATCCTCCTCGTTCAGGATGGAGTCGCGGAGTTTTGTCAGAGTCACCTTTGTCTCCGCCGTCGTCTCGCCAAGAAGCCCCGCGATCTCCTGAGCCACCATCATCTGTTTCTCTATGACCTTCTGAGCCATCTCTACGGTCTCAACTTTAAGATTATAGTGCTGTTCTTTCATCTTTTCCTCCCTTGTCACATCCCGGAACATAACAAGGACTGCATCCAGATTTTCGATATATACAATGCTCTCTTCCGCAGTTATCCGGCCGTTTTCGAGCTTTACTTTTTTGTTCAGGACAGACTCCCTGGTCAGGAGCGCTCCCTCAATATCTCCTGTCTCGATAAATTCAAATATGTACCGCTGCACTGCCTCTTCACGGCCTACCCCCAGCAGATCCTGTCCTTTCCGGTTACAGTCCAGGATCTTCATATCATTTCCAATGACAAAGATCATATTCGGTGTTGCATCCAGCACCACGTTGGACATGGACTCTGCTTTTGTCAGAGCATAGGGCATGCACATGGACAACTCTGCTTTTCCCTGGAAGACAGCCACAGCTTTTTCCCGGCAGGTGGAATATCCGCAGGCGCCGCAGTTCAGTTCATCGGCGGGAGAATATTTCCCGGTGGAGCGCAGGATCCGGGTGATCTGCTCCTCAGAAGGCATTGGATCTGAAATGCTCCGTTCTCCGAATTTCTTTGCCATCTCTGCTCCGCTCATGTCCGGCAGGTTTCTGGCAGCCTTGTAAGATACGCCCTTTTCAATTTTCACCTTTGTCTTTACATAAGACGTATTCCAGTGAGCAGATGCGGGACCCTTTGCACAGCCGCCCTCACATACATTTGCTTCAATAAAGCAGTGATCCAGTTCCCCCTTTCTCAGGCACTCCAGCATTTCCATACAGTTTTCAAGACCGTCCACAAACACCTTGTGATAGCTGTCTGCCTCTTCCTCTGTTATCACTGACTGGATGACGCCTCCGCTGACCGGATACAGCCGGTTGATCTCCGGATCCGGATTGCCTACAGGCTTATCTTTACAGGCGTGAATGTCAATACCCGCTTCTTTCAGCCAGTCTGCCAGTTCTTCAAAGGTAAGAATACCGTCGATCGCTCCGGCTACTCTCTCATCTCCGGCAGCCTCCTGCTTCTTGGCAATGCAGGGACCTAAAAATACGACTTTTACCTCCGGGCCGTAAATCTTTTTGATGTAGCGCCCGTGAGCGATCATAGGAGAAACAACAGGAGCCATGAGTTTTGCACAGTCAGGATAATATTTTTCGATCAGGTCGTTTACACTGGGACAGCATGTAGTAATAATATTGGTCATCCCCCCCTGCCGCACCAGTTTCTTGTACTCATTGGTCACAAGGGCCGCTCCCTCAGCCGTTTCCCTCACTTCTGCAAATCCCAGCCGTTCCAGGGCGTCCACAACCTGGCCCGGCGTTTCAAAATCCAGCACGCCTGCATAGGACGGCGCGATAGAAACTACCGTCTTAACGCCCTGTCTCAGAAATCCCTTTACCCGGTCCAGGTCGCTGGCAAATGTCTTGGCGTTCTGGGGACAGACTTCCAGGCACCTGCCGCAGTTGATGCAGTGATCAACCATGATACGGGCCTGTTCGTCTCTGACAGTAATGGCCTTTACGGCGCAGTGGCGGACACACTTATAACAGTGACGGCATTTTGCGTCTTTAAAGTCTATGACTTTCATCTTGGCATATCCTCCTTTTCTTTCCGATTATCAAACCGCAGCTCCCGGTATAATTCCTGCGCAGCAGGACGGATCGCTCCAGCGGTCCGAATCGAGCTTTGTGCAATTATTGTACCATAGAGCCGGAGTTCTCGGAAAGTAGTTAAGGGGCTTCTCTTCTGCCAAATATTCTTATATCAGAAAAACGTGCAGCACTTGAACTGGTTTTACGCAGTTAAATGCTACACGTTGTATTTATTATATCGGATATTTGTTATTTTGTCTGCAGATATTCCCGGACTATCTTTTCCTCGGAAAACGGATATTTTACTCCCCGGACTTCCTGATATTCCTCGTGACCTTTTCCGATCAGCGCCACAATATCGTCTTTTCCGCAATGGTCGATCAGATAGTGGATCGCTTCCTTCCTGTCAGGAATGACCTGGTAGGCTCCTCCGTGTACGTCAAGCCCCCGGATAATATCCTTGTTTATTTCATCCATATCCTCATATCTGGGATTATCCATAGTCAGGATCGTCAGATCCGCATATTTTCCGGCAGCTTCTCCCATATCAAAGCGTCTCTGGCGCGGCTTATTTCCGCCGCCGCCAAACAGGCAGATAAGCCGTTTCGGATGATAATTTTTCAGCATATGCAGCAGGCTCTCCATACTGAGGGCATTGTGCGCATAATCAATAATAAAGGTCGTAAAGTGAGCCGCATCCTGTATAAGCTGGGTACGCCCCTTCACAAAGACTTTCTTCAGAGCGGAACGGATCGTATCCATGTCAATCCCTTCCTCACGGGCAATGCAGATAGCCGCCATTGCATTTTCCACATTAAATTCACCCGGCATGTTCAGAAGCATCCTGCCGTTGTCTCTTCCGAGAAGCTGGAAAGACACTCCCAGAAATCCCGGTTCCCAGATATTTTGAATGTCTGCTGCCCGATAGTCGCTTTCCCTGTCAAGAGAAAACGTAATTTTATTGTCAGAAAGCGCTAAAAACTCTTCCGCATGGCTGTCCTCCAAATTCACAACTGCACACTGCGTCTGTCTGAACAGCAGCTTCTTACATGCCAGATATTCCTCGAAATCCGCATGTTCCCCTGCACCGATATGATCGGGGGAAATATTCAGGTAAACACCGTACCGGAAAGTAATGCCGGTGGTGCGGTGCTGCTTCAGCCCCTGGGATGAGACTTCCATCACCACATGAGTACATCCCTCTTTCTCCATATGGGAAAGGATCTTCTGCAGTTCATAGGGTCCCGGAGTGGTATTTTTGGTAGGAATCTTTTCCGTCCCGATATATGCGCCGATGGTCCCGATCATTCCTGTCTTTTTTCCGGATTCCTCAAGGATTTTTTTTACCATATGGGCCGTAGTCGTTTTTCCCTTTGTCCCGGTCAGGCCGATCATGACCATACGGTCAGCCGGATGTCCGAACCAGGCCGCGCAAATATGCGCCATGGCTTCCCTGGAATCCTCCACCTGTATCAGGACTGCATCCACAGGCTTCTCAGGCATATGCTCCACGATAAAAACAAACGCCCCTGCCTGCGCCGCCTTCTCAATATAATCATGCCCGTCGGCCAGAAATCCTTTGATACACACGAACAGCGCGCCCGGCGCCGCCTCTCTGGAGTCGCTGGTAACCGCTGTGATCTCTATATCAAAATCTTCTGTCTCCGGCCAGTGTATCTGCGTATACTCTACATCGGCCAGTAATTGCTTAAGCTTCATACTCGTATTCTCCCTGGAAAACAATATAGGACGGACCCTGCATGGACACAGAACCGTCTTCGTGCTGCTCTACTTTCAGCACGCCTCCCGGCTGCGTCACTTCCACAGCAGACGCACATCTGCCAAGCAGCGCTCCGATCACCACAGCCGTACAGCATCCGGTTCCGCATCCCAATGTTTCCCCGGTTCCTCTCTCCCATTCCCGGATGCGGATATGCTCCGGATCCACGACCTGGGCAAACGTTACATTGGTCCGTCTTGGGAAGCACGATGCATGTTCAAGCAGAGGGCCGTATGTTTCCAGATCGACAGCGTCCACATCCTCTACAAAAATAACCGTATGGGGATTGCCCCAGGAAAGGGACGATGCAGTAAAAGTCCGGTCTCCCGCCTGTACAGGCTGCTCCAGGAACCTGTCACCGTCTGTAAGCACCGGTATACTGGCAGGCTCAAAAACCGGGTTCCCGATATGAGCCCGGATATCCGTCACCTCTTTGTCAGTCACAGTAAGCTCCAGACGCTTAATGCCTCCAAGTGTCTCGATCGTGAATTCTTTTTTCTCTGTCAGCCCGTAAGTATAGACATATTTTGCCGTACTCCGCAGGGCATTTCCACACATCTCAGCCTCTGTGCCGTCAGGGTTGAATATACGCATACGGAAATCACAGATTTCTGACGCACAGATAAGAACCAGTCCGTCAGAACCCACGCCAAAATGCCGGTCTGATATTTTCTTTGAAAGCAGGCCCGGATCTTCCACCGGATGGGCAATGGTATTTATATAGATATAGTCATTCCCATAAGCCTGCATTTTTGTAAATGGTACTTTCATCTTTCCTCCTCAGGCCAGAGCCTGTTCCAGATCTGCAATGATATCGTCCACGTGCTCAATACCCACAGAAATGCGCACAAAACACTCGTTGATGCCTAGTTTCTCTCTGATATCAGCCGGGATGGATTCATGCGTCTGTGTCAGAGGATAAGTGATCAGAGTCTCCGTTCCCCCAAGACTCTCGGCGAATAAGATCATATTTACTCCAGAGAGCAGCTTCCGAACCGTTTCCGGTCTGTCCAGCGTAAAGGAGATCATGCCGCCGAACCCGGCGCTCTGCTTTCTGTTAACTTCGTACCCGGGATGATCCTCAAATCCCACATAGTATACCTTTTTCACCTTTTCGTGGCCGCGCAGCCAGTGAGCGACCTTCTGTGCGTTTTCATCGTGCTTTCTCATGCGCAGAGACAGCGTCTTAAGTCCGCGCAGTATCAGCCAGGAATCAAACGGCGCAAGACCATTTCCCCGCGTTTTTAACTGCAGACGAAAATGTTCCGCCAGCTCGGGACTGTTGACAACAACAATGCCGGCGATCACGTCGTTATGGCCGCAGAGATATTTAGTCCCACTGTGTACCACAATGTCCGCTCCGAGAGTGAGCGGTCTCTGGAAATAAGGCGTCATAAAAGTATTATCCACCACAAAAAGCAGTCCGTGTTTTTTTGCAAACTGTGCAAGAAGGGCGATATCGGCCACTTTCATCATCGGATTGGTAGGCGTCTCAATATAGAGCATCTTCGTATTCGGACGAAGAGCGGCTTCCACCTGATCCATATCCGCCATATCAAGATACGTAAACTCACATCCCGCCGCGCTGAATACATCCTCACACATACGGTAAGTACCGCCGTAAATGTCATCAGACATCATCACGTGATCTCCTGGTTTAAGTATTCCAAATACAGACATATTTGCTGCCTGTCCGCTTGAAAATGCGAACCCTTCCAGGCCTTCCTCCAGGATAGCCATGGTGCGCTCCAGTTCCTGCCTTGTAGGGTTCTGAAGCCTCGTGTAGTCATATCCTGTGGATATCTGAAAATCCCGGTGGCGGAACGTGGCCGTCTGGAAAATAGGGAAGCTGACAGCTCCTGTGATCGGATCGCAGCCTAGCCCGCCGTGTACTGTTTTGGAATCGAAATGCAGATTTTCTTTTAAGTCATAATCATCATAATATGAATCGTTTATCATAAGTTCCTCCTCTGAAGAAGTACAATATTTCCGTAGTTCCCTAAACACGGTTATTATAATCTTTTCAATATTTTTTTTCAATACTTACCGCCAAATATTTAACTCCGGCATGACGTTTCCCGGATAATTTGTATCAGTGCAGAAGAAACTCCTTGCTGAAACTCTCTGAAATGCAAGTTCACTCCTCCTTGAACTATGCTTCCTTATGTTGTCTGCGGCTTTATTTTCTGTAAAATCTCCGCGATCATTGACGCCCGGTTGAACGGCACCATAAAATAATATCCATCTGCTGTCTCATACAATTTTTCTGTCGTCTCCGCCGCTATCCTCACTCCTGCAGCCTGGGCTTCCTCCCTGCTCATGTTCTTGTCATACTGCGCGATGATCTCGTCCGGCACGTGAATTCCCGTAATTTCATTTTTCATAAACATTGCATTCCGGTAACTGACCAGCGGCATGATCCCACATATGATCTTGGTATCGATCCTGCTTTTTATGTAACGGATTCTATCTATATCTTCATCGGAATAAATCGGCTGGGTCAGGAAAAATGACGCTCCCGCCTCACATTTTTTCTGCATCCTTCGGATCTCTGCATCAATATTCTTTCTTCCGTAGTTAAGCGCGCCGCCATAGGCGATCGGATCTTCAGAAAAATGTTCCCGGTTCAGCTGTTTTACATAATTCATCAGAGTCACTGAGTGATAGTCGTATACAGACGTAATGATATTCCTGCTGTCAGACGGAACCGGATCTCCCGTCACAAATAAAAAATTGCGGATGCCATTCATGTATGCTCCCAGTATTTCCGAGCCGAGCCCGATCACATTTCTGTCCCTGCACGCAATATGGGGCATTGTTTCAATCTGAAGCTGGTTTCCGATCTTCACTGCTGACAGCGCCGCCGAAGCGCGCATCTTCCCCATAGGGGAATCTGAAAAAGTAATCATCTCAACGCCTGCATCTTTCAGGACTTCAGCTGCATCCGTCATCTTTTTATCATTTCCGTCAAACGGCGGGTCGAGCTCGGCAATGACCGCCTTTCCTCCTGAATAGATTTTCTTTATAAAAGGATTATTGTCATAACGGATCTTTGTCCCGGCTCTCTGCTCCGGGCGGTCTTCCAGCCTTTTTGCAACAGGACGATGGCCGACTGCCTCAGCCAGTTTCTTTATGTAGGATGGATTTGTCCCGCAGCAGCCGCCGATTATGTTCACGCCCAAAGCCGCCGTCTCGTTCATCGCTTCACAGAAATATCCCGCATTATCCCGGTAAATACTTCTGTTTTCGATCCGATCCGCATATCCGGCGTTCGGTGCTGCAAATGCGATCAGATCGCCCAGATCCTGCCGCTTCAGCAGCCTGTTCAAATGGGACGGGCCGATCCCGCAGTTAAATCCGATCCCGTCGATCGATTCGCTTTCTTTCGCGGTATTGATCAATTCCCTTGCGCTGATCCCGGATTTTGTATATCCAAACATATTGACCGAGAAACTTGCCATAATAAAAGCGTCACTGACGGATTTGATCCACTCAGCCACAGCAATGATCCGTTCAAAATCAGAAAATGTCTCAAACCAGATCAGCTTTATCCCCGCGTCAAGATGTGCCTTTGCCATCATTTTATATTCCTCGGTTATATTTTCACTTTGCCCCTCGTCTTCGCCGTGCTCCGGCACCGGTCCGATGTCTCCGGCAATATAGACCTCTCTCAGAGTATTCCCGTTTCCTTCTGAATCCGCCTTTTCCTTATCTATTGCAGACCGTGCGATCCGGCAGGCTGCAGAAACATTCTCATAGACAGCATCCAGTCTTTCCTCTCTCGTCATCCGTCCGTCTGGATCCGGGCAGAGAGTCTGCGTATTCGACGAAAAACTGTTTGTCCTGAGAATATCCGCTCCTGCTCTGATATATTCCCGGTGGATCATCTCAATCCTCTGCGGTTCTGTCAGATTATCCAGTTCAGGCGCCCGGGATCTTTCTCCATATTTCTCGCCATAGTAGGTTCCCAGCGCCCCATCCGTGATCAGGCACCGGGATCTGATCATTGTCTCAAAGTCCATGTATCTCCTCCCTGATTTCACCTTATTGCCGTTCCGCCATGCTCAATCCACATTTTTGTACATCCAGATATGCGGACACCCCTCTTCGGATCCAATCTCCCCAAAGGGAGTATATCCCTGTTTTTCATAGAATTCTTTTACTCTGACCTGTGCATGAAGAAGGAGCCGGCTTCCCCCTTTTGCCTTCACCGCTTTTTCAACGGCTCTCAGCAGCTCCGTGCCGATATCCTGTCCGCGATATTCCTTTTTCACGGCGATCCTTCCCACTATATAGCCGTCCTGTCCGTCCTCCTCCCTGAAAAAGCGGCAGGTTCCGACAGGTTTATCGTCTTTAAATGCAACAAGATGTTCTGCACAAGAATCCATGTCATCCAGTTCGTTTTTAAACCCCTGTTCCTCGATAAACACTTCCGTGCGGATTGCCGCCGCTTCCTCCGGCAGCGCATTATAAAACTTAATCTCCATAATCCCTCCTGAAATAAAATGCACCCAGGAATTAACCTTATAACACCATCACCGGAAGTGCCAAAAGGCACATTCCGAAATTGTAAGCGGTCGCCAGGGGCTCATGCAAGCCCGGACTTTGGCTCGTCGCCATTACAAAAAGCGCCGTACCTGCGGTTAAGTTCTGAATGCTTAAATAACGGCGCTTTACCCGGTGATAAAGCGCCGGCAGATATTTATTTTTCTTATTGTATCAGCGGGCAGATAAAAAGTCAATTTGAATTCGTAAGTGAATTCGTAAGTGGTGAAGACACGCCTGGTGCTGAAGATGTTGTACAAAAACCAGAGTTCTGTCCGGCATAAATCCATCTTATTCCCTTCCTGATGTTCTCCAAAAAGTACCGTATGGTGTCCCTTCCTACACAAATGCAATTTTTTTGTAATTCTAAGTAGTTAATTGAGGCAGACTGTGTTACTATATCCATAAAGCATTTACATTTCTGGCAGTTCTGATCTTTACAGCGTCTGCTGTGTCGGATTTTCTGATTTATATGTCATATGAAATCTCAATGCTTTATTCCCACTCAATACAGCGCAGCGAGGTTTCAGAGATATTAGCCTCCTGCGGCATTACAACCGAAAAAGGAGGAATCTGAATGGATAAGAAACCAAACCGACTCTACAAGTCCCGACTCTTTGTGATGATTTTTGAAGAGCGGAAAAACCTGTTGGAACTGTACAATGCAGTAAGCGGAAAAAACTATAAAGATCCGGAGCTTTTGGAGATCAACACCCTGGAAAATGCGATTTATATGTCCATGAAAAATGACCTGTCATTTCTTTTGGACGCCCGTCTTTCCCTGTATGAGCACCAGTCTACTTACAGTCCGAACCTCCCATTGCGTTTTCTGCTTTACCTCGCAGACCTCCTCTCTGGGATGACCCGGAACTGATGCAGGCAAGTCACACCCTGTGGGAATATGCGGAGTACACCAGCCGGGTAAGAAAATACGCAAAAAGGCTGCCCGTTTCAGAGGCAGTGGAAAAGGCGATTACGGAATGCATTAACAAGGGGATTCTGAAGGAGTTTCTGGAGAGAAACCGAGCGGAGGCGAAAAACGTGAGTATTTATGAATATGACCAGGACAAACATATCCGGCAGGAACGGGAAGCCGCGTGGGAGAAAGGAAAAAAGGAAGGGCTGGCCGAGGGAGAACGAGCCGGAGAAATAAAAAAAATGAAAGATCTTATACAAAAGAAACTGGCAAAACAGAAATCACCTGCTGCAATAGCAGCGGAACTAGAAGAAAATGAAAGCGTGATTCTACAGCTTATAGATGAACTGGAACATTCAGATTTGGCGAAATGAACTTGACAGGTAAACCGTCCGAAACTGACCGGGATGCTCCGCGTGGAGAGTGTATCTGAGATGCGGGGCGTGCGGTTTCGCTGACTATGGAGCGGTTGATAAAAAAGTTGAAACCTGACGACGGGCGTTGAAATTTACAACAGAATTGTCCGAACGGATGTGAGTTTTCTGTTGTAAATTTTGCTTTTAGCCTGTCGTCAGGTTTCTTAGTTTTTCTTCAACCGCGGAACGGAAGCGAAACCACACGCCCCGTATTTTCGAATAGGTTTTTCAACACAGTTTGTAACCGCCTGTTTTCGCAGGCTCTGCCAATTCCGTGCCCCGACAGATCCAAATCCGTCAGTTGATACTTCTCTCCACGTATGTTGTATGCAGGATATGATGTGCCTTCTCGCTTCCCGGTTCTCCCAGATACTCCTCATACAGTTTTTTAATAGAAGGATTTTCATGGGACTTTCTCAGGGTCTTTGCCGCATCATTATCATACAGTGCCTTCGCACGGATCGCTTTCACGTCTTCAAAGTTTCTCACATCCGCATGAACCTGGGGCTGGCCGCCGCCGTTGACGCATCCGCCCGGGCAGCACATGATCTCCACAAAATGATAATCCGCTTCACCGGCCCGGATTTTATCCATGATCATCTTTGCGTTGCTTAAGCCTGAAGCCACAGCCACTTTCACATCCATTCCCGCCACATTGTATGTCGCTTCCTTGATGCCGTCTGTGCCTCGCACTTCTGTAAATTCTACATTTTCAAGGGTTTCACCTGTCAGAGTCTCCACCGCGGTGCGAAGCGCCGCTTCCATAACTCCTCCGGTGGCGCCGAAGATCACGCCGGCTCCTGTGGACTCGCCCAGCGGGTCGTCAAATCCTTCCTCCGGCAAAGCGCGGAAATTGATGCCGGCCTTGCGGATGAGCCGCGCAAGCTCCCTTGTTGTAATAGAGATATCCACATCTGGAACGCCCGCGGCGTCCTGATCGTCTCTCTGGATCTCGAACTTTTTGGCCGTACAGGGCATCACGCTGACGCAGATGATATCTTTCGGGTCAAGCCCCATTTTCTCGGCATAGTATGTCTTCGTGACAGCGCCGAACATCTGCTGGGGCGATTTGCAGCTGGACAGGTGGGCCAGCTGGTCGGGATAATAGTGTTCGCAGTACTTGATCCATCCCGGGGAACAGGAGGTTATCATGGGAAGCACCCCGCCGTTTGCCACCCGGCCGATAAATTCATTGGCTTCCTCCATAATCGTGAGATCTGCACTGAAGTCTGTGTCAAACACTTTGTCAAACCCGAGCCTTCTCAGGGCGGCCGCCATCTTTCCTTCAACATCCGTTCCCATGGGGTATCCGAATTCTTCACCAAGAGCGGCACGGACAGAGGGGGCAGGCTGCACGACCACGTATTTGGTCTCATCTGCGATCGCCGCCAGCACGGCGTCGGTATTGTCTTTCTCATACAGGGCTCCTGTCGGACAGGCTGCAATACACTGACCGCATCCCACGCAGCTTGTATCACCCAGTCCCATCCCGAATGCTGAGCCGATAAATGTGGCAAATCCTCTGTTGTTCGGGCCGATCACGCCTACAGACTGCACCTTCTCGCACACCGCAGAGCAGCGGCGGCAGAGAATACATTTGTTATTGTCTCTGACCATATGTACAGCGCTGGTATCGGGCTCATAGTGCGGCATTTCTCCCGCAAAATGATCTTCATCCTCCACGCCCAGTTCCTGGCAGAGTTCCTGTAATTCACAGTGCCCGCTTCTGACGCAGGACAGACATTTTTTGTCATGCACAGACAGAAGAAGTTCCAGCGTCCGTTTCCGTGAATCGATCAGTTTCTGCGTATTGGTCAGCACCTCCATGCCCTCCGAGACAGGATAGACACAGGCCGCCACCAGGTTTCTTGCTCCCTTTACTTCTACAACACACATACGGCATGCGCCGATCTCGTTGATTTCTTTTAAATAGCACAGGGTAGGAATGCGGATGCCCGCCGCGTGTGCAGCTTCCAGGATTGTAGAGCCTGCCGGAGCAGTAACATTTAAGCCGTTAATTTTCAAATTGACATTTTCCATCTTCTCTACCCTCCATTTATTCTTTGTAAATCGCGCCGAATCTGCATTTTTCCATACAAGCGCCGCATTTTACGCATTTCTCCGGGTTAATCATATGCACTTCTCTCACGCTGCCGATGATCGCATCCGCCGGACATGTTCTCGCACAGAGCGTGCATCCCTTACATTTATCCGGGTCGATCTTATAATGCAGAAGATCTTTGCAGACGCCTGCCGGACATTTTTTATCCACAATATGCGCAATATATTCATCTCTGAAATACCGGAGCGTTGAAAGTACGGGATTGGGGGCCGTCTGTCCCAGCGCGCAGAGAGAGCTGGTTTTCAGGTGATTGCACAGTTCTTCCAGCCGGTCCAGATCTTCCATCTCCGCCTGTCCTTTTGTAATCTTTTCAAGGATTTCCAGCATACGCCTTGTTCCGATCCGGCAGGGCGTACATTTTCCGCAGGATTCGTCTACTGTAAACTCAAGGAAGAACTTGGCGATGTCCACCATACAGGTGTCCTCGTCCATAATGATCAGACCGCCGGATCCCATCATAGAACCGATAGCGATCAGATTGTCATAGTCGATGGGCACATCCAGATGCTCCGCCGGAATACATCCGCCGGACGGTCCTCCGGTCTGAGCCGCTTTAAACTTCTTCCCGCCGGGAATTCCTCCGCCGATCTCTTCCACGATCTCCCGAAGTGTAGTACCCATGGGGATCTCCACCAGACCGGTATTGTTGATCTTTCCACCCAGAGCAAATACTTTGGTTCCCTTGGACTTTTCCGTTCCCATAGAAGCGAACCACTCCGGCCCGTTTACAATGATCTGAGGAATATTTGCAAATGTTTCTACGTTATTTAATATGGTCGGTTTCTGAAACAGACCTTTCAGCGCCGGGAACGGCGGGCGGGGTCTGGGCTCTCCCCTGCTGCCTTCAATGGATGTCATGAGAGCCGTCTCCTCGCCGCACACAAATGCACCTGCACCGAGTCTCAGTTCTATATCGAAATTAAATCCGCTTTCAAAAATATTTTCCCCAAGAAGACCGTATTCCCGCGCCTGAGCAATGGCAATCTCCAGACGTTTTACGGCAATGGGATATTCTGCGCGCACATAGATATACCCCTGGGACGCCCCGATGGCATAGCCGGCGATCGCCATAGCCTCCAGCACCGCGTGGGGATCTCCCTCCAGAATGGAACGGTCCATAAATGCTCCCGGATCTCCCTCATCCGCATTACAGCAGACATATTTCTGATCCGCCTCGTTGGCCGCCGCAAACTTCCACTTCAGTCCGGTGGGGAACCCGGCGCCGCCTCTGCCCCTCAGGCCGCTGTCCAGAAGGATCTGGATCACATCCTCCGGCTTTTTCTCCGTCAGCACAATGCCCAGAGCCTCATAGCCTCCGGTGCCTATGTATTCTTCAATATCTTCCGGGTTGATCACACCGCAGTTGCGCAGGGCAACCCGGTGCTGCTTTTTATAAAAATCCGTCTCATTGAGAGGTGTGATTTTATCTGTTTTGGTGGTCTCTTCATAGAGCAGGCGGGTCACGACCCTTCCTTTCAGAAGATGCTCCGCCACGATCTCAGGGATATCATCTTCCTGCACCATGGAGTAAAAAGTCCCCTCGGGATAAACGATCATAATCGGTCCCAGAGCACACAGGCCGAAGCAGCCGGTCTTTACCACGCCGACTTCCTCAGAAAGTCCCTGAGCTGCGATCTCTTTTTCCAGTCTGTCAATGATCCTCTGGCTGCCGGAGGAGGTACATCCCGTTCCGCCGCAGACAAGTACATGTGAACGATACATTTTCTTTCACCTCCCCTTTCTATTCTGCTTTATCCCGTGCTGCGCCCAGTGTGTATTTTGTCACCACCTGTCCGCCCAGCAGATGAAGCCGCAGCACTTCCATTGCCTTTTCCGGGGTCATCTTAACGTAGGTCACCTTTTCCTGCCCCGGCGCCATCACTTCTACGATCGGCTCATACTGGCACAGACCAATACAACCGGTCTGGGTCACATTGATCTTATCGCTGAGTCCCTGCTCCTGAACTGCGTCAGAAAGCGCCGTAAGCACCGGTCTTGCCCCGCTTGCGATCCCGCAGGTAGCCATGCCCACTACAACCCGGGTCTGCTTTTCATTTTCTGCACGAACGCCGACCCGCCCCTGCATCTTTGCCCGGATCGCACGTAATTCTTCAAGAGATTTCATATCGTCCCTCCAATTCTGCTTTCATTTCTTCTGTCTTTTCATTTTCATGCTTATGTTTTACGACTCTGTTCGATACTTTCATATCTTTATTTATCTGTTGCTTATATATCCGCTCCTCCGTCTGTCTCCGCTTTTCCTGACTCCAGATATTCCTTTATAAATGCGGACACTTCCGGCTCCCGAAAAGAAATATCTTCTCCCAGGATTTCCCGCATCCTGCGGGTATCCAGGACAAAACTTCTCTCTCCATACCTGTATGTATACCGGAAACTGACGTGTTCATTAAACACGATCAGTGTATGGATCACTGAGCTGATATCCCCCAGCGGCATCCTGTCAATATGAGACAGGACGAATACCGCCCTTACTGTCGTTCCTTTTCCTTTTTCTGAATCAATCTGAAAGCTGCCGCCCGCGCTTACAGCCGCCTGCCGGAAAAACGGGATGCCCAGTCCCACTTTCCTGGTCGTTCTTGTGGTAAAAAACGGATCTTCCACATGACTGACTTCCTCCTCTGTCATGCCCTTTCCGTTATCTTTGACAGTCACAGCCAATGTGTCGTCTGCCGGCTGCACGTCTACCGTGATTTCCACAAGTGCGGCTCTGGCCCGGATGGAATTCCCAGCCACATCCAGAATATTCAGAGAGATCTCCGGCATCATGCGCTTACTCGTATTTTGCCAGAATTCCGTCCAGATCATCCACTGTGAGCCGTCCGTAGACTTCCTCGTTGATCATCATAACAGGAGCAAGTCCGCAGGCTCCCACACAGCGGCATGCATCCAGAGAGAACTTACCGTCCGGCGTGCATTCTCCGCCTACAATGCCAAGCTTTTCCATCAGTGCATTGTAGATATCTCCCGAACCCTTGACATAGCACGCCGTGCCAAGACAGACAGAAATCCGGTATCTGCCCTTGGGATTCAGCGTAAACTGGGAATAAAATGTGGCGACGCCGTAAATCTTTTCCATAGGGATACCGGTTTCATCTGAAATCATTTTCTGCACTTCCATCGGAAGGTAGCCATATATATCCTGTGCCTTCTGCAGAATCGGCATCAGGGCACCCTTTTCGTCTTTCAGCTCGGAAATTACTTTCAAAAGCTCCTCTTCCTGTTCCTTTGTTCCCGAAAACGGAACGCTTCCTGTTTTAGCAGCCATTCTTCAACCTCCATTTCTCGCATATATTGGTGCTCATTACATCCATGATAGCATAGGGCATCACAAAATACTACCAGAATATTTGTGAAATTTTGTGAAAGATTTTAATATTCCAGATTATTTCTTTCAATTTCGCAGTACAGAATATACAATTTTCCGTTTCATTGCTTTTTTTATATGTAAATGTTATACTGAATGAAACTTTTTCGATTTCTATTTTATTAAGGTTCTATTTACAGGAGGGTCTATGACAATCAAAGAGATGCAGGAAATCCTGGACGCACAGTTTCTCTACGGAGAAGAACTGGCGGACGTGGATGCAGAATTTGTCTTTTCCGCCGATATGATGAGCGACGTGCTCGCTTACTGCGGCAAATGTTCCGTCCTTATGACAGGTCTGTGCAATCCCCAGGTGGTCCGTACTGCCGAGATGCTGGATATTGTCTGTATTATCTTTGTCCGTGGGAAAATGCCGGATGAACACATGCTTGCCCTTGCCATGGGAAAGGGCATTGCCATCCTGGCGACAGACCACTATATGTTTACAGCATGCGGCCTGCTTTACGAACACGGGCTCAGAGGAGGTGCTTAGATGGGGGATCAGCTGATATTCACCTATGACATTGACGGCAGCGACTTTACCCGGGCAGGTGAAGCCAGCAGTTCTGTCAAAAACAAGCTGAAAATGCTGGGGGTAAACAGCGAAGTCATCCGCAGGGTGGCCATCGCCATGTACGAGGGTGAGATCAATATGGTCATCCACGCCGACGGCGGCCAGATCACGGTCACTGTCTCGGATGACGATATTGTCATGGTTCTCGCGGACAAAGGCCCCGGCATCCCGGATATTGAGAAGGCCATGCAGGAAGGCTATTCCACGGCCAGACCGGAAGTCCGCTCCCTGGGATTCGGCGCCGGTATGGGGCTTCCCAATATGAAGCGCTATACCGATCAGATGGAAATTGATACCGTCGTTGGGAAAGGCACTACCATAACCATGAAAGTGGCATTTTAAAGGAGGTGCGTCATTGGACAAAAACAAATTTATCCGCTCTGTCCGCCTGAAGGAATCCGCCTGTCAGGGGTGCATTAACTGTATCAAGCACTGCCCCACACAGGCGATCCGGGTACACAACGGAAAAGCCCATATTATAGATAAATTCTGCATTGACTGCGGACGGTGCATCCGATACTGCCCCCACCATGCAAAGATCGCCATCTATGATCCCCTTTCCGTGATCAATAATTTCAAATACACTGTCGCTCTTCCCGCCCCTTCACTCTATGCGCAGTACAACAACCTGACCAGCACGGATATCGTGCTTAACGCGCTCCTGAAGCTGGGATTTGACGACGTATACGAAGTAAGCGCGGCGGCGGAGCTTGTATCGGAAGCTTCCAGAGAATACATAAAGGCACATGAGAAAGAAGCTCCTTTTATCAGTTCGGCCTGTCCTTCTGTGATCCGGCTGATCCGGGTCAAGTTTCCTTCTCTTATCTCCCGCCTGCTTCCCATCAAGGCTCCGGTGGAGGTGGCGGCGGAGATCGCCCGGGCCAGAGCCATGAAAAAGACCGGACTGAAACCGGAAGAAATCGGGATCATCTTCATCTCTCCCTGTCCTTCCAAGGTCTCCTACGCGAAATCACCTCTGGGCATTGAAAAAAGCAATATTGACAATGTTGTGGCGATCAAGGACATCTACCCTCTTCTTCTGCCCCACATGAAACACGACGAAAGTCAGCTTGCACCTCTTTCAAACTCCGGCAGGATCGGCATCGGATGGAGCAGCGCCGGCGGAGAGGTGGGCGGACTTCTGGTGGACAATTACCTGGCAGGAGACGGAATCGTCAATATCCTCCGTGTTCTGGAAGAACTGGAAGATGAAAAACTTCACGGACTGACCTTTGTAGAGTTAAGCGCCTGCACCGGCGGCTGCGTCGGCGGCACTCTCACCGTAGAAAATGAATACATTGCCGCAACAAAGACGAAGCGTCTTGTAAAATATCAGCCGGTGTCCAAAAATCATCTGGCCGATAATCCCGAGATCGAGAACATGTACTGGGCAGATGATGTAGAGTACGAGCCGGTCTTCCGCCTCGGAAACACATTTAAGGAAAGCCTGCGCATGATGAGTGAAGTGGAGCAGCTCACCGCCCGGTTTCCGGGCCTGGACTGCGGCTCCTGCGGCGCTCCCACCTGTCAGACACTGGCGGAAGACATTGTCCGGGGCGACGCTACGCCGAACGACTGTATCTATGTTCTCCGGTCCAATATCGCAGATCTCTCTCATAAGATCCGGCATCTCACCCGGGAGAGAGAATCTGGAGACGGAATGCCGGAGGAAGATAAAGTCCTTCTTCGGAAATATATCAGTGAACTGACCACAAATCTGGCCGCCTTCGGCGTGCCTGAAAGACAGAAAAGAAAGGATTAGGTGATCTCCATGAAACTGCAGACTATACTGGAACTGCCGGACTGCCGCGTTCTGTCCCCGGGCAGACCGGAACGGGATGTGTCCCGGGTTTTCTGCTGTGACCTTTTAAGCATAGCCATGAGCAGGGCTCCCTCTGACAGTGTGTGGGTGACGGTAATGGGGAATAAAAATACAGTAGCCGTTGCCTCCCTCACTGACGTAGCCTGTATCGTACTGGCAGAAGGCGTGTCCATGGACAAGGATTCTCTGGAAAAAGCCTCGGAAGAAGGGATCGCGGTTCTTTCCACAGAGTTCCCTGTCTTTGACATGGCTCTGAATATCTACAAGGCAGGCATGGAATGATCCCTCTTTTTTATGATCTGCACATTCATTCCTGCCTTTCCCCATGCGGGGATGATGACATGACTCCCGCAAATCTGGTTGGGATGGCTGCGGTTAAAGGACTGGACGTCATCGCCCTGACCGACCACAACAGCTGCCGGAACTGTCCCGCCGCCCTGTATCACGGAAAAAACTACGGCGTCACCGTAATCCCTGGCATGGAGCTGACCACCGCGGAGGAAGTCCATGTGATCTGCCTCTTTTCCGGTCTGGATAGCGCCCTGGCATTTGATTCCCATGTATATCAGCGTCTCCTGCCCGTCCCGAACCGGGAAGATATCTTCGGGAAGCAGCAGGTCATGGATGAAAAGGACCGGGTTACAGGCACAGTGGATAATCTGCTGATCAACGCCGTTTCCATTTCATTTGACGAAGTTTTTCCTCTTGTGGAATCCTTTGGCGGCATCGCTTACCCGGCCCATGTGGACAAGACTTCCACAAGTCTGCTCTCCAATCTGGGCTTTGTCCCGCCGGACAGTACTTTCGCCTGCGCGGAATTCCATGACTTCCGGCATCTTCACCGGATACGGAGGGAACATCCCTACTTTGAAAAATGCAATGTGATCTGCTGTTCCGACGCCCATTATCTGGAAGATATCCACGAACCGGAATATCAGATCCTGGCCGAATCCCGGGAAATCAAAGATATCCTGAGATCCCTGGTGCGGCTTTGCGAATAGAGCGGGCTGAACTGTTACAATGTTTAAGAAATGTATTAAGAAGTCCTTGCTTTGTGCATTTCTCCTGCTATAATAAATTTGGAAATACTTCTGTGGCAGCCGTCCGCCGGGACAGCCTGCCTGATCATATTTTTCTAAGGAAGGAGACTCATCTAGATGATACATGTTACAGAAACTATTAAATATGTCGGTGTCAACGACCACCAGGTAGATCTTTTTGAAGGCCAGTATGTAGTTCCAAACGGAATGTCTTACAACTCCTACGTCATTGATGACGACAAGATCGCTGTTATGGATACCGTGGACATTCATTTTACCCATGAATGGCTGGACAACGTCGCAAATGTTCTGAACGGAAGAAAGCCGGATTACCTGATCATCCAGCACATGGAGCCGGATCACTCTGCAAATATTGCAAATTTCCTGAAGACCTATCCCGACACCACAGTCGTTGCAACAGCCAAAGCTTTTGCCATGATGGACTGCTTCTTCAGCCTGGATCCTGAGGTAAAACGGCTGGTAGCTGAAAACGGCTCAAGCCTTTCGCTGGGAAGCCACGAGCTGACATTTGTCTTTGCTCCGATGGTTCACTGGCCGGAAGTTATGATGACTTATGACAGTACAGACAAAGTGCTTTTCTCCGCAGACGGCTTCGGAAAGTTCGGCGCCCTGGATGTGGAGGAAGACTGGGATGACGAAGCCCGCCGCTACTATATCGGAATTGTAGGAAAATACGGCGCGCAGGTACAGGCTGTTCTTAAAAAAGCTGCCGGACTGGACATTCAGACTATCTGCCCGCTGCACGGACCTGTACTGAAGGAAGACCTTGGACACTATATCGGAAAATACGACGTCTGGTCCTCTTATACTGCAGAGTCCGAGGGCATTGTAATTGCCTATACTTCCGTATATGGAAATACAAGAAAAGCCGTAGAGATGCTCGCTGAGCTGCTGAAGGCCAAAGGATGCCCGAAAGTGATCGTACACGATCTGGCAAGATGCGATATGTCACAGGCAGTTTCAGATGCTTTCCGCTACGGAAAACTGGTACTTGCCACCACAACCTACAACGCAGAGATCTTCCCGTTTATGAAGCAGTTTATAGACCATCTGACGGAGCGCAATTATCAGAAGCGCACCATCGGACTGATCGAAAATGGTTCCTGGGCTCCTCTTGCCGCCAAGATTATGAAAGGCATGTTTGAAAAGTCAAAGAATATCACCTGGCTTAACACAACTGTAAAGATCAAATCTGCGGTAAGCGCAGAAAACAAAGAGGAACTCCAGGCTATGGCTGACGAGCTCTGCCAGGAATATATCGCACAGTCTCCTGAAGCTGCAAACAAGAACGATCTTACCGCTCTCTTCCGTATCGGATACGGCCTGTATGTGGTTACATCCAACGACGGCAAGAAGGACAACGGTCTGATCGTCAACACGGTAACACAGCTTACCGACACGCCGAACCGGGTGGCTGTAAATATCAACAAAGCCAACTACTCTCACCACATCATCAAACAGACCGGCGTTCTCAATGTCAACTGCCTGTCTGTAGACGCTCCTTTCAGCGTATTTGAGAGATTCGGATTCCAGAGCGGACGGACAGTGGACAAGTTCGAAGGAATCACACCGGTTCGCTCGGACAACGGTCTGATCATCCTTCCGAAATACATCAACGCTGCCATCTCTCTCAAGGTTGAGCAGTATGTTGATCTGGACACTCACGGCATGTTTATCTGTTCCGTGACAGAGGCCCGCGTAATGAGCGATAAAGAGACAATGTCTTACACATATTATCAGAACAACGTGAAGCCGAAACCGGATACAGAAGGAAAGAAAGGCTTTGTCTGCAAGGTCTGCGGATATATCTATGAGGGAGACGTGCTCCCGGATGATTTCATCTGCCCGCTCTGCAAACACGGTGTGGCTGACTTTGAACCGATCCAGTAATAAATAATGAAAGATATTATCGCCCAGGATATTGGCGATACCATCCGTCTTTTGGATTATACGCATTAACTTACAAAAGCTCCAGAAAAATAAAGGAACAGACGAACCCTCTGCCTTCTGCCCGACCGGCAGAAATATGGTATTTGTCTGTTCCTTTTTCTATTGGTTATTCTCAGTACTGCTCACAGTTCTTCCAGCTTTTCGATTCTCTGCCGCACTTCTTTTACCTTTCCCGGGCTCTCCCCGCCGGATCCGATCCCGATCACCACGTCGTCTGTCAGCACAAGAGCCGGAAAATAAAAGTCGCAGAGAGTTTTATCGTCTGCCACATTCACCGGGATTCCCACTTTTCTGCACTCTGCATACACAGCCCGGTTTACCTCCCGGTCGTTTGTTGCGGCAATGGCAAAATCCATTCCTTCCAGATCGGAAGGACGGTATTCCCGAAGTACCGTTTTTATCTTTCCCTCTCCGGCAAGAAGAGCAATTTCCGGACATACCAGTGGAGCAGCCACATGGATGTCCGCGCCGAACTTTACAAGGGCTTCAATCCGCCTCCGGGCGATCCGGCCTCCGCCTGCCACAAAGATCTTCCGGTCTGTCAGGTCAATAAACATGGGAAAATATGGTCTTTCCATCTCACTCCTCCATCATATACAGCAGCGCATTGCAGATGCATGCCGCAATATTGCTGCCGCCCTTTCTCCCCCTTGCCACAATGCAAGGGACATCCTTCAGATCCAGTATCATTTCCTTGGCCTGCACAACATTCACAAAGCCTACCGGCGCCGCGATGATCAGCTTCGGTTTCAGCTTCCCTGCCTTGATCAGTTCGCACAGTCTGACCAGAGCCGTGGGCGCATTTCCGATGGCAAAAATACCGTTCAGCCCCATCTCTGCCGCCTTGTCCATACTTGCACAGGCCCGGGTGGTTCCTCTCTCTGCTGCCATCCCGGCCACGTCCTCGTCTGACATAAAACAGTATGCCTGACTGCCATACTGAGCCAGTTTCCTTTTATTGATCCCGGCTTTTCCCATCTGGGTGTCCGTCACTACCGGCGCGCCCTGCCGGAGCGCTTCCAGGGCCTTTTCCACAGCCTCCGGAGAAAATACCAGGTTGTCCGCATAGTCAAAATCCGCGCTGGTATGAATACACCGCTTGACAATGGGCTCTGTGCCGGGCGTCAGGACTTTTCCTTTCTGCCTCAGTTCTTCCGTTATAATCTCAAAACTTCGCTTTTCAATATCCGCAGGCCGTACCTGCTCCAGTTTTTCATGCATATCTCTGTTCCCTGTTCCTTATCTGTAACTTTCATAAATAGGGAGTCATATCCCATCTGATATATTTCTCTGTCTGTATTGTTATACATCATAATGCCATAATAAAGCAAGAGTTAATATGTAAAGAGTGGTTTCAGCCACCTAATACATATGACTGCGGCTCATTTGGGGTGAATTGAAAAGCAGTTATAGGAAAGGAGCAAAATTCGTATAACCGCTGAAATCCAACACAGAAAGGAGCTGTTGCTTTATGAAGTCCCTGTTTGAACAGATGGGCGGCACTTAC
>DXDR01000041.1 GCA_019115385.1 Candidatus Mediterraneibacter avicola | reverse complement strand
GCATCACACACTTTCTGTCGGGAAAAATAAGGAATCTGCCTTCCGGCAAATTCCCAGCTACGGAAAAGGGACTTGAACCCCTACTAACAGAGTCAGAGTCTGCTGTGCTGCCAATTACACCATTCCGCATTGTTTGTTGCCTTCTTTTCGTAAGCAACATGGTTATTATACCAAACTTTGCAGAAAAATCAAGCACTTTTTTAAATTTCTTTCTAATTTATTCTGCACCTATTTTTTTCTGAATTTAATTTTCTTTTTCCAGATTTTTAAAATATTTTTACATTTTTTGTCATAAAATATTCACATATTTTCATTAGAGTATATTTGAAACGGTGAATAAAACTGCCGCATCAATATTTATGAAAGGAGTATCTGCTTATGGTAACCGGAATTTTAAGTGCAGGATCAGGTTCGGATGTTTATATCAGGGATGACAAACACTTCAATAATGTAAGTGTCAGATCAGGACAGTATCTTTATCTGTCCGTTCATGACTGCTGGATTCCGGTAATCATCAGATTCTCTCCTGAATCGAAAAGCTGGGTTTTTCAGAACCTCGAGGATATAAACGTCAACGGGCAGAAAGTCATGCTGAAAAGTTGATGGTATAGATAGGGAGCGCCGCGGAGATGTCGATTCAGACATCCCGGTCAGCGCTCCTTTTTCACATTCTTTTACTCCGGCCATTCTCCGTCAAACACTGCTTCTGCCGGCCCGGTCATATATACGGTATTCTTCTCCCTGTCCCATTCGATATAGAGATCCCCTCCCAGCAGGTGCACGGTAATCGCATCCTCTGTCAGACCATTGAGAACACATGCCACCGCCACAGCACAAGTGCCGGTCCCACAGGCCAGCGTCTCTCCGGATCCTCTTTCCCAGACGCGCATTTCCGCAGTGTGACGGTCTATCACTCTGACGAACTCCGTATTAACTCTCTTAGGGAAACAAGTGTGATTTTCAAAAGACGGACCAATCTTTTCCAGCGGAAGATTCTTCACATCCTCATCCACAAAAATCACCGCATGGGGATTTCCCATAGAAACACATGTCATCCGGTATTCTTTGCCGTCCACCAAAAGCGGTTCATCCACCACCCGGCTGCCTTTCACCGCTACCGGGATTTTTTCCGGTTCAAGGATGGGTTGTCCCATATCCACCTTAACAAGGCTGACTTTTCCGTTTTCTACCGTAAGATCCAGGTATTTAATTCCCGCAAGCGTCTCCACGGAAATATATGTTTTATCAGTGAGACCGTAATCATACACATATTTCGCCACACAGCGGATGCCATTTCCGCACATTTCCGCACGGGATCCGTCCGCATTGTACATTTCCATCTCAAAATCCGCCTTGTCCGACGGATTGATCATAATCAGTCCGTCGGAGCCAACGCCAAAATGCCTGTCGCTTATCTTCCGCGCCAGTTCCGGCGGATCAGCAATCTTTTCTTTCAAACAGTTCACATACACATAGTCATTCCCAAGTCCCTGCATTTTCGTAAATTTCATTTTCTGCCAAACCTTTCCTTTCCTATATCTTTCCTCTCTATTACTCGTCCAGGATCATCAGCACCATCTGCGCCGTCTCCAGCATATTGGTGCCGGTTTCCATACTGTTCTTCTGCAGATACCGGTGCGCCTCTTCCTCGGACATGTGGTTCCTCTCCATCAGGAGAGCCTTCGCCCGATTAATCGTCTCCTTTTCCTCTGCACTCCGCTTCCGCACAGACTCACGGCCTTTTCGCCGTTTTCTCTCTATCGTCTGTACCATCATTTCCAGAGTGCTGACAAGATCATGTACTTTGATGGGTGAGGGCAGACCTACCACGCCCGGCGGCAGGCTGTCCATCCATCTGTCAGGCGGCGCGGCGAGAAGCATCTCAAACTGCTCCGGCAGCAGCTCTCTGAATTCTGTGTACTGCATATCCTGCAGCTTATAGCCGCAGACGACAATGCCCTGCCCCCAGGTGTCGGCGTACTGGAGCGCTTTTGCTCCGGTCAGGCAGACCGCTGATACATTCATGCCGGCCCGCACCAGAATATTGCGTATATTCACCGCATTTTCCCGTTTTGAAAACACAACAATAATGTTAAGCAAATCTGCCGCTCACCTCCCGCTGTCTCCTGCCGCTTCCTCCCGCCGCTATACCCGATGAAGATAATTCGCAATTTCCCAGTCCGTCACCTGCATAGAATAATCCTGATATTCCTGCCGGCGCGCCCGGATGATTTTCTCCGCAAGGTCTTTCCCCAGAACCTGCTGTATAAACTCATCCCTTTCCAGCTCATCCACCGCATCTTTCAGCGTCCTGGGCAATTCGTCTATACTAAGGGCCTCCCTCTGTTCACGGCTCATTTTCTGGATATTCTGATCAATACTCTTCTGAGGCTGGATCTGATTTTTAATCCCGTCCAGACCGGCCATCAGGAGCACCGCCAGAGCCAGATATGGATTTGCCGTAGAATCCGGGCTTCTCAGTTCAATCCTTGTGTTCTCTCCCCGCCCGGAGGGAATGCGCACGAGCGGCCCTCTCGTCTTCGCAGACCATCCGATATAGACCGGAGCCTCATAACCGGGGACAAACCGCTTATAAGAATTCACAGTAGGATTGGTGATGCACGTGATCGCTTTCATATGCTTCATCAGTCCGCCGATAAAGTAGTAGCCGTCCCGGCTCAGCCCGTTCCTGTCGTCTGCGCTTTGGAAGGCGTTAACTCCGTTCCTGCTCAGGGACAGATTGATATGCATTCCAGAACCATAAGTCTCCGTCCTTGGTTTTGGCATAAAAGTGGCGTGCAGACCGTGCCTTTTGGCGATCGTCTTTACGACCATCTTAAATGTCATCAGGTTGTCCGCCGTCACCAGCGCCTCATCATACCGAAAATCAATCTCATGCTGGGCAGGCGCGATCTCATGGTGGGATGAAGTAATCTCAAATCCCATATCTTCCAAAGTAAGTACCATATCCCTTCTGGCATTTTCCCCCAGATCAAGGGGACCTACATCAAAATATCCGGCTTTTTCATGTGTAAGTGTCGTGGGAAGACCGTCATCGTCTGTATGAAAAAGAAAGAATTCGCACTCCGGTCCCACATTCATGGTATATCCTTCCTCTGCCGCCCGGGCAATGGCCTTTTTCAGGACGTATCTTGGATCTCCCTCATAGGGCGTGCCGTCAGGACGGTACACATCACAGATCAGCCGGGCCACTTTGCCCTGCTGGGGGCGCCATGGAAAGATCTCAAATGTGCCAAGATCGGGATACAGATACATATCTGTATCTTCATCACAGGATAATCCTTCCACCGAAGAGACGTCAAACATGCACCTGTTGTCCAGCGCCTTCTCAAGCTGGCTTACCGTCACCGCCATATTTTTCATCGTTCCGAATATATCCGTAAACTGCAGACGGATGAAGGCCACATCCTCTTCCTCGACAAGCCTCAGGATATCCTCCCTTGTGTAATCATGCATACATACAACCTCCTTGTACAGAGCGGACGCTCGAATCCGCTCCCCTGCGCTTATTTCGCTCCTGTTAAGACAAAAGGGCGTTCTCCTCCTATGGGAAACGCCCTTGTTTCATTTTTTCATTATATCCGCTGGCCGGGCGGTTGTCAAACATTAATCTTCCGGGTATATGCTTCAGGCTTTCTTCAGCCAGAGAAAACTCCAGGAAGGAAGCATTGTGCTGCGGATCTCTCTTGTCTCTCCTGTCACAAGATCCTGATACGGCCGGATCTCGGGCATCCAAACTTCTTTATCATGATCGCTGAAGTTAAATACAGCATGGAGTTCTTCTCCCTCTGCCTTTCTGACAACCCACAGGATTGAGGTATCACTGTAGTCCTTTGTATAGACTTCTGCATCTGTATTAAATACAGGCTCTCTTCTGCGGATCGTCTCCAGTTCATCCAGCGCGCGGAACAGCCGGCCCTGTACGGAACTGTCATCATTGATTTTATCCACCAGATCCCAGTTGAATTTTCCTCTGTGGATGTAGCGGGAATCCGGTGCCTTCTCCGGATCCTCTTTGTAGGTGTAATCATTTACCTGGCCAATCTCGTCTCCACTGTAGAGCATGGGGATTCCAGACTGAGTAAACATATATGCGTGCAGCATGATATCTTTTGTAATGGCCTTGTCCATCTTTTCCTCATTCTGTTCAAATCCGGCGCTCTCAATACCGCACATGGATGCTGTCGTCGCACAGAATCTGGCGTCTCCCGTCACCAGGTCTTCATTGTAGAGCTCGCCACGGCTGACGCTGCCTTCCGTCCTGCCCTGAAAGTAATCGTTCAGATATTTCTTGTGCGGGACTTCCTGCATTCCCCACGTTTTCAGTGTGTCATAGTCCAGGCCCCAGCCTATATCATCATGGCATCTGAGGTAATTAAGGAATGTATATTCCCTGGGAAGAGCGCACACAATATCCATCTGCTTTCTCAAAAGCCGGATATCCCTTGTCGCAACTGTATTCCATGTTGTTGCCATTGTGGTTACGTTATAAAGCATATGGCACTCCGGTTTTTCTACTGTTCCGAAATAAGGCGCCACTTTATCCGGTTCCATTACAACTTCGCCCAGAAGGACAATTCCCGGGCACACGATTTCCCCGATCATGCGCATCATACGTACAATGGTATGCACCTGTTTCAGATTGCGGCAGTTCGTTCCCAGTTCTTTCCAGATATAGGGCACTGCGTCAATACGGATAATATCCATCCCCTGGTTTGCCAGATAAAGGAAATTATACATCATCTCATTGAACACCCTTGGATTTCTGTAATTCAGATCCCACTGGTACGGATAAAATGTTGTCATGACATAATGCCCCATTTCCGGCAGGTAAGTAAAGTTGCCCGGCGCGGTTGTCGGGAATACCTGGGGGACAGTTTTTTCGTACTCCTGCGGAATAGACGGGTCTGCATAAAAGAAATAGCGGCTCATGTATTCTCCGTCTCCCTGACGTGCCCTCACTGCCCACTCATGGTCTTCCGAGGTATGGTTCATTACAAAATCCATGCACAGGCTGATCCCCTTCTCATGGCATTTTTCTGCCAGTTCTGCCAGATCTTCCATAGTTCCCAGTTCCGGTTTCACCCTGCGGAAATCAGCTACCGCATAGCCGCCGTCCGACCGGCCTTTCGGAGAGTCCAGAAACGGCATCAGATGGATATAGTTTACATTGCATTTCTCAAGATAATCCAGCTTTTCCTGCACCCCTTTGATATTTCCTGCAAAGTTATCAATATACATCATCATGCCCAGCATATTGCGGCTGCGATACCACTCCCCCGCCGCCTCGCGCTCGGCGTCCAGGGCTTTCAGCTTTCCGTTTCTCTCATCATAATAGCGTTTCATCTGCCCGCAGAGTTCAGCAAACATATCATCATTTCCATACAATTCCATATAAAGCCAGCGCAGTTCATCGTGATGCCGTCCAAGCCGCTCCGCAAAAATCCGGTCATTCTCTTCTTCTGCCTTCTTTTCTGCTGCCGCCGGCTCTGCTTTTATATTCTGTATCTTTCCCGCTGCTTTCGCAGCTGCCGCCGCATGTTTTCTTCTTGCGGCCCTTGATTTCTTTGCCATCATCCAATCCTCCGTGTGAAATTTCTTATGCAGCTTTTATATCAAGGCGCTGCTTTAGTCTTCCTGTACGAAGTGCCACTGATATGCCTTGTATTCTCCGTTTAACACCGGTTTCGGGATCCCCACTTCCCGCAGCGCGGTGCTGTTATACAGCCTTCCGCTTTCCGTATCCCGGTACACGGTATTTTCTTTCAGTCCTTTTACTTTAATATAATCCACCGTCATATTGGCATGTTTCTTTATGCCTACGACCTGCACAAGCGCCTCCCTCTGATCCTCAGAGACAAATTCCCATGCGCCCTGATTGTCTGTCTGCGGATTCGTAAGCCGATAGTAGAGCCCTCTCTGTATCAGCGCCGCGTACTTTTTGTATTCCCGGATCTGCTGCCGGATCTCCTCTTTTTCTTCCGCGCTCAGCTCATTCAGATTCAGCTCATATCCAAAAGTTCCCGCCATTGCCGCCACCGCTCTTGTCTTCAGCGTCGTACTCCTCGCTGTCTGATGATTGGGCGATGCAGATACGTGAGAGCCCACACAGGACGCCGGATAAATAAATGATGTGCCATACTGGATCTCCAGACGGTCGATAGGATCTGTATTGTCGCTGCACCAGATCTGAGGCGTATAATAGAGCATACCCGCATCGAAACGTCCGCCGCCGCCGCTGCAGCCCTCGATCAGAATGTTCGGATAACGCTTCACAAGTCGCTCAAGGAAGTCGTAAAGCCCCAGCACATAGTCGTGGAGCACTCTTCCCTGGCTGTCCGCCGTGGCCGAGTACACATCCGCAATGCTCCGGTTCATATCCCATTTGATATATTCTACATTTCCCTGGTCCAAGACCGCACAGATCTGTTCATAAATATAATCAACAATCTCTTTTCTGGAAAAGTCGAGAACAAGCTGATGCCTTGACCGGTTTGGCCTGCGCCCGGGGATGACAAACGCCCAATCAGGATGCTCCCGGTAAAGGTCGCTGTCTTCATTGACCATCTCCGGTTCGATCCAGATGCCGAATTTCAATCCCATTGCATTAATCTTCCCGATCAGTTCCCCAAGAGTACAGCCCAGTTTCTCCTCATTTACTTTCCAGTCCCCAAGCCCTCTCAGTTCACTGTCGCGCTTTCCAAACCAGCCGTCGTCCAGAACAAACATCTCCATTCCCAGTTCCGCCGCCTCTGACGCCAGTTTGAGGAGCGACTCGCCAGTAAAGTCAAAGTAAGAGGCCTCCCAGCTGTTCAGAAGGATCGGACGTACAACTTCTTTATATTTGCCCCGGCACAGGTGCGTACGCATACACCGGTGCAGATTCTGGGAGAGTTTTGCAAGCCCTTCGGAGGAATAACTCATAATAACCTCCGGGGACTGGAATTCCTCCCCTGCATTCAGCGGGTAGGCAAACTGTTCCTCTGAAAATCCCATGAGCAGCCGGGTCTGATAGTACTGGTCTTTCCCCGCCTCACTCTGGAATCCTCCGCTGTACACAAACGCCATTGCATAGCATCCGCCTGCATCCTCGGTGGCCTCATGTTCCGCCATGATAACCGCCGGATTATACTGGTGGCTGGAGGAGCCTCTCAAACTGCCTATCTTCGATACGCCATGTCCGATCGGCAGCCTCTGGCAGTTTCTTTCCATCGCATGACGTCCGTAAAATGTGATAAAGTCATAATCCCCGCCCACCATATCAAGACAGGCCGGAGCCAGCTTTTTGACGGAAATGTGTCCGCTGCTGGCATTTATGATCCGCACACTTCGAGTGATCACATCATATTCCGGCAGGACGCCATACAGCAGGACCGCACGCACTCCGGTCACGCGGTCTTCGAGCATGACTTCCAGTGTCTGTGCTTCTTCATCTGAGGCATATACAGCGGGAAGTCCTTCCAGCACGTATTTCCCATCTTTTATATTATGGCTTACATAGCGAAAATCACTGCAGTACGTCCGGTCTGTATTCTTAATGATGCACGCCGGCGTGCGGTAATCCCCCGTTCCCAGCGATGGGAACTCCTGGGGCAGCGAATCCATAGAATAAGTCTTATCAGTGCCGGCATCGTAGGGATTGCCGGAAAAGCCTCTGTCATAATAAGTCAGAAGAAAGTCCATGCATCCTTCAGCCGTTTTTCCATAATACAGATGCAGCAGGAAACCATATCTGTCAACCTGCATCTGGTATGTTGTATTCTTTGTATGCAGAGTAATCGTCTTCTGCTCCTGGTCATATACTATGCTCATAATCTGTCTCTCCTAATCTGTTATTTTCGAGAACGCCCCCGGTATTCCATATTCCAGTTTTACTCTCTTGAAAAAATGGGCAGGTGAATGTACTTTTCGCACATAACACCCGCCCAATGAGAATGCGCGGATGCGCATCTGGACTTGATTATTTTACGGCGCCGTTTACCACTCCGTTAATAATCTGTTTCTGACAGATCACATAGAAGATAATAATCGGTATCAGAGCCAGCAGATAGGAAGCAAACGCCAGATTATAGTTCGTACCGAACTGTGTCTGGAATGTCAGCTGCGCCAGCGGCAGTGTGTTCTGTCCGCTTCCAGCCATAATAACCAGCGGGGTCATAACGTCGTTCCATACCGCAAGGGCTGTAATAACTGCAACTGTCGCGTGCATAGGCTTCATGATCGGAAAGATGATCTTCCAGAATGTCCGCCATGTGCTGGCGCCGTCAACTCTTGCCGCCTCTTCAAGTGCGATCGGAATATTTACCAGATAGCCCGTATAAAGAAGTAAATTCATCGGCATATAGAATACCACATAAAGAAGGATAACACCAGCCCAATTTGCAAGGTGCATCTCTGCCGTCTGTTTTGCCAGAGGCATCATCAGAATCGCAAAAGGCACAAACATACCGCTGACAATAAACAGATAGATCACATTATATACCTTGCTGTGCGCTTTATTTCTCCCCACTGCAAATCCCATCAGAGAGTGAAGGATAATACAAAGCACTACTGTGCTGACCGTCACCAGCAGGCTGTTTCCGAGCGACCTCCAGAAATCGGTTACCTCCATGGCCTGAGCAAAGTTGCTTAAGCTCCATGTTTCCGGGAGAGAAAGGATGCCGGAAATACTCGTTGTCATCTCCGACGGTTGTTTAAATGCGATGACAATCGCCATATACAGCGGAAATGCTATGGTGAGCAGTCCGATAAACAGAAGGATCGTAATGGGCCAGTTTACTTTTGCTTTCATTTTCTCATACATTATAACTGTTCCTCCTTCTTACTTGATATGGACATCTGCGCCACCGAAATCACCACGATCACGATGAAGAACACAACCGCATTGGCGCTCTGATATCCGAAGCTTCCGCCTTTCATACCATTGTTGTAGATCAGATAGGAAATGGACTCCGTGCTCTGTGCAGGGCCGCCCTGGGTCATTGCCATGATCTGGTCAAATACCATCAGGAAGTTCTTCACACAGAGAACCATATTGATGGTAAAGAAAGGAATGATCAGAGGGAATGTCAGGTATCTGAACTTCTTCCAGCCTGTAGCTCCGTCCAGATCTCCCGCCTCATATACATCCTCAGGCACAGTCTGCAGACCGGAGATATAAATAATCGTATTCATTGCAATATTCTGCCATGCACATACAACTACGATGGCAATCCACGCCAGGTTTGTGCTGGAAAGCATACTGGTACTTAATGTCTCGCTTCCGATCATCTTGCCAAGTTCCGGCAGGATATAGGTAAAAATGTACTGGAAGATATATCCTACAACCAGCGCTCCAAGTACATTCGGCACAAAATAAGCCGCGCGCAGGAAAGTCTTTCCCTTGATCTTGCTGTTCAGGCCCAGGGCAAGGATCAGACTGATTACATTCGTAACAATAGTCGCTACGATCGCAAGTTTGATCGTGAACAGATAAGAGTTTCCGATTCTGGGATCTGTAAACAGATCCATGTAGTTTCTGAAACCGACCCAGTCATAGTCTCCAAAACCTTTAAAGTTTGTAAAACTGTAGACCACACCTCGGATCAGCGGTACTGTGTTAAAGCAGACAAACAGTGCCAGGATCGGTATTGTGATCAGCATATAGGTCCGCTTGCTGTCATTTACTTTCTTCATAATCTACCCCGCTCCTTTCCTACTCGTCAGTTCCGTGTTCTTCGTTATACGCCTGAACTTCACGGATAATATCTCTGTTATATCTCTGCCAGCGCGTATCGAAATCATCAAGGAATTCGTCCACGTCTCCATCGATCAGAAACGTCTGGATCAGTGCGTCCGCCGCCATTTCAGACGGATAATAGTGATCCTGATAATCTGTCATGTTGCCCGACTCAATAAACGAAGTCATGCCGTCAACCTCAGAAGCCAGCTGGAAATCACCTGTCTTACAGGGAATTGCATTCTGGTCGTCAATGTATGCCTGGATATTGTCATCCTCCAGCAGGAAATCAATAACTTCAAGTGCCGCTTCCTTATTTTCACATTCCTCTGTTACTGCAAACATCAGGTCAACACCGGAGTTCAGAGTGTTATCTTCGGGATTTTCATTGCCCGGCATTACGAATGAATCAATGTTCATGTCCGGATTTACTGACAGGATCTGCGGTACTGCATAGCTTCCGATGGGATACATCGCAGACTCGCCGTTGGCAAATGCCGTACACGCATCATTGTAGCCATATGCAAACGGATCATCCGGTCCATACTCTACCAGTTCCATGCACTTCTCGGCTGTCTCACGGTATTCCTCAGAGAAAGTCGTTTCCCCTGCGTTGACGTTCTGGCAGGTGTCTGAAGGAGCAAGTCCTACTGCAAGAGCATTCCAGGGCGCCAGACAGGTCCATGTATCACGGAAACCAAAATAGAATGGGAGGATTCCCTCCGCTTCGATATCCTCACACAGATTCATCAGCTCTGTCCATGTCTCCGGGATTTCCCAGCCATGTTCCTCAAACATGTCTCTGTTATACAGAATACCGGCAGCATTTGCCACATAAGGCACTCCATATGTGCCGTCAGTGGGAACAATCTCAAGCGATTCCAGAATATCCACATATGTCGGATTGATATCCGCAAGTCCTTCGTAATCCGATACATCGGCGAGGATTCCCGCGTCAACATAATAGGAATAGTTAATATCCCCTCCTATACCGATGATATCCGGATAATCCTCTCGGATAAATCTGGTTCTCATGATCGTACTGGCATCATTCGGAGAACTGATGATCAGGTGGATATCGTCGTGAGTAGCGTTAAACTCTTCTTCCACCTGGTCAAAATAGGTTGCCGCCTCCGGCTTGTACTGCAGAATTTCAATTACCGTTTTTCCGTCATACTTATCGGAACCACATCCCGGAAGAATGGCTGCAGCAAGCAGGGAGGCTGCAAGGACAGCACTGGTTGCTTTTTTCCTTTTCATTAATAATTCCAACTCCTTCCCTTAGTTATTTTTGCTTATGAATAAATTATAACATTCTAAAATATTTCTAAAAATATCTGTATTTTTCATATTTTATATCAAAATGCGACTTATGTATTATTTATGTAAAGCAGGGTCGCATTTTGGTATAAATTAATATATAATCATTGTGAAATCAATAAAATCGCTACAGAGAAAGGAGTTTTCCATGAGCAATCATCTCTTTTCTGTATTTCCAAACGAAAATTTTGTAGATCTGGGACTGTATCAATTTGGGAAGGAGCAGTGTGAGCCGGCTCACTCTTTCGGTCCCGCGGCAAGAAATCACTATCTCTTCCACTATGTCATATCCGGAACCGGGAAGCTGATCGCCGACGACTCCAAAGGACAGTCTCGGGAATATCAGATTCACAGCGGTCAGGGATTTATGATCTTTCCCCGCCAGATCAATACCTATATTGCCGATGCAAAACTCCCCTGGGAGTACACCTGGATTGAGTTTGACGGGATGCGGGCCAGAGAGGTCATCGAGACAGCAGGCCTCTCGCCGGATCATCCGGTATACCACGCGTCCTTTAAAGATTTAAGAGAAAATATGAAAAACGAAATGCTGTACATCGTTGAACACGCAGACGAATCCCCCTTCCACCTGATCGGCCATCTCTATCTGTTCATAGACTATCTCTCCCGCTCTGCAGCGTCCATGAACATTGGCTCAAATGGGAGGGTGAGGGATTTTTATATAAAGGAAGCGTTAAACTATATTGAACAGAACTTTCAGAATGATATATCCGTAGAACAGATTTCTGCGTTCTGCGGACTGAACCGCACATATTTCGGGCGTATCTTTAAAGAAACCGTGGGCAGTTCGCCGCAGCAGTTCCTGCTGAACTACCGTATGACAAAAGCAGCAGAACTGCTCAAACTCACCGGTCTTTCCATCAGCGATATCGGAAATGCCGTAGGATATCCGAATCAGCTTCATTTTTCCAGAGCCTTCAAAAATGTGTACGGCATATCGCCGCGGGAATGGAGAAATAAAAACCGGAAGTTCTGATAAATTCAGAATTTATGTATAAGAACGGAGTGGGACGGAGGCCGGTCCCTCCGTCCCACTCCGCTGGAGACGTTTTCCTGTCATCTATATCCATTGATTTTCAGATGCTTCATAGCAGGGATTCTCCTTCGGCAGACCGGAATCTACTTATAAATGAGTTCCCGCACTTCTTCCCTGGCCGGCATTGCCCGGATAGCCCCTTTCCTGGTCGTCACGATCGCGGCCGCCGCATTGGCAAATGTCAGCATTTCTCCCAGTTCTTCTTCCGTCAGGTTTTCAAAATCATGCTCCAGGATATAATTCAGAGAACTGCCGCAGAACGTATCTCCGGCGCCGGTCGTCTCGATCGTCTTGACAGAAAATCCCGGACGCTCTACCCGCATCCCTTTATAGTAGACGCGGCTTCCGTCTTTGCCCATTGTCAGAAGGATCAGCGGGATCTGATATTTTTCCTGCAGATAGGCGATTCCTTCGTCATAGTCTTCTTTTCCAGACACGAACTGGATTTCATTGTCCGAAATTTTCAGAATGTCACATACGCCAAATCCGTATTCCATCTGCGCTTTTGCAAGCTCGAGGGAGCTCCAGAGCGGAGGGCGCAGATTCGGATCAAAAGAGATCAGGCATCCGCTGTCCTTTGCCGCGTGCACCGCCTTTTTCGTCGCAGCCCTCACGCCGTCATGGGTCATAGACAAGGTGCCGAAATGAAAAATCTCCGCCTGCCCGATAAACGCCGGGTCTATGTCTTCCTCTGCCAGCATCATATCCGCCCCCGGATTGCGGTAGAAGGAGAACTCTCTGTCTCCGTCAGGGAAAGTGTGCACAAACGCCAGCGTAGTATTGACTTCTTTGTCCATTTTCAGATTGGAGGCGTCAATGCCCGCTTCTGCGATCGTTTCCTTTAAGAGTTTCCCAAATTGGTCTTCCCCTACTTTTCCGACAAACGCCGTCTTCTTCCCCATCCGGTTCAGCAGCGCCAGTACGTTGCATGGGGCTCCGCCCGGGCATGCCTCAAACAGATTATTTCCCTGCCCGCTCTGTCCATTCATTGTAAAATCAATCAAAAGTTCGCCGAGAGCAACCACATCATACTTTTTTTCCATAAATGAAACCCTCCTTCTGCACCTGTTGCAGTTGTGCATGACTCTATTAGTTAAAGTACACCAGTTCTTCGATCGGATCTGCCGGTTCTATATTCTCTGCTTCCAGCACAGGGCCTTCGCCCTGATATACGGACACATTTGCATACCTTACTTTTGCGCGGATATCCACCCACTGTCCCGCCTTTAATTTCGGAGCATATGCGCTCCTGCACACATATCCCAGAAAAGTTGTGTCATCCGCACAGCAGGTCATAGCCATACGGCCGGGCAGAAATACTTTTGAGGGGAACGCCCTCGGCTTTAATACTTTTGCCGTAAACTCTACAGTCTTCCCCCGGTATCTGTCCGGATTCTCCATCATATCCACATACCAGATCCCATAATCCTCCCGTGCTATTTTTATTACAGGAGCCTTCAGATCATAAGGCACATCGTCCTCAAAGATATTTTCAATCTCGCCCTGCCCGTCTTCAAAGATCACCTCAGCCTGAGGGCTCACAACCTTTACGCTTCTTCTGTAGCCAGGGAGAGGTTTCAGATCCTCGCAGCGGTTGAACAGTACCAGTTCCGCCCCTCGGACCATTTCCACAAACAACGGTTTTAAGTTGGTCAGATACATCTGAAATGTACTGGCGTCCACTGTCGTAAGCTTCTGCTCGATGGCCCAGCCGTCCGGCAGCTTCATGGCCTCAAAGTCACTGACCTTCCACATCCCGTTGTACTCAATTACCACACGTTCCGGTTCATGCTTCCGGTTCAGATCTTCCAGGAATTCTTCTGTCAGATCTTCCCGTTCTTCCACCTTCTCTATGACTACCCCGTATTTGAGCATCTCCATAGGGCTGTACTCTTCTTCTCCCTCTTCGCAGAGAATAAGGAGCGTCTTTCCGTCAATCTGAAAATAATCCTGCTGCAGCGTAAACTTCAGGAACTGTGTTTTCCCGCTGTCCAGAAATCCCGTCATCAGATATACCATTACATTTGGTTCCATTCTTCCGTCTCTCCCGTCTTTTTTCTGCCAGCCTCTGTCTGCGGAGGCTGCGCTCCTGCCTCAACATCCCCTGTTCTGCGATGCGCATCCATTGTTTCAGGCAAGCCCGAAAAGTTCTGCCAGTTTCTGCCCGTCCAGCTCCGATCCGATCACACAGATCCTGCCTGTATATTCCGGCGAACCTTCTCTTACCTCGTGCTCTCCCGGAACCATATCAAAATAAATCCAGTCCCCGCCGTCGCCGGCCACCATTCCTTTTGCACGGAGTACTTTGCCGTATTCCTCCTCTTTTTCGAGGCGGCTCAGGATCTGCTCTATCTGCTCTCCGGTAAATGTATGGACCGTCTCGCGCCCCCAGCTTGTAAACACCTCGTCAGCGTGATGATGTCCCTCATGATCGTGGTGGTGGTCATGCCCGCAGCCGCACCCTTCATGGTCATGCCCGTGTGCATGATCATGTATATGCTCATGGCCTTCACCGTGTGTATGGCCGCATTCATGCCCATGACCGTCGCTATGTGTATGGCCGTCGCCGTGTGTATGCTCGTGGCCGTGCGTATGTCCGCATACCGGGCAGACCGCTTCAGCCAGAAGTTCTTCTTCCAGTGATTTCCCGGATTCCATTGTTTCCAGGATCTTCTTTCCCGGAAGCTGAGAAACAGGTGTCGTGATAAAAGGAGCCTTGCTGTTCAGCTCACGCAGCAGAGCAACGCTCTCCTCTATCTTTTCCGGTTTTGCCTTATCTGTGCGGCTTAAAATAACAGCGCCTGCATACTCGATCTGATTGCTGAAAAACTCCCCGAAGTTTTTCCTGTATATTCTGCATTTCGTAACATCCACAACAGTTGTAAAGCTGTTGAGTCCCGCGTCGATTTCTTCCTGCACATCCTGTACGGCCCGGATCACATCAGACAGCTTGCCCACGCCGGAAGGCTCGATCAGTATCCTGTCAGGATGATATGTATCCACCACCTCCCGGAGTGATCTTCCAAAATCCCCCACAAGAGAACAGCAAATACATCCCGAATTCATCTCCCGGATCTCTATGCCGGACTCTTTCAGAAAGCCGCCGTCAATCCCAATCTCACCGAACTCATTTTCAATCAGCACGACCTGCTCTCCATCAAATGCCTCGGAAAGCAGTTTCTTGATAAGCGTTGTTTTTCCGGCGCCGAGAAAGCCGGAAATAATATCTATTTTCGTCATATATCATCATCCTCCCTAATACCGTCTGTCCCTCTGTCATTTCAGGTCCAGTTCCACCGGGCAGTGATCCGAGCCCATCACATCCGTCAAAATCTTCGCGTCCGCGAGCCTGTCTTTCAAAATCTCAGACACGCAGAAATAGTCGATACGCCACCCTGCATTTTTGGCTCTCGCGCTGAACCGGTATGACCACCAGGAATAGATCCCCTCTGCGTCTGGATAGAAATACCGAAATGTATCTATGAATCCCGCATCCAGCAGTTCGGTAAACTTCCCTCTTTCTTCGTCGGTAAAACCGGCGTTTCTTCTGTTTGTCTTCGGATTTTTCAGGTCGATTTCTTTGTGCGCGACATTCATATCGCCTGTCACGATCACTGGCTTATTCTTTTCCAGCCTCTTTAAATATGCGCGGAAATCGTCTTCCCAGGCCATGCGGTAGTCAAGACGCGCCAGCTCATTCTGCGAGTTGGGCGTGTATACCGTGACGAAATAGAAGTCTTCAAACTCGCATGTAATCACGCGGCCTTCCTGATCGTGTTCCTCAATGCCGATGCCATAAGTCACGTTCAGCGGCTCTTTCTTTGTAAATACAGCCGTACCGGAATATCCCTTTTTCACAGCATAATTCCAATACTGATAATAGCCGTCCAGTTCAAGTTTTAGCTGCCCCTCCTGCATCTTTGTCTCCTGAATGCAGAAAATATCTGCATCCGCCTCTTTGAAAAAATCAAGGAATCCCTTCTGGACACATGCCCGGATTCCGTTTACATTCCACGATATTAACTTCATTTATTCCCTCCTTTTCCCGGAGATATCCTCCGGTACGTTATGGCGAACCTCCTTGTAAAACGAAAGACAGATACAACTGCTATCTGTCCCTGTTTCATTGATAGCGGACCTCTCTCAGGAACAGTCCCCGGGCCGGCGCAAGAAATCCCGCCTGGAGCCTGTCCTTTGTCCGCAGGGCCTCTGCCGCTTCCTCCGGTTTCCGCTGTCCCGAGCCCACTTCAAGAAGCGTCCCGGTAAGAATCCTCACCATGTGATAAAGGAAACCTGTGCCGTCATATTCTATGACTACTCTGCGTCCCTGTCCGCTGATCATTATATCATAAATTGTACGTTGTGTGGACTTTTCGTCTTTTTTATCTGTATATCCGGCATACTCATGTGTTCCGGTCAGATATCCGGCTGCTTTCCGCATAGCGTCCAGATCAAGGACATGGGGAAAATGATAACAAAACCGCCTTGTAAACACATCCGGCTTTTCCCCCGTATCAATGCAGTACTCGTACACTTTTCCCACGGCGCTCTTTCTGGCATGAAAGCCGTTCTTTACAAGCTCCGTCTGCAGCAGACGGATGTCCGGCGGAAGCCTGTCATTGATTTTTGCGGTAAAATCATCCTCGCCGATCTTGCCCGGAAGGACAATACTGGCCGTCTGTCCTCTGGCATGTACTCCGGCGTCCGTGCGTCCGGAGCCGTTGACTTCCGCCCGATACCCGGTTACTTTTAAGACAGCGTCCTCCAGGATTCCCTGGATCGTATTTTCTGTATTTCCCTGGCGCTGCCAGCCCTGATAACGCGTGCCGTCATATGAAATAGTCAGTTTATACGTACGCATCTTTCGTCCGTCCCTGTTACTGGAGAAATTTTTTCAGCTCATCCATAAATGTATTGGCATCCTTAAACTCTCTGTAAACGGAGGCAAATCTTACATATGCCACCGGATCCAGATCTTTCAGCTTATCCATAACGATCTCACCGATCACGCTGCTCGGTATTTCCTTTTCCTCACGGTTGAAAATCTCCAGTTCGATCGCTTCGATCGTCTTCTGAATCGCCTCTGCTGAAACCGGCCGTTTATAGCATGCGCTTAAAACTCCATGCTCAATCTTTGATCTTTCATACTGTTCACGGTTATTATCCTTCTTAATCACGATCAGCGGGATGGTCTCTACTTTTTCGTATGTCGTGAATCGCCGCCCGCACTCGTCGCAGGAACGGCGCCTGCGGATGGAGCACTTATCTTCCGCCGGTCTTGAGTCGATCACCTTTGTATCCGGATTCCCACAATATGGACATCTCATAATTTCTTCCGCCTTTCTGTTTTTGCCGGCTGATCGCCGGTTTTGGCTCTTCTGTAAGCTGTCTTTATTATACACAACCCCTATATTTTTTGCAAAAACTTTTCTTCCTGAATCTCCACAAGTATAATATCCGGTCCGATCTTGCGGATGCATCCAAACGGAATAACATATTCACAGTCTGTCCCCAGAAATCCACAGATCTTTCCTGGTCCGGGCACAATGACCGACTCTACTTCTCCCGTGCATATATTGATCTCCACATCCACCGCACACCCCAGCTTTCTCCCGCTGCAGACATTTATAACCTCTTTATCCCTGAGCTCACAGATCCTCATGCATCCGTCCTCCTTCGGATATAATATCTCATGGTTACTATATGCAGTGTTCCGAAAAGGAGTTCCTGAGATATTACTTTCCCCTCCATGCCCCAAAACAGGGCTTTTCTTTTCTGCCCGGCTGCGCTAAAATACTATAATAGTACAGGAAATATAACAGGAGAAATCAATATTTATGAAAGAGACAATTTTACTTTTTAATCCACCCGAAAAAGAGCGCCTTTTAAAAATCGAGATGGCTCTTTTTCCTCTCCACATCCGGCTGAAGCGCGTCCCCATGGAAGAATACAATCAGCCGCTGGGCGTACTTGCCGGGATCAAAGATATGGCGCCGTCAGAAGGCGTCTATGAAGGCGGGGAGCTGCCCGGCACAATGTTTGTGTTCTGTTTTCTGGACGACAGCCGGCTAAACCAGGCTCTCGCCGCCCTGCGCCGGACCGGAGCCGGCCCCTTCCCCTATAAAGCCATTCTGACACCGACAAACAGTTCCTGGACCGCGCCGGACTGTTTTGAAGAGATCCGCAAAGAACACGAGGCCATGAGCAGATAGCTCACGGCCTCTTTCTTTTCCTGTTATCATCATTTGCTGAAACTCGTGCGATCCACCGCCGAAACAGAAGCGCCTTCGCCGGAATATTCTCAGCCTACGGAAGCAGGAATGCATACATTACTACAAAATGGCAGGCGCTTCCGCCCATTACAAAAAGATGAAATATTTCATGACTTCCGAAATTCTTGTGTCTGTTATTAAATATCGGAAGTTTCAGCGCATAGATAACACCTCCAACCGTGTAAATGATCCCTCCCGCCAGGAGCCATCCAAATGCTGCCGGAGACATATTATTGAGGATCTGGGTAAACGCCAGAACACAGGTCCAACCCATTCCGATATAAAGCACAGAGGATACCCATTTCGGACAATAGACCCAAAAAGCCTTGATCAGGATGCCTGCAATAGCGATGGCCCATACAATGGACAGAAGGATAAGTCCTGTTTTTCCCTTCAGCACGATCAGGCATACCGGCGTGTAACTTCCGGCAATCAGCACAGAAATCATCATGTGATCGATCTTCTTCAGGATGGTATTTACTTTTTCTGAAATATCAAATGTATGGTAGGTCGTGCTGGCTGCGTATAACAGGATCAGGCTTGCCGCGTAAACAGCCAGTGAAATAATATATATCCTGCCCGGTTCGCTGGCCGCCTTTATCAACAGCGGAACCGCCGCAAAAATCGCCATCAGCATGCCGATAAAATGTGTGATCGCACTTCCGGGGTCTTTAATATGTTTCTTTTTTTCCATGATCATGCACCTCCAAGATGTCGAAAGAACAATAAGTAGTTTTCATTACTACATCTAGTATATGCATATATTACATCAAGTATACTGAAAAATCAACCTGAAAAGTGCACAAAAAAGAGACTGCATTTCCACAGTCTCTGGTTACATTTTGAAATCCATTTTTTACATTCTGGCAGTATCATCCCTTTCAGCGGATCACTGTTCCTGTCTTTCCCTTCAGCGCTTCTTTTACCTTGTCAAATGCAGTAATGTAAGCGCTGCGTCCCTCGCGTTTTTCTACAAACTCAACAGAAGCTCTGAACTTAGGCAGCATATTGTAGATACCGAAATGCCCCTCTTCCATGTAGGTCTTCGCCTGCTCTACCGTAATTTCCCCAAGCGGTTCCTCGGCCGGCTGTCCCATATTGATGCACACTTTCTCCACATTTGTCAGAATAATAAGCATATCTGCGTCAATGCCCTCCGCCAGCTTTCCTGCCGCCAGATCTTTCTCAATAACTGCGCTGGCGCCTTTGAGATGATTGTCCTGTTCCAGGACTGGAATACCGCCGCCTCCGGCCGCGATCACGATCTGGTCTGCATCCAGCAGAGCATTCACCGCATCCAATTCCACGATCCGCACGGGGTTTGGCGCTGATACCACACGCCGGAAGCCTTTTCCCGGCTCCTCGATCACATAATTTCCCTTCTTGCGCTCCTCATTCGCCTCCTCAGCGTTCATATAACGTCCCAGTACCTTTGTGGGAGTATAGAAAGCTTCGTCGTAGGGATCCACCACAACCTGCGTGAGCACTGTACTCACCGTGCGGTATATGCCGCGGTTTAACAGTTCCTCGCGGATTCCGTTCTGAAGGTCATATCCGATATACCCCTGGCTCATAGCCGAGCATACAGACATAGGCGCCGGCGTATAATCCGTGTGGTTCTTTGCGAATTCATTCATGGCCGTATGGATCATCCCCACCTGAGGCGCATTGCTGTGAGTGATGGCCACCTGGTAGCCTTCTTCGATCAGATCTGCAATACACTTTGCAGTATGTTTTACCGCAACCTTCTGCTCAGGAAGTGTAGTTCCCAGAGCCCGGTGTCCCAGCGCTAATACAACACGTTTTTTCATAATCGTCTCCATTCCTCTGCCTGCCGCGGCAGCTCATCGTTTATTTTATTTACGGCACAGCCTTCTGTTTTCTCTTTTCGGATTTCTCCGGCTCCTCACTGCACCGCCTGTATGATAAGAAGTTTACTATTATTCCCGGAAAAAATCAACTGCGAACCCTTGTGTCCTTCCCATTACTTTGTAACAGTCCGGTCCGCGCCATTCCCCTATATTTTTGTCAGGATCGTAAATACCACGTCTGCAATACCCAGACAGGTCAGCGCCAGACAGGTCAGTACCCGCTCTCCCCGGGAACGCTTTAAAAACCAGTCAGTCAGCCGGGGAGCAATATAATAGAGAAAAGCACAGCCCAGCAGGGCTAATGCAGTCGAGCCGCCCAGATAAATCCTCCCATTCAGATTGAGGAAATAGTTGTCGTAATCTCTGACCTGGAGCCCCAGCCCGATCTCAAACAGCCAGCTTGACAGATAAGAGGCCACCGAGTATATTGCAAAATTCAGGGCAAATACAAGAACAGGCTTCCTGGAAAATCTCTTTATAAAGAGGAGCAGGATCACTCCGCATATGCCGTAAAGCGGAAGCCACGGGCCGCTCAGGATCATCTGCTCCGGCAGCACCCCGTTTCGCAAAAGGGACGCCAGTATTTCCAGAATCCATCCCAATATTGAAAATACAAAAAACAGAAATATGTATGAAATCCAATCGTATTTTCGTTGTGCTTTTACCGGATCCCTGACGGCCCGGGCAGGAGGCTGGACAGAAAACAGAAATACCGGATACTGTTCCGGAGCAAAATAGGATATCTTTGTGTACGGTCCCTGAGAATCGTCATACAGCGCTTTGCTGATCAGCAGCTCATCTTCCGACGGAACGTGCTCCAGATAAGGATCATTAAGATACTCATAACCGCTGCAGCGGGAGAGGACGTAATTTCTGCGCAGCGAAAAATAAAACTCCGTTTTGCATCCGGCCATATAAGGATTGACCAGAAGAAAATCCAGGATTCCCAGCGTCAGCAGAGAAACGAGCCGCCAGCCAAGGAACGACAGATCTAAGAGAAACAGTTTCCATTTATTGTTCCGCATCATCTGTTTGGAGAGCATAAACGCCTTTTTCCTTCCGATCTTCGGATTTTCAGCCAGGATAAAGGGAATCATGCTGTATTCATAATGTTTTATTATTCCGCCCGCAATCGTCAGGTTCCACAGCGTCTGACACACTGAACGGCAGAGCATGACCCAGGCCGGATGCCATATGCAGCGCAATTTGTACAGAAAAAATATCTTGGCGATCTGAGTCTGTCCGTATTTCCGGGTCTCCATAAAAAACCGGTGCTCTCCGATTTTGAGAATATTGCTGATAAATATCTTGGCCAAAAGTGACAGAATGACGCCCACTACAAGAAATACCGCCGCCGGGCCGGGTTCTTCAGAAATAAATGCATTAACGGCGCGCAGCACGGAAAATAAAAAGGAACTCGCTGAAGTACAGATATCGACAACAAGCCCTCCTGCTTCAATAACCGGACGCGGGACCGCCTGTAATACATTTTCCACAGAATCGAACTGCCCGGCAATCTGCATCATCACATCAGAATTTGACAGATCGCTCAAACCGGACGGCTCTCCCAGGATTCCTCCCGATACAGCATGGAATCCGAAAAAAGTGGTAGTCGCAGGATACGTCGTTGTCATCATGGCAATAAGAAAGCAGACAGAGACTGCCCGCCAGTAACTCTGTCTTATGGATAAACGCGCCTTTTTCTTCAGATCTTTCCTCTTTCCCATGTCCGCCTCCGAGGTATCTTATAATGATAGTATTATAGTTTAGAAAGAACCGATTTGCAAGCGAACATAATGCACAGGCCCCTTGCATACAAGCCGGGGCCTGTATTTTCATTCATGCTGTCCAGTCTCATAGCGGCGCCTCCCGGCATATCCGTCTCCTCACAAACCAGAAGCAGACCGCCTGCATGGCGATCGTGATAATCCAGGAGCCCGGATAGGAAATGAACAGGAAATGCAGCGATCTGTTCCGGGGAAAGAACATATAAATCCATACAATCCTTGTTCCCACTGTTCCGATCACAGATAGAACCATGGGAACCGCCGAATGCCCCATCCCACGCAGGGCTCCCGGGATCAGATCCATAATACCGCACAGGAAATAAGGTACGGTTGTGATCGACAGAATTTCCAGCCCGCACCGGATCACATCTGTTTCAGCCGTATAGATCCTCAGGATCTGTGAGCCAAATACGTAGGCCCCAATACCCAGTACAGCCGCAACGCCTGTGGAAAGAAGAATACAGTCCAGAAGCACACGGTCCATGCGTTTTTGCTTTCCCACGCTGTAATTCTGGCTGGTAAAGCTCATGCACGCCTGGGTCACGGCGTTTACCGACACGTACAGAAATCCCAGGATATTGTTTGCGGCCGTATATCCCGCCATTGCAGTGGAGCCGAAAGAATTTACCGACGACTGCAGCAGCGCATTAGAAAAATTGATCACTGTACTTTGGATCCCTGCAGGTATTCCCACCTGAAAGATGCGCTTCAGATATACCCAGCGGAACATAAGCTTTGAAAACCGGAGCTGATAGCTGCCTTCTGATCTGTAAAGGCACCGGAGCACCAGAATACAGGAGATCATCTGGGACGCCACTGTGCCGATGGCCACGCCCGCAACGCCCAGCGGGATCACTATGACCAGCAGCAGATCCAGGACCACATTGGCCAGCCCTGCAGCTATGAGAAAGAGCAGCGGCCTTTTTGTGTCTCCCACCGCCCTCAGAACGGCCGCCCCATAGTTATAAAGCATAAAGAACGGCATTCCCATAAAATATATTCTCATATAAACCGCAGAAAGACCGATCACATCTCCGGGCGTATCCATCAGATCAAGCGCTGTCCCCGACATCCCTGCTCCGACAAACGCCATGACAACTCCGCTGATCAGCGCCAGAGTGATCGCCGTATGTACCGCTTCTGACATTTCCCTGTCCCGTCCCGCCGCGAAATATCTTGCCGCCAGAACGTTTGCCCCCAGGGATATCCCGATAAACAGATTCGTAAATATATTGATCAGAGCGGTTGTCGCCCCTACTGCCGCAAGCGCCCGGCTGCTGCTGAACCTTCCCACAACAATAATATCCACCGCGTTGAACATCAGCTGCAGGATACTGGAAAGCATCAGGGGCAGGGAAAAAGATATCAGTTTATCCATGATCGTCCCGTTACACATGTCGATCTCATATTTGTTCGTTTTCAATGCAAACGCCTCCACTCATTTGTGATTTTGCCCTGCCTATCTTACTCCCTTCTCCCCCGCCGGTCAATAGCCGGATATTCCAGACCGTTCAGTCCGCCCCGGCGGGAAACATCTGTTTTCCTCCTTACTCTTCTTCCAGATCAAGGGGAATGCCGTCCAGCGCCGCGTATTTAAGAACGTCTTCTGTATCATAAACAAGTTTCAGAGAAAAGAACTCCCGCCCCTGGTCCAAAAGCCGGAAAAAGATTTTGTCACCCTCCCACAGTTCCAGGTCATACAGTCTGTCCTTCTCCACCCACTCCAGTTCTCCTTCATCGCACGGGATCGGGTCGCCGGAAAATCTGTCAGCCGTGTACAGGGACATATATTCCACAGTATCTTCCCCGTATACAAACGTCACAATGCCCCGGTATTTCCAGCTTGTAAGCGTATAGCCCGTCTCTTCTTTTACTTCCCTCAGCAGGCACTCCTCCGGACTCTCTCCATACTCAAAATGCCCGCCTACGCCGATCCATTTATCTTTGTTTACATCATTTTCCTTCACCGTGCGGTGAAGCATCAGGTATTTTCCGTCTTTCTCTATATAGCAAAGTGTGCTTTCTTTTGTCATCGTATTTTATCCTTCTTTCTGTTTGTTTATGATGGCTCGCCGGTTTCCGCAAACTGACTCATGTACAGTTTCTTATAAAATCCGCCCTTACTCAGCAGTTCTTCATGCTTTCCCTGCTCTATGATCTTCCCGTCCTTCATCACGAGAATCCGGTCTGCCTCCCGGATGGTAGACAGCCTGTGTGCCACGATAAACGTGGTTCTTCCCTCCATCAGACGGGCAAATGCATTCTGGATCTTAAGCTCTGTTCTTGTATCTATAGAGGATGTAGCCTCATCCAGGATCAGCATAGGAGGCCTGCACAGCATCACCCTGGCAATACACAGAAGCTGCTTCTGCCCCTGGGAGATGCCTCCCCCTTCCTCTGTGATCCAGGTATCATACCCGTCCGGCAGGCGCATGATAAAACTGTGTACATGGGACGCCTTTGCCGCCTCGATAATCTCATCCATTTCTGCCTCCGGCCTGCCCATGGCAATATTGTCCCGGATGGTTCCCGTCTTCAGCCAGGTATCCTGCAGAACCATTCCATAGGCTGCGCGCAGGCTGCGGCGGGTCATCATATCCACTGGCACCTGATCCACTTCTATCCTTCCTTTATCCACGTCATAAAAACGCATCAGAAGATTGATCAGCGTAGTCTTTCCGCAGCCGGTGGGCCCGACAATGGCGATTCTCTGCCCCGGCTTTACATCCAGGTTAAAATGTTCGATCAGCTTTCGGCCGTGCAGATAGGAAAAGGAAACATCTTTTACCGCTACATATCCTTTTACCGCTTTCAGTTCCACTGCGTTTTCCGGCTCCGGCGGCTGAGGTTCCTCCTCGATCAGTTCGAATATGCGTCCCGCGCACGCAATAGCGTTCTGAAGTTCCGTCACCACTCCCGATATCTCATTGAATGGTTTGGTATATTGATTTGCATAACTCAGGAAACTGGACAGCTGCCCCACGGTAAGAGCCTGATGGATGACGCCGAAGGCTCCTGCAATTCCCACACCGGTATAGACCAGGCTGTTTACAAATCTTGTGGAAGGATTTGTGATGGATGAGAAAAATGTAGCTCGCAGTGAACTGCTGCGCAGCCGCTCGTTTATCTCGTCAAACTGTTCCGTCACATCCTTTCCCCGCCCGAACATCTGAACAATCTTCTGATTTCCGACCATCTCTTCGATCAACCCCGTCTGTTCTCCGCGGATCTCAGACTGAAGCCGAAACATATCAAAGGTCTTTTTTGCTATAAAACCTGCCACAAGAAAAGATACCGGAGTAATGAGAACTACCACAAATGTAATACCCACATTCACCGACAGCATAAACCCGAATGTCCCCACGATCGTAGCCGCTCCTGTAAAAAACTGGGTAAATCCCATCAGAAGGCCGTCAGCAAACTGATCCACATCCGCAATGACACGGCTCACCACATCTCCCGCCGGACGCCCGTCAATGTATTTGAGTGGCAGGATCTCAATCTTTTTAAAAGCTGCGTTGCGGATATCCCTCACCACCTGATAGGTCATTTTGTTGTTGCACACGTTCATAAGCCACTGGGCAAAGGCCGTGATCAGCGTACACACTCCGATCTGGGCCATAACCCGGAACACGGCTGCAAAATCCACCTGTCCCTCTGACACGATATAGTCCACTGCCTGTCCCGTCAGTTTCGGGATATATAGGGTCAGAGCCACGCTCAAAGCTGCCAGCAAAATGGAAAAAATAAGAAAAATCCTGTACTTTCCCAGGTACTGCAGCACTTTTTTTATCGTTTCGGCCTGTTTTACTTTCTCCCTGCCTCTCTGTTTTTTGCCCCGGCCGTCTCCTTTCCCGTTCTCTTCTTTTATCCTGGCATTTTGTCTCTTCTTATCAGTCATTTGCCGCTGCCTCCTTCGGGAACTGGGAATAATAAATCTCCTGATACACCGCACAGTTCTCCAGCAGTTCCTCATGGGTTCCCTGTCCGACAAGTTTCCCGTCGTCCAGCACAAGGATCTGATCTGCGTGCCAGATGGAAGCGGCACGCTGGGAAACGATAAACACGAGAGGCTTCTCCTTCATCCCTGCAATGGCGCTTCTGAGCGCCGCGTCTGTGGCGAAGTCCAGGGCGGATGCGCTGTCATCCAGTATAAGGATCTCCGGCTTTCTGACAAGCGCCCTGGCAATGGTCAAACGCTGTTTCTGCCCGCCGGACAGATTGCGCCCGCCCTGTTCCACCGGATAGGCCAGTCCTCCTTCTTTTTTCTCTACAAATTCTGATGCCTGAGAAATCCGAAGGGCCTCCCACAACTCCCACTCTGAGGCCGCCTGGCTGCCCCACCGAAGATTGTCTCCGATGGTTCCCCGAAACAGCACGGCTTTCTGAGGCACTACTCCGATATGCGCGCGCAGACTGTCTGTCTGGTAGTCTTTTACGTTTCTTCCTGCCAGCCGGACTGCCCCTTCCGTAACATCATAAAACCGGGGGATCAGATTTACAAGAGAGGACTTGCCGGAGCCGGTTCCTCCGATCACTCCGACAGTCTGCCCCCGCTCCGCCTGAAAAGAGATATCGGTCAGCGCTTCTCCTCCCGCATCCCTATACGTAAGAGAGACATGGGAAAATTCAAGAAAGGGGCCATCCCGCTTCGGACAGGCCTCTTTCGGGCGGTCTGCCGTCTCCTTTGCCGCTTTATCCTCCGCCGTCACCCACGGCGAATCGCCCTCCTTCATATCCGGCTTTTCCAGCAATACTTTCTCTATACGGTTTGCACAGGCCACGGCTTTTGTCACGGTAATGATCAGATTAGCCAGTTTTACAAGTTCCACCAGTATCTGGGACATGTAGTTCAGAAGCGCCACAACCTCCCCCTGGGTCAGGTCGCCTATATTTACGCGCACCGCACCGATATAGATGAGCACAATAACCGCTCCGTTTACGATCACATAGGTAAGAGGGTTCATCAGACCGGAGATGCGTCCCGCAAATTTCTGGGCGTCGGTCAGCAGCTGATTTGCCGTGCCAAACCGCTCCCTCTCCTTCTCCTCCTGATTAAAGGCACGGATCACCCTGGCGCCGGTCAGGTTTTCCCGGGCTGTCAGGAGCACCTGATCCAGTCTTGTCTGCACCTTCCGGTAAAGAGGCATGGTGATCAGCATGACGCCGAATACAACAACCGAAAGCAGCGGAATAGCCGCCGTAAATACAAGAGCCGCTTTGGCATCCACCGTAAACGCCATGATCATGGCTCCAAATACGATAAACGGCGACCGCAGGAAAAGGCGCAGCACCAGATTGACTCCCGACTGCACCTGGTTGACGTCGCTGGTCAGCCTCGTGATCAGAGTAGATGTGCCTATCGCGTCCATCTCTGTAAACGAAAGGCCCTGGATGTGGACAAAGAGAGCATGCCTTACCCCTGCCCCGAAGCCTGCCGCCGCCTTTGCAGAAAAATACTGCGCTGTGATCGAGCAGATCAGTCCGGTCAGTCCAAGCGCAATAAGCACAAAGCACATCCTGACAATATACGCGCTGTCACTCCCGGCAATGCCCACGTCGATCACAGCTGCCATTACAAGCGGCACGAGCAGTTCAAAAGACGCCTCCAGCATCTTAAAGAGAGGCGCCAGTATGGATTCTTTTTTGTACTTTTTCAGATAAACGAAAAGTGAACGCATTTGATTTCCCCTTTTTATTTCTCCGTCTATCTTATCACATTTATCCCGGGAAGGACAGGCAGATCCTCAAACTATACCGGCAGACTGTCCTCCACGCACAATATCCCATACCCCAGCTGTGCGTTCGGCCATCTGTCATACCCCGGCACCTCCCTGGCCCCGCGCCTTAAGTATGCCTTTACCTTCTCCCCGTACAGATAGGGATCGTTTCCCCTTACAATTCCCCATTCCATCAGAAGTGCGGCGCTTCCCGTCACAAAAGGTGTGGCAAAGGAAGTGCCGGTATGCTCCCGGTATCCTCCTCCCGGCGTCGGTGCATTGATCTGTACTCCCGGCGCTGCCAGATCAGGTTTTTTCACTCCTTCTCCCTCATATAGAGAGGCCGGTCCCCGGCCGGAAAAATCCGCATAAGAGAAGGTCAGCGGGTCATAGGCGGACACAGTGACCACCAGGGAAGCCGTGGAAGGAATGGTCAGTGTCGTATCAGGAGACGGGCGCAGAAAGGCGGTTCCCACATTGAGCACATTTTGGCTTGGCAGCCACATCTCGTAAGTTCCGTCCGCAATTTTACGGGGAGTGAGGACAATCTTCCACACACCGCTGTCGATATAGGAAGCCACCGGAAGAAAAGAAATGTAAATCTCCTGCTTCACGCTGTACGGCTTCGGCTCACCATAATACAGAAGAAGTTCTGTATCGCCCAGTACGAACCGCTGAGACCCCAGGATTTCCTGAATAGGTCCTGCCCTCATGCCGGAAGGGCTGATCACAGAAATGTCCATCTCATCCACATATGACTTCCAGATCTGTACATTAAAATTTGTCTCCCTGGACTGTACGGCAATCTCAATACTTTCCTCTTCCTCGTCGGACACACGGCCGCTGGTATGCCCGCCGCTGTTTCCTTCATTTCCCGTTCCCACGCATATGACGTTTTTCCACGTTTCTGAGATATCATTCAGAAAGCGTTCCACCAGGGAAGTCCCGTCATGGGAGCCATATGTATTTCCAAAGCTTATATTTACCGCCGCAGGCTTTCCAAGCGCCAGAGCCTTGCGTACAATATAGTCCACTCCCTGCATCAGTTCCGTAGTCCTGGGAAATCCGCCTTCTCTGGGAACTCCCATTTTGACCGCGATCAGCTCTGCCTCCGGTGCGACGCCACGGTAGCGTCTCCCCTCACTTCCCCGTCCGTTTCCCGCCGCGATCCCTGCCACGGCAGTTCCATGCCCGCTTGTGTCGCGGCTCAAAATCCGGTCTGCAGTCCCCTCGGCGTCTCTGCCCGGAGCGCCATTCAAAGGACTGCCGGAAATATTTCCGCTCAACGCCGCGTTAATTTCTTCTCTTGTAAACTCTCTCCCCGCAGCATATCCGGCGGGAGCATTGCCTGATACAGACTGATCCCACAGATATGCGATCCTTGTTGTTCCGTCTTCATTTCTAAAATCAGGATTTGCATAATCGATCCCGCTGTCCACGACCCCGACTATAACTCCCCGTCCCGTCAGATCATAAGGCGCAGCCTGAACTGCATCAATACAGGAGGTCAGTCGTCCGATGTCCGCCTGGAAATAAATGCTTTTAGGCTTCTCGATAAATTCTATCGCCGGAAATCCGGCGAGTTCCTCAATCCGCTCTTCCCTGATCACGATCACAGCATATCCGTTCAGAAGCTCCGTCACGGACACGGCAATATTTCTGACCGGTTCCAGGCTGCCGGAATACTTCACGATCAGTTCCCACTCCCGCTCCGTCGGATCGTATCCCACATCCAGTTCTTCAGAACGTTCTCTCTCCTCCAGGGTCGCTTCAAGGGCAAGATTCAGCAGGTTCTCTATTTTCTGGCTCATATAAATCTTCTCCGCAAAACAGTCTCATGGACTCTATTCTGTAAAATATATGAGCTTACGCGGCCAGTCATGCAGCGTCCGGCTCAGCGTTTCATATACAAGAGCGGATACGGATTCCCTTGCTCGTCAAGTTCTGTCCGCCTGTAAACCTGGGATCCCATATGCTCGTAAAATCCCTTTGCCTGGGGATTCTGCTCGTTTACAGCCAGACTCTCAACGCCGTAGTTCTCGATCCCGTATCGGATCAGGCGCTTTCTTCCCTTTTCGCGTTTCTATTTTTTTACTACTTTAAGAACGAGCCGCTTACTTTGCTCTCCTGCGTATCCTGATCAGACGGAATATATCCCTGTATATCTCATCCGCATCTTCCACATCAAACATCAGCCACTTCTGCCCGTTTCCGCTTTTTGTCTGCTCATATACTTCCTGCACTTCCGGAGCACACGACTGAAAGACTGCCTCAACCGCAGTCCTCTCTTTTTGTCCGACCACAATTAAAATTGTAAAAAATCCCTCCTGCGGGTACACGGTACACAGATTTTTCCCCGCTTTTTTGAATTTTACATTCCAGCCGGGCATCCAGCTGCAGGAACTGAACTCGGCTTTCCCGACACAGTCATATTGTGCTTTCATGTCTGAACAGAACTGTATGAAAACAGGATTGCCAGTGTATTCGCCTATTTCCTCTAAAGTGGGACAATAGCCTTTATCTTTTATATCTATCATTTTATCTGCTCCTGCCACATCGGATACTGCTTATCTACAAAACTCCGAACAGCTTTCCGAGATCCGTGTTCTCCATGATCCTGACGCTCTTCTTATCCGCGTTCGAGAGCATCGCCTCCACGCGGTTTTCAAGCGCCACATCGATAAACCGTCCCACGTCGATCCCCCGAAGCTCGAAGAAAAGAAGGGGATTCTCATCCAGCCGTGCCCCTACGCCGTACAGGGCGGCGGCCACATGCTTGCACATCAGCGCCCAGTCCGGGCAGCTGCAGTTAAAGCTGATCTCCTGCGGTTCCGGGAAAAGTCCGTCTTTTCCCCGGAAAAGTTCTTTCATATCATCCGGGAAGTTTCCTCCGGTCAATGCCTCCAGATTTTCCAGCTTTCTGCCGCACCGCTCCAGGATATCCTGACACCGTTCTTCCGAGAGCGGGCTGATACGGATTTCGACTTTATAGGGCGTCTTGCGGGTTCCCTGCACTCTTGCGAGGATCTTTCCCTTCTGGATCTTCAGGTCGATCACCGAGCCGTTCCTGACATATCGCTTGCCTCTTCCGAGACGGCTCTCATAGTCCGCATACTGTTCGAGATTATCGCACCACGCCTTTCCCCACCATGTCGCGGCGATGATCCTGCCTTTGATCGTGACAGGCTCTAACACCTTTCCTTTCGCCTGCGCCTTCTTTTTGCTGTCGGCGGATTTTCTCTTCAATTCTCCTGCGTCCGGCTGCTCATACCGTGGAAATTCGCTCCAGTATCTGCTCATCTTCTGCTCCCTCCCCGCTTACTTTTCCAGACGCAGAAGCGCCATCAGTTCTTCATTTCCAAGCTCTGTGATCCACTTTTCGCTGCCGGAACCGATCACATTTTCCGCCAGTTCCTTCTTGGATTCGATCAGGGCGTCGATCTTCTCCTCGATAGTCCCACGGCACGCCAGCTTGTGTACCATCACGTTTTTCGTCTGTCCAATGCGGAATGCCCGGTCCGTGGCCTGATTCTCCACTGCCGGATTCCACCACCGGTCAAAGTGGATCACATGATTCGCCTTTGTCAGGTTCAGACCCGTTCCGCCCGCTTTCACGGACAGAACGATGAACGGCACGTACCGGTCTCCCTGAAACGCATCCACGATCTCGCTCCGTTTCGCCACAGGCGTGCCCCCGTGAAGGACATAGCCGTCAGCGTGGAAAATTTCTTTCAAAAAAGCGGCAAGATATTCCGTGATCTCCCGGAACTGGGTAAACACGAGCACTCGCTCCCTCTTTTCGTAAATCGTCTCGCACAGCGCTTTTAACGTCTGGAACTTGCCGCTGTCCCCCTCTGAAAACGCCTGCTGCCCGAGGTACTGATCCGGATGGTTGCAGATCTGCTTCAGCTTCATGATCGTCGCCAGCACCACGCCTCTTCTCTCGATCCCGTCCGAGTTCAGGATCCGCTCTTCCATATCGGCGACCACTTTCCGGTAAAGAACGACCTGCTTCTTCGACATTTCCACATAATCCACAGTCTCCAACTTGTCCGGCAGATCCGATATGATCCGCCTGTCCGTCTTCACCCGGCGCAGCATAAAGGGCGCCACCATAGATTTCAGGCGGGCGTACTGCTCCGGATGGGTGTTCAGCCGTTTTGTAAAATCCCGGAATTCCTTTGATGTTCCCAAAAGCCCTTTGTCAAGGAAATCAAAGAGCGACCAGAGGTTGGATAGATCGTTCTCAATGGGCGTACCTGTCATGGCGATCTTCATGCGGCTTTTCAGCTTCTTGACTGCCTTGGTCTGATTCGTCAGCGGATTCTTGATCGCCTGCGCTTCATCCAGTATGACGCACTCCCATGTGATTTCTGCAAGTTCCCTGATCCTCGCCGTCATCCCGTATGTAGTGACCGTGAGAAATGCAGATTCTTCCCTTATCTGCTGCCCCAGCGCCGCCGCGCTTTTCCCGTGAAGGATCAGAAGATCCATAGACGGGACAAACTTCTCTGCTTCCTTCTCCCAGTTGCCGAGAAGGGACGCCGGCACGATCAGCAGCACCTTTGCGCCTTTTTTCGCCTTTCTCATCCGTTCCAGATATGTAAGTACCTGCAGCGTCTTTCCAAGTCCCATATCATCCGCAAGGCAGGCCCCGAACCCCAACTGATCCATATAGTTGAGCCATGTATACCCGTCCTTCTGATACGGGCGCAGCGACGCATGGACAGTGGCCGGGACTCTGGCGCTTCGGATCTGTCCCGGCTCTCTTAATTTCCTCAGAAGCCCGGACAGCCATTTCCCGTTCGTCACCAGCGGACCCACATCCGCATCGTCCGCATTTTTATCTCCGCTTCCCATATTCATGCGCAGTGCGTCCATCAGGGTAATCTCTTCCCTGTTTTCTTCCATCTGCTGCAGCAGCTTCTGAAGTCTCTGGTGATCCACCTCCACCCATTTGCCTTTCAGGAACGCCAGCCCTTCTGTCTGTGAGAGCAGCTTTCGGACATCCGCCTGCGTCAACGGCATGCCGTCCACGACCAGCTTCGGCTGCACAGACAGGATACTGTCAAATCCGAGCAGGGACGGCCTGTCTTCCCCGAGGCTCACGGACAGGGACACTGCCGCGGCATGCTTTTTCCACCAGTTCGGGATCCGGCAGAGGATCCCTGTCTTCTCGATTTCTTCAATCTGCTTTAAGAATAGATAAGCTTCCTGCGCCGTCAGACGCAGAGGATGGAAAAGTTCTCCTGACTCCATGAACCCGGCGATCAGCTCTGACACCTCCGCCGCCTTATTCAGGCAGGACAGAAGCTCCAGAAGCTTTTCTCTCTGTCCCCTGTACTCAGTCAGAGCGTACTGCAGAGGCACATGACGAACCTTATTATCTTCACCTTTGGTGGCATACGTCGCCAGAAAAGCAAAGGGAAATTCACTGTCGTCTTTATTTTCCACAAGATGGAAGAAAATACGCTCCGGCACATGGAGATCCTGGTTCTTTTCCGTCAGATACATTTCCACGGTTCCACCGTACCCAGCAATCTCCTTCCTGAAAATGTCCGTAAGTTTCCCGAATACATTTCTGATCCAGTCCGCCGTCACGTATTCCGCGCCGATGGCAAAGGGTACACTCTGCAGAAGTTCTTCACAAAGTTCTTCCGAAACCGAAACCCGCACCTGATCCCGCGCCAGTTCCAGTTCCGGCAGATCCGTAAGCTGCTTAAAATATGCCGCCGCCGTCTGATAAAGGAATCGGGCGGACGGACTCATCGTCTTCGGAGCAGCCTTCAGCCCGGCTTCGTACAGGGCGGAAAAACCGCCGTCGTTCATCCAGGCAGAATATTCGTCCCCATCGGACGCATCCGGGCAGAAGCCGTCCGGCGTAAATATAAACGACAGATTCTCATTCATTGCTTATCTCCTGACTTATTTTTAAAGATTTACTTATCTTAGCGTCAGTGTACAAGAGGCAGCACGCTCCAAACCGCGTATTGTCCCCTTGTACACTGACGCTATTTTCATCTATTATATATTTTATAGGATGTGCAAGTCAAGAAATCGCCTCCTCCGGTTTCCGGGAGCCTCTTTTATGTCAGAGACTCCGCTTTATAGCACGCCAGTTCATATGGAATAAAATAGCCTTTCTCATGTCGGCATACCGGACACAGTTCAGGCGCTTGTTTCCCTTCATGGATATAGCCGCAGTTGGTACACATCCATCTGCGTACTTCCCTGCCTTTATACCAGGTATCGTCCTCCAGCATCTGCGCCAGCTTTCCAAATCGCTGTTCATGAACATGCTCCACTTCTGCAATCTGATAAAATGCAGAAGCCGCTTCCAGAAATCCCTCCTCCCGGGCCGTATCTCCGAACGCCTGGTACACATCCGCATACTCCTCATGCTCGTTGTGTTCCGCCGCTCTTAAAAGTTCAGAAAGGCTATCCTGAGGATCCACCGGATATGTTCCGTCAATATGGATTGTCTCTCCGGCGAGAGATTTCAGGAGGTCATAATATCTCTCTGCATGAGCCCGTTCCTGATCCGCCGTATATCTAAAAATCTCTGCAATGGTGTACATTCCTTCCTTGTCCGCGCGCTCAGCCGCAATCGTATACCGGTTGCGTGCCTGACTCTCCCCGGCAAACGCCCGCATCAGATTTTCTTTTGTCATACTCTCTGAAAATTTAACAGCCATGATACATATTACTCCTTTACTTTTTAAAGAGTAATATGCACCATGGCTGAAAAAATATTCAGGAAATGGATATATTTAGTTAAATCCGATCAGTCTTCTGGCTACGCTGTATGCCAGGGACGATACTTTCCGTCCCGGGCGGCCCGGCAGGTTCATAGTCTGGCCCAGGATGCCATAACGGATCTTCATATAGGTTTTGTAATCTTTCTTCTTCAGATACGCCCAGAGTTCTTTCTTTTTCACAAGGTTCTCCTCTTTCTTTGAGCGGATGCACAGAATAGAAGAAACCGTCATCATGATCGCCAGATAATTGATCATATACTTTCTGAGTTTTTTGCTTGTGATCATCCTCAGTTCGTACATCGCGATCATGGTCCTGGTGACAAAAAGCTGCTGGTCGATCCTGCCGATCATCACCTTTTCATTAACAGACTGGTCTTCCCGCCCGATAAAATACCGGTAGAAATCTACGTTCAGATAGTAAAGCGTACGAACATGCGGAAGAGGATAGTAGACATAAATATTATCCACATAGAACGTGTGCTTCGGAAGCTCCAGCTGGCACAGCCTGAGCATTTCCGTGCGGTAAATAACCGAGTGCATCAGGATATACTGATCCAGACGGAACCTGCCGATATCGTCCCATCGGAAGATCTGGTTCTCTGGAAGCACATTGTCGTAGCGGATGACTTTCTTTTTCGTCATGCCAACCTTCTCATAGACGTAGTTTGCGATCACCATGTCTACCTGGGTGTCTGCATCTACAAATCCCTTTACGGCGTCCAGGATCTTCATTAAAGCATCCTTGTCAACCCAGTCGTCGCTGTCCACAACTTTAAAGTATTTTCCCGTTGCGTGGGCAAGGCCGCAGTTGACTGCATCTCCGTGGCCGCCGTTTTCTTTATTTACCGCTTTTATGATCGTCGGATATTTTGCGGCATACCGCTCCGCGATCTCTTTTGTCCCGTCCTTCGAACCGTCATTGACGATAATGATCTCTACATCTTCGCCGCCTTCCAGTATGGAATTAATCGCTTTCTCCATATAGGCTTCTGAATTATAACATGGTATGGCGAATGAAATATATTTCATAACCTTTTCCTCCTAATGTGAGTCTACGGATAGTATACCATTATTTTAAATGTTATTCCATGCGTATTGTAAATTTTATTTTTTTCCGATATAGTAGATACTAGAAAATACATCTCGGGCGGGATCGGTTTCCGTCCGAAAAACAGGAGGTAACACATGAAAAAAAATGTAATCGTCGGACAGTCCGGCGGACCAACAGCAGTCATCAATGCAAGCCTGTACGGAGTTGTCTCCGAAGCGCTGAAGCAAAGCGATTCCTTTGACAAAGTATATGGCATGGTAAACGGAATCGAGGGCTTCCTGAACGGGAATATCATGGATATGAAACCTTTGGAAGAGAGCGGCGAACTTGAACTTGTAAAGACAACTCCCGGTTCTTATCTCGGCTCCTGCCGCTATAAACTTCCCGAAGATCTCAGCGATGAAGTATATCCGGCTCTTTTCCGCAAGTTTGAAGAGTACGGCATTGGCTGCTTCTTCTACATCGGCGGCAACGACTCTATGGATACAGTAAGCAAGCTTTCCCGCTATGCAGAAGGCATTCAGAGCGATATCCGCTTTATCGGCGTTCCGAAAACCATTGACAACGACCTGGTGCTCACCGACCACACTCCGGGATTCGGAAGCGCGGCAAAATATGTAGCTTCCACAGTTCGGGAAGTCGCTGTGGACGCTTCTGTATACGACAATAAGAAATCCGTTACTATCGTGGAAATCATGGGACGCCATGCAGGATGGCTTACTGCTGCCAGTGTTCTGGCCCGCAAATTCCAAGGGGACAACCCGGTGCTGATCTATCTCCCGGAAACCGCGTTTGACCAGGAGACATTTATCTCCCAGGTACAGGAGGCGCTGGAAAAAGTGCCTAACCTGGTAGTCTGCATCTCCGAGGGGATCAATGACGGCAAGGGAACTTTCGTCTGTGAACTCGCAAGCGACGTGGGAGTAGACAATTTCGGGCACAAGATGCTCACCGGCTCCGGGAAATATCTGGAAAACCTTGTAAAAGCACGCCTGGGCGTAAAGGTGCGCTCCATTGAACTCAACGTCTGCCAGCGCTGCTCTTCCTCCATGCTTTCCGCAGCGGATCATCAGGAAGCCATCGGCGCAGGCGCTTACGGCGTACAGGCTGCTCTCTCAGGAGAAACCGGAAAGATGATTTCCTTCAAACGGCTTGACGGCGATACATATAAAATGGAGTATGGCACGGAAGACGTCAACCAGATCTGCAACCAGGAAAAAACCGTACCTCTGGAGTGGATCACGAACAATGGCTCCGACATCGGCCAGGCCTTCATCGACTATGCCCTTCCTCTTGTACAGGGCAGCGTAGAAGTCCCCGAAGAAAACGGCCTTCCGAAATTCGCATACCGCAGATAAAATTCTGTACGGGCGTTTCGTTTATGAGAAAAAAGGAAGCGGCTTTCAATCCGAAAGCCGCTTCCTTTTTTCTTCAGGCGGGACATCCCGCGGACAACGCCTCCCGCCCCTCAGCGTCCGGTTCCTGGTCTCTCAATAAAAACTTTATTCCCCGGCGTTCTCCTTCACCAGTACTTTCTCAACAGCCGCCATGTACATGACATGGTAGTCCTTATCCGGGTACCATTTCCCGTCAATCCCATCCTCGGTAAAATACTCCGGCCCCATTTCCTGACTGTACAGCTTTCTGCAGACAAAGATCATATCTGCCTCTTCAAAAGCTGTTGTGCCGTCTGTATAGTACGGGGTCAGTCCGGCCTCTTTCTCCTTGTCGCAGTCCCTGCCTGATTTTGTGCCGCATATATTCAGCGCGCTGCGCTGCTCCTCGGAATAAAAGGAGAGCGTAAACAGTTCTCCTGCGTCCACAAATTCTTTTGTATATCTCTGGGGGCGAAGATAAACGCTCACGACATTTTTGCCCCACATTACGCCCATTGCACCCCAGCTTGCAGTCATGGTGTTGTGCTTTTTCTCGTCACCGGCTGTAATCAGCATCCACTCTTTTCCAATCTTTGTAAATGGATTAAACTGAAGTTCCTCTGCTTTGATTTCACGAAATGCCATAATAGTTCCTCCTGTCTGTGCATTTTATATCTCTGCTTTTTACGTCAGCGCCGGCATCCGGGCGTCTGTCCCTGTATGCCGGCGCTGAAACTGCGCTATTTTACTACAACTCTGCGGAAGTTTTTCTTCCCTTTTTTGAGGATCACTCCGTCTCCTGAGAGTGCGTCTTTTGTGTAGGATGTGCCGATGTCGGTTACCTTCTCGCCGTCCACGGTAACGCCGCCCTGCTGCACCGCGCGTCTTGCCTCTGACCTTGACGGCACCAGGCCGCTCTTTGAGAGCATAGATAAGATATCAATGCTTCCTTCTGTAAAGTCTTCCTTTGTCAGCTCTGCCATCGGCATCTGAGCCGCATTTCCCTGGCTGAACAGAGCCCGGGCGCTTTCCTGCGCCTTCTTTGCCTCTTCCTCACCGTGTACCAGCTTGGTCAGCTCAAAGGCCAGAATCTCTTTTGCCGTGTTCAGCTGCGCCCCTTCCCAGGAATCCATCTTGTCGATCTCTTCCAGAGGAAGGAAGGTAAGCATGCGGATGCATTTGAGTACATCAGCGTCAGCCACGTTTCTCCAATACTGATAGAAATCGAAGGGAGACGTCTTCTCCGGGTCAAGCCATACTGCGCCGGACTGGGTTTTTCCCATCTTCTTTCCTTCTGAGTTAAGGAGCAGGGTGATCGTCATGGCTCCCGCGTCCTTGCCCAGCTTTCTGCGGATCAGTTCCGTGCCGGCAAGCATATTGCTCCATTGGTCGTCCCCGCCGAACTGCAGGTTGCAGCCGTATTTCTGGAACAGTGCATAGAAATCGTATGCCTGCATGATCATGTAGTTGAACTCAAGGAAACTTAAGCCCTTTTCCATTCTCTGCTTATAGCACTCTGCAGTAAGCATTCTGTTTACAGAGAAATGCGGCCCCACTTCTCTGAGCAGTTCGATATAATTCAGATCCAGCAGCCAGTCCGCATTGTTCACCATCAAGGCCTTGCCTTCGGAAAAATCAATGAACTTGCTCATCTGCTTTTTAAAGCAGTCACAGTTGTGCTGAATCTGCTCCGGGGTCATCATGCTGCGCATATCCGTCCGGCCAGAGGGATCTCCAATATATCCTGTGCCGCCTCCGATCAGTGCGATCGGCTTGTTGCCCGCCTCCTGCAGACGCTTCATCAGACACAGAGCCATGAAATGCCCCACATGCAGGCTGTCTGCCGTAGGGTCAAAGCCGATATAAAAAACAGCTTTTCCATTGTTCACAAGTTCCCGGATTTCCTCCTCATCCGTAACCTGGGCGATCAGCCCTCTCGCCTGAAGTTCTTCATAAATTCCCATCTTCTTTCTCTCCTTTCTTTGGATTCAAAAGGGGCCTGACCCCTTTTGAATAAATCGTCTGACACAATTAAAAAACCGTCCTTACTGTCTGACAATAAGGACGGATATAACCGTGGTACCACCTTGTTTCCCGGGCAGTTCGCACTGTCCGGCTCTGTAAGTGCCTGGATAAGCACTCTGTGCGGTAACGTGCACGTACGTCGCAGCCTACTGGTCGATATGACGACTTTCGGTGTGAAGCTCCGGGATGTATTCACAGGAAACCGTATCATGCGCCTCTCATCAGCCGGCTGCTTTCTGTTTTCGCGGTAATCTGCTACTTTTTCCCTTCATAGCCTGTATATTATGTGTTCTTACAGAGAGATACTAGACTATCCCTGAGCATTTGTCAAGCCTGTTTTTCTGAATCCGGCCGTTCTGACAGCATCAGCTTCCTGATAATCTGCGATGCAGCCCGAACATTCTCTTCTGCAGTCTGCCAGATCTCAAACTCGTCAAACCCCGGCAGTCCCATAGGCACTCCTCCCCGCCGGAACTGCATTCTGCTCTCTTTTACTTCTTTCCCCGACATGTGGAAGGATCTCACTCCAGTAAAATCTGCCAGACCAGCGATCGAATCCGGCCCGATTCCCGCTCCGGCAAGGATCTCAATTCTGCCTGCCGCCCTTTTTACCAGTTCTGCCAGGAGGGATCGTCCCTCCCACGCGGAAGCTTTCTGCCCGCTTGTCAGTATCGTGTCAATCCCCAGCCCGATGCACTGCTCCAGCGCTTCAAAGGGATCTCTGCACACATCAAACGCCCGGTGCATGGTAATCTTCATGTCTCCCGCCAGATGTGCCAGCTCTTCCATCTGCTCCATATTCAGCGTTCCGTCGGGATTCAGGCTTCCGATCACAACTCCGTCAGCTCCCATCTCCCGAAACATCTCTACCTCTTCTCTCAGCGCTTCGTGTTCATATTTGCTGTAACAGAAATCACCAAATCTGGGCCTGAGAAGCACCCGGATCTCCAGATCCGTATACTGCCGGACCTGACGGAAAAGAACTGGCCCAGGAGAAAGGCCGCCGATGATCAAAGCAGAACACAGTTCCACCCGGTCCGCGCCGCCGCTCCACGCTGCAATAGCGGACTCCACGCTGTCCGCACATACTTCCAGCACATACTGCGGATCTGCTCTGCCTGTTCCTTCATTTATCATCTCGTCACCTCTCCTCTTTTTGGCCCCAAAAAAATTCATTCTGCGCCATTATGCTGAAAGTGAATCTTACAGCACACCGGGGCATTTTGACAGCGCCGCTGTATCTGCGATCACAACTACATCACTGTGAAGCTGGAGGATGGATGCCGGGACTTCGGGGGTTACAGGACCAAAGAATGATTTTGCCACTGCATCCGCCTTGTCTTCTCCGCATGCGATCAGAAGAATCTTCTTTGCCTTCATGATCGTGCCGCTTCCCATAGATACTGCCTGTCTCGGCACATCATCGGCAGAGGCAAAAAACCTCTTGTTTGCCTCGATGGTGCTCTCCGTCAGGTCAACACAGTGAGTCATCTTATCAAAGGAATCCGCAGGCTCGTTAAAACCGATATGCCCGTTGCGGCCAATCCCAAGAAGCTGGATATCCACGCCTCCCAGAGAACGGATCAGTTCCTCGTATCTCTCACACTCTGCAGCAATATCCTCAGCCATGCCGTTGGGCACATTTGTATTTGCCGGGTCAATGTTGATACGGTCAAAAAGATGTTGGTGCATGAAGTAATAATAGCTCTGGTCATTCTCGTGATCCAGTCCGATATACTCATCCAGGTTGACTGTTTTTACTTCTGAAAAATCAAGATCACCCTTCTCGTATCCTTCGACAAGCTGATCGTATGTACCGATCGGTGACGAGCCGGTTGCAAGCCCCAGTACACAGTCCGGCTTCAGGATTACCTGCGCGGCCAGAATATTTGCCGCTTTTCTGCTCATTTCCTGATAATCTTTCGCTTCATAAATTCTCATGTCCGTTTCCTCCTCGATTTACATACTCGCACATTTGCAGCCCGCCGCGGACATTCTGCTTCTTCCCGTCTCATGGTTTGTGTGCCTTTATTTCCCCGACAGCAAGATCAACGTCCCGGCTGTTCTGCGTTCATCTAAAATTATACTAACAATAGCGCCGGTGTACAAGGGGCAATTATAAGTAAATAGCAGGCGAAAGAAGGGAGAAATCTCTCCCAAGCAATACATCCGGCACAGGAAGCTTTTTCTACTTCCCATACCGGATGTGTTTTAATACAAGCCCTTTTGCCGGGGCTGTTGCAGCCGCTTTCCGCCTGTCCCGGGCCTCCAGGATCTCTTTTACTTTTTCCGGCGGACAGGCGCCTCTTCCTACGTTGATCAGGGTTCCCACAATAATTCGGACCATATTGTAGAGAAACCCGTTTCCGCTGATCCGCACTGTGATAATATCGCCTTCTTTTTCTATTTCCAGGCTGTGAACCGTCCGCACCGTATCCTTTACCTCTGTGTGAGGGCTGCAGAAACTTTTAAAGTCATGCTCTCCTTTCAGATATCCGGCTGCTGTTCTCATATCCCCAAGGTTCAGAGGATAAGATACATGAACCGTGCTGCGCCTGCATACCGGATCCGGCATTTCCCTGTTGAGGATCCGATACTCATAAGTTTTTACTGAACACTGGTATCTCGGATGCCAGTCCCCGGGGACTTCCTCGGATTTTACTGCCACAATATCCTCCGGCAGCCGACAGTTTAAGGCATATGCAATGCGTTCCGCCGGGATGCCGGTTTCCGTGTCAAATACCGCTACATTTCCTTCCGCGTGCACCCCTGCATCGGTCCGGCTGGCGCCGATGACTTTGACTTCCTCTCCCGTAAGCGCTGAGAGTTCCCGGTTCAATATTTCTTCTACGGTCATGCCATTCGGCTGTACCTGCCAGCCGCAGTAATCTGTACCGTCATAGGCAACCGTCAGTTTGATTCTTTTCATCATGCTCCCATCTCCGCCGCAGAAAATATAGATCTTCCTGCCTTAGAAAATCCACAGTTTAAACGGAACAAATCTCCCAACAACAAATATGATCACCACATAAAGAATTGTTACCGCATAAGCCGCCCGATCCCTTCCGTGATATTTCAGAGGCTTCATCTTTGTCCGCCCCTCACCTCCGCGGTAGCATCTGGCCTCCATTGCCATTGCCAGATCATTTGCCCGGCGGAATGCGGACACAAACAGAGGCACCAGTATCGGGATCATGGCCTTTGCCCTCTGGATCAGATTTCCAGACTCAAAATCAGCCCCCCTGGCCATCTGTGCTTTCATTATCTTGTCCGTTTCTTCCAGCAAGATTGGAATAAACCGAAGAGCTATGGACATCATCATAGCCACCTCATGTACCGGGACATGCACTTTATTCAGCGGATGAAGCAGCTTCTCAATTCCATCTGTCAGACTGTTCGGAGTCGTGGTAAATGTCATAATAGATGAGCCGGCGACCAGATACATAAGTCTTACTGCCATGAAAACCGAAGTCCTCAGTCCGCTCTCTGTGATCGTAAAAATCCAGAAATGGACCAGGGTTTCCCCTCCTTTTGTAAGGAAAAGGTTCATCACTACTGTAAAGAGCAAGAGGATCACGACAGGTTTCAGGCCTTTGACAATGTATTTCAGAGGCACTTTTGACAGATGGATAACCGTCCCCAGGAAAAGAGTTGCGATCACATATCCCAGAAGACTGTTCTGTATAAATAATGAAACCAGAAAAAAGAGGGTGCAGACGATCTTCACCCTGGGATCAAGCCTGTGGATCCGGCTTTCTGCCGGGTAATATTGTCCGATTGTAATATCCCTAACCATGTAAACTCCTCATTATCTCATCTGCCGCCTCCTGAATGGTGGTCGCCTTCGTTGATACCGGGAAACCATGTTCCTTCAGGTCGTGCATTACATAGGTCACCTGGGGAGCCGCCAGACCGACTTTTTCCAGTTCTTTATAATGCGAAAAAACTTCCCCCGGCGTACCGTCCAGCATTTTTTCTCCCCGGTTCATCACAATGATCCGCTCTACATACCGGGCGATATCTTCCATACTGTGGGACACAAGGATCACCGTCATCCCGGTCTCTCTGTGGAGATGTTCGATCTGATCCAGTATCTCATCCCGGCCTTTCGGATCCAGGCCGGCTGTTGGCTCGTCCAGCACCAGCACTTTCGGATGCATAGCCAGAATGCCTGCTATAGCCACGCGGCGTTTCTGGCCTCCGGACAGTTCAAAGGGGGACTGCTTATAGTACTTCTCCGGGAATCCCACAAGATCCAGCGCCCATCTGGCGTTCTGTTCACATTCCTCCTGGGACAGTCCCTGATTTTTCGGGCCGAAACATACGTCAGTGATAACGTCCACCTCAAAAAGCTGGTACTCTGGATACTGAAACACCAATCCTACCTGCCCTCTCAATTTTCTCATATCATAGCCTTCTTCGTATATACTGCGGCCGTCATAGTAAACTGTCCCTGACGTAGCCTTTATCAGTCCGTTCAGGTGCTGGATCAGGGTGGACTTTCCCGAGCCGGTATGTCCGATGATTCCGGCAAACTGTCCCTGTGGGATCTCAAGACTGACATCCTTCAGAGCGTGCTTCTCATACGCGGTGCCCTGGCTGTATATATAATTGACATGCTCTAACTTAATCGACATAGCGCTTCCACCAACTCTTCCCTTCTCAGGATGCCCCGGGGCAGTTCAAGTCCCCTGTTCCTCAGTTCCTCTGCCAGCATGGTAACCTGCGGCACATCCATCCTGTACTGCTTCAGTTCATCCACACGGCTGAATATTTCTCTGGGCGTTCCGTGCATCACAATATGTCCGTCATCCATAACAAACACCTGATCTGCGTCAATAACTTCTTCCATATAGTGAGTAATCAGAATGACCGTTACATTCTTTTCCTTCTGCAGTTTTTTCACTGCTTCGATAACCTCCCGGCGTCCGTTCGGATCCAGCATGGCAGTCGGTTCATCCAGAACAATGCACTTGGGTTCCATTGCGATCACGCCCGCAATGGCAACCCTCTGCTTCTGTCCCCCGGACAGCTTGTTCGGAGAATGGGTCCGGTACTCCAGCATTCCCACCGCCCGCAGGCTGTCCTCCACACGCTTCCAGATCTCATCCGTGGGCACCCCCAGGTTCTCCGGTCCAAATCCCACATCCTCTTCTACCACGGTTCCAATGATCTGGTTGTCCGGATTCTGGAATACCATGCCCGCGGTCTGTCTTACATTCCACAGTTCCGCCGGATCCTTCGTATCCCGGCCATCCACCCACATGGTGCCCCCGGAGGGAACCAGGATCGCATTCATATGCTTTGCCAGTGTAGATTTTCCAGAACCGTTATGGCCGAGAACGGCTACAAAAGACCCCTGTGGCACGTCGATATCCACGCCGTCAATGGCGCGGTTTGTCCCTACAATATTTCCCTCTTCGTCACGCTTGTCATATTCATATATGAGATTTTCAGAATGTATCATTTCCATCCGGCCGTCTTCCTCCGTTCCGTCTGACGCATATCGGCAGGTACTTCTGTCTGCAGTCCATTGCACTCTATTGTACGGCATGAGACAATATTTTTCAACCCTGGGCACTTCTGCTTTTCTGAATTTATCACAACAGTTCAGTCATAAAGGATGCGCGGATCTGATTAAGTTTGCATAAAAATTATACTCTTCATCAGACATCCTTCCATCATTATAACCCCGGTGCAAACAAAAAGAGCAGCTTTTTCACATCTGCTCTCGTGTTGTCATAATTTTTATTCGGACTTGCCTTTTCTGCATCTCCAGTACATATGCACCGGATTTTTAAATGGAGTTCACATCACTACCTTCATTTCTCCCTTTTCTCTACTCCGAACCCTTCCCCAAACACCTCGCTTGTCTCAGTAAACATGAGAAATGCCCCTTCATCTGCCTCCAGCGCCGCATTCTTTACCCGGTATGCCTCCGACTTGGAGCAGGCGCACAGAAGCACTTCCCGCCCTTCTCCCGTATAGTTCCCGGTTCCTCCCAGAATCGTGACGCCCCGGTCAGTCACTTCGCTGATCTGACGCGCAGCCTCTCTTCCTTTTTCTGTTATCACAATAGCAAGTGTGCCTGCTGCAATTCCATACAAAATCTTGTCCACAACAATCGCAGCGGCAGCTGTCGACGCCACTCCATAAAGCACTGCGTCCACATTCCCGAATGCCGGCCACCCAAGCGTAATGATCACAATATCGATTACCATAGTGATCACACCCAGAGAAAAGTACGGTTTTTTCTTTTTGACTACCATTGCAATAAAGTCAATCCCTCCGGATGAAGAGCCATGCATATAGAACAGTGCCATCCCCGCGCCCAGACATACTCCCGAATATACGGCCGCCAGGATCCGGTGTCCACGATATATCGGAGTCAGCGGGAAGATCAGATCGAGAAATATGGTAGAAATAACCATACTAACTGCAGTTTTCAGAAGAAATTCCTTTCCCACTACTCTATAGCTTATAATTGCAAGAGGGAGATTTAAAAGAAGCGTCGTCAGTCCCAAAGGGAATCCCCAGATATGGTTCAGTATCAGAGACAGCCCGGAAATGCCTCCGGGCGCAAAATCTGCGTTCTTTGCAAATGTCCATATACCGGCGGCATACAGAATACTTCCCGCGATATCATAAAGAATATCTGCCGCGATCCGCCCGGTTTTTCTGGTATTTCTCCTGATTTCTGTTCCCATGCTGCACCCCGTCTGACAAACAAATAGAATTGATACGATAGAATCAGAATATGTATGTTTAAAAAATTTATACAGGAATTCTAATTTTTCTTTCTCTCACAGTATACAACATACCTCTGTCTGTTCTCACGGTAGGGATGGCACGTGATCAAAGTGACCATATCTTTTCCGTCCTGTATGAGCACCTCCTGTATTTCATCCGGGTCGATCACCTTTGTCTCCACTGTCTCATATACAAGTGTTTCCCTGAAATTTTCGATGACCACTTCATCTCCCGGCTCCAGAAGTTCAATATCCCGGAACATGGCCGTGCGGCTGTAGCCCCTGTGTGCCGCCAGCACACAGTTCGTATTCCCGCCGCCCACAGGATAGGATGTATTTGTCAGATGAGCGGCTCCCTGTTTCATATTTTCTTCATTGGCTCCGAGCAGGATCGGAAGACGCACATTCATCTTCTCTATGGAGACAAATCCGATGATATTTCCTTCCAGTCCATATGCGCTTAAATCTACGTCCGGCTGCTGATAGGAGAACGGATCGTCCAGCTCCTGCTGCCCATTCTCGTAGAGTTCTCCATTCCGCCTGACCAGTTCCCGGTATAGTTTATCCAGACTGTCCGTCTCCGCGTCATTCCTGCTCCACTGCACAAAATCACGGTACTCTTCCTCCGTCCGGGCTCTGTACATCCAGTCAGTTATCACAGGAAACAGCAGAAGAACCGCCCCCGCCAGCAGCAGACATACCGCTGCAGCCAGAAGGGCTCTTCCCTGTTTCTGTTTCTGTTTCTTTTTCTTTTTACATCTTCTCTCTGACATCACCGCCGCGCTCCTTTTCTTCTCCGTGTGCGCCGTTTCCTTCTCTGCTCCTTTTTATCCGGCTTTTGCTCTTCCCCTTTTTTTCTCTTGCGCTTTTTCCAAATAAAAAAGAAAAGCAGCGCCAGCCCCAGAAGCAGAAGTCCTGCAAATACGCCTGCAGCCGCATACAAAATACTGTTCCACCGCACGTCTGGAGCAGAAGCTTCCCGATCCGCCTCCTCCGGCACGTACTCTGTCCTGGCGCCCCTCACAAGCAGGCGGTGTGTATTTACGCCGTAGGGGGTGCAGGTGATCAGAGTCACCAGATCTCTGCCGGGCTCTACTGTGAGCAGTCCCAGTTCATCCGGCTCCACGACCTCAATACTGTCCACTTCATACGCAAGCGTTTCTCCGAGCACGTTGATGTAAAAATGATCTCCGATCTCCAGCAGATCGAGATTCGTAAACAATTCTGCGCTGGGAAGCCCCCGGTGGCCGGTCAGTACAGCGTGCCGGTCGGTTCCTCCAATGGGAAGCGTTGTGGACTCCATATGCCCTACGCCCTTTTCCAGAGTTTCCTCCGCCGTGCCGTGATAAACAGGCAGACTGACATCGATTTTCGGTATCTCTATATAACCCATGACTCCATCTACGTTGAGCACATCCAGATAATTGTCCGGCAGGGCGTACCCGCTGCCCGGTATAAAAGGATCGTGTACCGGATCGCCCGCCAGATTTTCATTGTACTCCTCGGCCTTTGCCCACTCTTCGCTCAGTTCTTCATCGCTCAGCCCGCCGACCGCCTCCTGATATGTCTGGATCACTCTGGTATGGTTTTTTTCCGCCAGATAATTGCTGACCGCAGGATAGAGAAATACCGCGACCCCTCCCAAAAGCAGCAGCAGACCAAGAACAGGGACTGCCCGGGAAATCTTCCCGGGCTTTATCCTGCCTTCGTCTGCTCCTGTGCTTTTATTTCTTTTTTCCGGTGTTTTCTGCTGATCCGTTTTCACCTGTTTCTCCTCAGCTTCTGCGTCTGCGCAGGATTACAAATACCAGAACGATCACGCCCAGCCCCATGAGAAGGATACCGCCTGCCGTAAACAGGATCGTTCCGATACCGCCGGTAGTCGGAAGCTGGAACCCGTCGGAATTTTCTACTTTCTTTTCAACATAGCCGTCTGCTCCGTCTGCACTGTCTGTCCCGTCATTGACTATCCCGTTTGGCTCTGTATCGGCTATGGTAATTTCAATCGAGCTACCAAGCTTGTTGTATCCGTCCGGCGCCTTTGTCTCTGTCAGATAATAAGTGTCTGCATCCAGACCGGACAGGGTAAGCATACCCTGAACCCCGCTGCCCTCTGCGCCTACTGTGACTGTTGTGACCGTTGTAACGCCTGCCTCTGTCCCAGACTCTGCCTTGCGGTATGCCCCATCGCCCGTCTTTACAAAAGAAATCGGATTGCTTCCGTTCTCAGAGAGGGAAACCGTGAACTCCGCGCCCGGAAGAAGCTGGCTGTCATCGTCTGAATCAACTTTTGTTATCTTGATTCCATATGTATATACTTTTGCGTCGTCTGTTACATCCTTATAACTGACTGTTGTGGCATACGGGTTATTGCTGTAGCTCAGCTTCGCTGTATTTCCAAGATTTCCGCTGTCTGCATTGCTGTTAAACACAAGCGCATCTTTGTTCACCGCTGCGCTGTAGGTCACCCGGATCGTGTCAAATTTTGCATTGCTGTCATCTTTCAGGTTATCATAGTTGAAAGCAAGGGAGAAGGACACGCCTGTCCCGTCCAGATCCGCTGCGTCTGTTGTCGTCAGAGTATAATATGGATTTCCTGCATTTCCATCCGTCAGATTGATCTCTTCCCCTTCAGTCCCGCCAACGTAGCCGGTCACCCGTATACTGTCCGCATCCAGAGTAAGCCCCGCCTGCAGGGTATCGTAGATATTGAATGTCTTATTATCATCCAGCGTCGCTGCCGGGTAACCCGGGACATCCGCTGTAACTGTGTAATTCACCCTATCTCCAATGGATGCTGTAATATCGCTGTCATCCGCCGTCTCTGCCGTTTTTGTGATGGAGACCTCTTCGGATTTCAGATTCACTACTGCCGGAGTTGACATCTCCCATGCATCCTTCTCATCATTCCATACAGGCACAAGATTTACAGCGGAGGGAGAGTAAACCTTCATGCCGTTTTCCACCAGTACCAGGTAGTTGCCCATCACAAGATCTGTGATGTCCACGTCTCCGCCGTCTGCTGTTTCTGTTTCGCTGTCCAAGGTAATACTGTTGCTGCGGATCTGCGCTGCAAGCGCGTCGTAAAACGCTGCGATATCGTCTGTAGCCGCCGTACTACTGAATGCTTCCTGCACACTGTTGTCCGTTCCTGTTCCGATATAAGCGGAATAATTTTCTCTCACCCAGCCTGCCAGAGTGTCCACCCACTCGTATACCGGATCCACCGGCTGGTCTGCATTATCAAAATCATAATTTACATCCATCAGGCGGTACGCCGTCACACTGACTCCTGGCTCTGCGCCTATGACCTGTATCGTACCGGTATCTGTACTTCCAATCGCTGAAACGGTCACAGTCATGCCAAGGATCATGGCAAGCGCAAGGAACAACGCTGTAACTTTCCTCATAAACTTCATTTTCATCTCCTTATTTCTCCTCTCTTACTTTTTGACTTTATATAAAATGGCTTTGTACGGCCATTAAAACGGGATTAAACCTTTCTGCGCTTTGCCCACACAGACAGCAGCAGCGCCGCCCCGCCGATGAGCAGGGTTCCCGCCGCCGCGAACAGCGTAAGCCCGCGTCCTCCCGAGGATGGGATATACTGGATCCCGTAATTCGGAAGCATATACCGGGAATCCTGTTCTATAAATCCGGGCGGAGCCTTTGTGCCGTCCGCCGCCATAACGATTTCCCAGCCGGGACCCTCCCCAGTTGTTTTGTATGTAATATTCCACTGCCCGGCAGGAGTAATATATCCTTCCGGAGCCTCTGTCTCGATCAGGCGGTATGTGATCCCCTCGATCAGATCCTTAAACCAGACCCTTCCGTCAGTCCCGGAAACCACGGGACTCTCAGTCACTCTCTGCCAACCTGTCCCCGGAGCGTCCGGGTCGATGGGAGCCGTACCCGGCTGGCCGTTTCCGGTCCACCGGTAAAGTAAAAAACTGGCTCCCTCCAGCGGTGCAGTCTGACCGTCTGACTTTCCGTCTGTCTTTATAAAAGAAAAGTCCAGAAACTTTCTGGTATTTGTAAACAGCACGTTGACTGGCGCGTCATAGGAAGCCGTCCCCGACGCCCTGCGTCCTTCTTCTTTCTGTCCCGTCTGCGTCCCGTATGTGAGGGTATAGGCTGCATCGTATCCCTGATCTCCATAATCGGCTTCCTCCACCGTAAAGGAAGCACCTTCCTCGATCCCAGCGAATTGAACCTGCTGATCTTTCTCAAGGGTAAAACGGATCTGTCCATTTTCATCTGTTACGGCTGAAAAGCCCTGTCCGTCTCCGCCGGAGACAGGCGTCCCGCCGGTTACTGTTCCCGTCCCGGTATATAACACCGTCGCCTGACTAAGCGCAGTTCCGTCCTTCCCGGATAAAGTAAGCGTAAACTCAAACCTCTGCGTATCTCCCTCCGCCCCTGTTCCGTCGACTTCTTTTTTAACTGCAACAGAGGCTGTCTTTTTTTCATTTGTCACCTCGACCATCGTAGAGCCTGTAAAAAGATTGGAAATATCCTCTCCCTGCAGATCGGTCTTATTCGCAACTGAAGCATGTTCTTCTGAAAAGCACTGATATACTCTTGCCCGGATAAAACCCGTATCAGCTGTCAGATATGGCTCTTTGCCATCCTCATACGGACCGTACTGGAGAAGGTTTCCGTCCTTTCCATACATTAGATGGAGCTGCGTTTCTTCTCCCGTCAGTTCACCCCAATCCAGACTGTCCTGTGAAGCAGAGCCGGCAGTCTGTGCCACAATATAAATATCATGGAGCGTAGCGTCAATATCATCATTCGCCCCGAATTTTTCCAGCGGCTTCAGGAGATAGCCCACCCCTGTATGTACCCGCACACCGTCCCCTTCTGTCCCGGCGTCCGCGTAGACTCCGGTGTCGTCAACGATCACCTTGACCAGGCCGCTGTGCGCAAGGTATCCCTCCGGCGCCTGCGTCTCTTCCAGATAATAAACTCCTCTGTCGAGGATATGTCCTGTGGACGGGAACGCCGCCGTACCGTCTGCTCCTGTCGTAACCGTGTCATACGGGGTGCGGCCTTCGATCACCACTCCATCAGATACATCCTCCGCCCGGTAAATGGAAAATACAGCTCCCGGCAGGGATGCGCCGCTTTCATCCACCTTCTTCACGGTAAGTTCATTTTTGATATTCGCCACCCAGATATTAGATGAAAAATTCCTTTCAAAATCCGCCAGGTCAAGTTCCCGTGTGTTCCCCGTGGATGCGTTTTCCAGGCTGCCTTCCGTGAAGAAATATCTGACTACGTATTTCGCGTTCTGCTCATCGCTGAGATTTACATAATAATATTCCGTAATGTCGCCCGGTACTTCATCCACCGTCACTGTCAGCAGGCCGTCCTCCTCGCGGAAGATCAGAGGATTTTTTTTCGCCGCCTCGATCGCGTCCGCCGGTCCGCTCCCCTGTCCCATTGTCCATCCACCCATGTTGGAACCAGTAAGGGGATACCATGAATTTTCACTTTTCCGGAAGATAACGGCAAAGACTGTGCCCTGTCTGAGCTGGTCGGCGCTTATCACATTGTCGCCAAGATCTCTTACTGTTCCCCGCTCTGTAACTGTAACGCTGAAATTACTCATGGCTCCGCTTTCCCATTTATTGGATACAAGGAGCTGTCCGTCTGTCGTGTATCTCAGGTAAATATCCCCCGACGCCCGGTATCCGGGAAGCCAGGATCCGCCTGTCCGTTCCCTCAGCACATAATAATGTTCCACGGACGCGTCTCCCCGGGAAAAGTCATAGGGTTTCCGGCTCTCGTCACGGAATACGATCTTTCCGCCGGCATCCGTCACAGCAGTCAGGATCTCTAATTCGCTACTGATATTGTAATCACTGTCTGCAGCGTAAAGGTCAAAGACCACATCGCTGATCCCGTTTCCGTACTGATCCATTTTATAGATTGAATTTTCCGGCTGTGATTTCATATTAAAATCAATCTGCAGATTTGATGCTCCTGCTCCTCTTTCCAGATAAAATACTTGAAGAGTATGGTAGCTGTTGTCTATAAACGTATTGCCGGAAAACTGGGAAGAATTAAATCCGTTCCCCTGCGCTTTCATAAAACATTCTCTGATATTTGTCGTGATATCCGACTGCCCGGGATTCTTTATCACAATATCGCCCGTAGAAAAATCTATGGTCCCTGTGGCTGAATTGTGGATCCCTCCGATATCCATGACCAGCACGCCGTCAATAAACACCCAGATATCGTCGTCTCCGGTAAACTGGAACTTCATGGGATCTCCCTGTGTTCCATCGCCCGGAAGGGTCACAAGTCCCTGAGCGGGCTGGATAAACTCCGCAGTCATCGTCATGCCGAAGAAATGGTTCATCGCCTCGTTATTGCATGTAAGCGACGTATGCTGCAGATTCCCGGATGCGTCCTCCGTAAAAACCTGTTCTGCGGAGGTAAACGGAAAAAAATATCCGTCCTCCCTGTCTGCATTGTCTGTGTGGTGCCTTACGCCCCACGTATCATAAACATCAAACGTGTGATCCGCCGCATTATATACTGCATAATTTTCTTTGCTGTTGTAATAATAATTCCCTGTGTCCATATTGACCTGGAACAGGCCGGTGATATTCTCATAGGCTGCTTTATAATCCGCGCTGTCCCGGTTGTTTGGATCAAAAAGATACGCCAGGGATTCCCCTCCGTTTCCGGCCAAAACCGGATATCCGTCCTCGCCCAGAAGGGCGGATACGATTCCCTGGTTAATCGGACCTCCGCCCCATCCGTTAATGCCGCTTCCTCCGCTGGCCCCAAATTTCAGACTGTGCCCTTGATTAATCCCGATATTACTGTCCCTGGAGCCTCTGTTTCCCGGCTCGCCCTGCTCTGTCAGCCAGTAATCAAACAGATTGACGGTGATTCCATCCGGATCCACCGTTTCTGTTAGTATATGATCTGCCACCGCAGCTTCCGCCTTCCCTCCAAAAGGCGCAAAGATAGCCGCAGATAGAAAGAGCAGGACGAAAAACGCCTGCGTCCATAACCCATTTCTTTTTTTCATACTTGAATTTCCATACCGTGATCCCAACATATTGCTCTCCCCTGGTCCCACCAATTTTCGGATAATATTATACCCCCCCCCGGTAAAAATCAATTATTTTTTAATTGCCACAGATAGTTTT
>DXDR01000040.1 GCA_019115385.1 Candidatus Mediterraneibacter avicola | reverse complement strand
GCTTTTACGCGGGTGCTTCAGTTCGCTGAGATCACAGCGGATGCAAAGATAGAGAAGCGGACAGGATTTCAGAAAGGGACCCCGCTGTATTATATCCAGCGTCTGCGCTCGCTTGACGGAATGCCGCTGATCCTGGATCATAACTATTTTCTGAAAGAACAGACGGAAGGGCTCACGCCGGAGATCGCAGAGCGCTCGGTCTATGATTACCTGGAAAATGTGAAGGGGATCACGATCTCGACCAGTAAGAGGACTCTTACGGTTGAGCGGGTCACGCAGGTGGATGAAAAATACATCGATCTGAAAGACTATAACTGCATGGCGGTCATCACCAGCCAGACGTTTGATGATAACGGGATACAGTTTGAGTATACGCAGTCCCGCCATCGCCCGGACTATTTTATGTTCCAGGATGTGGCGACACGCCGCCGCGGGGGAGCAGCAGACTGAATGCCTGGAGGATATCCGCTTCAGGTATTGAAGATTGAAAATTCAGAATATTTAGTAAAATATAAAGTATTTTAAAATTATTTTCAAAACAAACAAAAACTGTATTGACAAAATACCGGGCGAGTGATATTATTAAGTCAATCCAAAAGAGATAGAAAATAAAGATCTCAGAGGATATTTATCTAAGAGAACAAGAAATAAAGTTGTTCGATTAGGTTAAAAATACAAGGCAGCAGGAGGTAAGTCCCATGGACAGTATAGTTTCAGTTGATCATCAATATGTCAGTGGTACGGCAAATGTAAGTTCCTGTGAAGAAAGAGACCTTTGCTGAAGATAAGATTGATAATCCGGAAATAAGCAGAATGGAAGAGACAGATCGGAGAGTTCGGAATTCGGATGAAGATCAAAAAAAGATTTAACATTTGCAGACGTATTGAATATAGATACCACATATAGCAGAATTTCGAAAGATGTGTAAAGAAACATTAAGTAGAATATCATTTTATAGTAAGAGACAGGTAGTTATAGAAGGAATAATTAAGTAAGCCGTTGGAATATTGAATAACAGTACTGCTTCTGTTGAAAGATTATAGGAAGAATAACTTGGGAAGTCTCTTAAAAGTATAAAAGTGGTACCCGAATCGAAACAAACGTGAAGAGATAAGGATTTTGTTATGAACCTCAAACAGTTATCGGAAAAGAGAAGATGAAAGGTCATACCTGAAGGATCGGATACGGATCGGATAACAACAGCAGAGGTCTTACAGGAACAAAAATCAATCAATTCCTCCGATTTAAAATTATAAAATAAAAATAATGGAAAAATTAAATAAGTCATAAAATGCATCGTCAATGTCAATTGAGGATGCATTTTTTTGACATTACGGTCCTCATATGATAAACTATTGAAAGAATATCGGCTTGTGTAAACATGGCACAGATACGAACAAATGTGACCGATGAAATATTATTTTCGATGAGGTGAGTGCGGTGGATAAGTATGATTATAAGTTAAAGACAGAACAGATGCTTGAGCTTATGGAAGACGGCGCGTACAGGAAAGCTGCGGAAATAGCGGATACGATCGACTGGCGCAGAGTAAGAAATGCTTCCATGCTGACTCAGGTTAGCGATATATATGAAAAAAATAAAGAATATCAGAAAAGCTATGAAGTGCTCAACGCTGCTTACCACCGTGCGGAAGGCAGCAGGAAGATAATCAGCCGCCTGTGTACACTGGCTCTCAAGACAGGAAATGTAGATGAAGCGATTGATTATTATGATGATTTCGTACAGATTGCGCCAAAGGATCCAAATCAGTATATCCTGCGGTATCAGATCCTGCGTGAACAGCGCGCCCCGATCGAGCAGCAGATTGAAGCTCTGGAAGAGTTTAAAAAGTCAGAGTATATAGAGGAATGGGCATATGAACTGGCAAAGCTTTATCAGGAAGCGGGCATGACGGCAGAGTGTCTGGAAGAGTGTGATGATCTGATCCTCTGGTTTAGTGAGGGACAGTATGTATATAAGGCTATGGAACTGAAGATGCAGTATAAGCCGCTGACGCCTTCCCAGCAGCAAAAATATGATCACAGATATGATAAGCCTTCCTCGGAGACGGAAGAGATGCCTGATCTGCTGACATACGCGGAAGAAAAAAGCGGAGAACTTGCGGAACCGGAACCCGAAGAGGAAAATGTGCCCGAGGACGAACTGGCAAGGGATGTCGTCAGTGAAGACGACAAGCCGGCGGATGCGGAACTGGGACTTCAGGAACCGGAGGCTGCTCCGAAGAAAAAGAAACTGGGAGATACAATGCCCTTGAATGAGGCGCTGAAAAAGCTCCTGCATCCTGAAAAAGAGGATTTCGCCACACCGGAAATACCGGAGGAAGAGCCGGATGTGTCTGACCTTGAGAGCGCTATTGAGGAAATCGAGTCAGTTGCAGACCTGGGTATGGCAGATGAAGCTGTCAAGAAAAGAAGCAACAGAAGAAAGGCTGCTGTAGTATCCGGTGAAATGACAGAAATCGTGCCGGAACCGGATCAGGAGGAAACAGAGGCGGAAGAATCGCCTGCCGCAGCAGAGATGCAGAAAATTGAAGAGGACGTGCAGAGTGAAACTGCTGAAAGCGAAGCAGAAAGACAGATTGAAGCAGACGATCAGATAGAAGGGCAGATGAGTCTGGAAGATATTCTGGCAGGATGGGAACAGCAGGCTGAGGAACCGGATGTGGAGGAAGAGTCCGCATACGGCGAACCAGTGGAACCGGAGCTGGATGAGATTTTTGATGAAGCAGAAGAATTTGCCTTCACGGCTGATGAAGCGGAAGAACTGCTCGAAGAAGACGGCGAAGAGCTGCCGGACGAAGCAGAAGAACTGTTTGAAGAAGAGAGCGAAGAACTGCCGGACGAGGTGGAAGAACTGTCTGAAGAAGAGAGCGAAGAACTGTCGGACGAGGCGGAAGAGCTGTCTGAAGAAGAGGGCGAAGAACTGCCGGATGAGTCTGTGAAGATGAATAATAAAGAAGAAAAGAAGAACGAACCTATCCTGCCGCCGGACATTCAGAGACTGATCGATGAGATCGAAGGCGTTATTCCTCCGCAGGAGCCTGAGCCGGTCAAGCCGGCGAAGAAACCGGAAGAACCTCATGAAAACATGGGCCGGGTAGCTGATGAACTGCGTATTGATGATCTGGATGATTTCCTGGAAGACGAAGAGGATTATTTTGAGACTGAGGAGTATTTCGGGGAAGATACTGTTCTGGATGGCGCAGATGAAGAAGAGTATTTTGACGAGGACGATGATCTGGAAGATACAGACGAGGAAGAGTACTTTGACGAGGACGACGATCTGGAAGATATAGACGAGGAAGAGTACTTCGACGAGGACGATGATCTGGAGGATGTGGACGAAGAAGAATACTTTGGCGAGGATGACGATCTGGAGGATGTGGACGAAGAAGAATATTTTGAGGAGGAAGAGGACGGCGTACCGGATATTGCAGAAGAGTTCCGTGTAAATCCTGAACATAATGAAGAACCGGACGACAGAGAAATTCCGGATGACGATGATGATATGGATATTCTCTCCGCCACTACGCCCTTGAGCAGGAAAGAGACGGCAAAAATGATCGCTACAGGGAAAACGGCTCCTCTTCCTCTCGGGGAGATATCGGATGCTCTTTCTATGTCGGACACAGGGTTTATCGTACATGGACGGTATGATCTTGAGACTCAGAGTGGAATCGGCACAAGGGCCGGCCTGACAGAGGAGCAGAAGAAGCTGTTTTCGTATTTTGTTCCCGTACGCGGCATGAGCGAGCAGTTGGTAGACGTTCTTGAACAGGATAAAAATTGTACAAACCGGGGCGGAACATCAAAGACCGGGAACCTGCTTATCATAGGAAATAAGGGAAACGGTAAGACTGTGCTGGCTGTGGATGTGGTCAAGGCGATTCAAAAACAGCGCAATATCCGCCAGGGAAAGGTGGCTATCGTAACAGGAGACTCACTTAATAAGAAGAAGATCGGAGATATATTCAGTAAACTGTATGGAGGAGCACTGATTATCGAGAAGGCCGGACGTATGAATGAGAAGACGGTTGCCCGGCTCAATAAAGCGATGGAGAAGGATACAGGGGAACTCCTGATCGTTCTTGAAGAACAGAGGAAACCTCTGGACAGGCTGTTGTCCTCGAACCGTGAATTCAGGAGAAAATTCACGTCACGCCTGGAGGTGCCGATTTTTATCAATGATGAACTGGTAACATTTGGTCAGACATATGCGCAGGAGAACGGATACAGAATAGATGAAATGGGAATCCTGGCTCTTTACAGTAAGATTGATTCACTGCAGAGAGAGGATCATGCTGTGACTGTGGCAGAGGTTAAAGAGGTTATGGACAACGCGATCGCACATTCTCAGAAAGCATCTGCGAAAAAGCTGGTGAAGCGAGTGTTCGGAAGAAATACGGACGATGCTGACAGAATCCTGTTGTCAGAGAAAGACTTCAATGTTTAGAACAGAAAATGCCGGGGCAGGACCCTGGATAACAAAAATAGACAGCCGTGTGTGCGGCTGTCTATTTTTGTGTGAAACTCGCTTTTCTCTTTCTTTTTTGGACAGTATAAAGTATAATATAGTATATTAAAATGTAGCTGGCGGTTTTATTACGGCAGGCTTATTGACAGTTCCGGCAGGACAGGAAAGCAGGACCGGACAGCTGCAAAAAATCGAGCGGCGAGGTGGCCTTATGGGAAACAAAAAAAGTACAAAGAAAAACGTGCAGCCCTTTGAGATCGGTGAATTGGATCAGTATCTCTTTGGTCAGGGTAATCACTATGAGATCTACCAGAAGATGGGAGCGCATAAAGTAATTGTTGACGGACAGGAAGGCGTATATTTTGCCGTGTGGGCTCCGAATGCACGCAGGGTTGCCGTGGTAGGTGATTTTAATGATTGGGATTTTGAGGCTGATTATATGGAGAGGCAGGATCCAATGGGGATCTATACGCTTTTTATCCCCGGGATCAAAGAAGGCGATCTGTATAAATTCTGCATTGAAACGCAGCAGGGCAAGAGGATCTTTAAAGCGGATCCGTTTGCTAATTATGCGGAACTCAGACCTGGAACAGCATCTGTTGTTACGGATATCTCCCATCTGAAATGGACGGACGATGCATGGATGGAGATGAGAAAGACCTGGGATAGTAAAGAGAATCCTATGTCCATTTATGAGGTACATCTGGGTTCCTGGATGCGCCATCCGGGAAGAGATGACGAAGGATTTTATACGTACAGGGAATTTGCTGAAGCAGCCGCAAAATATGTAAAAGATATGGGGTATACTCATATTGAACTGATGGGAATGGCCGAGCATCCGTTTGACGGATCATGGGGATATCAGGTGACAGGGTACTATGCTCCTACATCCAGATATGGAACGCCGGAAGATTTTGCGTATATGATCAATTACTTCCATAGAAATGATATTGGGGTCATTCTGGACTGGGTGCCGGCTCATTTCCCGAAAGACGCCCACGGTCTGGCGGATTTTGACGGAACGCCTACGTTTGAATATGCAGATCCGAGGAAGGGAGAGCATCCTGACTGGGGGACGAAGATATTTGACTATGGGAAGCCGGAAGTGCGGAATTTCCTTATTGCTAACGCCCTGTTCTGGATTGAGCATTTCCATGTGGACGGGCTTCGGGTTGACGCGGTGGCATCTATGCTTTACCTGGACTACGGAAAGCAGGATGGACAGTGGGTTGCCAACAAATACGGCGGCAATGAGAACCTGGAAGCGATTGAGTTTTTTAAGCACCTGAATTCTGTTGTGCTTGGCAGAAATAAAGGTGCGGTCATGATCGCGGAGGAATCCACGGCCTGGCCGAAAGTTACGGGGGCGCCGGAAGACGACGGACTTGGTTTCAGCCTGAAATGGAATATGGGCTGGATGCATGATTTTACAGAATACATGAAACTGGATCCGTATTTCCGAAAAAATGCCCATCACATGATGACCTTTGCCATGCAGTATGCATACAGTGAGAATTATATTCTGGTGCTTTCCCACGATGAAGTCGTGCACCTGAAGTGTTCCATGATCAACAAGATGCCCGGGCTGGGATTTGACAAGTATGCGAACCTGAAGGCCGGGTACGCGTTTATGATGTGCCATCCGGGTAAGAAGCTTTTGTTTATGGGACAGGAGTTTGCCCAGCTCAGAGAGTGGAGCGAGGAGAGAGAGCTTGACTGGTTCCTTCTGGCTGAGCCGGAGCATCAGGCGATCCAGAACTGGTACAGAGACCTGCTCCATCTGTATAAAAAGAATAAAGCTATGTATGAACTTGATACAGATCCGGCGGGGTTTGAGTGGGTGAACGCAGACGATATTTTCCGAAGCATTTACAGTTTTATCCGCCATTCGAAAGATAATAAAAAGAATCTTCTGGTGGTCTGCAACTTTACGCCGATGGAGAGGCCGGACTACAGAGTGGGAGTCCCGAGAAGAAAACAGATGAAACTGGTCCTGAACAGCGACGATGTACAGTACGGAGGAAAGGGAGAACCCAGACCGCTGCTGTACAAACCGGTGAAGCAGGAGTGTGACGGACAGAAGTACTCTTTTGCATATCCACTTCCCGCATACGGAGTTGCGATATTTGAGTTCTGATCGGTAGAGAGGATTTTTTTAAGAAAAGTATAAGCAGAGCAGATGGAATTTCCGTCTGCTTTTAAAATGCAGAACTCGTAACTGTCCCCGAAAAATAGTAACAGTTCAGCCTGTCCCTTGCCTTATGGCTGAACTGTTACGAAAAATAAAACAAAAATAAGAAAATTCTTCTAAATTTTTTGTTAAAGTGTTATAATAGACAGCGTATAATACTATCAAATATCTGCTCGATATGTCCGGCAGATACAACGCTCAAAGGAATGGAGGAAAGACTTATATGGACAATCAATTAGCACTACTGACACTCTTCGGCTCCATCATTGCGCTTCTCTTTGTGGCGAGCAGAGCGCAGAAGGTACTTCGTTTCCCGGAAGGAAGCGACAGGATGAAAAAAATCTCGGCATCCATCCACCAGGGAGCAATGGCGTATCTGAGACGCCAGTATAAGATACTGATCGGATTTTTTGCGATTATGTTTGTGATCCTCCTTGTGATGGCGATCACGGGATTTCTCACACCGTATGTTCCCTTTGCATTTGTAACGGGAGGCTTTTTCTCAGGCCTTTCCGGTTTTGTGGGAATGCAGATTGCTACGAGGGCAAACGCCAGGACAGCGGCGGCCTGTCAGAAAAGCCTGAACAAGGGACTTAATGTTGCATTTTCTGCCGGTTCTGTAATGGGATTTACAGTAGTGGGTCTGGGACTGCTGGATATCTCGATCTGGTATCTGCTCCTGAAACTGGTTTTTAAACTTTCTGTTGAAGACATTACAAGTACGATGCTTACATTTGGAATGGGAGCTTCTTCCATGGCTCTGTTTGCACGTGTAGGCGGAGGTATCTATACAAAAGCTGCCGACGTGGGCGCGGATCTGGTCGGAAAGGTAGAGGCCGGAATCCCGGAAGATGACCCGAGAAATCCGGCGGTTATCGCCGACAACGTAGGAGACAATGTAGGTGATGTTGCCGGAATGGGAGCGGATCTCTACGAATCTTATGTTGGATCTATTTTGTCGGCCTGCTCACTGGGCGTTATTGCATTTAATAAGATCGCGGAAGTTGACCGGGTGAATGCGGTGATTATTCCGATGGTCCTTGCTGCGGTCGGCGTTCTTGCATCTATCCTGGGGTCTCTGCTCGTAAAGACGGGGGAAGATACAGACCAGAGCACGCTGCTCAAGGCCCTGAGACGAGGAACGAATACAAGTGCACTTATTATTGCAGTGGTTGCGTTCCCGCTTGTGTGGTTTATCCTTGGAAAGGATTACATTGGTTTTTATTTTGCAATTCTGGGTGGCCTGCTGGCGGGCGTATTGATTGGATTTTTCACAGAGTACTTTACTTCTGACACATATAAACCGACCAAGAATCTGGCGGGCAAATCAGAAACAGGCTCTGCGACGATCATTATCGGCGGCTTGAGCCTGGGCATGCTTTCTACAGCGGTCCCGATTATTATTATCGCTGTCTGTGTTATGGCTGCCTATGCTTTTTCGGGCGGTTTTATCGAGACTACAAGAGGCCTTTACGGAATTGCCCTGGCGGCGGTAGGTATGCTGTCTACGCTGGGTATTACACTTGCCACGGACGCATATGGACCGATTGCAGATAATGCCGGCGGTATTGCAGAGATGGCCGGACTCGAAGCTGAGGTCAGAAAACGTACAGACGCTCTGGATTCACTTGGAAATACAACGGCTGCTACTGGAAAAGGATTTGCGATCGGTTCCGCGGCTCTGACGGCGCTGGCTCTTATCGCATCGTATGTGGAGAAGGTACAGGAAGTAGGCGGCGATAAAGTGGTTTTGGATATGAGCGTTATGAATCCTACAGTTCTTGTAGGCATTTTCATCGGAGCATGTCTGCCGTTCGTATTTGCGGCTCTGACAATGGAATCTGTAGGCCGGGCGGCTCAGAGTATTGTAGTGGAAGTGCGCCGCCAGTTTAAAGAAATCAAAGGGTTGATGGAAGGACAGGCCGAAGCTGACTACGAGACGTGCGTGGATATTTGTACGAAGGCATCCCTCCATGAAATGATCCTTCCAACGCTGCTGGCAATCATTACTCCTGTCGTGACCGGACTTGTGCTGGGGTATAACGGAGTGATCGGCCTGCTGACAGGGTCTACGGCAACCGGATTTTTGATGGCTATCTTTATGGCAAACTCCGGCGGTGCGTGGGATAATGCGAAGAAGTATATCGAGGGCGGCGCTCACGGCGGAAAAGGAAGTGAATGCCACAAGGCGGCGGTTGTCGGTGATACAGTAGGCGATCCGTTTAAAGATACGTCGGGACCGTCGATCAATATCCTGATCAAGCTGCTGTCTATGGTATCTATCGTGTTTGCAGCGCTGGTTGTAAATTATCATATCTTTTAAATGAATGAACAGGAGGAAAGATAAGCCGGGATATGTTCCCGGCTTATCTTTATGAAAAATTTAAAAAAATTTGAACCAAATGAAGCAAAAGCGGTACTTACATTATGAAACAACAAGATCAGCAGGAGAAGAGGGAAATGTATTGTAGAAAATGTGGAAATATACTGGATGATGGCGCAGTATTCTGCAGCGTATGCGGCACACCGGTAAAGAAGCGCGGGGATTCGGAACCCGGCAGGCATTCGGCTGATCAGATGGAGGATGCGGATCAGTCAACATACTGGGCTGACGGAAGAAAAGGAAACGGAGTGGGAGAGAAGTTTGTATATATGTCTCCTTTTGCCCAGGAGATCAGGATGCCTTTAATATATTTTATATTCATACATATCAGTTTGTATATGCCCGGGCAAAGTTTACAGTACGGGATGAACATGAAGCCCAGGATCTGATGCAGGAAGTCTATCTTGCAGCATACAGAAACATAGGGAGTCTGAAAAATACAGACAGTATATATTCCTGGCTTGGAGGGATCACTCTGAGACAGGGGATGAAGCTTGTAAACAGAAAAAAACGGAATATTCTATTGTCAGAGGATCAGGAAAGCGTGTTTGAAGATCTGCCGGACGAAAGCAGGGGGACAGAGGAAAGAATTGCCAGGGCGGAAGAAGTACAGATTATGAAGGACTGTATTTGCGAACTGTCGGAAGAGCAGAGAGCAGTTGTTCTAGCCTATTATTATGACGAGATGAAGGTTGAGGAGGACGCCTGGAATGTACGGAGGCAATACTTCAGGACGGCGAGGAATACTGGTTGGGATATGAGACAGAAGGAAGAGAAGAATTTGAAAAAGTAAAGAAAAGGTCTGTCAAAACTGTTGTTTTGGCAGATTTTTTGTGCAAAAAGACGAAAAACAGAAGAATGAAAAAATAATGTAAGAAAAGTGCTAGAAACAGAATAGAAAACTGAATCTTTTTTCTGCGCATATTTTTTAAAATATACATATAGCGAACCGGATACGGGAGAGGAGGAAAAAGCGTGGAAACTGGAAAAAGAGATTTGACAATTTCATTTCTGACAGAAGAGGGAGACGTGGAGTTTCATACCTTTCCCGGGGAGGGGCCCGACTGGCATCTGGAGATGTCGGGATACCGTATTGACATAAGGGAAAAGACGGAGAAGAAGGACGGTATTCTGCGGTTTTGTACCACTATTTCCGGTGAACGCATGGAGACCGCGGCAGGGACAGCAGGGAACAGACCGGTAACGGGAGTTGCAGTCTCCATGCGATTTGCTATGAAGGGCTCGTCAGGAAGCCGGAGTTTTCGGGCGGGAGTGCCGTCAGCGGTGTATTCGGGCATCGTTGATCAGACGCATAGGGAATACCATTCGTTTATGGAAGACCGGCTGACCGGTCCGATGGTCACACTGTTTGATGAGGAAAGTAAAGAGGCGGCAACATTTAGAAAACTGGATTCTGCGCGGCTGGCCGAACAGGAAATCAGGAGAAGGGGAGACAGCCGGTTCCTGCACAGGACAGATGTGGTATCGCTCGGATACGGGTATGATGAAGAACCGTATTTTATAATGAGATTCCCATATGAAGAGAAAGAAAAGAGTCCTGCGCTGGATGCGGATCAGACGCCGGCAGAGGCTTATTATCCGCTTGACGAACAACGGTTTTCCTATACATTGGAATATGAAATATCAATTAGGAGGTACAGGACATTTACAGACGCAGTATATGAAGAGTATAAAACACTGTCGGAGGAGAAGGAATTCCGGGGCGACAGCGTTGTTTCCCTGCCATTTGGCAGAGAAGAGGAGATGGAAATAAGAAGAAAGAGCGTGGAAAAGACATACCGGGAGTTCGGGGAAAGCGGAGCGGGATATTTCTTCCACTTTGATCCGAAAAAAGGATATGGTTCCGCCCCTTCCGGATTTGGTTCATCTTTTAATACCATACCACATGAGACTTACACGCACATATTGGAGTACGGTTTCACCGGGCGGCAGATTGATATAGCGCTTACGATGGCCAGAAGCGGCAGTGAATTTACAGAACAGGCAGAGAAAGTAATTGATTTCTTTGTAAATCATTGCATTCTTAAAAATGGCTGGGTGTATTCGCTTTATGATCTTGAACAAAAGCGGCCGTTTGCGTCTTTTGGTGATGACACTGCACCGAAGCTGCACTATATGTCGTATGGCAGTGAGGAAGGTAATTATCTGCGTACCATGACTGAGCCGATATTCGATCTTCTCAGGGCGTACCGATGGTATAAAATACATGGAAGGGTAAAGACGCAATGGATTGGCGCGGTAAAGAAATATGCGGATTTTCTTCTGAAAAAGCAGAATGAAGACGGCTCCTGGTACAGAGCCTATACAAAGGACGGCAGTCCGGTTTTTATGAATGAAAAGGACAGCAGTTCTGACGAGGAGAAAGACAGGGGAAGAAAAGCGTCCACAGTGATACCGGTTCCGTTTCTCTGCGCGCTGGCAGCAGATTATCCAGAAGATAAAGGCTACAGAGAGGCGGCAGAAAGGGCTGGGAGCTATACGCTGACCCACGAGTGCCGGCAGGAATTGTACCAGGGCGGCACGATGGACAATCCGAATATCGTGGACAAAGAGGCGGCCCAGTATGTGATGGCAGGCTTGTACAGCCTTTATGAGCTGACCGGAGAGAACAGATATATAGAGGGGGCAAAAGCAGCTGCAAAACAGTTTGTAACATGGAATTACATCTGGAATGCACCGGTGAGAAAGGGAACCATTCTCCAACAGAAAGGATTTCGTACAAAAGGAATGGGAGCGATCAATTCAGTGTGGTGCGGAGGTGTTGTGGATATTTATTCACTGTTCCATATCCGGGAGTTGTATCTTGTAGGAAAGGAAACCGGGGAAACGTTTATGAAAGTCATGGCGGAGTGGATCAGCACGGCAACCCATCAGATCCTCTCCTGGCCCGGAGATGATATGGGATTTGCGGACTCGGGGATGCAGCCGGAAGGATTTGGCATCTGTCCTCAGGGTCTGGATGAGGGAATGATAAAAAAAGGAGATATCTGGGGAACCCTGGGCTGGATTTACTCGGCAGGAATCGGCGGTGTGGAGAGATATCTGACGTGCCGGAGCACAGGCGGAAGATAAAAAAGAATGTTAATTTGTTCAGGCGCCGGACAAAATGACAGATAGAACAACCAAACACAACAGTAAGAGCAAAGACAGAAGGAGGAAGATTATGAAAAAAAGAATACTCAGCATTTTACTGACAGCGGCACTGACAACGGGAATGCTGGCAGGATGCGGCGGACAGTCGGGCGGCAACGAGACGGAACGTTCAGATTCAGGGGCGATCGTCCTGGATATGTATCACAGCTGGAGTACGGATACGGAGCGCGGTGCGGCCCTGGACAAGCTGATCCAGCAGTTTAACGAGGAAAATGAAGGGGAGATTGAAGTAAAGGTTACGATAAACCCGGACTTCCCGGCATATCAGGAAAAAGTAAAGACCATGATCTCTACGGATACTACGCCGGATATTTTCCATTACAATTTTAACCCGAATGATCTGTCCAGACAGGAATCGGGTAAGCTTATGGACTTTACGGAATATATGGATGACGAGTGGAGAGCCAGATTTGGTGAGGGAGACCTGGAAAATCTGACGATCAACGGAGAGATCACATCTATTCCGTTCGAGAAGGCAGGAGCGGTGATCTACTATAATAAGGATCTGTTTGCGCAGGCGGGCATCAATGAATTCCCGACTACATGGGACGGGCTTCTGGACGCATGCGAGAAGCTGGAGGCGGCAGGAATCACTCCGTTCTCTCTGTACACGGCAGACGACGCATGGTATACCTGCAATCTGTTCACCTATCTTGCTGCAAGCTATGCCGGAATAGACACGCTGAACAAGGGCGGCGATATCAATACGCCGGAAATGAAGCAGGCGGCTGAGATGCTCCGGGAGTTCTGGAACTACACCACAGGCGATGCCATCGGCGCAAACTATTCTGTGGCGAGCAATAATTTTGCTTCAGGGAAAACAGCAATGGCGATCGACGGTCCGTGGCTGATCGGTACACTGTCCGAGGTGGAGGATCAGATCGGCATTGCGAAGGCTCCGTCTTTCGGAGACGGCAAGGTTCCCGAAAATTATGTAGTAACAGACGCTCAGACTCCGTGGGCGGCTGCAGCGACGGATGACAAGGAAAAAGAAGAGGCGATCGTGAAATTTATGAAATTTATCACCTCTGAGGAAAGCGTAAAACAGCTTACTCTGGACGGCGCTGTATTCCTTTCTCCGAAACTGGATCTGGAAGACCCGGACGTACAGGCGACCGGAGGACTTCTGGGAGAATACCTGGCTCTGAATTCTTCGGCGGAAGACAGTACGATCAATATACAGAGAAATCTGAGCACGGCGGCAAATTCTGCGCTTCCGTCGCTTCTGGAGAGCCTGGCGCTTGACAATATTACACCGGATGAGTTTGTAGAACAGCTTGCAGCGGAAAACGAGTAACGTATATTTACGGGGCGGCCGCATCCGTGATCGGCGGATCATAGGTGCGGCCGCCTTGTCTGGAAGGAAGGGATGATTATGAAAAGACGGGAGAGGATTTTGTACCTCCTGCCGGCGTGTATATTGATTACAGCCTTTTTTTTGTTCCCGCTCTGCTATCTGATCTATGTGAGTTTTTTTGAGTGGAACGGCCTGGGGCCTATGGTCTATGTGGGTCTGGAAAATTTTAAAGCGGTATTTGAGGATCCGGAGTTTCATATGGCGGTAAAAAATACGGTCATATGGATGTGCGCTGCCCTGATCGTACATATTCCATTTGGACTTGTACTGGCGCTTATGCTGAACCGGAAGCCGCGGGGGTGGAAATTTTTCAGAGTCATGTATTTCATCCCCAATGTAATCTCAACGACGGCGGTAGCCTTTTTGTGGTATTTTATCTATCATGTGGACGTGGGTCTTATCAATAACGTGCTCAATGCAGTGGGGCTGGAGAGCCTGGCGCATCCGTGGCTCAACGACCCGGATTCCGCGCTGATCGCCAATATGGTGCCCTTTATGCTGTATGTGGGCCTGACTATGATCATTTTTATGACTCAGCTGGCGACGGTGCCGCGGGAACTTTACGAGGCGGCCGTTGTAGATGGGGCTACAAGTGTGCAGGTGGATCTGAAGGTTTATCTGCCGCTTATGAAACCGGCTATCATCACGAATATTATGCTGAATCTGGCGTTCTGTCTAAGGACATTTGAATATCCGTTCCTGATGACGGGGGGCGGCCCGGCAAATGCGACGACCAATCTTTCTCTTTATATTTACAAGGAGATGACGGGTGCGAACCGGTACGGCAGATCCATGGTAGCGGGGCTTGCCACGGTAGCGCTTGGGATGGTCGTGATGATATTTGTCATCCTGCTTCAGAGGGAAAGGAGGAAAGAACGTGCGAAATAAAAAAGTTACTCCGGCGAGGGTCGTTATGTATGCAGCGCTTGTTATCGTATTGATTTTTATGCTCGTGCCGTTTATCTGGCTTGTGATCTCTTCTTTCCGGCCGAATGTGGATCTGTTTAACGAGCCGTTTTCGGTGCCGAAGCATCTGTCCTTTGACAATTATACAGCCGTCATGGAAAGCCATCCCATGCTGCTGTATTTTGCCAATTCTGTGGCTGTTGCAGCTATTGCGACAGTTGTATCTATCGCGGCGGCAACGCTGGCAGCCTATGCCATGATGCACAGGTTTATGACGAGAAAGATGCTGACGGCAGTTTTTTCCATGTGTCTTTTTATTCCGACAAATGCATTTATGGTGCCATATTATGTTATGATAAGCAAAGCAGGGCTGTATGATAATATCCTGGGGATCGCACTTGTATACGCCGGCGTGAATCTGCCCATGAGCTTTATGGTTATAAAGGGATATATGGACACGATACCGCTTGAGCTTCTGGAGTCCGCCCAGATCGACGGCGCCACCAATGGCCAGGCGTTCCGCAGGATCATTCTTCCGGTGTCAAAACCGGGGATCGTTACGGCGTGCGTGTTTCTTGTGATCAATTCGTGGAATGAACTTCTGTTTGCGAATCTGTTGAACCAGAGCGATTCTTCACGGACGATACAGGTGGCGATCCGGTCGTTTTTGACCACATTTGATGCGAATTACGCGTATGCATTTGCAGCAATGGTAATCTCTATACTTCCGACGATTATCATATATGCGCTGCTCACGGATAAAATCATCGGAGGTATGACAGCAGGAGCAGTAAAGGGGTAGATATGGGATGAAAACCATGATTGTGGAAGACGAGAAAAATATCAGGGAAGGACTTAAAAATATGGTGGACTGGGCACGGGAAGGATTTGAAGAACCTATCCTGTGCCCGGGCGCGGTTGAGGCCCTGGAAGTTCTGGAGCGGGAGCCTGTGGACGTTGTGATCACAGACCTGTATATGCCGGTTATGAACGGGATAGAGTTTATCCGGCTGGTGCGGGAGCAGAACCGGGTATGCGAAGTGATCATATTGACCGGACATGAACGTTTTGATCTGGCGCAGGAGGCCATCGCGCTGGGGGTAAAGCGCTATTTGTTAAAACCGCTGGCTAAGGAACAGTTTCTGGAAGCGTTAAGAGATGTGCGCAATGAACTTCAGGAAAAGATGAAACTTAAGGACTGGGCTGCGATCGCGAGAAAGCGGATCCAGGAATATCTTCCGGTGATACAGAACCAGTTCTGGAATGATCTGCTTACAGGGAGTCTGAGTGATCTGGATGAGATCCGGTCAAGGGCGGGGTATGCGGAGATTGAGATGCCGGAGCTGGAGCTTTCCTGCCTGGCTGTGAGAAGCAGGACGGAACTGCAGGCATGTGATCCGGTGACCGGGGAGGTCGCCTTCCGCCAGCTTACGGAAGAAATCCTGCGGGATAAATATGTTTACGTGCTTCCCTATGAAGGTGTGCAGATGGTCATATGCAGAGGGAGGATTTCCAGGGCGGATGTGGAAATCCTGGCGGAATCTGTACGGCAGAATCTGAATCTGCGGATATATCTCGGTGTGAGCAATCCCGAAAAAGGAATTTTGAACGTGAGGCGTCTGGCCGCGCAGGCGATCGACGCAGTACAGTCGATCCATGAAGGAGACGGAATCTTTTACATTTTTTATAGAGATATAGAAAACAAGCGGGAGACGACCATAGAATATCCCTATGATATGGAGCGCGAGATCGTGGGTCTGATACGGCTTCAAAAGATACCGGACAGAGAGAAGCTGGAGGAACTGCTGGGGAGGGTCATGCCGCCCCGCTATTCGGCGGAGGAATCCAAAATCCTCCTGCTTCAGTTCCTTGCTGCTCTGGGAAGGACGGCCAATGAAACTGGAGTGGATGCAGTTGAGGAGTTCCGGGAAGTGGAGAGTGCGGTCTATAAGTTTCAGGATATAGAGGCCCGTTTTGCGGACATGATAAAAAAGCTTGTAGAAGAAAAGAAAAAGATGTCAAGAAGATATACTGAGGTTCTGGTGCAGTCAGCGGAAAAATATATGGAAGAAAACTATGCGGATCCAGAACTTTCCGTGGGAAGAGTGGCGGAAGAAGTGGGAGTGACCCCCAACTATCTGTCGCGTATATTTCGCGGCATAAAGGGGGAGACCTGCATTGATTTCCTTACAACGCTGCGTCTTGAAAGAGCAAAAGAAATGCTGCGCAATTCCGGTGAGAAGAATTATGTGATCGCCGAAGCGGCGGGTTACCGAAACCCCAACTATTTTAATGCGATTTTCAGAAAATATGTAGGGTGTACACCGAAAGAGTATCGGGAAGGAGCGGCGGATGAAGCGCGGGTTTAAATCGATAAAAAGCAAAATCATTTTGTTTTTTATACTTCTGGCGGTATTTCAGACAAGTGTTATGGCGATTTTTGCGAAGCTGCATCTCGAACCTTCCATTGTCAATATGTACTCGGAGCATCTGGATCGGTCCGCGGATATTGCCCTGAACAAAACGGTCGAAGAAATCCAGAAAATTGAAAATTATACGGTCAATATAGTCGGGGACAGCGAGATACAGAAATTTCTGGAAATGGCCAACCGCTCCGGCGCGAGGGCGTCTATGCCGTCAGTTACAGAGGAACTGCGGAATAAGCTTCTGTCGTATACTGATTATGACAACATTGTCCAGGCCATTTACCTGATGGACAATCAGGGGCATATTTACAGCAATCAGGGGCAGATGAAAATGCAGTGGTTTCTGGAAAAAAACCTTGCTCTTGAAGAGAGACGCGAGGCATCGGCAGTGTGGTACACCGAGAAGAACAATATTGTCCTTTACCGGATCGTCAATAATAATACGACAGATCTTACCAGGAAGATGGGAGCACTGTGTATCTTTATCGACAGAGAATTGTTCGAAGAACGCCTCAATAACCTGATGATGGAAGAAAACCAGCATTATCTCATGGAAGGCTCGGGGAGGAATTTTTTTCTTGTCTCGGAAGAGAATATTGTGCTCAATGAGGGAGATATTGTGAGTACAAAAGAGCAGGATGGATGGGTGCTTAAGACCTGGATTGAGAAAGAAACAGCATATGCGCCGGTCAATTTACTGCTGGGGATTCTTATGATGGAACTTCTGCTCCTTCTCGTGATCAGCGTGGGACTGGCCGTATTTCTGTCTTGGAGGATTACGCGGCCTATGAGAAAGATAGAAACTGCAATGCAGCAGATCGGCGAGGGGAACATGGATATTGTCGTCCATGACAGCGACCAGGATGAAATGGGAATACTGGCCGCTACGCTGAACAGCATGTCCATGAATATAAAAGAGCTGATGGCGCAGATCCACAAGGATGAGGAGCAGAAAAGGTATCTGGAACTGAAAGCCATGCAGTATCAGGTGAATCCCCACTTTCTGTATAACACTCTGGATTCTATTGCTATGTCCGCCCGGAAAAACCAGGATTATACAAGCGAGAAAATGACACTGGCGCTGTCGGAGTTTTTCCGCATCAGTCTGAGCCGGGGAATGGAATATGTGACTGTCTCCGAAGAAATGCGTTATGTTCAGTCCTATCTTGAAATCCAGGGTATGCGTTTCCCGGATTCGGTCACCTGGGAGTGCAGAGTTGAAAAAGGAATAGAAAATGCAAAGGTCCTCAAGTTTATCCTGCAGCCTCTTGTAGAGAACAGCCTGTATCATGGGCTTCGCGATTCTGGAAGAGAGGGCCATATCGAAGTGTGTGCGGGGACTTGTGGGAACGATCTGGTCTTTCGTGTGAAAGACAGTGGTATCGGTATGCTGCCGGAACAGCTTAAGAAAGTGACTGAGGAGCTAAATCAGAAACAGATAACGGGAAAAAGCATCTATGAAGGCGGGTTCGGTCTCCAGAATGTACAGCAGAGACTGCAGCTTGTATACGGTGAAAAAGCCGGTCTTACAATAGAAAGTGAGTGGGATGAGGGAACCTGCATTACTGTGATGATCCCGAATGGAAGGGAGCAGAGAGAAGATGAGAAAAGCGAAGACGGTTGAGTTGAAAAACATAAAGATCTGTGACGGATTTTGGGACAAATACAGAAAGCTGGTCAGAGAAGAGATACTGGACTACCAGTGGGACGCCATGAATGACAGAATCGAGGGTGCGGCGAAGAGCCACTGTATTGAGAACTTCCGTATTGCGGCCGGAGAGAGCAGAGGAGAGTTTTACGGAGCTGTTTTTCAGGATTCAGACGCTGCAAAATGGCTGGAAGCCGCAGCGTATTCGTTGGCAGAACACCCGGATGAAGAACTGGAAAAGAGGGCGGACGGACTGATCGACCTGATCGGACGCGCGCAGCGGCCTGACGGATATTTTAATACATATTTCATATTAAAGGAACCGGAAAAGCGGTTTACAAATCTCAGAGAGGGACACGAACTTTACACCCTTGGACACATGATCGAGGCGGCTGTGGCATATTGCCAGTCCACCGGGAAGAGAAAATTCCTGGATATCGTACGCAGAATGGCTGATCTTGTGGACGCTACTTTCGGCCCGCAGGAAGGAAAAAGACAGGGGATGCCGGGACATCAGGAGATCGAGCTGGCCCTGGTAAAGCTTTATGATGTTACCGGAGAGCGTCGGTATCTCGAATTAGCAAAATACTTTATTGATGTGAGAGGGACGGGAAAGGAAAATTATTTTCTGGAAGAAATGAAGCGCCCGGGTCAGCCCCGGATTTTCCCGGAACTTGACGATTACCGGCCGGAGTACTCTCAGTCGCATTTGCCGGTGCGGGAACAGAAAACTGCGGAAGGACACGCGGTACGGGCGGTGTATATGTACTGCGCTATGGCGGACCTGGCGGAGAAATATGATGATAAAGAACTGCTGACCGCCTGTGAGACGCTGATGGATAATATTGTGACAAAGCGGATGTATGTGACGGGAGGGATCGGCTCCTCCGGCATACTGGAACGATTTACAACAGACTATGACCTGCCAAACGGATTTAATTATTCTGAATCCTGCGCGTCTATCGGACTGGCGCTGTTCGCCAGAAGAATGCTGCTCATCACAAAAGACGGAAAATACGCAGATATTATGGAGCGGGCTCTCTACAATACCGTGCTGGCGGGGATCAGCCAGGACGGAAAACGGTTTTTCTATGTGAATCCTCTTGAAGTATGGCCTCCTGCGTGCATGGAGAGGACATCCAGAGAGCATGTAAAAAGCATCCGGCAGAAATGGTTCGGCGTGGCCTGCTGTCCGGCCAATATTTCCAGGACGCTGGCTTCGCTGGGAGAATATATATACAGTTATGACGGGAACACGGTGTATATCAATCTTTTTGTCTCAGGCACAGCGCTTATTCCGCTGGAGTCCGGGCAGGTACAGATCAGTATGCATACAGACTTTCCGTGGAAAAGAAAGGTGGAAATAGAAGTAAAGGGCGCCGGAGTCTCCAGCGGCGCGGCCGTGACGCTGGCTGTGCGTGTACCGGGATATGCGGGAGGGGTGATGGTGCTCTGTCCCGGTGATGATAAAACGGATGAAGACAGCGGCAGGGAAGCGTGCGGCGAAACGATGCGGAAGGAAAAGGGATATGTGTATATTTCCTGCGACAGAGAGGGAACTTATGTGGTGCAGTTTGAGAACCGGCCGGGAGAGGCAGATTTTAAGAGTCTGCTCTACAGTGGGGCGTGCGATGCTGCGCTTTGCTTTGAACCCCGTTTTCTGCGGGCGAATCCTGAGGTGAGAGAGGACGCGGGCAAAGTGTGCGTTGTCTGCGGCCCGCTTGTCTTTGCTGCTGAGGAAACGGATAACGGGAAGAACCTGTCTGCGCTTTATATCGATACCTCAAAGCCCATCCGCAGCCGGTGGGAGGAAACTCTTGCCGGGGGAACAATGGTCCTGGAGGTATCGGGAAAAAGAATATCCCAGGATGGCTGGGATGGAGGAAGGCTGTACAGTGACATGAGAATGAAGCTGGAAGATACGACGATCACGCTCGTGCCCTACGCATATTGGAACAACAGGGGCGAGGGAGAGATGGCGGTGTGGATGAAGGAACTGGTCTGAAAATATAGTCGGAAAATATAGCCTTTCAGCTTTGACAGGTAAAAATAATTCGCACTAAATTTATTGAAAATGCACAGCTTCACTGCGAAAATAGAATTATTACAAAAAATTTTTTCGCGGTGAGGCTGAAATGGGAAGAAAAGAACAGAGAATACAA
>DXDR01000039.1 GCA_019115385.1 Candidatus Mediterraneibacter avicola | reverse complement strand
GATGAAGCGCCGCAGCAGGCCGGATCAAAGGCGGGTGTTTGTAATTGATAACCAGGAGGGGCGGGTACTGATAGAATATGATTCGATTCTTTTCTTTGAGGCGCGGAGCAAAAAGATATATTTGTGTACGGGCATGAAAGAATATGGATTTTACGGAACTATGGATCAGCTGCAGGAAAAGTTGGAAAAGTGGTTTATCCGATGTCACAGAGGGTTTCTGGTAAACAGAAAAAAGATTGAAAAAATTGTATTTGCCAGAAATATTCTTGTGCTTGAGGATGGCTCGGAGATCCCTGTTTCCAGAAGCTTTCGCGGGGCGCTCAAAAAGATGGGAGAAGGAGGCGGCGATGGGAAACAGAGATATTAATAATGAAATCCTTCTGCTTTCATTTTCGGAAACTATGCTTTTACTGCAGAGTCTGGGGTATAAATCAGTGAGGGGAATCCGAATGGACATTGAAAAAGCAGGAGACAGACAGGTTGTTCAGATGATTTCCAGACTTGTGAACAGAGGACTTCTCATCCCGGAGGAGGGAAGGTTTCAGATTGAAGAGCATTTGGGATATATGCTCCTTTGTATGGGGGAACCAGAGCATACGTATGAGACAGTGTATGACGGGGAGTTGTTTTACTGTTATGAAAGAAAAAGTAAGGTACTGGTTACTTCTATTTATCAGAGACGGGCGGATGTTCTGGAACTGAGACTATTTACAGCAGATGAATTTAAAGTGTGGAAGGAGGAAATGCAGGATGCTTCAGGTAGATATTGAAGTACCCGTAATGGGCAGGACATATGAGTTTCTGATTGATGAAAATTTGACGGTCGAAACAGTGACTGTGAGGGTGGCATCTGCGATATGTATAAAAGAACAATGCATGTCATCCGGAAACGAGAAAAATTTTATGTTGTGGGATAAAGAAAGAAGAATACGTCTGTTGCCGGAAAAAACTGTATCAGAGATGGGTGTGGCAGCCGGAAGCAGGCTGCTGCTTATCTGAACTTATGCATTTTATCAGGGAAATATGCGGTTCGTCAGAAAATGCTTATTTTCTTAATTAAAAATGATAACATAGGTTCAACATAAAGAAACAAGTATAGGAGGAATTAAAATGTCACAGATCAGAGTAATGACAAATGAATTAAAAAGCAAGATTGAGAATCTCCGCAGCCTTAACACGCAGTTTAAAAATGCGGTGACTCAGCTTGAGTCTACCGAGAATAATCTGCGCAGCATGTGGGAAGGACAGGCAAATGAAGCCTTTCACAATGCATTCACAAGTGACAAGGAACAGATGTATAATTTTTATTCTGCAATAGAGCTGTATGCACAGAAGCTGGAAGTGATTCTTTCCAGATACCTTCAGGCAGAGAATGAGAACATTGAGCTTGCAAATACCCGAACTTACAAATAAAGCAGGATTTCGGATTTCCGGAAGTAAATATTGAACAGAAAAAGCAGCAGAAAAAGGAGAAAAATTATGGGAGGAATTATTAGAGTATCACCCGAACAGTTAATATCAACAGCAGGAGAGTTTTCTAATCAGGGGAGCAGCATCAGTGCTCTTACCGGAGAAATGATGCAGCTTGTAACAGGGCTCAGTTCCGTGTGGGAAGGCGAAGCGGCAACAGCATATATGACAAAATTTAAAGGTCTTGAAGACGATATCCAGAGAATGATCAGAATGGTACAGGAGCATGCATCCGACCTGGAGGAAATGGCCAGCGTCTACACGCAGTCGGATAAGACTGGAGCAGATGAGGCCTCTGGACTTCTCAGTGACGTGATTCAATAGTGTTCTGCGGTTGTATCACAGGAGCGGCAGTTAATACAGCAGTCCTCTGTTCCGGTGCAGAAGGGACAGAAAAATCCCAGAGGAGGCATGTAAGTAATGTATATATACATTGAACAAGTGGACAGAGCGGCTGCTGTATTTTTAGAATACTCGAAAAAGGCAGCCGGGATTTATCAACTGATTTACAGCTTAACACAGGAGATCAGCCGGCAGTCATATACGGAGGAAACTGTATGCCGGCTGAAGGGGCTTCTTGAAAGGCTGGAGGAGATTCGGGCAGACTGTGATGCCATATGTAATGGACTGAAAGAACTGATAGGGCTGGCTGTAGGAACAGAGAAGAGAATTACGCAGGTATATACGCAGGAACGGCCGATACCTCGTATTCCGGAAACAGGTATCAGTCAGATTATGATCCACGACAGACTGGAAGATATTGCAAAAATAGAACTGTGAAAAGAGGCAGGATATGACAGGCAGGATTGAAATAGAAACAAATGCACTAAATGCAGATATGGAAAAAATGTCAGGGGAGATAGCAAAAATAGAAGAAGAACTGCAGCAGCTCAGAGAGGAGACAGAGCAGCTTGCAGCAATGTGGGAAGGGCCTGCATGTGCGGCATATCAGAGCCGAATCGGGGAAGATATGGAGCGAGCAGCTTTGATTTGCAAAGAACTGGCAGAATATGTTTCCTGTATGGAGTATGCGTCTAAAGAATATGGGAGATGCGAGCGTGCGGCGGAAGCGCTGGCGTCGCTGATCTGGATATAAGGAGAATGGGTATGAGCAGCAGACAGAGTATTGTGATACGGGTTTCACCGGAAAGTCTTACAGCCCAGGCTGACAGAGTCTTACAGCGAATTCATTCCGTCGAAGAACATTTTCAGAACATGGAAAAAACCGTACGGCAGTCTGCCAATTACTGGGTGGGAGATGCCGGAGACGCCCACAGACAAGTCTATGGAGAATACGCAGAAGAAATCCGGAAAATGTTGGACATGATGCGGAAGACAGCATCCGCTCTTGAAGCAATGGCGGAAAATTACAGGACAGGAGAAACTGAGGCAGAAGCAGAGGCCGAGGGGCTGCCGACAGATATTATCGTATAGGAGGAATGCTTTATGGGAATGTTGGAATTTAATTTTCAAAAAGCGGATTCTCAGATTCAAAGGCTGGAGGAACTGGCAGCGAGTATAGAAGAACTTGAAAAAAACAGCTATACCAGTACACTTCAGGAATTGAGTAATGCATGGAAGGGAGCAGGCGCAGACGCTTATATGAGAAAGGCGGAAAAGCTCCGGCTTAAGATCCATCAGGCAGCAGTTGATTTACGGCAGACGGCAGAAGTATACCGTTTTGCATATGCCCAGGTAAAAGCGGCGGAGGAATTTGCAGCGCAGATTGCAGTGGAACGGAAGTAGTAAGATGAGAATTGAGCTGATGATAATTATCTTATTTACCATATTTATAATAGTTGCAGGAGCAATGTTGATTATTGTTTTGCTGAAAAAACAGAATGACAGTTCAAAAGTAATCCTGCAGGGAGGTATGGATATTGATACTCAGAAAAAGGGGCAGGATCTCAGCAAGCAGTTTCTGGGGATTTTGGATTCAGAAGATACATGGCATACTAAGCGGGGAAGCGCACAGACGCATAGTCTGATTTTTACAGATCTGCTTACCAGAGAACAATATGTGAGAAGATTCCGTAACCGGATGGGGATCGGCCGGGCATCGTATGTCCGCGGGGCAGAAGCTTTTTTGTCAATCTCAGGAGACAGCTATCTCTCAAGAATCCAATGCTGGCTGACAGATTACAATGGACAGATATATGTTGAAAATGTCAGCAAATCTACTCCGCTTTTTTTAGATGAAAATGAAGTTACCGGCCCGCATGTAGTAAAAAATAATGCAGTTATCAGGGCCGGAAATACAAGGCTTAGAGTACAGTTTGGAGGGGGCAGGCAATGAGCCGCTTTTTGGTAGGGTGTATGATCTGTCTGATCCTGACAGCGGGAGGGAGTGGGTGCGGAATGAATAAAAAACTATCAGCAGAAGAAAAAGCAGTGGAGTATATGGAGAAAAAATATGAGGAAGAGTTTCAGTTTACGGGCTGGAAGAAAACCGCTTTTGGAAGCAGCAGTAAATCGGCCGGTATGCAAAGTGATTCTTTGCCGGGGAAAAATATCCGGGTAGATATAAGAGAAACAGAAGAGGGTAATACAATATATTCTGATAATTATATGGCATATCGTCTGGAAGAAGAACTTTCAGAGAAAATAGAAGAAGTGACAGGAACCGTATATTCCCGGTATAAAATAGTACTTCGCATTTCGGCTTCTGAATTTCCTGCGAATATGGGACCAGGGGAAGATGCAACAGATATCTCGGGAGATAAGGGAACTCTTCTGTCCGCTCTTATTTTTATCGAGGAAGATGAACAGCGGGCAGAAAAGCTGGAAGCATGGCGTCAGTCTGCAGAGGATGCAGGGCTGCGCGTCAAAGGTGTTCTTTATGTTGTAGCTGATATTGGAAAATATCAGGATATTGATGAAGAAAATTACCAGAGCAGGATAGTGGGAGAAGGATGGTATAAGGAATGCTGCTATTTTGCTATGGATAAGTCATATGAATTTTACTATGCAAACTGGAGGTGATAATAGTGTCAGGTCAAAACCAGACAGAAATTAATTACTCAGCACTATTTAATGCATTCAGTTCATGGGGATATGAGGGGGCAGAGGAAGGAAATACATTGGCAGAAATACTGACACAGATTGCCGACAGTGATTTTTTGAATGAAGATACAATGGCAACATATCAAATCCTATGTGATGCTGTGGAAAAGAATCCGGAAATTGCCAATGCCCGTATATATGGTCAGAGTTGGAATGATCCCAGTTATAACGACGAGACAAAAGCCTGTATTTTCAAGCTGGAAAATGGAGACAGTTACGTGACATACTGTGGAACAGGAGATGGCGGCTGGATCGATAACGCACACGGAGTTACGGAAGATGGGACGCAGCAGCAGGAGGAGGCAGCCAGATATTTTGACGATATGGCGACTCGATACGGCTGGACAGAGTCAGATAATATTATCGTTACTGGTCATTCAAAGGGCGGAAATAAGGCACAGTTTATTACGCTTCAGTCAGAAAATCGTGAATTGATCGATACATGCTATTCGATGGATGGACAGGGATTTTCAGACGCAGCTATTGAGAAATTTCGCAGGGAACTGGGAGAAGGAGGTTACCAGGCTATATTGGATAAAATGTATGCTATAAATGGATATAACGATTATGTCAGTCCATTGATTAATCCAATTATTCCTGACAGTCATACAATTTATCTTGAGACAACCACGCATCCAAAAGGTGATCTGGCCAGTGTATATATGGGCTGGCATATGATCCAGATGTATTTCCAGACAGATGAAAACGGAGACTTCATATCACTGCTTACGCCCGAGACACAGAGAGGACAGATGGGAGATCTCGCGGAGCAGCTGTCACAATATTTGATGAGTCTTCCTCTGGAAGAGAGGGAAGCGGCTGCTATGGTAATCATGCAGCTTATGGAAAGTATGGAAGGCGGAAAAACAGGAATTGACGGGGACAGTCTGAGTCTGGATGACATTCTTACTTTTGGCTCCGAAACATTGATTCCGCTGATCTGGCAGGTAATAGGTTCTGACTCGGGAAGAAAAGTACTGAAAGATATTTTTTTACGGCTTCTTGACGAACATCCCAAAGAAGTGCTGCTTATAGCCCCGATAGTTATTTTCTTTTCACCAGTGCTTATTACATTCGTCTTTACTGCGGCTGAACTGATGGGGATAACAAAAAAGATATGTGATATGCTTGAAGCATTGGGGGAAGCATTTGCAAAAGCGGCTGCGGCATTTGCAGATTTTTTGGACGGTCTGGCTTCTGCCGCCCAGGGGTTTGCAGAATGGATATCAAATCTTATTTTTAAAGGAGACAGCAGTTGGTTTTGTGCAGATCCTGTGCGGATGAGAAGACTGGATGCTGATCTTTTTTACCAGCAGGAGAGGCTTCTTAATGCCGCGCAGCAGATAAGGACATTGCGCAGAGAAATAGATTTTGGTATTTTGATTAAATCGGCAGTGTATTTCAAACTTACAACAGCAGCCAGGAATCTGGAGAAAAGGGCAGAAAATATAGAAAAGCTGAGAGAAATTCTGGAACGATGCTCCGCGAAATATACAGAGACAGAAAATAAGATCGTCGGGCAGTATGAGGCAGTGTAGAAGAGTAGGAGATTAATAGTTATGAATAAAAAAGTACGATGTCCACGGTGCAACAGAGAAATAAAAATCCATATAAGGCATAAAACCGTAATATGCCCTGGTTGTGGGGTTGAGTTTGAAACAAAACAAATAATGAAGTACTATCAGAACCCTCCGATAGCTTGTGTGTATGCATCGCCTGGGAATTTTGGAACGCCGGAAAATCAGCTGCGAAAAGGGGATTCGTATCAAGATTATTTAGGAGAAATACAAGATGAGAGTTAAATATCCTCTGCAGTCCTGTGTCTGGGAACTTACATTAGCATGCTGCTTTTCCTGCAGATACTGCGGTTCTTCCGGCGGAAGAGCAAGGAAAGGTGAACTGACTACGGCATAATGCTTTTCTGTGGCAGAGCAGTTAGCCGACCTGGGCTGTAAAAGGGTTTCTCTCATAGGTGGAGAAGTATTTATGCGCAGCGACTGGGCGGAGATTATGGAAAAAATGACACGCTGTGGAATGCGGGTTGCTATCATAACGAACGGTTTTCTGTTTACCAGTGGTCTTGTGAGCAGGCTGAAGGAAATCGGCGTAGAGTCAATAGCAGTATCTCTGGACGGACCGGAGGAGATCCATGATAAATACCGTCAGAAAGGGAGTTTCCGCAGGGGAGAGATGGCAATAGATATTCTGGCAAAAGAACAGATTCCCATTTCAGTGATTACCACCCTTCACAGTGAAAATAGTTTATATTTGCCGGATTTCTATAAATTTCTGAAAAATAAACCTGTCTTTGCATGGCAGATACAGGCATGTTCTCCAATGGGAAATGCGGCGAAGGCCGGAGTAAACTACCGGTTCGATTTTAAGAAAGTGATAGAGTTTGTGGAAAAACATATGTATGACGCTCCGTTTTACATGGGAATTGCAGACAATATCGGTTACTATACAAAAGCAGAGGGAAGCCTGAGAGGCAATACAGGAGGAAATGCCCCATTTCTGGGATGTAAAGCGGGATTAACGACTTTGGGAATCGATAGTATTGGAAATGTAAGAGGCTGTGAATCTATGTATGCGGATACATTTATAGAAGGAAATCTCAGGGAAAAAAGTCTTCGGGAAATCTGGGAAGATCCAAATGCTTTTGCATATAACAGGGTTTTTAGGACGGAATTTTTAACTGGAAAATGTAAAGGATGTAATAATGGAGCGTTGTGTGCAGGAGGATGTCGCGCCTATAATTATTTTACTCATAATCACCTTTATGAATCGCTCTATTGCGCAGGAAGAGAAGAAAGATTTTAATTAGAAGGTCTGAAATAAATGAATAGAAATTTTTCAGGGAATAGAAATAGGTATTATGGCAAACAGTTCGCGATTTTCGGTGATTCGATAAGTACACTGGCGGGATATAATCCGGCAGGCTGCTGATCAATAATTCATGGTCCGGAAGCAGAGTGACAAAGCTGCCGGGCAGCGTAGGACTGTTTCCGTCCGGCTGCTCCGATGAAAGGACTTCTGCACTTCATATCGGTCATATCCGTCCGGATGTGATTATCGTATACCTGGGTACCAATGACTGGGCGTCCGGCGTGAAGCTCGTAGATGGATCTGAGATATCAGGGAAAGACAGAAATGAATTCTTTCGGTATGCATATGATAATATGTTGAAAAAACTTATATTAAATTATCCGGACAGTGAGATATGGTGCTGTACATTAAGTCAGACGTATATTTCAAAAGATCCTGGATTTATATTTCCGTGCAGTTATGCAGGAATCCATATCGAGGAATATAATGAAATTATAAGAGAACTTGTACAGAAAAACAGGTGTCATTTGATTGACTTATATGCGTACAGGACGCCTTATGATTCGATTGACGGGATTCATCCGGTAAGATCTGGAATGAGATTGATTGCAGAAATGGTGATCAGATCAATGACAGATACAGAAGGGATTGAAAATATATGACAGAAAAGGAACTCCCCCAAAGCATACAGGAAAAGTACCGTCTGCTTTCCCGCTCTTGCTGTGGCGGCAGCGTTCACGTATTTAATATACAGAACCGACGGACGGAGCAGCAGTGGGTGTTAAGAGTATTTGAAAAACAAAGGTATGAACAAAGATACATACAGGATTGTCTGACGGTTTACCGGGCGGCACAGAAAATACAGAATCCGTGTTTCCAGCAGGTTGCGGAAATCGAAGAAAACGAAGAATATTTGTTTGTAGTGTTGGAATATCTTCCGGGGGTTACGCTTTCCAGTCTGGTGCAAAGAGAAGGCCCACGAAAGCCGGAGAGTACTATCGCGCTTGTAAAGCAGCTGTTGGGACTTCTTCAGGAGCTGCGGAGATATTCGCCTCCGGCCGTGTTCCGGGTATTAGAGCCGGAAGATATCATCTGTACAGAAGACGGTAAAATAAAACTTTTTAATAGTGGTAATGCAACAGTAGCAGATTATAACCACAGCGACTACACATGTCTTCTTCTCGCTGCTCCGGGCTTCCAGGCGCCGGAAGAATACGCAGGATTAAAAGCTGTGGATGAAAGAACCGATATTTTTCATATTGGAATGATATTTTTTTATATGGCGACCGGTATTGACCCCAGACAGTATCCATATTACACTGGCACTGATACGGATTATCTTCGGAAGTTTCTGCCGCCATCTTATCCGAAAAGGACAGTAAAAATTATATCCAGGTGTACGACGCCGAATCCGGCAGCGAGATATCAGAGTTATGAGGAATTGGAAAGCGCTTTGGAGAAACTGGAGAGACGGCTGAAATTCAAAAATATTTTTAACTGGAAAATGTAAAAACGCCGGTATTTGCAGACATAGTAAGCAACAGGAGGAAAACAATAATGTACCTGGATAATTTGGAGATGCTTCAGGATACGCTGAGAATACTGAAACAGGGATATTATACGGCACACGGCAAAAGGGTTAATCTGAAGCTTTCGCCGAAACAGATGGAGGAGATCCAGGTATTTCTTCCGGCTGATATTGAAAGGATTTGTGCAGACAAGGCGTATAAACACGTTTATGTGACAGAAGGGCGCATTGAATTTGGGTGTGAAAATGCAGATTCCTTTGAACTTGCCAGACAAATACAGAAAGAGATGGAGTATCTGTCTGACCGGGATAAAAAGCAGACGGTTCTCGTCCTCAATCTGGCCAATCCGGTTCATCCGGGAGGCGGTGTACGGCGGGGAGCCAGAGCGCAGGAAGAGGATCTTTGCAGAAAAAGTTCATTGCTTCTGTCCCTGGAAAGCTCTGCAGCGAGAAAATATTATGACTACAACAGTTCTCTTCATACATATTTCGGCTCAGATGCTTTGATGATCACACCGCAGGTGGAGATTATCAGAGATGAAAAAGGGAATCTTCTGCAGGACAGTGTAATTGTTTCGGTAATGAGCTGCGCGGCGCCGATGCTTTGCAATGGTCTGGAAGGGGTAACGGACGCGCAGTATCGGGATATGATGTTTGGACGGATTACAGGGATGCTTAAGACCGCGGCATACCTGGGGTATCAGGTGCTTGTGCTTGGCGCATTCGGATGCGGCGCATTCCGCAATGATGCCCATATTGTTTCCGATATTTTTTACAGGGCCTTACGGGAGTTTGATTACAACGGCATGAAAGCGGGGAGCTTTTTCAGAAGAATTGAATTTGCTGTTTTGGATCGTACGAAAAATCAGTACAATTTCAGAGAGTTCAGCAGGAATTTCAGTGATTTTTACAGGGAAAATGATTCTGAAGAAGTGCAGCATGTCATGCGGAAAATAAAGAAGACAGAGGTTTATCTTGACGCGGTCCGGGGCAGCCTGATCGGCGGAGCTGCCGGCGATGCGCTGGGCTACGCAGTGGAATTTCTGAGGGAAGATGAACTGTTCAGAAATTATAGCCCGAAGGGTATTACAGAATACAAAAAGGACAGACAAAGCGGAAAAGCGCTCATTTCAGATGATACGCAGATGACCCTCTTTACGGCCTGCGGTGTTCTTGCCGCGCAGACCAGGTTGGCAATGCATGGAATAGGAGGTCATCCAACGGAGTATGTCGCCGAGGCTTATAAGGACTGGCTGAAAACACAGACGTCCTCTTTTAAAAAAGTAAATGCATCTGCTTCACGTACAGACAGGCATTCCTGGCTCCTGGATGTGCCTGAACTGTACAGCTGCCGTGCGCCTGGGAATACATGTCTGTCGGCGCTCTCAGATTATTGTTCCGGTAAAAGGGGATATGGCACATTGGCCCATCCCTGCAATAACAGCAAGGGCTGCGGCGGCATCATGCGCGTAGCTCCGCTTGCCCTGGCATACCGCAGCGGAGAAAATTATCATGGGAGTTTAGAAGAACTTGGAAAAACCGGAGCGGAGATCGCGGCGATCACTCATGGACATCCTCTTGGGTATATGCCGGCGGCTGTTCTTGTGCATATAATAAACCGGATCCTGACGGACAGAAAACATATGAGCCTTAAGGAGATAATTCTGGAGGCACGTGATACGGCGGCAAAGATATTCCGAAAGAATCCTTATCTCAGGAAAATGACAGAAATTATTGATCTGGCAGTCAGGCTTTCCGAAAATAATAAAAGAGATATCGAAAATATCCACGCTCTTGGCGAAGGCTGGGTGGCGGAGGAGACTCTGGGGATTGCTCTCTATTGCGCTCTGAAATATCAGGATGATTTTTCAAAAGGGATTATCGCAGCTGTGAATCACAATGGGGACTCTGATTCTACAGGGGCTGTCACTGGGAATATTCTTGGAGCGTTGATTGGATGCAGTGGTATTGATGAAAAGTGGAAAAAGGATCTGGAATTATCAGATGTGATCCTGGAAATAGCCGACGATCTGTGTCATAGCTGTCAGACATGCGGATACTATGCAGATCCTACATGGGTTTCCAAATATGTGTATATGGAGCGTTTCAGAGGAAGGACTGTCTGAACAGCATCAGTGGACGGCAGAGGCTGTATTGTGTTTTTAGAAAATTTGACAGGGGAGTGGATTTATGCCATTACAGATCATTCGCAACGATATTACAAAAATGCGCTGCGACGCTATCGTAAACTCAACAAACGTCATGCTGGCAGGCGGAGGCGGAGTGGACGGCGCTATCCGCAAAGCCGCGGGGAAAGGTCTTTTTCTGGAGTGCCTGAAACTGCGGGGCTGCCGGACAGGGCAGGCGAAAATTACGAGAGGGCACAGGCTGCCCTGCCGCTACATTATCCATACGGTAGGACCCCGGTGGAAAGGGGGAGACAGCGGCGAAGAAGAACTGCTCCGGAGCTGTTACAGAGAGTGTCTGCGTCTTGCGAAGATGTATCGCTGTGAGACGCTGGCCTTTCCGCTGATATCCAGCGGAGTATACGGTTATCCAAAAGATGCGGCGCTGAGGGTTGCTCTGGATGAGATCGAAAGATTTCTTGCGGACAGCGAGATGCTTATTTTTATCGTAGTATATGACAAGGCGTCCTATCAGATCAGTACACAGCTTTATTCGGATATCGGTACATATGTAGATGATCAGTATGTAGACGTGCATAAAGACCCGCTGTACGACTGGATGGTTGAGCAAGGAGAGACGCAGCTGCTGATGCCGGCGGATATCCAGGACGTGTGGGAGAGGATGCCGGATGGAGATACGCAGCCTTTATTTCCGATCCCGCCCGGCACAGAGCGGCCGGATATATTTCCAATCATGCCCGGAGCGGTAGGGCCGGATACGGAGAAGGACAATGCCGCAGAGCCCCGGATCGCTCCTGATGACATCTGCTGTCTGGGAGTGAGCCCGTTTCCGCCGGATATGCCTGACGATGAAATAATGCGCCCTCATCCGGGACATACACCGTTTCGGACGGCCGGCAGTCTGGAAGAGGCCCTTAACCAGATTGATGAGAGCTTTACACAGATGCTGTTCCGTAAAATAGAAGAAAAAGGACTTACAGATGTCCAGTGCTATAAAAAAGCAAATGTAGACCGAAAGCTTTTTTCCAAGATACGAAGCGATATCCATTACCATCCGAAAAAGAAAACGGTGCTTGCTTTTGCCGTGGCGCTGGAACTGAGCCTGGAGGAGACAGAGGAGTTTTTGATGAAGGCGGGCTATGCGTTTTCCCGGAGCAGCAAGTTTGACATTATCGTTCAGTATTTTATTATGAAGAGAAATTACAATATCTTTGAGATCAACGAGGCGCTGTTTGCTTTTGACCAGAGCCTTCTGGGATCATAAAAATGACAGTCAGGGATGCTAACCGTATAGATATGATACAAGCACATAGAGGGTTTTCAATCCGCAAAGAGGCTTAATGATAAGGGCTTTCGAGGAATGAAGGCTCTTTTTTAATGTTTATATTTTGACGGGTGGAGTCCAGAATCCCTTCGTCCCGCAGACCGGACGAGATGCCGGTCTCGGCAATCAGCTGGTCGTGGATAAGAAGTACCTGTGATTTGTCGCCCGCCGGGCGACCGTTCGGCCTGCGTGCCTGCTTATAATCAATACAACTTCAACAAATAAAAATTTTAAGGAGGCAGTTAGAGATGAAAGAAAATAACAATATCACAGAACTTGTATTTATTCTGGATCGGAGCGGTTCTATGGCGGGACTGGAAAGCGATACGATCGGTGGATTTAATGCGATGATCGAAAAGCAGAAGAAAGAAACAGGCGAAGTGTATGTATCCACCGTGCTTTTTGATAATATAAGTGACGTTCTTCATGATCGGCTCCGCCTGTCGGAGATTCCGAAGATGACAGACAAAGATTATGAAGTTCGGGGATGTACGGCTCTTGTCGATGCGATTGGAGGAGCGATCCATCACATTTCAAATATCCATAAATATGCGAGACCTGAAGATGTACCTGCGCGCACATTATTCATAATCACCACGGACGGCATGGAAAATGCCAGCCACCGTTATACCGCCAGTCAGGTGCGTCAGATGATCGCAGAGCGGAAGCAGAAATACGGCTGGGAATTTTTGTTTATCGGAGCCAATATCGACGCTGTTCAGACTGCAGCTGACTTTGGCATAGATGAGAACCGTGCGGTCAATTATCACGCAGACGAGCTGGGGACACAGGTGCTTTATGAAACACTGACGGCTCCGATCAGCGCCATGCGAACCGGCAGTGCGATTCCAGACGGCTGGGACAGCGGAATCAAAAAGGATTTTGAAGAAAGAAAAGCATAATTATATGAAATAATCTTAGAAAAGTAATATATTTCTGAGAATTGTGTTATTGTCTGGTATGATTTTGACAGCGTAAAATAATAAAGCGACTTTTTGCGTATCCGTGAGACGTAAACCCACTGCTCCTGCCTGCAATTTCCACATTGCCACCCTGTCTGAAAGCAGGTATAATTATCGTAAGATTTTACATCTGATAAGGTGCTGACACATGATAAAGAGACGGGATAAAAAAGACAGTGGGGGCGGCAGGACCATACATATATACATACTTCTGGCCGGTGCGGCGCTTTGTCTTGCAGCGGCGGGACTGATGCTGCTCGCCTCCGGGTGGGCTCCTTTTGCTCAGTGGTATTCGGAGCATGTTTATCCTCTGCTCGTATCCACGACCGGACGATTTATGGGGCTGTTTCCGTTTTCTGTGGCTGAGATAAGCATTTATCTTCTGTTGGCCGCCTTTGCGGGCTCGGCAGTGTACACAGTTATAAAAATCGTGCGCAGGAGAAAGGCAAAGGATCTGTTATTCCGGTGGTTCTCATTTGTGGCCCTGGCAGCAGGGATTTTGGCTTTTCTTTACAGCGCCGGGTGCGGCATCAATTATTACCGGCAGCCGTTTTCTGAAGTGGAGGGGATCGTTACATTCCGGTACTCTGCGGAAGATCTGGAGGCAATCTGTCTCTGGCTGACAGAAGAGGTCAATGCCAGGAGCGGGATTGTGTCCCGGGATGAAAACGGTGTGATGGAGCTTAATGCGCCGGAGGGAGAGGGCGCCGTGGAGGCGATGGAGAAGCTGAGCGAAGAGTTTTCATCTTTGCAGGGATATTATCCGCAGCCGAAAAAACTTGTCGTATCGGAGGTACTTTCTTATCAGGGGCTTACCGGGATTTATCTTCCTTTTACGATAGAAGCAAACTATAACGGAGATATGACGGCGTACAATATTCCGTTTACAGTCTGCCATGAACTGTCACATCTGAAAGGATTTATGGAAGAAAAAGAAGCAAATTTTATTGCATTTCTGGCATGTATCGGCTCTGAGAGGACAGATTTCCAGTACAGCGGTTATCTCTCAGGCTGGGTATACTGCATGAATGCTCTATACCGTACTGATCCGGAGCGATGGTCGGAGGTGCGGAGCCGGCTGAGTGAGACGGTACAGCCGGATCTGGACGCCAACAGTGCGTTCTGGGACAGGTATGAGGGGCCGGTCAGGGAGACGGCGGAGAGGATCAACGACACCTACCTGAAGGTTAACGGACAGGCGGACGGCGTAGAAAGCTATGACAGGATGGTCGATCTGATCGTAGCATATTTTTTATGAGGAGGGAAACAAAGTGAAAAAAAGACAGATCAGTTTTGCAGCAGCAGAAGGCGGAGATTCCTATAAATAGGAGCGCCAGCCCTGTGACCGGGGCATGGTGAGAGAAAATCTGGGAAAATATAGAGCAGAATTGTAACGTCAGCGAGAGATAAAAGGTATTACTTATGAGGGAGCGAAAGACGAAAGCAGGGAAATTAATAGATGTGGAGGAAGCTCTTCGTACATACGGCGATATGGTCTACCGCCTGGCTCTTGTGCAGATGAAGAACCGGAGTGAGGCGGAGGATGTTTTTCAGGAGGTGTTTCTGCGCCTTGTGAGGTATCGGGAGCGGATTGAGGGGGAGCAGCACCTAAAGCCCTGGCTGCTGCGTGTGACGGTCAACTGCTGCAAAAAGCAGTTTGACAATGCGTACAGAAAGCGGACGGTTCCTCTGGACACAGAGCGAAGCGGCGGGGAAAGCTATGAGATGAAGCTTCCGGGCAGTCCGGTGTATGATGCAGTCCTGGAACTCCCGGACGATTACAGAAGCGTGACCCATCTGTTTTATTACGAACAGTACTCTGTGCGGGAGATCGCGGATATTCTTGGATTATCGGAATCGGCGGTAAAGACGCGCCTTTCCCGGGCAAGGGGGATGCTTAAGAACACGCTGAAAGGAGAGGTTTAAGTGCAGGAACAGTACAGACAAATCAATGACCGGATCCATGTATCGGAAGAACTGTTCCAGAGAACCCGGGAGGCGGTCAGAAAAGAGGAACGCAGGCAGAAGATCAGGAGACTGCGGACCGTGTGGATCAGTGCGGCGGCAGCAGCCTGTATCTGTCTGGCAGGCCTGGCCGTATGGGAATATACCGGCAGGGATCAGCTTCATATTGAGACGGTGGAATTTCAGCAGAACGAGATGTCGGCGGGGCTTATTTTCGGGAAAGCAGGAGCGGGTTCGGGCTCCCGGGACGAGGCGATCGAAGCCCGGGCATTTGGAGTGAAAGAGGATGTGCCGTCAGAATTGTGGGAGCTGGAGCCCAGCAGGCTTGAGCGGCAGGAGGTTCATATCGGACGTTCAGAAAATGGCGGCTGGTACGCATGCTTTGAAAAAGACGGTAAGTTCTGGTATGTGACAGGCAGCGAGGATGTAAGGCAGGAAGAGTTTACAGCATATTTGAAAAAAATATTGTAATCTCTGTAACCTTTTTGTTTCGGTGCAGGTACTATTATTAGAAACATATAAAGCCGGGCCTGCCGGGACGCTGCAGGAAACGGCAGGGAACAGAGGGTGGAAATCTATGAAAAGGAAATACCGGAACCGGGGAATATGTCTTGCTCTCATGGCTGCGCTGATGCTGACAGCCTGCCGGGGCGGCGGAGAAGACGACAGACAGGCGAAGCTGGAGGCACAGAAGCTGACGGATTCTATCCGCCAGAAGTATGATGAGAAATACGAGTATACAGAGCCCATCAGAGGAGTTGCAAGGGATGGAGCGGTCGAGATACAGATGAATTTTGACATCATGAATTCGGGCTTTACAGAATATACTCAGATCGTCAATGTGTATCAGGATTCAGAGTTTAAGCATCCGGTGGGAGCGCATTTTGACTGGGACGAGGAGAGACAGGTGCTGTCAGTGACACCGCCGCTGACCGCCAGGGGCGCGATTTCTGCCGCAGGGCTGGACGAGACGGCTCCGGGATATGAGGCCGGCGCAGGAACTCTTTTCAGTAAAGGAGAATATAATGACTGGGGCAACCTTCCTCAGTATTATATGGTCAGGTATGTAGATACAGAGACCGGGGAACCGTTGGAAAAGCCGGCAGTGACTGTATTTACCCCGGCCCATGAAGTGGAGAAAGCGCCGAAGGTTTCACTGAGCATTAATGAGGAAGGTCTTCCTGTTTTTCGCTGGAATGAGGTGAAAGGCGCGGACCGGTATTATGTCCTGGAGATGTCGTACCGGGAGGACGGCGGCTTTATGGGAAGCGGTGCGGTGGCTGGATATACGGAGGATACGCAGTGGATACCGGAGAGCACCGTGCAGTTTATTACTTATGAAGTGCCCGAGGCGGAGCGCCAGGAAGACTATGTGATCGAAGAATACGGGGAGGGCACAGGAGCGATTCCCCGGGACAGCGAGTACGAGACCTATTTCTGTGTGATCGCCGCATCAGATGAGGGCACGTCGGCTCTGAGCAATATGTTCAGTGAGAAGGAAATCGCAAAGAAAGTGCCGTACACGGAAGAGGTGGGGAAGAGCCTTTCCGAGGAAGGCTCCAATTATGCAGAATCCTTTGAGGAGATGCCCAGCCATAAGTGGGTGACCATGTGCGACGGGGCTCTGGTCCAGAGACTGATCAATTATGATTTTGAGAACGCACAGTGGACGACAGAGACGTGGGGAGAGTACGAAGAGGAAGATATGTCAGATCTGCGGGTCGTCGAGGTGGAGGTCGTTCAGGTGCCGTACACCATAGACGGCACCGGATTTACCGGAACAGTGACCGTGGAAGGCGCGCAGGAGGATACCTGGGAGGAAGAACTGGAAAAGATACGGCAGCGTCAGGAAGAACTGAGGAGCCGGGGCGGCGCCATAACACCGGAACTGACAGACCAGACAGACGCCGGGGATGCAGAGGCTGAAGACGGGGCCGGAGAAAGCTTTGTGCAGGATTATTCTGTTACGGCCAGCAGCGCTCTCAGCGAGTATCTTGCGATTAATATGATGAACGGCAACACGGTCATTGATCTTTCCGAATACCCGGAAAGCTCTGACCAGACGTATCTTCTGGACGCCTGGGAGGAGGCGGTTTATCAGAACCCGCTTGTGATCGGTGTGACCAGCGCCATGATACTGGGAGACGGAAGCAGGCTCATGGTGGAGTATGACACGGAGGCGGATGTGATCCGTGAAAAGCAGCAGGAGATAGCGGAGGAAGTGGACCGGGTAGTGTCAGAGATCATTACTGAGGATATGACGGAACTGGAAAAAGAGCTGGCTATTAACCAGTATCTCTGTGATACGGCGGAATATGATATGGAAGCCCTTGAGAATGCAGAAGAGAACAACTTTGCCGGGGTGGATGAAGAATTTAACGATTCTTTTACTCCGTATGGCGTGCTCCTGAACCAGAAAGGCGTGTGTTCCAGTTATGCGGGAGCGTTTAAGCTTCTGGCCCAGGAAGCGGGCCTGGAGTGCATTGTAGTCACCGGGTATCTGGAAGGGGACCTGCCCCATGCATGGAACAAGGTGAAGGTTGACGGACAGTGGCAGATCGTGGATACGACAAACAATGACAATGAGGTGCTCTTCAACGCGCTTCTGAATCTTTCGGACTCTGCAGCGGATAAAGTTCTGGCGGAAGATGAGAGATATGCCCTGGACTCTGTTTTGGATGACTATCGGGCAGAGTCAGATATCAATGAATATTACCGGATCAGCGGAAAATTTTATGAGCAGGATAAAATAACAGAACCTCTGGCGGAGGAACTGAAGACAGAGGGCAAAGCGACGCTCAGGACGGATTACTCACTTGATGACGAAGGATTTTCCGAGATCGCACAGCAGGTTATCAGCCGGTACGGCGGCGGAGAACTGGCAGGCTGTTACTGGATGGGAGTCATCTATCTTTCAGATGAATAATAAAAACTTTTAGTGAATGGAGGAAAAAGCTATGAGAAAACAATGGAAGAGACTGGCGGCGGCAGGCATGGCGGCAGTTATGGCGGCAGGGCTTATGGCCGGATGCGGAAAGAAGGCAACCCCGGAGAGCCTGTTTAAAGACATGGAGAAGAATTCAGAAAAGATAGAATCCGCCAAATGCAATATTGCCATGAAAATGGAAATGTCTGACGGAACAGATTCCATGGCTGTATCCATGGATATGGACATGGGAGTAACTACAGATCCCGCAGCTGTCTATGGAAAAGGAGAAGTAGACATGAGTGCGCTCGGGATGGATCAGAAAGCTGAAATAGAGATGTATCAGGTAGAAGAAGACGGCGAGCAGGTCACTTACACACTTACAGACGGAGAATGGAGCCGGAATGTGGGATCAGATGATATGGATGACATGAATCTGGATATGTTTGAGGACGTCGAAGACCAGGCAAAGCTGTTCGAGCTTTCCAAAGATATGGTGGAAGTGAACGGAAAGGACTGTTTTGAACTGACCGGGGACATGGGCGGCGACACGTTGTCGGGCATGATGGGAGAAGAAATGATAAGCGATCTGGCCGGACTGGATCTGGATGAAGAAGAAATCTCTGACATTAAAGTTCCGTGCACGATGTATATATACAGAGAGGATATCCTTCCGGCAAGAGTAACTGTCGATATGTCAGATGTGCTGGGAACGCTGGCTGGAGCAGAGGAAGCAGGTGTCGATATCTCGGAGTTCAGTATTGAGATAACCTATCTGGAATTTGACAGCGTGGATGAGATCAAGGTTCCGGAGGAAGCCCTCGCAGCCGCGGAAGATGACGGATCGGATGATGATTATGACTGGGATGACGATGAGGATATTTCCGTGGGCGCGGATCCTGTGGAACCCAGCGGAGAGCTGGGCGACAGCTGGGAGACATATACAGTTCAGGTCAACGACAAAGTGCTCACCCTTCCCTGCTCGATCGCAGATCTGGAGGCAGCAGGTCTGACAATGGATACCGAGTATACGCCGGAAACATATGTGGTGAATTCAGAGGAATATGAGCTGGCATGGTTTGAGGATGGAAACGGCAACTCGATCATGGTGGATATGATCAATATGGATGCAGAGCCTAAAGAGTTGAAAGACTGTCTGATCGGAGGGATTTCTGTATATGACTATGATCTTGAAGCAGGCGGACTTACGGTGGTCTTCCCGGGAGGCGTACAGATCGGAACACCGGTCGATGACGTGCTGGCAGCATACGGCGACACCGACGACTCATATGAGGGAGAGTATTCCAACACCTATTATTGGTACAGCAGCACAAGTTTCTATGACTCCTGTGTAGTGGACACAGATGTTACAACTAATGCAGTTACATCCATGAGTATTTCCCATTATGAATAAATTGCGCAATCTGCGTGAATTTGTTACAATAATATAGCGATAATATCGCAGCCGGCAGACTTTTCCAGAAAAGTTCCTGCCGGCTGCAGGTGTAATAAAGCGGCATCCTTACATTCGATCTGTGATTTACAAGAGACGAAAAGAAGAAAGCCGGTACTGGGAGGAAAAGAAAGCTATGAAACTTATGATCGCGTCAGATATACACGGTTCCGCTCCGTGCTGCAAAAAAATGCTGGAGGCATTTGCGGCAGAAAAGGCAGACAGGCTCCTGCTGCTGGGCGATATCCTTTATCACGGCCCCCGCAACGATCTGCCCGAGGGGTATGCGCCGAAAGAGGTGATCGACATGCTCAATCCCATGAAGAGAAAGCTCCTCTGTGTGCGGGGAAACTGCGACACGGAAGTAGATCAGATGGTGCTGGATTTTCCTGTTCTGGCGGACTACTGCTTTCTGGAACTGCCGGACGGTATGACAGGGGGAACGATTATATTTGCCACCCACGGGCACGTCTATCATCCCCATCATCTGCCTCCGCTCTCAGACGGAGACATCCTGCTTAACGGGCATACGCATATTCCGGCCTGCGAGGAAATTCTGGATATGGACGGAAACAGGTATCAATATCTGAATCCGGGTTCTGTGTCCATCCCGAAGGAAGGGTCACAGCGGAGCTACATCATATATGAGAACGGAACATTTACCTGGAAAAATCTTGACGGAGAGGAGTACATGACATGGAAGACCGGATCGCGCTGCTGATCGACGCAGACAATGTGTCGGCAAAATATATCAAGCCTATTCTGGACGAATTGTCCAAGTACGGCAATGTGACGTATAAAAGAATATACGGTGACTGGACAAGGCCCAACAGTTCCGGCTGGAAAGAGGAACTCCTGCAGAACTCCATAACGCCGATCCAGCAGTTCAGCTATACACATGGGAAAAACGCCACGGATTCGGCTATGATCATTGACGCAATGGACATGCTGTATACAAGCGAGCTGGAAGGGTTCTGCCTGGTATCCAGCGACAGTGATTTCACGAAGCTGGCCAGCAGGCTCAGAGAGAGCGGCAAGCTGGTGATCGGTATGGGCGAGGACAAGACACCATCACCTTTCCGCAAGGCCTGCGACATTTTTACCGTGCTTGAACTCCTTCTGGAGGACAATACAATGGAGAAGGACGAACGCGCACCATCTCACCAGCAGCATGAGAAAGAACAGAAGAAGGGAACGGCGCCGACAAAGGACCAGATCGAGGAAGCAGTGGTCAAGATCATCACAGAGAATCAGAACGACGACAGAGAGACAGGACTGGGAGAAGTGGGCAGCCGGCTTGTGAAGCTGTATCCCGACTTTGACGTGCGCCGGTATGGCTACAGTCTGCTCTCCAAGTTCCTGGAGACGCTGCCGAAGCTGAAGCTGATCCAGGAAGGGACCAGGGTCTGGGTGACTCTTTACGAGGATAAGAGCAGGAAGGAGAGGCTGGAGGAATATATCATGCAGCAGATCAGGAGCAACGGAAGATATGGCATCTCCCTGGGCGCGCTGGGCAATCGGATCCGGCTGAAATTCGGCGATTTTAAGGTGCGGGATTACGGATACTCTCAGTTTAAGCAGTATATCGAGAGTTTTCCGAATGTCGTGCTGGAGGACGACGGAGAGAGAACAAGAGCCGTCTATATGATCGACAAATAAAAAACAGCATAAAATATGTACAGCGAGAAAGGACGGACTGCCGTCCTTTTTTCAGTTGCAGCGTTTTCCCGGCAGGATTGAGCAAAATGTCAAAAAAATAACAAAAGGCTGTAAAATTTTTGTAAAAACATCTGTCTTGTCACATGTAAATTGCGGTGGTATACTGACCGGAGAATAAGCGAAAGCAGAGGAATGTGATATGACAGTCAGAGAAGAGATCGAACAACTGAAAAAAGAAAAAGATGCAGTAATCCTGGCGCATTATTATGTCAGGCCGGAGGTTCAGGAAATCGCCGATTACACGGGAGACTCCTTTTACCTGAGCAGGAAGGCCGTGGGGCTGAAAGAGCAGACCATTGTATTCTGCGGGGTTTCCTTCATGGGTGAGAGCACGAAGGTACTCAATCCCGACAAGACTGTACTTATGCCGGATGCGTCCGCGGACTGTGCGATGGCACATATGGCGGATCCTGAGACGATACAGAAGATGCGTGCGGAATACGACGACCTGGCTGTGGTATGTTATATCAATTCGACGGCGGAACTGAAGTGCTGTTCTGACGTGTGCGTAACGTCGTCCAACGCTGTCCAGATTGTGAGGGCGCTTCCGAACCGGAATATTTTCTTTATCCCGGATCGGAATCTGGGCCGCTATGTGGCACAGATGGTTCCTGAAAAACAGGTTATCGTTAACGACGGCTACTGCCCGGTTCACGAAAAGATGAGCGCAGAGGAGATCCTGGATCAAAAGAAACTCCATCCCCAGGCTCTGGTACTGGCCCATCCGGAATGCCCGGAGACAGTGTGCGGAATCTCGGATTATATCGGAAGTACAGCGGGAATTATCCGCTATGTTCAGGAAAGCAGCAAAGAAGAGTTCATTGTCTGTACGGAGAGCGGTATTCAGTATGAATTAAAGAAGCGGTGCCCGGATAAGAAGTTCTATTTTGCACGGACAGAGCCGCTGTGCATGGATATGAAGACGATTACCCTGGAAAAAATCCTTCATGTGCTGAAGACCGGAGAAAATGAGATCCTCCTGGGCGACAGCGTGCGGGAGAAGGCTGCAGGACCGCTGGAACGGATGCTGGAACTGGCGTAAACAGCGGCAGAAGGAGGAGAAGATAGTCATGGATATGTATGCAGACGTGGTGATAGCAGGAACAGGGGCAGGAGGACTGTTCAGCGCCCTGAGCCTGCCGAAAGACAGAAAAGTTATTATGATCACAAAGTCGGATCTGGAGAGCAGCGATTCCTTTCTGGCTCAGGGAGGGATCTGCGTTTTGAGAAATGAGGAAGACTATGACGGGTATTTTGAAGATACTATGCGGGCAGGGCATTATGAGAACCGGAAAGAGTCTGTGGATATTATGATACGCAGCTCTCAGGACATTATCCGGGACCTGATCCGGTATGGAGTAGAGTTTCAGAAAGCGCCCGAAGGAGAAGGGGGCGAAGACAAGGCAGATCTTTTGAAAGAGTATGCGTTTACCCGGGAGGGAGCCCACTCCAGACCGAGGATCCTCTTCCACGAAGATATCACGGGAAAAGAGATTACCAGTAAGCTGCTGGCACAGGTGAAAAAGCTTGAAAATGTATCAATATATGAGTATACTGCAATGAAGGATATCATAGAAGAAGATGGAAGATGTACGGGTATTGTGGCAGAAGGACCTGCCGGGGAAGAGATCAGGATCCATGGAGACTGTACCATCCTGGCGACCGGAGGGATCGGAGGGCGATACCGGCATTCCACCAATTTCCCGCATCTGACGGGAGACGCCATTGACATATCAAAAAGACACGGGATTCGTCTGGAGCATCTGGACTATGTGCAGATACACCCCACTACCCTTTACTCTGAAAAGCCGGGTCGCAGATTTCTGATCTCGGAGTCGGTCAGAGGAGAGGGCGCCGTTCTGCTGGATAAAAATAAAAAACGGTTTGTGAACGAACTCCTGCCAAGGGACGTTGTCACAAAAGCTATAAGAGAGCAGATGGAAAAGGACGGCACGGACTATGTGTGGCTGTCCATGAGGAACATAGATAAAGAAGTGATAATGAAACATTTCCCGAATATATACCGGCACTGTCTGGAAGAGGGCTATGATGTGACAAAAGAGTGCATCCCGGTGGTTCCGGCCCAGCATTATTTCATGGGCGGTATCTGGGTGGATCCTGACAGCAGAACCTCAATGGAAAATCTGTTTGCGGTAGGAGAGACAAGCTGTAACGGTGTACACGGAGCCAACCGGCTGGCCAGCAATTCTCTTCTGGAGAGCCTTGTGTTTGCCAAAAGAGCTGCGAGAAAGATCGGGGAGGAGCACAGAGCCGGGAGAGAGGAAAGCCGTGCGAGCGCCTAAAGACACATCGGAGAACCGGATTGAGATATAAAATGAAAAGAGAGGAACAGACTATGAATAAAATTACAATGACACTTCAGGCGGATCATCTGATCCTGGAGGCGCTAAAGGAGGATATCTCCAGCGAAGATGTGAGTACCAATGCGGTGATCAAAGACTATGTAAAAGGCCAGGTGGAACTGATCTGTAAGCAGGACGGGATCGTCGCAGGACTGGATGTGTTCCGCAGAGTCTTTGAACTTCTGGATGAAACGACAGAGGCGGAGTTCTTTTGTCAGGACGGGGACGCAGTGTCATGCGGACAGCTGATGGGGAGAGTGACCGGAGATATCCGGGTGCTGCTCTCCGGCGAGCGAGTGGCACTCAACTACCTTCAGAGAATGAGCGGGATCGCGACTTATACCCACTCTGTGGCGGAACTGCTCAAAGGAAGCGGTACGAAGCTGCTGGATACGAGAAAGACCACACCGAACATGAGGATTTTTGAGAAATATGCGGTCCGGGTTGGCGGCGGATATAACCACAGATACAATCTCTCCGACGGAGTACTTTTAAAAGACAATCATATCGGAGCGGCCGGCAGCGTGGCAAAAGCGGTGGAGATGGCCAGAGAATATGCGCCTTTTGTGCGCAGGATCGAGATTGAAGTAGAAAATCTTGACATGGTAAGAGAAGCGGTAGAAGCAGGCGCCGACATCATCATGCTGGATAACATGACGCCGGAGGAGATGGCGGAAGCGGTCCGGGTTATTGACGGGAGAGCCGAGACGGAGTGCTCGGGCAATGTGACAAAAGAAAATATCGCACGGCTGACGGAGATCGGCGTGGATTATATTTCCAGCGGAGCGCTGACACATTCTGCGCCCATACTTGACATTTCCATGAAAAACCTTCATGCTATAGGGGAAGCAGTATCAGAGAAAGGATGAGACTCTATGACCGGAGCAGAGAGAAGAGACGCCGTCCTTGCCAGGATAAAAAACAGTAAAACACCTGTGCCGGGGAAACTTCTTGCGTCGGAGCATGAAGTCAGCCGGCAGGTGATCGTGCAGGATATCGCGCTGATCCGCGCGTCCGGACATGATATTATCTCCACCAACAGAGGATATATACTGAACGAGCCGTCCGCTGTCGGCCGGACGTTCAAAGTCTGTCATACAGACGACCAGTTGGAGGAGGAACTTTATTCTATTGTAGATCTGGGCGGATGTGTGAAAAATGTTATGGTGAACCACAAAGTTTACGGCCATCTGGAGGCGCCGCTCAATATTACATCCCGCAGGAAGGCCGATGAGTTTATCGCGGATATCCGCAGCGGAAAATCCAGTCCGCTGAAAAATATCACTTCCGATTACCATTACCATGTGGTAGAAGCAGACAGCGCAAAGACGCTGGACATGATAGAAGAAATGCTGGATGAGAAGGGATTTCTGATAAAGAGCATAAAAGAATGAAAGAAGAGGGGACTGCTTTGACGGCAGGCCCCTTATCTCTTGCTTTGGCCGGCATTTTGCTTTACAATGGAGACTGAAACGAAATGCAGGCTGCATCAGCCTGCGCTCACAGGGAAGGAGCAGAGCGGATGGAGGAGACGTACATTCGCTTTACAATAATATGGAAGAATTAAGGGACATGCTGGAGAGCATGCTGAATATAGAATTTATCCGCGGCACGATCAGCGGCCCGCGGAGCAGAGAGGGCATAGTTAAAGTAAAAATACGTCCTCTGGAGAAAAAGGGAGAGCTGTGGTTTCAGCTGGAGGCGTTTACAAATACGCAGGCGTTTCATGAAAACCTCAGTCCCGGGGAAGCAAAAGAGCGAATAGCAGAGTACATGCAGCAGTTCCGGCAGATGCAGATTGAGACTGTGTCGGAAAATGTGTCGGTTCTGACAAGCAAAAAGGGCAAGGTGACCATCCAGAGAAAGAAGCGGCAGACAAAGAAGAAGAGAGCGGATCTGTCTCACAACAGGAAAAAGAAATACATACTGGAAGAGGGGACGTATGTTCCTTTTCTGAAGGATCTGGACGTGATGACGGAAGAGGGGAAGATTATCGCCTCCAAGACGGACAAATTCCGTCAGATCAACCGCTTTCTGGAATTTATCAGAGATATCCTTCCGGAACTGGACAAAGACCGGGAACTTACGATCCTTGACTTTGGCTGCGGCAAATCTTACCTTACTTTTGCAATGTATTATTATCTGCATGAATTGAAAAACTATGACATACAGATAATCGGACTGGATTTGAAAAAAGATGTGATCGAGCGCTGCACCAGCCTGAGAGAAAAATATGGATATGAAAAGCTGAAGTTTCTTCAGGGAGACATTGCGGAATATGACGGTGTCGATAATGTCGATATGGTAGTCACGCTTCACGCCTGTGATACTGCCACGGATCACGCCCTGGCAAAAGCGGTAGGCTGGAATGCAAAGGTGATCCTGTCGGTTCCGCGCTGTCAGCATGAACTGAACGGGCAGCTCGGTTCAAAGAGCGGCACACGGCCGGAGAGCGGGAATCCGGACGGAAGCAGATTCCTGAGCCCGGTTATGGATTACGGGCTGCTGCGGGAGCGCTTTGCTGCTCTTGTGACAGACGGACTGCGGGCAAAATATCTGGAGAGCTGCGGCTATGAGACGCAGATCCTGGAGTTTATAGATATGGAGCATACTCCAAAAAATATTCTCATACGCGCGGTAAATAAGGGGGAAGAAAGCGCTGAAGCGGCAGAAGAAATAAGTCAATGTGAAGATTTCCTGCACGTGAAGCCCACGCTGGGCGCTTTGCTTGCAGACCAAGGGGAGATGGTACGCGATGAAGAAAAAACTAATTAAGGCGGGCGTGCTGCTTGTTATATTTGCAGCGGCTCTGGTTGTCAGCAGCCTTGTCATTAATCGGGGGAGCAGGGACCGTACTGCGGATATGGGAGCGCCTACGCTCCCGCGCGTATGGTTTACGTCCAATGGAGAAAAGGTAAACACGCTGTCAGGATATGTGCGGGATATGGATATTCCGTCAATGAGAGATACGATCACGCCTCTGAAAGCGGACGGCACGCTGGATATGGTCATAGATGCAGAAGGAAGTAAAGTGAGCAGAGTGCAGTATACTGTGTATTCACTGGACGGGGAAGAGGTATACAGTGAAGGCCAGGCGCCTGAACTTTCGGAAGAAGGCAATGTGACACTGACACTGTCAGAAGGTCTGAATGAATCGGTCAGGGAGGCAGTGCTGAAAGTTGTGCTGACTGTAGATGAGAGGACGGTAAACTATTATACCAGGATACGCCGCCCGGCCAATATTGCAGCATGGGACTGTCTGGCATTTGCGAAAGAATTTCATACAAACGCTTTGGAGAAACAAAACAGCGAGGCATTGGAACTGCGCCTGGAGCCAAACCAGGAGAGCGACAACACCACATATCAGACTGTTAATATCCATTCGGATATTAACCATATCCAGTGGGGGAACCTGGAGCCCCAGGTAGCTGGTGAAGTGGAGTGGAGCATCAAGGAGAGCAACAGTGTATACACTTCTGTTCTGGCCGAATATCAGGTTTCCTGTACGGATGAAAACGGGGAAATAGGAGCGTATAACGTCAGGGAGTTTTTCCGGGTGCGCAAGGAAGGAGATGCGTTTTATCTTCTGAATTACAACAGAGATATGCAGAAGGTCTTCTCCGGCGGTCAGCATTCCTTTGACGAAGACGGCATCCTGTTGGGAATCGCTTCCGACGATCTGCAGTTTGAATCTAACAAAGACGGAAGCATAGTAGCCTTTGTTCAGGAGAGGGATCTGTGGCTCTATAACAGGGAGACCGGAGAATTGCTCCAGGTGTTCAGTTTTTCAGACAGCGAGGGAAGCGATGAGCGGAGCAGGAATGACCAGCATGACGTGCGTATAATCAGTATGGACGACAGCGGCAGTCTGGCGTTTGCAGTGTACGGCTATATGAACCGGGGGGCTCATGAGGGAGAGGTCGGAGCAAGCATTTATTACTTTGATATTGAGGAGAATGTTACCGAAGAGAAAGCGTTCATCCCCAGTACAAAATCGTCCGGTATAGCAGAAGATGAACTGGGAAAAATGGTTTATTACGATCATAATGACAAACTGCTGTATATTCTGGCGGAAGGGACTTTATATCAGATCGGCCTGGAAGGAAATGACCAGACAGTTCTGGCGGATGATCTGACAGAAGATCAGTATAGTGTGTCTGACGACGGACATTTGATCGCATATCAGACAGACGGAGAGGCAGACGGGGCTACAGAAATCCAGGTCATGGATCTGACTGATGCGGGCAGCTACAAAGTGAGCGCTGCGGAAGGAGAAAAGGTGCGGCCGCTGGGATTTGTCAACGGTGATTTTATATACGGGAAAATGCGGGAGGAAGACGCGGGGACGTCTGCGTCAGGAGAAGAGCTGACGCCTATGTATGAGGTGGAGATCGTCAATTCGAAAAATGAGACGGAGGCAGCCTACTCCTTTGCGGATTCCGGGCTTTACATGACGGATGTAGGTATCGACGGCAATCTGGTGACTCTGGACCGGGTAAAAAAGGATGGAAATATTTACAGCCCTGCTGAACAGGAGTATATCACCAGCAATCAGGAGAGGAAAGAGGAGACCGTTGTGCTGGAGACCTACAGTACAGATACCATGGAGCGGCAGATGCGCCTGACATTTGCGGACGGTCTGGAAGATACGGAAATCATCCTGAAGAAGTCCCGGCAGCTCATGAGCGGAGAACCCCTTACGATTACGTTGGACGGAGGAAGTGAGACAGAAAAATTCTATGTCTACGGTATGGGGAGCCTGGCCGGTGTTTATGACCGGGCCGGAGATGCGGTTCAGAAAGCGGAGGAGACTGTCGGCGTTGTGGTATCCTCCCGGCAGGAATACGTCTGGGAGAAGGGAAACCGTGACCTGGTGTATTCCACAGGGGCCGGGGCCTTTGTGAAAGAAAGCGGAGAGACCTCGCTGGCTGCATGTGAAAGATATATGGAGCAGTATGAGGCACACAGGATTGATTTTACAGGCTGTACCCTGGATGAGATGCTGTATGTAGTCAGCCTGGGCCGTCCGGTAATTGCCGTGACTGCAGGAGACCATGCAGTCCTGATCATATCGTATACGATGAGTGATATTACCTATGCGGATCCGGACACCGGAGAAACAACGACTGTTTCTGTCAGCCAGATGGAGGATCTGACAGAGCAGGGCGGCAATACTTTCATCGGGTATATTTAGCGCCAACGGCCAAATTGTCCCATTGTACACTGCCGCTGGGGATTAATAAAAAGCCCCGGGGTGAAAAAGGGACAGGGTGAAACTTGATTGGGGACGTAGTAAAATCGCATTTTACTACGTCCCCAATCAAGTTTCACCCTGTCCCTTTTTCACCCCGGGGCTTTTTTATTAATCCCCAGCGGCAGTGTACAATGGAACAATATGGCCGTTGGCGCTAAATATACCCGATGAAAGTATTGCCGCCCTGCT
>DXDR01000038.1 GCA_019115385.1 Candidatus Mediterraneibacter avicola | reverse complement strand
TTCATCAGCTCGCCAAATGCCTCCCGGACTACAGCTTTTGTCTGCTCCGCATTAATCGGTTTTAATATCAATGCCTCCGCCCGGATTCCCGGACGCATATATGTGACCGGCGACAAATCAGATCCGGCGATCAGTACCAGATATGTATTTTTATTTTTTTCGCGAAACCGTTCTGCTTCTTCCAGCGCTCCGTTTTCAGTAATATCCAGATACGCCAGGTCTGCACATACCCCGGACAAAGCCGGCCTGCATAATTCCCCTTCGGCGCATTTTATAATTTCCAGCTTTTCGTCACAGCATCTTCCTGCTTCATCTCTCGAACAGCGGCAGATATATTCTGTTTCTGTGTAAGAGGGACCCGATATCAGCATAGTTATCATGTCTGGTCCCTTCTCGCCAGAGGAAGTACGATTCGGATGCCTGACGTCTCATCCTCTTCATCTGCCGCATATCCCACCCCTTTTTTTGCTGCTCTGCTCATCTCAGCATAATTGATATTCTGAAAATTAAATAGCTTCTGTGCATTCAAATTGCCGCCCAAATGCATCCCCTTTTTATATCCCGTAAATGAACGGTATGCTTTATATCCTGTCAGAGATACCGCATCTTCTGTCGTAAGACAGCCGTAAAAATATATTCTGTGCAGACTGCCTTTTTCCATAATATTTTCCATAAATCCGGACATATTCCCAACTTTCTCATCGGCCCGGTATATAAGTTCAAAGAATTCTTTCAGATCATCCAGGAAAATAAAAACCGGCGTTTCTTTTTTCATCTCTTCATATATCTCGTCCTCTTCTTTTCCCTGTTCGATCATCTCCCTCTTCTTTTTGTTACGCTCTACAAAAACAGGCGTCAGTTTCCTGAAAAATTCAAAAACAGTTTCTATTGTCTCCAAATACTCGGCGCCACATTCATCGGCTGTCTTTTTCAAAGAACTGTGCCCTGTTTCAATAACACAAAGCCTTCCGCCCAGTACAGCAGCAGCATAAATCAACAGCTTGAGCACATTGGTTTTTCCGGTATGAGGCCTTCCTGAGATAGTATAGCAATATGTATTTTTAAGGCCTGTCCCAAATACAGAAGCAGTTTCCATCTCATAAGCAACAGGCAGCCAGTCTCCCGACCGAATCATCTTTTTGTAATCATCCAATTTCTCTATCTGGCTCAGCACAGGATTTTCCGGTATCTCAGGAATGGTTCTGGGAAGAATACCTCCCCATTTGGCAGACATTTGTCTGCATTCTTTTTCGAGAATCTGTCCTCTGGAAAAATCGTCCTCCGCATCCAGACACAGTCCAGTCTGAAATTCCAGGATCCTGCCGCCCACGTTAGCTATTCCCCGGCCCTTTATCCCGGCCTCTGGAAAGACCTGAAGTCTGGTTTCACGCATGACTTCCATATATTTGTATTTATCTCCCTGCTCCAGAGATATTACTGTTTTAATATTGTCTGCAAGCCGCCCGGGTATTTCCGATATCCCATACCCCGCGGCAGAAACTGCAAGAAAAATTCCATAGCCGGCCCCTTCTTTTCCCAGACGGAGCAGCACATCATCATATCTGGAACTGCTCTTCTCTCTCATACTTCCCAGATTGTCGATCACAATAAGAACCGCCGGTAGCCCACGTCCATAAGCCTGAATATACTGACTGTAGCTTCCGCCGCTTAAGAGCTGTCTCCTCTCGTCCATCATCTGAACCAGCATATGCATGAACTTACCCAGACGATCGTCCTGTCCGTCACACACGATCCCTCCTATATGAGGTGCATACGCAAATGGGGCAAGCAAATGGCTTCCAAAATCAAGGATGTAGCACTGAACCTCAGCCGGACTCCGGCGGGTAATAAGGCTGTAGACCAGCGTCTGCAGAAATGTGCTCTTCCCGCTGACCACTGAACCGCACACTGCTACATGGCCATCCCGGGCAAAATCTACCGCAAAAGGCTCCTGGCGCTGATTCCACGGGTCATCATATACTCCCACCACTGCACTAAGCTGCCATTTCCCCGTACTTTCCTCTATGTCAGATAATAAAGCATATTTTGCAGTCTGCTCTAAAGTAATCTTTTCTGGAAGTACCGGCATCCAGAGCTGTCTTGTCTCTTCATATCCCATTTCCCGCGCCATTTTAGCCAGATAATCCACCACCGCTTCCAGCTGAGTTACATCCTGTATTTTCCCCCTGTCAGCAGCTATTTCACTTTCCATCACCGGAAGCCTGCCCGAAACGACATCCTGCTTCCCTGTTCTTGTCAGCATCATCACGCCGGAAGAATCAGACCCTGCATCGGCAGCATAGTGAGCGCCGCTGTAACCCGTCTGAAACTGCTCATAAATCTCATCGTTTCCCACCTGAAGGTAGCCCCGACCAGTCTGGGTGATAAAAGCGGCATCCGGCTTATGCAGCATATCTGTGCTGTCCTGTCGATCCTGAACTCTCAGACAGAGACGAAACCGGGAATTACTCCAGATATTATCGTCTACTGTTCCGCTGGGCTTCTGTGTAGCCAATATCAAATGTACGCCCAGACTTCGTCCTACCTGTGCCACGCTGATAAGCTCACGCATAAAATCCGGCTCTTCCCTTTTTAACTCTGCAAACTCGTCTATAATGATAAACAGGTGAGGAACCGCTTCCTTTGCTTCCCTGTTTTTATAGAGACGGGTATAAAGATTAATATTATTTACTCCATGCGCACTGAAAAGCTTCTGTCTTCTTACATTTTCACTTTTAATTGAGATCATTGCCCTGTGAATCTGACCTCCTGACAAATTGGAAATCTGTCCGGCCATATGCGGAAGTCCTGCAAACAGATTTGCCATGCCTCCGCCTTTGAAATCTATGATGAAAAAGGAAACATCCTCCGGGCTGAAATTAAGTGCCAGAGAAAGAATATATGTCTGCAACGTCTCACTTTTTCCAGAACCTGTTGTCCCTGCTATAAGCCCATGCGGCCCATGATATTTTTCATGTACGTCAAGATAGCAGTCTGCGTTTCCTGATTTTTTCCCGATCAGGGCTTTCATGCTATTATATGTTCTGTTTTTTCTCCATCTCTCCCGCACTTGAAAATCTTCCAACGTTCTGACTCCATACATTGAGAAAAAATCAAGTTCTGACGGTATCTCATTTGTCGTTTCCGTCTCATTGACGCGGATTCCCGACAATGTACGGCCCATTCTCTCCAGAGCATCCACAGATACTCTGTCCAGACGCACCGGTTTCTTCTCCAGTGACCCTTCCAGAAGATTATAAAAGCCATGAAAATACTCGTCATTCTCTATGATTTCCTCACAGACATTCGGCAGCTGCTCCACACTTTCCGACATTAGAAATGTAGTCATCCCGTAAACCGGCAGAGGATCATAGATATATCTGGTAAGAAGCTCTCCTTCAAGAATTCCGGGATCTGATACGAAAATCAGATACCAGGGTTTTGCAATCCCATTTCTGCTTCGTCCGTCTCCTCCCTGCATCCTGGCTCTGAGAACATTAGAAAGTTCAAACAGGACATCTCTCCGCTCCACTTCATCTGCCGCCATGTACCGGGTCTGCCTGTCCTCAGACCAGACATGAGGAAACCATCTCATACAGTCCCAGTTTTTTAAATCTATACAGGAATTTTCATCATAAAGGAAAACAAATTTTACATCTGTGTAACAATGGGTTGCGGCAAACTCCGCCACTATACTGTGCATAATTTCCTCCGCGCCCTTCCTTTTGCTTCCTCCCACCAGTCCAATCAGCTGATGTTCCCGAAATGATATCCCGACAGGCACCTGAAAAAGTGTTTCAAACTGCTTTTTAATATTGCCTGGTTTTTCTTTCAGAGAATCGTTTTGAAGAGTAAATTTTTCCTTAGGAATCCGTATATCTATCTGGAAAGGTATTTCTCCTGTTCCAAGTCTGTGGAATAAAAAATCTTCATGGGTGTGATTTCTGTTCCACAACCCTGTGTCAAAACGGCTGATTTTTGCGCAGTCCGCAGCCGGAGGATAAAGCCCCTCCATCATACTTCTGTTATAATCGTACTTTTTTTTCAAAGACTCTGTCACTTTGAGCAGATAATTGCTGTACGCGTTAAATCTGTGATTTTCCTCTTCAGCAGCCTCGCTCCTGCTGTATTTCATATTTGTAACAGCCCAAAACGCTCCCAGTCCGGCCGAACCGATCGCGGTAATAAGCCCTGTATACATAAATATCCCGGATGCCATCCCACTCATGCTGCTGCCCCAGATTGCCAGAGCACATCCCAGGAGCATTGGAATGGCCATTGTAAATGAAGGACCTACCACAAGAAACCACGGTCTCTGCTTTAATTCTTTCGGATCAGGCGGTCCTTCAATCTCAAATTCATCCGTATAAAGAGACGGCAGATTTCGGGGAGAACGATTAAAATACACCTGCTCTGTATACGATTTTACAGCCTCTTTTCCAGGAGATTTTTCCTCAAACACCAGAGTTCTCAATATATCTGCCCGTATTTTGAGGCTTCCATAATAGCTGGCTACTGCAAGGCAGTCCCCCAGATACACTAAATGCAGACCAAAAAGATAAAAATGATCTCCAAATTGCAGGCGGCTGGCTCCCTGCAGCCGCCCTCTTTCAGAAAATACGCCGTTTGTACTCCGGTCCACAAGATACCAGCCGTCCGAACCACGGGTCAGTTCTGCATGAAGACCGGAAATTAATCCCCGGTAATCATAACGTATCGTATTTTCTTCTGCTTTTCCTATCGTAATCCGGTTCTGTCCGTTCAGCGAAAACTTGTCCGCCGCACCAAAGCGCCTTCCAGCCTCAACAGCCAGAACCTTAAACGTCTCTCCTTTGCATACCGCTACAGTCAAAATCATATCCTCCCGGAGGATACTTCTGGAAACTTTCGCATTGTTACAGATCAGATGATACTGCTCTGTACTATTTAGATACCAGCCTTCTTCTGTTACCTCAAGAGAAAGGACGATTCCACGCGGAAATCCACACTGTCCTTCATCAAGAAAAATTTCATAATCCGAATTATGAAGGGAAGGAAGCAGGAACTCCCTGCACAATTTTCTGTTATATATCATCAATATCATATCCAAACTTACTCCTCTTCCATCCTAAAGCTGCATCATGTCAAGTTCAAAAAAATGTATTTTCAACTTTGCATGCCCCACTAAAAGACTGTCCCCGGAAAAAATATATTCTGCTCCTTTCACCGCATATTTTTTCATTCCTCTTTTTATCCATGTGCCGTTTGAGGAATTGAAGTCCTGCACGACAGGCCTGTCCTGGTACAGGTAGACGCAGCAGTGAACGGCGGAAACCTCTGCGTCCTGGATACAGATGTCGTTTCCTTCCCGGTTTCTTCCTATCCTCACACCCTTTTCCGGATCAAAGACAAACCTTCCTCCCGGCCGCCCGGATGTTGTGAGGTAAAGCATCAGTTTTTTCCCAGCCGCCCTGCGGCTTCCACGGCTGGCGATCACTGCATCCAGACAGCTTTCTTTGATCATTCTGGCCGCCGCCTGATAATATCTCTTCCGTTCATCCTGCGAAATCTTCCGGCGGATCACCGCAGCAATCCCCCCGCCGCCGCACAAAACAAGCAAGATTATTACTATCCAAATCATCCGGCTCTCCTACTGTCACTTTGCCCTCGGTACAAGTGTATCGTCGTCTCCTGCTTCATTCCGCACAATAAGTTCTCCGTGATCCAGCTCAAACACTTCCCATATATTATTTATACCGGCGCCCGGGTCTAATTCTATTACCTCCGGGCTGCTCTGATTCGGAAGGTAGACTTTTACCGTTGCGCCGTACTGGCTCAGAGTCGAGGTCACCTGATAGTCAACTACACTGAACCGATATACTCCATTCAGATCATAAATAGTTATTGTTTCCGGTCCATAACCATCTCTGTCATCCACATCCAGTTCGGCGACTGTATTTCCTCCCGAAACAGACGTTCTGCTCCGGAAATTTACAAAGACGTCGTCCCCGTTATCTGTTTCTCCTCTTAAATAAGAGTCAAGATCCTGAGGTTCCGCGCCCCACTCCAGAACAATACGCGCAGAGCCGGCCATCAATTCCGGTGAAATAATAAACTGTTCTCCACTGTAATTTCGCCCTTCTTCCATCTCAAACTGGAAAGACTCCTCCATATAGTCTGCGGCAGTTATTGTTACGTTCTGAAGTCCTTCACTAAGTTCGACCGAAAACGAACCGTCCCAGGCTGTCACCGTCGCCTCTGTTACTCCCGGATCCTCTGCCGACACAAATGTAAGTTCAGCTCCCGGCACTCCTTCTCCGGTCATAGCATCGATCACCACTCCGTTCAGCTGCCCTTTTCTGTTTCTGTTTTCATTTGCCTCTGGAAGAATGATTTCATTCCATGCGGTTTCTGACACAATATTTCCAGACGCATCTGTTTCGATTCTCGCGATCACTGACCCTGTTGTCATCTCTACATAGGTGTGCTCTTCTGCAAAAACGGGCTTCAATGTCGTACTGGACAGATTCTGAAGCTCTTCGATACTTATCGGTGTTCCGAAATTATTGAATAACATACTGATGGAATCCAGTTCGATCCGTTCCGGCATACTGTCCCTTGCAGGTTCGTCTTTTTCATCATCTACGATAGAATCGTCCTCTTTCGTATCCGAGTAATACAGTGTAGCCGTCAGGTCTTTATGTACTACTTTTACTTCACCACGGGCAATCTGGGCGATATCCGGCCAGTTTCCATACTCGTCAATAAAATCTTCATAAGTATAGTTCTCCAGGCGCTGGATAAAAGCTGTATTCCAGGTTATTTCTCCCATACGCGGCAGCTCCTCTTTTTCGGAGGAATTATCGGGAGTATTATTCATATATGTTCCATTATTGATTTTATCAAGCATATCTTTGACAGCAGATGAATTTGTCCTTTCATATCCTGTCTCCAGAGTAAGCCTTGCCTGAGATGTATGTCCCTGGAGCATATAAACATCCGCCAGCCCCATATACGCGTCATCTTCACCCGGCACGGCTTCAATCGCATTCTCATATTCTACAATAGCATCCTCGTAATTTTCTTCCGCCACATACTTTTCCGCCGTTCTGATGCATTCCCTGTATGTCTCCTGCCTTAATCCGCTTCGGATCAGCAGGATGCCGATTACAGCCGCCGCGATCAATAACAGACCGCATACGCTGATAAGTATTATTTTTTTCCAGTTTTTTTCTTTCTTCATCTCATTCCCTCCTCTTTAGTCATAAATCCGATAAAACTCTTCCCGAATCTTCCTTTTTTTCTTTCTTAGTATATGATTTACTGTCAGGACGCCTGCGGTACCTGCAGCGATCAGTATAATTCCAAGTGTCACAAACACAATTCCCGTCATTTTTTCACTCCAGCTCATTCATAATCTCAATAAGCGTCTCCATATTCTTATCTGTTGTGTTCTTCTTCTGATATGCTGTCCGACATGAGTTATAACAGAACTTTAAGTCTGAAGATACATTTCCATATTCGCCATTTACCGCAGCTTCATCCAGGTAATTAAAGCACATCCACATCAGCACTACATAATCGTCCGGATCCTGATTTTTCATCTCTTCAAGCCGGTACAGACTCTCCCTGTACTGACCCAGAGCTCTCAGAACAAGGGCGTTATTCAGCTGATCTTCATAAGATGGGGAATCTGCCGCACAAAGCTTATCATAATAACCAAGCGCTTTCTCATAATATGAGCGTTTTACGGTATTCTGGCTCTGTACATTTCCGGCATCAAAACAGAGCTGTCCGGCCTTTCTCAAAAGATCTCTCTCCGGATCCATCCCGGCTGCACGCACGGCTGCATCTGCTGCCGCAGCAGTATCTCCCAGGCTGGTATAAACATCAGCCTCAAGACTACAGATCCGGGCATTCAACTCACCCTCCGGATTCTGAGCCAGCGCCTGATGGAGTTTTTCAAGTGCCCTTTCCCAATCTTCCTGTGCATAAGCAATCTGTGCCTCTACAAACATTGTTTCACTTTCCTCCAGATCTGCTTCCGGATATTTTTTCGCCGCTGCGGCTGTATCCACATATTCACCTGCTCTGGCCATTCCTGTCAGGTAATCCCGCAAATACAGAGAATTATCCCTGTCCTCTGTCAGGGCCTCTTCGTAATACGCAGCCGCTGTCTTATACTGTTCCTGGCGAAAATAGCTGTCGCCCAGAGTGTGCAGTACCTCTCCTTTTTCCTCAGGATGCTCATCCATATAACCCCGCAGTATAAAATCATTGAGCATATCCGTTCCCTCTGTCACGATTTCTATCTCATTCTGATTCTGGACTGCTGTATATAATCTGCTGTATGCCTTCTGCCAGTTCTCCGTCTGCCAGATACTCCCGCCTGCGTACATAAGAAGCAGCCCGCTCACTGTCAGCAATCCGTAAAACGCCCAGGAAAGTGCCTGAAAAACGCCCAGTATACGATACCTCGGATCCATTTTCTCCGCCCTTAGCAGAGCCTTTTTCATCTGTGCCGCTGTCTGGAAACGTTTTGACGGATTCTTCTCCATTCCCCTTTTCACAATACATTTCAGTCCTTCGCTGTATGGAATATCCATTTCTGTTATAGGGTATGGAGCTCCTTTATCCGGACTTGGATACAGTCCTGTCATAATACGGTAAAACACAGCCGACAGACTATAGATATCCATTCTTCCGTCAACCACGGCATTGGCTTTTCTGTGGTAAAACACGGCCAGAGCGTTCTCATACTGTTCCGGAGCCGCATAGTACTGACTGAGTCCCTGCACCTCTTTGGCGGTATTTCCGTCCAGAGAAATATTAAAATCAATCAGACATATATTCCCCTGTGGGGTGATCATAATATTCCCCGGCTTGATATCACTGTGCCAGATGGGGGGCGACTGGGTATGCAGATATTCCAGCACTTCGCAGAGCTGCTGCATCCACAGGAGCGCTGTTTTTTCTGAAAACCGGCAGCCACTGTCAAGATAATGCTGCAGATCATATCCCGGAATATAATCTATAACCGTATAAATCCCCGTTCCTACCGCCAGAAAATCATACACCTGAGGAAGGAATGTATGATGAAGCCGCTTCAGTATATCTGCCTCCGCTCTCACATTGAGTTGTCCGGTATAGTTGTCTTTTATCCGCTTTATCACAATCTGTTTCTGGAGCCTGAGATGATAGCCCAGATAAATGATCCCGGTTCCTCCCTTTCCGATTTCCCGGAGTATCTGGTACATTCCCCCTATAATATCTCCGCTTTGCAGCATAGTATTTCCTCCGCTCCTGCCGTTTATATAGTAAAAGCAGGCTGTCCAAATATTTCTATTCAGACGGCCTGCCCCTCATACTTACCGGCTGTTTGCCTGTTCTTCCTCTTTTTTCTTTCTCTTAAAGATCAGGAAGTAACACAGAGCCGCTGCAATTACCACGATTCCTGCAATAGAACCTGCAAGAAGCGGCGTATTACTGTAGAACTGAACAAACAGATTGGATGTTACCAGTACTCTTCTAATCTCCGTCTCCGACGTATTTCCCGCCGCGTCAACAGCAACTGCCCTTACGTCCTGTCTTGAATTAGAATTAGACAATGTGTAGGTCACCTCGCCGCCTGCTTCCTGAAGCGCCTCTGCACTGTACGTCTGCTCCGGCCTGTCCGCACTGCCCAGGTATACTCCTACCTCGTCCATCGCGATATTGTCCGCTGCATTTACAGTTATCTCTCTTGTATTTGCACGGTACTGGCCGCCGTCTTCAATGCCTGTAATAACTACAGTAGGCGCCGTCTTATCGATGACAAAGTTGAGGTCGTATCTCTCCTTTTCATCCGTGGGACTCTGAACCTGCTTCGTCTGCGTACTGCTCACATTTTTCGCCCTGTCTTCGGACTCGATCGTTACCGTATAATTGCCTTCTGTTTCAAAGTTCTCTTTATTGATCGTATATGTATAACGTTTCCACGATTCTTCGGAGCCGCTTTCGCTCACGTTGTAATCCTTTCCCTCTTCCAGAGTTACAAGATTTCCATCTCGCCCGTAGGTAATACCGTTAAACACCAGTGTGTCTACATTGATCTCCGTTACGACCAGTTCCTGCTCTTCATTTGTATATACATCTTCGATCAGTTTTTCTGTAGCTTCTGACATAATATAGTTTGAGCCAAACCGGTTGACTGAGAACATAACCGACTGCTCTGTTGTATTTCCTGCCCGGTCTGTAACTGACGCCGTCATTGTATAAACATCGTCGACCGCCTCTTCATGTGCAAAGTCAGCCATTTTAATACTCTGGCCGTTCGGAATACTGGAGCGTGTTCCGTCGATTGACGTTATGCCGTTTTCAGCCCCTTCCAGAGTAATCTCCACTCCGTCTGCAGTATAGTTAATATCACTGTATCTTACGCCGGGAGCAACCGTGCCGTTATTGGCCGACTTATCCTCAATGTCGAAAAATTCAATCTCCGGAGCCGTCTGGTCAATCGTAAAGCTGTCCTGCGTATAATCCGCAGCGGCATTTCCGGCCATATCCGTATACTCAATATCAAACGTATAATCTGCATCCGCCGAGAATGTCACGCTTGCCGTGTGAGAATCTCCTCTGGCGGTCCAGCCGCTCAGACGCGGAACAGACGCCCCGCTTCCCTGAAGGGATGCAGTGATCATCGCGTTCACATCTGCAGCGTTGAAGTTATGCTCATTGATCGTTACTGTAGCAGTGCGGGACGCATTAAAATACCCCGGCTCCGCATCATTGTTATTATCATATGTAACCTGAATTGTCGGATCTGTCTGGTCAATCGTAAACTCATCCACACGCGTGTAGTTCGATGTGTTTCCTGCGAGATCCGTCGCATTCAGAGTAAAGGTATAGTCTCCGTCCGCCGCAAAGGTAACCGTACAGGTGTGATATGCCTCGTCTGATACGCCTACAGCGCCGTGTGCGGTCCAGCCGCTAATGGACGGCTGCACTCCCTCTGTATTCGTGATATTGAAACGTACTCCTGAAGGATCAAAGTTGCGTTCTTTCACTGTAACAGTCGCAACGCGGGTTGCGTTGTAGTAATCACCGTTGACTGCGGGAATGTTGTTATAAGCTACGCTGATAGTCGGCGAGGTGATGTCAACTTTTACTGTTTCTGAATCCTTCCAAACATTTCCGGCCAAATCCTGAGCGTAAGCTGTTACAATTACATTATTACTGTTAATTGCATCAGTAATCGGAACTGAGAATGTACAATCACGTTCATTTTCGTTCTGTATTTTCTCTCCTTTTTCTTCATCAGCTTCAAACACATAAATTGGTTCGCCGACTACATTTCCAGAAGCCTGAACAGTATACCAGATTTTATCAATGCCTGAATATGTCTCATTTTTAAGGTCGTAAGCTGTTGCTGCAAACTCTATCTTTCCTGCTGATGCTTTAAAAATTCCATTCTGAGCCTGGTCTAAATTCGTACAGCTTAGATTAATGTACGGCTCTTGATTATCAGCTACAAATCCTGATTCTGTGCTAAAATACTCAGCATTTCCTGCACGGTCAGTCACCTTTAAATATGGAACAAACTGTTGATTCGGAGACATTGAATACGTTATAGTTGTATCTCCTTTTCTAGTCCACTTTTTAAAATTTTTAATCTCATCGTACGTCGGCGTATCTGAAGAGTTTATCAAATCATACGCTTCAACTTTTGCAACGCCTGCCGTAAGGTCGTCTCCAGACATTTCTACTAATATATCTTCCTTACTAAACTTATTAAATGTTATGAGATCAAAAAATTTCTCCCCTACGGATTTTGAGCCATCCTCTGTAACAGTAATTTTCCCGGTAGGAGCAGTTTTATCATATGTAAAATATCTGGGACTATACGTCGCACTGTTTCCAGCCAGATCAGTATATGTAAAAGTAAATACATAGTTTGCTTCTTTATTGAAATTAAATGCATTATTTATCCATGAACTTGTACTGTCAGAATCCTCATTCGTACCCCAGTTCTCAGATTTTTTTGCAATATTCTTATAATATTCCGCTGCACTTTCCTGATTTTCACCCAGTTTAATATCTTTCTTGTTAGCATCTACGCTTTTTGTATCTGTAAAGTTAAACTGTCCTTCTATAAAAGAGTTATTACCGTTTTCATCTTTCACCCAGAAATTTTTCTCAGTAATTTCTACAGTTGCAATGATACGTTTTTGACTATATGCTCCGTCTTCATAAGTATTAAAATAATTCTCAGTTTTAGGTTCAAAAGGATTGGTTTCAGCAGCAAATTTTACGTTGATATCAGGTGCTTTATTATCAATTGCAAAATCAATTCCTGCTTTTGTATCCCCATATGAGACTCCTTCATTTCCATTTCCTGCTTTATCAGTACAGTACGGTACAATATGATAATACCACTCTGTATCTTCATTTGCAGGAAACTTTAATTCTAATTCAATCTCTCTTTCATCTGTATATTCTGTAACAGAGTGATTTTCAACATATTTGGCATCCGTTCCTGTCGGATCCCATGTAACTTCTATTCCATTATTGCGCAAAGTATCTACAGTTACTAATTCAGAGTTTTTATCATATACGTCTGATGGATTTTCTGTTTTCATGAACTCAAAGAGCACTAGATCTTTGTCAAAATTTCTTTCTTTGAAAGTAATGGTCATTGTTCTATCAGAATTAAAATATTTTCCGTTATGAACATCATTATTGTCAAATTCCACTGTTATAGTCGGCTTGGTTTGATCTATCATCAACCCTTGCGTTACTTCTTTATTGTTGTTCGCTTGATCTAGGGCTGATACTTTAATAGTCACATCATTGCTATTATTTTTATCGGCAGATACCTCATCCGTAAACTCTGTTTTAAGCCCTCTCATGCCCTCTATCGAATAATCCTCTGTTTCATCTGCTATAGTAGTTTTAGCAGTTTCATTCTCTGGGCTAACTGTTAGATCAAAAGATTTAATTCCGGAAACCACATCTTCATCCGCCTCATAATCTATAACAGACACTTTGTATGGTACGTCTTCCTTATAAAATGTATTGTCAGGAAATGCCTGTCCATTGATATCTGTTATTGTTATAGTTGGCTCCTGAATATCCACAACTATTCCATTACTTGAATAGATTGCGCTGTTCCCTACTTTATCACTCACTTTGACCAATATAACATAATATCCCGCAATTTCTTCCAATTGACCGCTTGTGTCTTTTACAAATGGAACTTTATTGTTTTCATCTATCGTTGTCCAGCCTGATGGATTATTTCTAAGTTCCTTGATATCATCTGCTGTAATTTCTTTATATTGTCCTTCTTCATTGTCAAACTGCCTCTTTAAAATATAGTATGACCACTCAACATCATCTGCTCCACATGCACCATTAACTTTTCCTTCTTCTGAAAAATCATTTTCTGGAAGATCCTCTTTGGTAACTTCAATTGTATAAATAGAGTTCTTAGAATAGTAATGCCCAAATGTTATTGCATCCACCCAATTATCTACTATTCTGTTGCTTTCTTTCCAATCTCCAAATGTAATTTTCGGACTATCCGAATCAACAATAATCGTAAACCCACTTGTCGGAGCACTTTGGAATCCGTCGCTACTACGTTCAAAATAGACATTACCCGTAATTACCTGTGATTTACAAGGAAATTTAACTGCTGTCAAATTCTGAGGAGATGGTTCTTCGTCTACCTTAAGCATAACAAAGTCATAATATGTATTGTCCTTCAATGTAATCCTTAACTCAGCACTGGAATCTGCTCCATTTACAAAAGTATCTTCATTGAATCCTCTAACATATATATTCTGTCCATTTTTATAGACTCCTGTTCCCTCTCCATCATTAATGTTAATAGCAGCAAAAATACCATCTAAATCAAATTGCTGTTGTTTTATGGTCAAATCCCCATAATCTTCTACATTATCTGAAGGATATAGTATATAGTTTGTATTATTATCCAGCACTATTCCCTGCTTATCAATATTGGGAAGAATTACGTGTTCATATACTTCATCATCTGTTACCTCGTTTGATTTAATCGCCATATCAAGAGTAACCCCTAAATCTGAAGTATCTACCGAATCACCTTCCAAAATACCTGTATTTATCTCTTCATTTTCGCTCTCTTTTATAATGGATTGATTATTGGAATCTGTCTTCATCGAGGCTACAGCAGCATGTAAATCTTGCCCATACTCCAAAACCACATCGCCTGTCCCAAAATATACCGGTCGCGGCTCAATAGTAACTCTTCCTGTAATACTTTCACTGGCATAGTTCTCAATTATATAAACCTCCGATAAATCAATATTTTCCATGCCATCCCAAGTTCCTATAATTTTGACTTCAGTACTTTTAAGTTCTGCACTATAGTTTTCCCCAGCATTTACAGCGTCTCTTCCATCTTGATTTTTTACTGTTGCACCAAACACTACTTTAACATCTGCAGTTCCCACCGCCAAATCATCTTCCGACAATGTTAACGTAAGTTCGGCATCTGATTTTTTGTCATAAATTTTACTGTAATTTTGCCAACCTGGATCGTCTATTCTCTCGGAAATATTAATAACACGCTGTACAATTACTGTATATTCTGCAATATCTGCAGCATAGTTTTCATTTGCTTCTGCTGATACAGTAATAATGGCTTTACCTGCTTTATTAACAGTTACCTCTCCTGTGGTTGAATCTACATTAGCAACATTTATATCGCTGCTGGAATATGTTATACTTCTGTCCCCAGTGCTTTCACTATTTAATGGTATTTTAAATGTAAGACTCTCAGCATCATCTCGAATAGTTTTTTTATTGATCCCGTTTTCAAACGTAAGTTTTTTTGTTTTGGTGTAAGACGCTATCTTAGCCTCCTTCTCTACTCCTTCATATCTATCATCACCTGAATATATCACTTTAAATGTAATCTGGCCTATAAGACTATTTTCTTCCTCATAAGTATATGTCTTGTTATTTACTGAAATATCTTTTCCAATAATCTCGTCTCCTGCATAAAAAGTAAATCCTCCTGTGATTCTTTTATCGTCGTCGGTCATATATTGCTCAAGACCTCCTACTGTTAGAGTCACAGATGTTACATCATTTCCCTCATTAGGCGTTGCCGTCAAAGTCAATTCGGGCCTGACTTTCTTTACATTAACAACAATTTCTGTAGGTTCTGATAAACCACATGATACTGTCACAGTTGCAGTACCTTCCCCTTTTGCTGTTAACATACCATTATTAACAGTAACTACCCGATCATTATTTGAATTCCAAGTATAATCCGCATCCTTTATTGGATTATTAATGGTTATTTGTTTTGTATCGCGTACATATAACTCCACTGAGGAAACATCCACTTTTATTTCTTCCATTTGCATTTCCGCATCTACTTCATTCGGTCCTGTTTCCGTCGGTATAAATTTCCTCTCGGCTGTGCTATCTTTATAGGTATATCCTTCCTTTTCTACGATATAAGTATATTCCTCTTCAGCAGTCAGTCCGCTTACCTGATAGGTATCCTTATGTTCACCGTCTGCCACCGGCTTTGTTATCGGATCCCCTACCTGCAGCCCGTTAGAAAATATTTTAATTGTAATATCTTCCGTCAACAAAGCATTATTATTATCAGCATCTATAACGCTGATATAAACATCCGCCGCTTCCGCTGCTTCTACTGTCGCAGCGCTTCCCGGCATTATCCCGGTCAGCACCAATGCCAGCGCCAGCAGCAGGGCGCATATCCTTTCTTTACAGCTTTTTCTTCTTTTTTCCATAATTCTCATTCCTTCCCTTCTTTAAGCTGTTTTTTCTTTTTTACTGGTTTACTGTTCCATATATAAAGATATAATTTCCCATTCAGCAGGAAATGCGCATATACGCCTGCCAGCGCCAGCAGCAGAAATACTACCGCAAGTATCTGATTGACCGTAATGTTCACCGCGCAGTAGATTGTGCCGATCACTCCCACGATCATCACAACATCCATGACAAGCGCCGGAAGATTGCTGAAAAAGCAAAGCGCAGACGGCAGCTTTCTTCTTTGTACTGCCAGTTTAATCCTGCCGCTTTCCTTTTTCCGAAGCAAAATGTAACCGACCACTCCAAGAAGCAGTCCCGCCCAGAACATAACTCCGGCCGCGTAACCGGCGGCGTTCAGATTTCCTTGCCCGTCAAGCGCAAACGGTATAAGCGCCGGAGAGGCGGCGGATACTGCAAAAGCAGCCAGCACTCCGACAAATCCTTTTTTTGCAAATTTCATTTCCACACATCTCCCCTTTTCTATATCCTCTCATCCGTATGTATCCATATGCTCTCTTTTATAATTTCAAATCTGCCTGCGGCCTTTGCCATAGCTGCGGCAGCAAGCATCTCCTGATTGAGAACTACCGTCTCGCTCTCAGAGTTCTGAATTTCAGAATTATTATTTTTGTTAAGAAGAGCGGTTTCCGCATCTCCTTCCTTTTCATGCAGAAGGGTCGTCTCTTCGCTTCCTTCTGCCTGTCCCCCAAGCATATCTGTCGGTGCGCTGCCATCCAGAGACATCCGGGAGTCCGCCATATGTCCCTGATGTTGGGAAGAACTTGTCTGCTCTGTCGGCTCTGTCCCTGTATTCATCTTTTCCGTAGTAGGATACAGAATCGGCGGTATACTGCCGCTGGGTGTACGGTATAAGTCTGAACTTGTATTTATCCCTGCGTACTCTTGCCGCAGTTTTCCGGTTTTTGCATTCTCCTCTTCCATCTGTCTGATCGTGCGCTTTTCTCCGCGTCCGGTCAGAAAGTCAAACACCTGTCGTATCCTGAAGGTAAAGAAGAGCAGTATGCTCAGTAAGGCGAAAATAACTGTCAGCACAAGGAAGATTAAAAAAAGCGTATGATAAAGAGAAATCGTCTGTTCAGCTGCCTGCATTGTCTTCCCCTCCTGTCTCCGTTATCTGTCCGGAATATGCAGCAATGATCTGCCGTTTGGCAGTTTCAATATCAGACAGTAATTTTTCCTTGTCTTCTCTTACATCATCAGAAAAAAATCCATCATTCAGTCTTTCCTGCACTTTATCGAGCTGTCCCTGAAGTTCACTCTCCAATACACCGTCTCTTTGAAATTTAACCGTATTTGTATATACCTGGTATACCAGTTCATTGTACATAACCAGAGCAGTCCGCTCATTATCTACAGTAGTCAGATCACCGTCTGTAAGTTCAACCAGATCTTCCCAGTATGTTTTATACGAAAATTCGCTGTCTCCCGCCTTATCCTGAGAATCCAGATTGGAATAATATCCCGCGATTTTTGCAAAACATTCTGCACGCTTTTGTTTGGAAGCGTCCAGAGTGTCACTTTCAGCTGCTGTTTCAAACCATGTCCTTGACAGCTGCTTATTTCCGTCGCCATTATAATAATAGAAATAGGCCAGGCCCATCTGGAAAGCGAATTCGTCATAAGCCTCTTCATTGCCTTCCAGATAATCCTCGTTGCTCTTGTTCCCGCTTCCCTTATAACCCAGAATTTCTTTTATGGTTATATCTTCTTCCTGGGTAAAATTATCTTTTACGCCATTGGAATCCTCGCCGTATATAAACTGATCCAGTATATCCATCCAGGCTTCACCCTCCGAAGGATCCAGATTGACAGCGTCCCTCAGATATTCTGTTCTTTCATCCTGACCGGCGGCAGTCGACGCTGCGCGGATATACCCGTCGTAACTATTCCTTGTGGCGGAATTTTCCGCAAATTTGAATCCCACACATGCAGCAAGAGAAAGTACTGTCAGAGAACAGGACGCTACAAATGTCTTCCATTTTCTTCCCTGCTTTTTCTTATATTCTGCATCCAGTTCCGAATAATGTTCCAAGGCGTACATCAATTCTGCACAGGACTGATATCTCTCATTTGCATCCTCTTTTGTACATTTCAGAACAATCTCTTCCAATCCCGTAGAAAGCGTCGGGTTCCATCTCCGGATAGAATATTCTTTATGAGGGTATTGCCCTGTCAGCAGGTGATACATAGTGGCCCCCAGATTATAAATATCAGTACGGCCGTCTGTCTGTCCATGACCGCCGTACTGTTCCGGAGCCGCATATCCCTGTGTCCCCAGGCAACGTGTATCTTCAACATTGTATTCTTTAAATTCTCTTGCCGTACCAAAGTCAATGATCATAATCTGACCGTCCGGCTTCAACATTACGTTAGACGGTTTCAGATCCCTGTATATGATGGGCGGTTTTCTGGAATGGAGATATCCCAGTACGTCACAGATCTGTTTTGCCCATTCCACTACCCTCTCCTGGGGCTGTGCGCCTTCCTTCTTAAGCCAGTAATCCAGTGTTCTTCCCTCAATATAGTCCATAACGATCAGAAAGGTATCGTCACAGTCTATAACGTCGATTATACTTGGCAGATGAGGATGGTTCAGCCGCTTCAGGATATCTGTTTCTGCGACCAGTCCCTGTTTTACAAACTCATAATCCTTTGTGCCGTCTTTTCTGACCTCTTTGATCGCCCACTGTTTATTGGCTCTTTCATTCATGGCCAGATATACAGTGCTCATGCCTCCCTGGCCGATCTTATTCAATATTTTATATTTGCCGTCTACTATTGTTCCTATCTCAAGCATAATCTATCCTCTAACACGTCTTAATGAGAACGACAGATATATTGTCTTTCTCCATGCGTGATTTATTCAATTCCGTACAATATACTGCGGCATCCTGCATATTCTTTTCTGTATCCATCTTTTCCACATTCATGATCTTGCGGAATTCCTCATCCGTTATCAGATGCCGGAACCCGTCTGAACACAACATATACAGTTCGTTTTCTTTATATTCGCCGCATTCAAATTCAGGGATAATCACTTCGCTGGCTCCTACACACTGAAGGAGTACATTTCTCTGCGGGTGATTTCTGGCTTCTTCCGGAGTCATACGCCCCTGATCAATTTCTTTCTGTACAAAGGTCTGATCTTTTGTAAGCTGTATCAGCTTTTCTTTTTCTATTCTGTATACCCGGGAGTCTCCAATATTCATAATGTAATATCTTCCCTCGGCAAACAGTATCATAGCTGCCGTCGTTCCCATAGCCACATGAGACTGCAGGCCATACTCAGCAATCTTTTGATTCACTTCAAGAACCATTCGGTTCAGATCATTTTCCAGTTCAAGCCGGTTGATTCCCTCTTCTGTCCTGTTCGTATAAAGGAACAGCGGAAATCTGTTTTCAAACCAGTCGGAAAAAGCCCTGATCAAAGCCGCGCTGGCAACCTCGCCTTTGGCGAGGCCTCCCATGCCGTCGCAGACCACGGCGAGGCATACCCCGCCGTAATCCGTGACTGCTTCTTTGACAAGGACAGAATCCTGGTTTGTACTCTTTTTTATTCCTATATCGCTATGTACAACACTTAAAAAACCCATCTCCGTCCCCCGCGCAGTTTAATTATGATAAATGGAATTCAAACTCTTCATCCGAAAGTTTCACTGTAGAACGGTCTGTCAGCAGCGTCTCATTATACGGGCTGAGCTGTACGCCGTTTACAAACGTGAAGTTGCTTGATTTCTGGTCTGCAATAAAATAGTCAGACCCTTTCTTCGTAATAACCGCGTGGTATCTGCTGACAGAAGTATTGTCTGAGATACAGTAATTTACCCTTCTTCTTTCTTTTCCGATTGCGAAATTCTGAGAAGTGATTGATATCTTCTCTCCATTTTTCTTGCGGATCAGATAAGCGCCGCCGCCTGCTCCGTTTAATAAAGTTGTCTCACCTGCGCCCGAGTCAAGCAGTGTCGTCTCGCCCGTTCCTTCCGGTTCCGGATAAGGATAACCGCCAGGCGCCATTCCGCCGCCCACGGTTCCCGGATATCCGCCTGGTGATCCCGGCGACGGATTAGGCGCAGGAGATACCGGGCTCGGACCGGGCATTGGAGATATCGGCTCCGGGCCATGCACGTCTCCTCCATACATCGGCATATTGCCTGTTCCTGATACGGATGCCGCTTTCTTTTTCTTGCTTCCGGATACTACTACAATGATGATAATGATCACAATGATCACAATAACCGCAATCGCAATGATACCGCCGATAATAAGCCAGTTCGGACCTTCCTCTTCCGGGATGGCGTCATCTTCTTCACTGTCGCTTTCTTCGTCTGCTCTTACAAGATTTCCCTGTGCTGCGGAAAGTTCATCCACAGCCGCCTGGATCTCCTCCTCTGACGGATTTCCTTCCGCAGTCATCCGCGCTGAATCAAGTGCGCTCTGGAGAGCGGACCAACTGTCAGCCGTATAGGCATCCTTTTCAAGACTGCTCAGCGAACTGATCTGATTCTGCAGATCTTCCAGCGTTGGCCGCGTCACTATATTCGGTCCCGAAGGATAAGGGATTCCGAACGTATCAAGGCCGCTTTTTATCGCGTTGATCTGGATCGCATAGTATTTCAGCCCGTCTGAATTTCCATACATAAACGTATTGATCCCGATTACCTCATTCTCTTCATTCAGAAGAGGCCCGCCGGAATTTCCATGGTTCAAAGGCGCTGTATGTTCAAATACATCTGCTTTCTCTCTCGTTGTAACCTTGGATATCGTCCCATCTACAATGGATACGTCTTCCTTTGTATTGAATTCCTTATTTTCAATGGAATCTGACGGAAATCCTAATGCATACACCGGATCCTGCTGCTGCACTTCACTGCTGTCGCCAAGAACCAGAGGGGTTCTGTCTGCAATCTTTCTTTCAAGCTTGAGCGCAACAAAATCCATAGTCTCACTCTGTACATTTTCATCCAGCGTTGCTACCGTAGCCATATCCCGGTTTGCATACACTAAGATTTTCAGGTGCTTGTCATTATCCGGCAGACTGTTAAGTCCCAGCAATGCCATGGCCATTTCTCTGACAGTAGCTCCACTGGATGTTTCTGAATCAAGATCAAAGATATGATAGTTTGACAATGCATACTCGTCGTTGATCAGGAAACATGTTCCTCCTGAGAGAAGCGTCCTGGTTCCGTTATCAGTCTCATAAGCCAGCCAAACCTGGAGTATGCCGTCTGTCGGATCTTCCGTAGTCCCGAAAACGCCCGAGGCTGTCCCCGCCGCGCTCGTCTCTTCTGCAGCAGCGACGGTGACTGACATAGACAGCACCATGCACACTGCGGCAAATAAAGCGAGCATTTTTCTCATAAGCCCTTTACCCATAATAGTGTCCTCCTGTGTATAAAGTAAAAATTTGTCATTATTTGTATTTTAATATCAGTTCCATTTGTTTTTAATATGTGTCACCATTTGTGGTCAGGAATTTTTTCCCATTTTTATAGAATCTTTGCTCTTTTTTCTTTATACTTACCTTCACATCTTAATCATACAGGGGGAAACTGCCATGTCCGAATTTTCAGAACTGCTGACTTACTATATCCACAGCAAAGATATTAAAACACAGGAACTCGCCCACTACTGCGGACTTGACCGTTCTAATATGTATAAAGTTATCTGTGGAAAACGAAAGCCCAGTTCTGAAGAGATGGTTGATAAGATCTGTAAATTTCTCCATCTGATCCCGGCGGAGGAGACCGAACTGCGGGAGGCATATGAGATTGCCGTACTTGGACATGATAATTACTACCGCAGAAAGGACGTGTTAAAATTTTTTTCAGAATTCCGTCTGACGGCGCAGCAGGAGTCCTTTTCGGGGAGCGACGCCGTCGTCGGGGCGGAGCTGACCCCGGACGGCGCCGTCATCCTGAATTCCCGCCATGAGATCAATCACGCTCTTTCCCACATTATTTCCCGTGAACTGAACGACAGCGCCGGGCATCTGAGACTTCTGTTCCAGCCGGATTTTGATTATCTGATGTCTTTTCTTGCAGCGGAGAGCAGCCGGGCTTCCGGCGCACGTATCGACCACATTATCTGTTTAAATAATGATTCAAAAACAACGCAATCCCGCCGCAATTACAATCTTTACTGTTTAAAGCAGGTGATGACGCTTTACGGGAGCAGTTCTAAATATAACTGTTTCTACTATTATGATAATGTTGCTTCTAAAACAGAAAACATATCTATCTTCCCCTACATTGTAATCTCCCGCAAATATGCCTGCCTCCTTTCCCCGGACATCCAGAAAGGGTACATCACAACAGAACCTGCGTCCATACGGATGCTCAAAGAGATCTTTGACAGACATATGAACCGGCTTACATCGCTGCTTTGCCGGATTGACAGTGTTGTCTCTCAGCTGGAGTATACGGCCTCTCTCCATCCCGGACATAACACGGCGTACTCATTCCAGATGACGCCCTGTCTCACCCCGTTTCTCTCGCAGCGGCTTCTGGAAAAGTACATTGCCCCGGATCTTCCGGGACGCATTCATTTTTTAGAGAAAATCAAAAATTATATCCAGCAGATGTCGTCTGTCTATGAGGCGGATAACATCACTTATATCTTTTCTTTAAAAGGGGTTCTGCATTTTATAAAGACCGGCAAAATAAGCGAATACCCTGCAGACGCATATTTCCCGCTGGAACTGCCGGATCGGATCCTTCTGGTCAGGCAGCTTTTGAACGCCTGCCGGCAAAAGAAATATAAGATGTTAAAAGATAATATAGGGAATATAGAAAATGAATTGTTTTTGTTTGTCAGCCAAAAGAAAGGTTATCTGATGTTTCCCATTGATTCAGGGAGAAATCTCATTTATCTGGATATTGCGGAGCCCGGACTGCTCTTTACCTTTTATGATTTTTGTGAAAATATCAATGAAAAGATGTTTTATTCCTCTGACGAGACTGTCCGGCTGCTCCAGAAGGTTTTAGAAAAGTACAGAAAACAATGAGAATACATGAAGCTGACAGCCGCCGGTTCTGCAGGTAGTGTAAAAAACTTTGTGGCTTTGGTAAAAAATGGCTCCTTTTTGGTAAGAATTACAGATATGACAATTCTTATCGAAAAGGAGTTTATTTATGGCAGTAGCAAAAGACCAAATCCGACAGATT
>DXDR01000037.1 GCA_019115385.1 Candidatus Mediterraneibacter avicola | reverse complement strand
CAGGCAGTCAGAATCACTACAATGGCAGCTGTCGCCATGTGTGAGGCAATCGAGGCAGTGTCTGATGAGAAGGCTGAGATAAAATGGGTGAATGATATTTTTGTCCGGGGAAAAAAAGTCTGCGGGATTTTAACAGAAGGTTCCTTTAATCTTGAAAACGGTTTACTGGATTATGCTGTGCTCGGAGTGGGAATCAACATCTATCAGCCAGAGACCGGATTTCCAGAAGAAATAAATTCTACAGCCGGAGCCGTTTTCCAGCAAAGGCAGGGCGATGTTAAAAATCGTTTGGTTTCAGAATTCCTGAACAGATTTTATGGTTATTACTCCGCCGCAAGTCAGACGGACTATGTGGAACAGTACAGAAATCGTAGTCTGGTAATTGGAAAATCAGTAACGCTGACGTCATTTAATGAAGCCAGGAATGCGTTTGTTCTTGGTATAGATGAAGAGTGTCATTTGCTGGTGAGATATCCTGATGGTACGGAAGACCGCTGTTCATCCGGTGAAATAAGTATTCGTTTTTGAGGAGAGCATATGCAGAAAAATAAAACGATAAATTTAGTATTGTCCTCTCTCTTTGTTTCCCTGATTGCTGTTGGAGCCTTTATCAAAATACCGGTGCCTGTTGTTCCATTTACTTTACAGTTTCTATTTACTATGATGGCAGGTCTTTTGCTGGGAGGAAAACTTGGAGCTGCCTCCGTAGGGATATATACATTGATTGGACTTTTTGGACTTCCTGTATTTGCAGAAGGTGGTGGTCCGGCGTATATCCTGAAACCGGGCTTTGGATATATCATCGGTTTTGCAGCGGCGTCCTATGTAACAGGCGTCCTAGCCAACAGAGTTCCAAAACCTGGCTACAGGCGCCTGCTTGCTGCGAATTTTACCGGTCTTGGGATCGTCTATCTGTCTGGAATGGTCTATTATTATCTGATGAGCAATTTTTATCTTGGAAATCCCATAGGTTTATGGCCATTGTTTTTGTACTGTTTTATATTAGCTGTGCCGGGAGATATTTTATTGTGTATTCTTGGGGCATTTCTCGGGAAAAGAATGATTCCGGTCGTGAGAAACAGCAGAATGTGAGGATGTAAAAATGAATTTGAAAGAATTAACAGACCAGGTGATAAACGGAAAAAAAATCTCAAAAGAAGAGGCTCTGTTTTTATACAGACAGCCTCTTTTGGAATTATGCGGGAGCGCCGATAAGATCCGCAAATACTTTTGCTCCGATCAATTTGACATTTGTACCATTATTAACGCCAGGAGTGGAAGCTGCTCTGAAAACTGTAAGTTTTGTGCACAATCGGCTCATAATCATACCTGTGCCGCTACTTATCCACTGTTATCCAAAGAAGAAATTTTAGCGCAGGCAAAGATTAATCACGAACAGGGGGTTCTTCGGTATTCTATCGTGACATCAGGGAAACGTCTGTCCGATGCGGAAGTAGACCTGATGTGCGAAGTTGTCAGGGAAATCAAAGAGAAAATCGGAATCTCTGTCTGTGTTTCTTTTGGTCTGCTGAATGAGCAGCAATTCCGTAAATTGAAAGAAGCCGGTGTGACAAGAGTACATAATAATCTGGAAACTTCCCGCAGGAATTTTCCAAATATCTGCACTACACACAAATTCGATGACAAAATACAGGCGATCAGGGCGGCCCAGGCCGCTGGTCTCGCTGTTTGCAGCGGCGGCATCATGGGACTTGGCGAAACCGCAGAGGATCGGATCGATATGGCGCTTACACTGCGTGAACTGGGCGTTCTCAGTATCCCGGTGAACATGCTGAATCCAATCCCCGGCACCCCGTTTGAAAACAACGAGAGACTGACGCCAGAAGATATGCAGAGAATCGTTGCCGTTTACCGTTTCATTCTTCCGCGGGCTTCCATCCGTCTTGCCGGCGGGCGGGGCCTGATGCCGGACAAGGGCAAAAGCTGTTTTACCTCGGGCGCAAATGCGGCGATTTCGGGAGATATGCTGACAACCGCGGGAATTACGACAAAAACAGATATGGCGTTATTAAAAGAACTGGGATATGAGGTGAAGATCTGCAATGAGTAAGAATTTATTTATTACCGGGACCGGAACAGACGTTGGCAAGACTTATATAACCGGGCTGATTGTCAAAAAGCTTCGGGAGGGAGGAGTGTCTGCCGCTTATTATAAGGCTGCAATGAGCGGAAATGAACGATGGACAGACGGGACACTGATTCCCGGCGACGCTTTACAGGTGAAAACAATGTCCGGGACCGAACAGTCTCTTGAAGAGATGTGTCCGTATATTTATGAAACGGCGGTCTCGCCCCATCTGGCGGCAAAACTTGAAGGAAACCCTGTTGAAATGGAATGCGTGCTGAAGAATTTTGACTATGTGTGCGGCAAGTATGAGTATGTTACGGCGGAAGGGTCCGGCGGGATTCTCTGCCCGCTCCGTTTTGACGGGCAGAAGATCCAGCTTGAAGATTTTATCAGGGCCAGAGGTCTGACCTGTCTGATGATCGCCGACGCGGGACTTGGAACCATCAATGCGGTGGTGCTGACGGCTGAATATATGAAAACCCGCAAAATACCTGTGAAGGGCATTATCTTTAATCATTACGAGCCGGGCAATCCAATGCACGAAGATAACCGGCGGATGTGCGAAGTCCTGACCGGTCTGCCCATAGTTGCCTGTGTCAAAGACGGCGACACAGACCTTGATATTTCTTTTGAACTGCTGGAAGGGCTTTACGAAGAGAACGGGGGTAACAGAAAATGATCTGGTATCCATATGAGCAAATGAAAACAATGAAGGCTCCCTATAAGATCGTTGATGCAGAAGGTGTCTATCTGTACACGGAGGATCAGAAGCTGATCGATTCCGTGTCCTCCTGGTGGAGTGTGATCCATGGCTATAAACATCCGGAACTTAACCGGGTGATTGAGGCACAGCTGAAGAAATTCGCTCATGTAATGCTTGGAGGTCTGACTCATGATCCGGCGGAAAAGTTATCAGAAAAACTCCAAAACTGGCTGCCCGGAGATCTGGATTACTGTTTTTTCTCAGATTCCGGCAGTGTTGCGGTAGAGGTCGCTCTTAAAATGGCGTTGCAATACTATATGAATCGGGGAGAGCATCAGAGAACCATGGTGTTGGCGCTGGAACATGCCTATCATGGCGATACTTTCAAAACCATGGAAGTGGGAGATGATGAGGATTATCATTTTGTTTTGAAAGCATATGGTAAAAGCGATCAAGTCCTGCATATTCCTGCCGAGATAAGCGCCCTGGAACAGGCTTTCGCAAAATATCATGATCGTCTTAATTGCTTTATCGCTGAACCTTTGCTGCAGGGCGCAGGCGGTATGAGGATGTACGACATTTCCTTTCTGAAACGTGCGCGTCAGCTTTGCGATCAATATGGAGTTCTTCTTGTTTTTGATGAAGTAGCCACAGGATTCGGGCGTACCGGAAACCGATTTGTGGCGGATCTGGTCCTGCCGGATATCCTTGTTCTTGGCAAGGCTCTGACCGGAGGATATATTGGTCACGCAGTCACAGTGGCAAATCAGAAAGTTTATGAAGGTTTCTATGATGATAATCCTTCGCACGCCCTGATGCACGGCCCTACATTTATGGGCAATGCCCTGGCATGCAGTGTTGCGCTGAAGTCTATTGAGCTGTTTGAAGAACAGGACTATATGTCTAAAATCCGCAGGATTGAAGAGATTACCCGGCATGAGATGGAAGGATTCTCCGACCCGCGCATTAAAGAAATCCGGATAATGGGAGGTTGTGTGTGTGTCGAGGTATATGATCCAGGTACGATCAAGGGCTATCAGCAATTTGCCTGTGAACATGGCGTATTCAGCAGGCCATTCTTAAACTATCTGTATGCAATGGTTCCGTATGTGATTGGAGAAGATGAACTAATCCAGGTGCTGCGGACGATGAAGAAATGGTTTTCTTAATTTTAGTATTGACTTATATGTAAAAGATTGCATCCATGGGAAATAATTTGAAAAGGGGAGTGGATTCGCATATAATAATTTAAAAATAACTAAAATTCTTTTATTAACGGGAAAGGAGTCAAACCATGTTAGAAACAGGAACAAAAGCTCCGGCATTTTCTCTGCCGGATCAGAACGGGGATATGCATACACTGGAGGAGTACAGGGGGAAGAAGGTTATTCTGTATTTTTATCCGAAAGACAGCACCCCCGGATGCACGAAGCAGGCGTGCGGGTTTGCGGAACTGTATCCGCAGTTTATGGAGAAAGGCGCTGTGGTCCTCGGCGTCAGCAAGGATTCCGTGAAGTCTCACAAGAATTTTGAGACGAAGTACGGACTGCCGTTCACGCTGCTCTCCGATCCGGAGAAGGAAGTAATCCAGGCATACGATGTCTGGAAGGAGAAGAAAAACTATGGCAAAGTATCCATGGGCGTAGTCCGTACAACGTATCTGATCGATGAGGAGGGCGTGATCGTTAAGGCCATGGACAAGGTAAAAGCCGCAGAGAATCCGCAGCAGATGCTGGAGTCTCTGGAATGAGGATCATATTATCACCGGCAAAGAAGATGAATGTAAATACCGATGATCTGGCGCCCTGCGGCTTTCCGGTTTTTATGGAGCAGACAGAAGAAATCGTCCATTTCCTGAAGGGACTGTCTTATGAGGAAGCAAAGAAGCTTTGGGCATGCAATGATCGGATTGCAGAACAAAATTATGGCAGACTGCAGCAAATGGATCTGTACCATCAACTGACGCCGGCCATTCTGTCCTATGAGGGCATCGCCTATCAGTACATGGCGCCGTCTGTGTTTGAGAACGGCCAGTTTGCTTATGTGCAGGAGCATCTGCGCATTCTGTCTGCATTTTACGGCGTGGTGAGACCGATGGACGGGGTAACGCCGTACCGTCTGGAGATGCAGGCAAAGGCAAAGATCGCCGGGACGAAGGATCTGTATGATTACTGGGGAGACCGGCTGTACCGGGAGGTTCTCGATGACAGCCGGATCCTTATCAACCTGGCGTCAAAAGAATACTCCAGGTGTATCGAGAAGTATCTGCAGCCGGAGGATGTTTACATCACCTGCGTCTTTGGAGAATTCTGCGGTGAGAAGATCGTGCAGAAGGGCGTGTACGCGAAGATGGCCAGAGGCGAGATGGTGCGGTTCATGGCGGAGAACCGGATCGGATCCCCGGAGGAAATGAAAGGGTTCGACCGGCTGGGGTATGGGTTCCGGGCGGATCTGTCCGATGAGAGGACCTACATATTTATCAGAAAATGAAATCTGTAAAGCGGGTAACTACCAGGAGATAATGTCTGGTAATTACCCGCTTTTTTAAGGCTCTTTATGATCGTCTCTTCCCGGTTTATTTCCCGGCCTGCGCCGCTTTTGCCGCTTTGGCTGCGGTCCGTTTCTTTCCGTACCATACAAGGATGATCAGGTATGCGGCAGCTGCCACGATTCCGATGATGTAAGCGCCCATCCACGGAACGTTGAATCCGATCTTGGCGTTTACGATATAGGTGACGGTGACAAATGCGTACCAGCATCCAGGAATGAGCGGCATCCACGCATATTTGCCTCTGCCGGTTTCAAACATCCAGACCGTGATCGCAAGGAATGCGAACAGGGACAAGCTCTGGTTGGACCATGCGAAGTATCTCCACAGGATATTGAATCCGTCCGCGTTGCTCTTTGCGAATACGAGGATCACGGCAACGAGTACGAAGATGACAGCGGCAAGCCCCAGTCTCTTCTTCGTGGACT
>DXDR01000036.1 GCA_019115385.1 Candidatus Mediterraneibacter avicola | reverse complement strand
TAGGCAATACTATAATCAGATAAATAATTCGACAGCAGAAAAACAGAAATTCGGACAATACAATTATACATATCTGCTTCTTATCAAAGAAGATTTTTCCCTATAGACACAGAAATTTTTACGCCCTCGTTCTGCACAAACGGCGGCCTGTCCGCGCTGTCACAGCTTATCCAGCCACTCCACGGCTCCGACACTCTGCACCGCTTCCGCCCCGCACTCATTGGCAAATTCCGCGCATGCGCGGAAGCCTTTCCCTGCGGCCAATGCATATATAAATCCGGCAGAAAAGCTGTCCCCCGCCCCTGTCGTATCCACACATTCCACGCCGCTTACGGCAGGAACCCATCCCGATTCTTCCTCACTTCTCAGATAACAGCCCCGCTGTCCGCATTTGATAACGACATGCTTCACTCCCGCTTCCCGCAGACATTCCGCCGCCTCTTCTGCGGTGTTCTTTCCCGTAAGAAGCATTGCTTCTTCTGCATTCGGGAAGAGATAGTCCACATATTGAAGCGCAGCGGAGATATCCCGGACGGTCTCGCCGTTTTTCCGTTTCGTCATATCCGCGCACACGGTTTTCCCCTGCCGCTTTGCCTGCCGGAAAATGATTTCCAGCTCCCTGGGCCCGATCTTCGGGAAGACGAATATACTGGCGAAGCAAACAATCTGCGCTTCATCTCCAAAAGGCATATGGATATCCTGTATCGTCAGGGTGCGGAGCGTTCCCCGGGGATTGGTAAGGAAATGCCTCTCACCGGACTTGTCTACAAGGACCACATTGATCCCTGTAGAAATCCCGGTCCTCACACAGTCTGTCGGAAGTTCAATTCCCTCGCGGATGCAATGTTCCCGCACAAAATCCCCGGCGCGGTCGCTGCCGATCACCGTCTCCAGACGCACCTTTCGGCCCAGCCGTGCCAGAACCGTAGCCTCATTTAAAGCGTCCGCTCCTGTGGACATACGGATATCATCCGCCGGATAAGATCCTGTCTGAAACACTTCCGCGTCTGCGGGCCGTACAAGAATATCTATAATCGCGGCCCCTATTACAATAATCTGCTCAGGATAATTCTGCATTGCTGTTTTCCTCTCTTCTGTCTCATTTCACCGCCTTTGCAGCTGAATGAAGTTTCTGCTTCTATTTTATCTGTTTTCTCCTTTTATTCAAGTCAAATACTACTCATACAAAATGTGCGGCCATCCCCTGAGAACAGATAAATCAGGATCTGGCCGCACATATTTGTTTCTGAATATTCTGCGTTATATGAACTGCGGAGCCATACAGCCCCTGTGATCATGTTATTATGAATTCTTCATTACCACACTTTCTACCACGTCAGCCACATGCTCGCAGGCGTCAGCGCAGCGCTCCAGGTAGATATAGATTTCTCTCCACGCAATGATATGGATCGGATCTTTTGACTCTGTATATAGTTTTCTCATACTTGTCATAAACAGCTTATCCGCTGCCTCCTCCAGATCATTGATGCGGATGACCACTTTCTTCAAATTTTTGGAGCGTCTGAAATCGGCAAACTCCCGAAGCAGTTCCCGGACAGCTTCACAGCACTGAACCACCACGTCCATCATCGCCAGCGCATCTCCTTCGATGCTGCTTACGTTATTCATATAGACGCGGAGAAGGATATCCTCGACCTTATCTGTCACGTTGTCAATGTTCTGACTCAGAGCAATAATATCCTCACGCTCGATCGGGGGGATAAATTCTTTTGCCAGATGGTCTGTAATATCATGTTTTTTCATATCTGCACTGTGCTCGATCTCATGAAGTTTATCAAGCTGGGCCTCCAGTTCCTCCGGTTTAAAATTCTCAAGCACATTTTTCAGCAGCTGAGCCGCTCTGCATGCATCCTCCGCACATTCTACAAAAGTATTAAAATAATATGCATCCTGTTTCTTTCCCATTTTTTTCTCCTCCTGATATTAAAAAACTGTTATAAAAAGTTTCGCCATTACATAACTGATCAGACCGCAGCCCGGAAATGTAAAAATCCAGGTCAGCATCATATCTTTTACAATGCCGAAGTTTATCGCAGAAAGCCGCTTCACCGCGCCCACGCCCATAATGGCGCTTGTCTTTGTATGCGTAGTAGAAACCGGAATGCCGAATGTACTGGACAGCAGAAGGCAGAACGCACCGGCCAGATCCGCCGAGAAACCCTGGAATTTTTCCAGCTTCACCATATCCATTCCCACGGACTTGATGATCTTCTCACCGCCGACGCTTGTCCCGACACCCATGACCACGCTGCACAGAAGCATCAGCCAGACCGGTATGGTCATGCCGTGCACACTGCTCTGGCCATTGCAGAAAGCAATCCCCAGAAACAATACACCTATGAACTTCTGTCCGTCCTGTGCACCGTGCATAAAACTCATAAACGCGGCGCCGAAGATCTGCGCGCCCCGGAAAACACCGTCTGTCTTGCGCTTATCCATCGCCGCACAGATGACAGACAGGATCTTACATATGATCCAGCCCGTAAAAAAACCCAGCGCAAGGCTCAGTACCAGACCATAAAGCACTTTGATCCACTCGTCAAAATTAATACCGCCGATGCCGCCCTGTACGGCAATCGCCGCCCCTGACAGGCCCGCGATAAGGCTGTGGCTCTCACTGGTCGGGATTCCGAATACGGACGCTGCCACACTGTATACTACAATAGAAAACAGCGCTGCGCAGAGAGCCACAAGAGCCATGTCCGTCTCCCCGCCGAAATCCACCATATTACTGATGGTAGATGCCACAGAACTGTTGATATGGGTCATAACAAGCACGCCCAGGAAATTAAATACCGCGCTCATCCAGATTGCAGAGCGAACCTTCATGCACCGTGTAGCAATACATGTGGCGATCGCGTTCGGCGCGTCTGTCCACCCGTTTACAAAAATAACTCCCAGTGTAAGCAGCACGGTAATTGTCAGAATGGGATTGGACAATACCTCCTGAAAAAATCCCGAAAATGAAACATCCATAAAGCCATTTCTCCTTCTTCTTTGCGCAAAAAAAGACAGGGAAAAACAAAAATATCCGGCTGCGGCAGTATGCCGCATCAGCTCTCAATATGATTTGTCTTCCTCCTGTCGTTTGTTTTACATGGTTTTAACAAAAAAATAACATTGACAGCGAAAGTTGTCAATAACAGATTTCTTTCTGGGTCAAGACCTTAGCGCTTTTTTAATGCATTATCCTCCCCATACGCCTCCAGCAGTTCTCTCAGGTACCCCGCATACTGCTCTTTGACCGGCTCCGGCCCCGATATCCGCATCCCGTTCCCAACTCCTGCGGCCCAGCCGAAAAACTGCGGGCTTACCACCACCGGCACAATGACCTTAAAGTGGCCGCCGTCCACAGGGATAAGCATGATATCACTGCCAAACCGGTCTATGATAACGCCTGCCAGTTCATTGCGGCAGATGAGAGTCACGTTTTCATCCCGTCCGCCGAACATGGAAAATGTCTTCTTTGCAAATGCCGCCAGGTCAAAATCCCGGAAGCGCTGCTGCCCCAGCCGTCTTTCTTCCAGTATTTCCATATCCTTCATTTTATCCACTCTGTAGTGCTTGATCAAATCCGCCTCTTTATCATAGGCGATCAGATAATAATTCTGATTGTCCCAGGTCAGCGCCCAGGGACTGACCCGATACAGCGCGCCGTTTTTCTTCAGTTCCAACGTTTTTCTGACCGTCCACTCCCCATAGTGGAATGCGATCTGGCGGTCATCCAGAATCGCGGCATGGATTTGATCGACGTTGTAATAGATCGTCTCATTTCCCGTCTTCGCCCGGTTGTAAATGAACACATTTCTCTGGAGCTGCCTGGCCTCGCTTTCGCTGCATAGGCCTTCCAGCTTGGCGATCAGTTCCCCGGATTTTTTTCTGCTGATAAAGCGGGAAGACTGGACCGCATCCACCAGAAGCTTTAATTCCGGGAGTTCAAAGCCCCGCCTGCCGATGTAATATCCTCCGTTCGTTCCTCTGGACTGTATGATATCAAGACCGTACTCCCGAAGGGTCTCGATATCGCTGTATACAGTCTTTCTGTCTGCAGACATCCCATAAACGCCAAGCTGTCGGTCAATATCCGCCGCAGACAGCGTGTGTGCCTCGTCCGTTTTCTCCAACAGGATTTTCATAATATAAAGAATTCTCAGTTTTACAGCTGAAACTGCCATTGTGTTTTCACCGCCTGTGTCTGATCTATACACAAGTGATTATATCACATTTCCTCTACATATTCCCTGTAATCCGTCTCGTCCGCAAACAGGAGATACTCTCCGTCTACATATCCCATATATCCTTCTCCTACATAATAACCTTTCACAGCCAGACCCTCCTGTCTTTTCTTTTTCTACAGTATAACGGTCTGGCTGTTCAAAAGTTTCCACATCCAGTAGCATTATTCCATTTTAAATATCTACCCTCTCCATAAAAGGGCATCTGTTCAGGAAAGCAGCTCCCGCACCATTGCCGCATCAAAGGAAACAGAATCCACATGGTCTACTTCAATCTGGTACAGAGCGTTTGCCGCAATATGCTCTGCCGCCTGCTCCAGGTCGCGGATACCGCTGGTGTCCTTGTGCAGTTCAATAACGGCGTCCAGCCCGTCCGGGGTCAGAACACATTCGTCCTCCTGCATACCGATGCGCTTCAACACTTTCGGGAGCGCATATTTTGAGAAAATCACTTTCTTTTCCTCCGAAGTATAATCGGGGATCTCAATTACCGCAAATCTGGACATAAGAGGCGCGCTGATCTGGTCTTTGTCGTTGGCTGTGGCAATGGGATATACCCCAACGGTGGGGATCATGCACTCAATATAGTTATCGGTAAATCCAAGATTATCCAGCAGGGTCAGAAGCACATCTGCAGGATTTCCATTCCCCTTGCCTGCAGCCGCCTTGTCCAACTCATTAATGATAAATACCAGATTGGACTCCCCTGCCACAGAAAACGCGTCCATAATGATGCCCGGCTTTGCGTTGGCGTAGATCCGCGAACTTCCGGTAAGCTGTTCCGGGTCATTGATGGAACTCATATCAAGAGTTGTCCACGGCAGCTTCAGAATACGGGCCACAGCATAGGCAATCTGAGACTTTCCTGTCCCGGCCGGTCCGATGAGCAGCAATCCATAAGCCGGAAGGGTATGGGTACGGTTGATCTGTATGATCGTCTCAATGATCCGCTGCTTTACCTGTTCCATGCCATACAGTTCCTCATCCAGGATCCGCCGCGCCTCGGCGGGATCAATGGCCTCAAAATAATTTCCTTTCCACTGGATGTTCATCATGATAGAAAGAGCTCTCTGGGCGTGGCGGCGCTCCTCCGCTGACACTTCATGGGAACGGGCAACCGCCAGATTCCTTCTGGCCCAGAGTCGTATATTATCTGGAAGCGTCCGGCCGGCGCATGTGATAAAATCAGTGATACTCTGTATACTGGTCAGTTTCATGCTGTCCCCGGTCTCCTCCTCGTCTTCATCCGGAATCTCCTCCGAAGGCGCATCGCTTGAAAGAAGCCGTTCGATCATGAACTGCAGGAACCCATCTTCTGCAGACAGCTTCACGCCGCCCCCAAAAGCAATCTCCCGGATCTTATACACAGCGTAACCGTCCTCCCGCGCCGCACCGGAAAGCCGCACGTTGATATGATTTTCTCCAAGCCATTTCAAAAGGCTTACGAATCGCGCGTCAATCTGCAGGATATCCGCGCTGACAGCGCCGTCCTCTCCCTTAAATTCAAAAGCGGTCCTCCTGACCGGATTTGTAAATACACCTTCCGAGTGATGCCTGAGCAGCCCTGCACTGTTTTCCAGCAGAAGGATGGGATGTTCTGCCGAGGGTTCGCACTCATTCGAATAAAATACTCCGTAAGTGCATACGGGCTCTCTTCTGTCCTCCGGTGAATTGTTAAAATCAAAAACTGGCATGATCTTTCTAATGTCCTTTCCTTAAAAATAATATACTGAAATTATAGGTTAATCCTATTTTCAAAGCCAAGTGGCTGTGTTATTAACTCTATTTTATATTCATGGCCGACCTTACGGTCAACCCGATCAACAAGTGAAATAATAGCATACCTTTATTTATTTGACAAAAGATATTTGAATTTTCGGAATTTACACTTCGTGCTGAACTGCTGATAGTCATATCGAATAGCCGACTGATTCTTGATTGAACCAATCGGCTATGTAAATTTCTTATTTAATTTTCATGTTCTCTTTCCCACCGATCACACTCTTCTTCTAACTTTTTAAAATCACAACATGTCTTATTAAGAAAATGATAATTTCTTGAATCATTATCATATCTTTCCCGATAAACCGCTATGGATTTTGAATTGATCTCTGCCCAATGCTTTCTGATCTGTCTTTCTTCATTTGCAAGATAAGTATCTACAAGTGGATCAATTTTGATTTTTTTCAACTGATTTTTAGGAACTGGAAACATATTATTATGCAATAGATTTGCTATCTCTTCACCTTTAATTTTTATAAAAGTAGTAATCGCGGCACTTCTTTTCTTTTTCCCTCTTGCTACTCTCTCTTTTGTCGTTTATGATGTCAATGGTACAACATAAATTCTCCCATTAATTCTAACAGCCAATCCTACAAATTTTCTTTTGTATTTTACACTTACCCGCCAATCTGCCTCATGCATGTACTTCATATAATTTCGCTCTATTTCGCACAGAATCGGTTTGGTACATTTCAAATCTTCTTCCAGTAACTTCATTTTTCTCCTTTGAAAATAGCCGCTTTACAGCGGCTATTTCTTTCCCACTGGGTAGGGACACACCTTATTTTGAATCGTCCACTAAGCAGGACCACGCTCATTTTGAAGCGTCCACTAAGCAGGACCACGCTCATTTTTTGTGTCTTAATTATACACATCTAAAGATAAGGTTGTCAAGCAGAGTCCTTAATTATCAGTTTTAAACGGTAAAAATATATTTGCCTGCCATATGCCAATGAATTTCTAAGAAAAAATAAGTTATCCACAACACTGGTTTTTCTTCCGAACTTATTCACTTTTAAGGCCCTGATGACCGAATTTCCTCTTTTTGTAGATAATTCAGTTCATTTTCCTCTTGGCAGGCACCACTTCCTTTTGCTATACTTATCTCAGTTGTATGACTGTGTATATTCATCAACTGGAAATATATCTTCTTTTGTTATCTGCTGGCCAAAGCTTTCTAACAAATCAGAAGATATATTTTTTTGCTTCTTTTTAATCCCGTTTTTCTCCAGATAATAATACTCA
>DXDR01000035.1 GCA_019115385.1 Candidatus Mediterraneibacter avicola | reverse complement strand
TTCTCCAGCACATACGCTTTGATCTCGTCATAGGTAGCCTTGCTCTCCGCCGCAGTCAAATCCAGCTCATCCAGATTCAACTCCACCTCTATATGCTGCTTGGCATTAAGTTTGGACAAAAGTACAACCGTATCGACTTGATTACCATTGTCCAAACCAATACTTAAATCATTTTCAATAATCGGTAGCTTAAATCGAATAGATTTAAGCCACTGACCATTTTCAATATAATCCAGAGCAGCTTTCTGGCGTTCCGTATCGGAGACTCCGAGCCCGATCGCATTGTCTATCCATTCATCCTTTCCGCTTGTTCCCCTGAATACAACAACAGCATGCTCAGGATCGTCCGGGTCATTAAAACATATCGCAGGAACTGAGTCGTCTTTATTCACAATATCCAGACTGTACAAATCCGGATCGCTTTTGATCTGGCGTATGATGGCCGCCCATTTCTTTCCACCTGTATAGTCCTTTGTGCTGTCAGGATTTCCCGGATCTTCAAGCCTTTGCAGCGCATCATCATCAAACTGCTGGAGCAGATTCTCCTCGCTGTCATACGGGCCGAGGAGCACCCCGGCTGCATCCGCCACATCGTCTGTAAGATAGGTCAATTGCTCGAGCAGCATGATTTGTTCATCTGTAAGATACATGATCATTTCCTCCGTCAGTAAACCGTAACCTTGCCGGAAGCCGAAATTGCACATTCTGCCTCAGCCGTAAATATGTCCGCTCTCAGCTTGTCCTCATATCCGGTTGCATCGATCAACTCCCACTGAGCTGCATCTGTCAGTCTCAGACAGATCTGTGCCGCCACACCCTGGCACTGGCTTTCCATCCACTGCGCACACTCTTCTGTAAAATCCCGGAGCTGCGCCTCCGTACACACGCTTTCAGAAATGAAGATGTACGTGACTGCCGATGCAGTCTGCAGTACATTTTCCTCCGTTACACTTTGTCCGTCTGTACCCTGTCCTAAGTTCCGGATATCGCTGAATACTTTGATCCCGCTCTCCGGGAAAGACTGTACGGCAAATTCTCTCACCCTGCTCTCATAAAGAGGTCTGACTCCGATATTGGCGTAATCATCTTCGTAATGATATTCTCCGTCCTCATATGTCCGATATACCGTCACCACATCTGACGGTGTTCCCGACGCTGGATATGCCTCCAGGTGCTCCTTCTCCAGAGTCCCCGCTTCTGCATAAGACAGATAACAGAATTTCTCCTGATATTTACTCTCCAGATACGAAAGCATCGCCTCGATCGACGTGACCGCGTTCTTCTGGGTATCGGTAAGTTTATCATAATCAGCCGGCAGTCCCATCTCTTCCAACAGTTCTCTCTGCCTCTGTGTCAGTTCTGTGCTCACCTTTTCATCCTCCCTGTCCATTCCTGTTCCCGCTCCTGTGCATCCGGCTGCTGACCACAAACAGACTGATGCGAGGAATACAGCAAAAGTTCTCTTCCAAAAGGTTTTCTTTCTTATCCCCACTCTCATTCTCCTCCCCGGTAGAATCCTGCGGTACGTTCATCCGCCGCAGTGAATTCTATCTCTGCGCTGTCGAGGCGTTCCGCCGTCACAGCCGCCAGGGCGCCAAGTGCATTTCCCACACTTTTAAGCTCGGCGGCCATTGCTTCTAACTCCTTTACGAAAGCACCTTCCCCCTGCTCAAATTCCAGACGGTACGATCTGGAGCTTATCTTTGATGCAAGTTCCCGCATCCTCTCCGCCTGTATCTTCAGCATTGCCCTCTGTACTGTAATCGTCATCTCTGATATCACTGTATTTCACCTCATTTCCGCCTGCCGGGAATTTACAAAAAGCCTGCAAGAGTGCTCATGATATCCCCGAACGATATGTCCGGGTATGTAAAGTTATCCGTGTCTTCAATGTCCTGGATCTCCCTGGCGACAGCCTCCGAAATGTCCGGAAGCACTGCATCCAGTTCTTTCTTTATCTCTGACACCTGCCCGGAAAGCCGTGCAAGCTCCGTGCAGACCAACACGTCGTCAATCCCGATGCCTGCCGTATCAGACAGGATCTTGTTATATTCCCGGATACACTCATCCAGGAACTCGATGTAACGCTCTGTCTTATTCAATGCTGCGGACAGTTCCCCGTCCGCACATACAAGTTCTCTGCTCATTGTTGTGCCTCCCGCGCCGCGCGCTCCTGTTCTTCCCTGGCAGTATCGATCATGCTGTTGATCGAGTCTATGGATCTCTCGAGTGATGATACCCTGTTCTCGCAGTTCTGTATCTTCAGTCTGTACTCCGCAAGCTTCAGCCGTATCATCACATCCAGTCCGGTAAATGCCGCCCCTACGATCTTTGCCCCGAATCCGTTCAGAGTTCTCTGTGAGCCCTCCAGATAGAGCTGTGCTGTACGGCATCTTGAAGTTATGGATGAAAGCTCTGATGTACGGTTCAGCTTTACTGTATTTACATTGTGGAAATTACTCTGAGCCGTATCTACAGCTCCGTCAAACCGGCGCAGCGACTCATACGCCCTTTCGTATTCCTGTATCTTCCGATCCTGCTCCGCGATCTCCTGTTCACAGGCCGCGCGGCGCCTGATAAGGTCATTTACTATATCCATCTTCTCCTCCTTTCGCTCCCCGGGCTCCAGCTTCTCAGATAGTCCGGGATATCCCGGACACTGCTCACACGCTATAAATATCTTACGATCCGCCCGGTATGTCTGTAATATTCAACCGTGACGCTGCTGCTTCCTGACAGTCTGGTGTAGTCGTCTCCCGATATCTCCAGCCGGACACGTTCTCCCCGGCTGTCCGTTCCTGTCAGATAGTAGTGAAGCGAAAAGATACCTGTATGCGCCTGGGATCTGCTGACCTGTATATCCGTCAATTGAGCCGTCTCCGGGCCGGACACAAGATCCAGAGCCGTGCTCCCCGTAAACAGTACGCCGATCACCACACATGCGGCTATGACAAGGATCCGGACTGCTTTCACGGAAGCCTGGAACTGCCCTCTGGACTGTATGATCCGCACGATCACATAGATGCATACAGTCCAGACAGCAACTATGTCGCAGATCTCATCGATCATTACAAGAGAGCCTGTCTTCGGCATGAGCAGTCCCGCCGCGACCACGGCAAGTACAAAAATGCATAAAATAATCTCATAAGTCTGTATTTTTCTTTTCACCAACTTGTTATCCATTTGAAACTAGTCCTCTCGTCTCCTGATCCGCTTGTACTCTCCATTAATCTCCTGATAGGTTTTTCCGTTTATGGATCTATAAAAGACAATATCGCCTTTTAGTACATTCTTCAGTTTTTCTATGGAATCACATATATCTTTCTCAGTAAGGTCATTGCTGTAATCAGTCAGTTTCTTCAAAGCAATATAAGCGTCATCGTCTTTCGTTATCCTAACATTAAAACAGTTAAATTCTCCTTCAAATTGAATCATATATGGTTTCGGTATATACTGGAATTTCAACAAAAACCATCCATGATGCTCCCAGGCGTGCTTTTCCTCCTCCAGCAATATTTCGTCTCCAAACTGTCGGTGCATTTCTTTCTTTACACAGGACATTGCCGTATGCCCTGACATATATCTGCCTGACCGCATGCCATAAATCACCTTCTTTTATAAACTTTCGGTATCACAGAAATATTTTATCTCTCTTCATCAAACCGAAAAGAAAACCGCCTGTTTCTTCCGCACGTTCACGGACATATCCGTTCAGGATTGATTACTTATAATGGACCAGATCGTACGGGTAATAGGGCACATGTTCCATGCCTGTATCGTCTATATTCAATATTTTTGCCACAGCCCCGGCTTCAAAACTCCAATACCCATAATATATCTTCTGGCTGCTCTTATGCGCTTCGTAACATCCGCAGTCTTCCCTGTACCAACAAGACAAGTATTCCTGTAGAGATTCTCTTCTATTATGAGTCAGTACCACCTTCTGCAGCAAAGAAAAATCTTTCGGAAAGATCAGATCAACGTCTTTATTTTCCATTTCAATGTCTGTCCATGAGCACAACAGAAAACTCAAAAGCCAATCATCAATGTTTGCAGCATCCAGCATAGCTTTCGTCTCTTTTGCCAATACGATATCTCCCTCAAGCAAAACTCCCAGTGAGATCATTTTCAGGTTTTTATTATAATTATCCGGTTCCCATACCTCTCCCCAGCTTTTCAATAATTCTGTATATTCACCTTCCAATACCGAAAGTTCGTCCCCTCTGGAATATCTGGCTGTTAATATTCCCAGCTTTAAATCATGTATTTTTGTTTTTACTGCCAGTTGCCTCTCCGGTTTTACTTCGCCATTTGCCAGCTTATCTGAGAATCTGGTTATCCTCGCCTGCTCCTCTTGCAAAAATTCATTAAAATATTCTCGAT
>DXDR01000034.1 GCA_019115385.1 Candidatus Mediterraneibacter avicola | reverse complement strand
GTCGGAGACGTCTGCGGAGCACCCTATTCTTGTACTTGACAACAGCGCGGGAGAATTGAAACATCATTCCAGCGGTATGTTTATAAATCCGATCAGGCGAACGGCTTTTGAGTTTAAAGGGGAGAGCGGTACTGTCAGTGCAGATATCCTGCAGATTGACGCCCGTTTTGTGAGCCTGCTGAAGTGGCTGGGAGAGAATCATATCAACGTACGTCTTTCCGGAGCAGCCCGGGAAGACGGGTATGCTGTATACAAGATTCGGGAAATCGCATTTGGCGGCGGTGTGAAGCTTTCCGCCGAGGACGGATTTCTTCAGTTTATGATTGAGAGGCTGTTGGCCAGCGATGCACCGTCTGAGGAACTTCCGGACGAGGATGAGGAAGAAGCAGGCGACAGCATGAAGCTGACAAGTATCCAGAGCATCACGGATTTTATCACCTGTGCGGGCAGGACGCTGCCGGACAATATCCGCCTTTGGGCGAGAAGGAATCTGGCGGTTGCGCGTTCACACGAGGTATCTGCGGAGGAGCGCCGTCATGCGCAGCGGGCACTGTCCATTATGATGAATATTCAGTGGAAAGGTAATTACTTTGAGGCGATCGATCCGGATGAAGCGCGCCGGATTCTGGATGAAGAGCTTTACGGCATGGAACATGTGAAGCAGAGGATCATCGAGACGATCATTCAGATCAACCGCACACATACGCTTCCGGCGTATGGTCTGCTGCTGGTCGGACCCGCTGGAACGGGAAAGTCACAGATCGCTTATGCCGTGGCGCGTATCTTAAAACTGCCTTGGACGACTCTTGATATGAGTTCTATCAATGATCCCGAGCAGCTTACCGGAAGCTCCAGGATATACGCCAATGCTAAGCCGGGGATTATTATGGACGCTTTTTCCATGGCAGGGGAATCTAACCTGGTATTTATTATTAATGAGCTTGATAAGGCGGCTTCGGGGAAAGGGAACGGTAATCCTGCAGACGTTCTGCTGACATTGCTGGATAACCTTGGCTTTACCGATAACTATATTGAATGTATGATCCCGACGTCAGGTGTGTACCCGATCGCTACTGCAAATGACAAGGATCAGATCAGCGCGCCGCTCATGTCCAGGTTTGCGGTGATCGAAATCCCCGACTATACGTCGGAAGAGAAGAAAGTTATCTTCTCAAAATATGCGCTGCCGAAAGTGCTGAAGCGTATGGGGATGCATGAAGAAGAGTGTGTTCTGACGCCGGACGGGCTTGACGCCGTCATCGAGCTCCATAGAGATACAAGCGGAATCCGTGATCTGGAGCAGGCGGCAGAGCATATCGCGGCTAATGCGCTGTATCAGATTGAGGTGGATCATGTACGGTCTGTATCCTTTGATGCAGGAATGGTACGAAAACTGCTCGATGCGTTTCAGGCATAGGGCGTTATACAATATAAATATTTGCCGGCTGGTATATCCGGTGCTACACTAAAGAAAAAGGCAGAGAAGATGCCAGAAAACTGACAGATGTTTTAGAGATACAGGAGGCATGATTATGAGTAAAACATTAGTAGCGTATTTTTCGGCAAGCGGTGTAACACGGAGGGTAGCGGAGAATCTTGCCACAGCGGCAGGAGCGGATATCTATGAGATCAGACCAGCTGTTCCTTATACAAGTGCAGATCTGAACTGGATGGATAAAAAATCCCGCAGCACGGTGGAGATGAAAGATAAATCATCCCGTCCGGAGCTGGCGGACACAGATGCGGATATTGCTTCATATGACAAAATATTCGTGGGATTCCCGATCTGGTGGTATACGGCGCCTACGATTATCAATACGTTCCTTGAGAGCTATGATTTCTCAGGAAAGACGATCGTTCTGTTTGCAACATCTGGAGGCAGCGGACTTGGAAAGACGGCGAAAGATCTGGAGGGAAGTTGTCCGGGAGCTGTGATAAAAGAAGGGAAGCTGCTGAATGGAAATCCGTCGCAGGATGCGCTCAGAAACTGGGCGGAGCAGTTTTAAACGGATATAAAATAGAAATGGCGGCGTAGTGGAGTTTTACTACATCGCCATTTCTGTTTTTTACCTGTTTTATAATACTTTTTTCAGTACGTCCGTAACTTTCTTTACCGGAATGATCTCCAGTTTCTCCTTCACTTCTTCAGCCACGTCTTCCAGATCTTCCACGTTATCTTCAGGAATGAAGACTTTTTTGATCCCGGATCTCTGGGCGGCCATCAGCTTTTCTGGAAGTCCGCCTATCGGCATGATGCCGCCCCGCAGGGAGACTTCGCCAGTCATGGCGATATCGGTATCCACGGCTCTGCCAGTGACAAGAGAGGCGAGCGCCGTAGTAAGTGTGATGCCGGCGGAGGGCCCGTCTTTCGGCACGGCTCCTGCAGGCACATGTATATGCAGGTCGTGATCCTCGAATACCCTACATTCTTTCGGATAAAGTGCTTTCACAAGGCTCAGGGCGATCTGAACGGATTCTTTCATCACATCGCCGAGCTGACCGGTGATCGTCAGTTTGCCCTTCCCTTCTGTCAGTTTTGTCTCTATGAAGAGAATTGCTCCGCCTGCACGCGTCCATGCGAGACCGGTCACGACGCCGGGCGCTTTTGTACTTAATTTCCGCTCTGAATGAATCTGCCTTCTTCCCAGATAATCGGCCAGATTGCTCTTTGTGACGGAGATGCCGCTTCTTTCAGAAGCTTCCGTATCTCCTTCGACAGCATTATTTTTTACCAGTTCGACAGCAGCGGATCTGCAGATGGTTTCCACACATTTCTTCAGATCCCGGACGCCGGACTCCATCGTATATTCATCAATGATCTGACGGAGCGCTCCGTCCGTGATCTTGAGCATATTTTTTTTGATTCCCATGGTCTCCATTGATTTTGGGATCAGATGCTTCCGGGCAATGTGATATTTCTCAACGGCTGTATAGCCGGGAAATGAGATGACTTCCATTCGATTCAACAGCGGTTCCGGTATAGTATCTGTCGTGTTGGCGGTACATACGAAGAGGACATTTGACAGATCGTAGGGAACGTTCATATAATGGTCCGTAAACGTATTGTTCTGCTCCGGGTCAAGCACTTCCAGAAGAGCGCTAGCCGGATCGCCGCCGTAATCTTTCGCCAGCTTATCTACTTCATCCAGCACCATGACCGGGTTGGAGACGCCGCTTCGCTTCATAGCCTCCATGATCCTGCCAGGCATGGCCCCAACATAGGTTCTGCGGTGACCGCGGATCTCGGCTTCATCCCGGATGCCGCCCAGGCTGATGCGCACGTATTCCCGGCCAAGAGCCTTTGCAATGCTCTGACCGATGCTGGTCTTGCCAGTGCCGGGAGCTCCCACAAACAGGAGAATGGAACCGTACTGCTTGCGGTTCAGCGCCATGACTGCCAGCTGCTGGATGATACGGTCTTTGACCTTTTTCAGCCCGTAATGATTTTCATCCAGTATTTTTTCAGCCCGGTCAAGATTGATCGGAGTAAATTCCGGCGCCTTCCAGGACAGACTGGTGACAAAGTCCAGATAGTCATAGAGAAGCCCGTATTCGTGGCTCTCTTTTCCCTCCTGACGCATACGGTTCAGAACCTTGTCTGCTTCGCGGCGGGCCTCTTTGTTCATTCCGGATTCCTCAATCTTTTTCTCAAACTTTCTGACGTCGGATATATTTTCCGGATGCATTTCATCCAGTTCTTTTTGCAGATAATCAATCTGTTTTTTCAGCGCTGCCTCGCGGTAGAGCTGTTCCTGGTCGTCTTTCTGGGCCTCCTGTGCTTCGGAAGAGACATGTGCGATTTC
>DXDR01000033.1 GCA_019115385.1 Candidatus Mediterraneibacter avicola | reverse complement strand
AAAAGAAACTGCGCTAAAGCTGGCATTCAGCAGGAAATCCGCAAGAGAGAACACTATGAAAAGCCAAGCGTAAGACGTAAGAAAAAATCTGAAGCTGCTAGAAAACGTAAATATAATTAATAAGTGCACTTTGAGCAGGATGCCATTTCGGTGGCATCCTGTTTTTCATAATGCACAGGATGCGATAAATGCAAGATTGCAACATGCATATATAATTTCCTGCAAATTTATCGAAATAAAGTGATAAAACTGTAAAATATTGAAATTTTTGATTGACATTAATTCATTTTCTATATAAAATAAACGGGTAGACAAAGATGTCTGGAATGCGGGCAGATTTATCTGCCTCAATTTTTATTTTAGGAGGTTGTTTAAGATGTCTTACGTTGATGAGGTAATTGATCTTGTCGTAAAGAAAAACCCGGCAGAGCCGGAATTCCATCAGGCAGTCAAAGAAGTGCTTGAGTCTCTTCGTCCGGTGATCGAAGCAAATGAAGAGAAGTTCCGCAAAGAAGCTCTCCTTGAGAGGATCACAGAGCCGGAGAGACAGTTTAAGTTCCGTGTACCGTGGGTTGACGATAACGGACAGGTTCATGTAAACACAGGATACCGCGTACAGTTCAACAGCGCGATCGGACCGTACAAGGGAGGACTTCGTCTTCACCCGTCAGTAAACCTCGGTATCATCAAATTCCTCGGATTCGAGCAGATTTTCAAAAATTCACTGACAGGTCTTCCGATCGGCGGAGGAAAAGGTGGTTCAGACTTCGATCCGAAGGGAAAATCAGACAGAGAAGTTATGGCATTCTGCCAGAGCTTTATGACAGAACTGTGCAAGCATATCGGCGCTGACACAGATGTTCCGGCCGGTGACATCGGAACAGGCGCAAGAGAGATCGGTTATATGTTCGGCCAGTATAAGAGGATCCGCGGCGTGTACGAAGGCGTTCTCACCGGAAAAGGACTTTCCTATGGCGGTTCCCTTGCACGTACGGAGGCCACAGGATACGGACTTCTGTATTTCACTGACGAGTTGATGAAGCTGAACGGAATGGAACTTGCAGGCAAGACAGTTGCCGTATCCGGTTCAGGAAACGTTGCGATCTATGCCACAGAGAAAGCTCAGCAGCTTGGCGCCAAAGTCGTTACAGTCAGCGACTCCAACGGATGGGTATATGATCCGGAGGGAATCGACGTTGCAGCGCTCAAAGAGATCAAAGAAGTAAAACGCGCAAGACTTACAGAGTACAAGAACTATCGTCCGAACTCTGAGTACCATGAGGGAAGAGGCGTATGGTCTGTTAAAGTTGACGTTGCTCTTCCATGTGCAACTCAGAACGAACTGCTTCTTGACGATGCCAAGATGCTCGTGGAGAATGGATGCAAGGTTGTTGCAGAGGGTGCAAATATGCCGACAACGATCGAGGCTACAGAGTACCTGCAGCAGCATGGCGTGATCTTCGCACCGGGCAAAGCGGCAAACGCAGGCGGTGTTGCTACATCCGCACTTGAGATGTCACAGAACAGCGAGCGCCTGAGCTGGACATTCGAGGAAGTGGACGCAAAACTTAAAGACATCATGGTAAATATCTGCCACAATGCAGCAAACGCTGCTGAGAAATACGGCTTCAAGGGCAACTATGTAGTAGGAGCCAATATTGCTGGATTCGAGAAAGTCGTAGATGCTATGGAGGCGCAGGGAATCGTATAATCAATTTACATTTATCTGCAGCTCAGGTGTGGAGATTTTTTGAAAACAGCGGGTTCACAGAACATAAATGAACAGCGGATTCCGGAATAAGAGGCGTATAGTTTCCTTTCCGTTCCGCAGATGAAGGAAAACTGAGAAAACCTGACGACAGGCTAAAATTAAAAGTTGCAATGTTATAACTTTTAACGCCTGCCGTCAGGTTTTCTGCGCGCTTATGTACCGCCGCGCTGTGCCCGGGCGAAAGCGCGTCTTCCGTGCCACAGCCTCCGCCCGGGCATCTCTTTTCATGCATAAATCTGGATCGTTGTGGATGCTGCTGGTCGGATAAACTTAGAAAAATGTAGCGCAGTTTGAGAAATAGTGGTAAAATGAGACAAATAGGCGCAGAAATCTGACCAGGCCGGCAGATGTTTCGAGTCAGATGAAGAAAGGAGATTGAAATGGGAACTTACATGGAAATGCTCGCAAAACATGCAAAAGCTGCTTCCAGAGAAGCAGCAAAGCTTGGCACGGATGATAAAAACAGAGGATTGACCGCTGTGGCAGATGAACTGCTTGCCCAGCAGGACATGATTCTTGAAGAGAATAAAAAAGATCTGGAGGCGGCAAGAGAAAAGGGAGTGAAACAGTCTCTTATCGACAGGCTTGCGCTTTCGGAAAAGCGAATTGCAGATATGGCCGAAGGGCTCAGACAGATTGCTTCTCTGGATGATCCGATCGGAGAAGTCCTGTATATGAAAACACGTCCGAACGGACTTCGGATCGGGCAGAAAAGGGTTCCCCTGGGAGTTGTGGGAATTATTTATGAATCCCGTCCGAATGTGACAGCTGATGCATTCGGGCTCTGTTTTAAGACGGGGAACGCAGTTATCCTGCGGGGTGGAAGCGATGCGATCAATTCCAATCAGGCTGTCGTCCGGGCGATTAAAGCCGGACTTCGGAAGATGAAGCTCAATCAGGATATTGTACTTCTCGTGGAAGATACAAGCCGTGAAGTTGTCAATGAGATGATGAAGATGCACGGATGGATCGACGTCCTTATCCCAAGAGGGGGAGCCGGGCTGATCGCGAATGTAGTACAGAACAGCACGGTCCCTGTTATTGAGACAGGAACGGGGAACTGCCATGTATATGTGGACGCAGGGGCGGATCCGGGGATGGCAGCCGAAATCGTAGAAAACGCAAAGACCCAGAGAATGGGGGTGTGCAATGCCTGTGAATCGCTGGTCATTCACGCAGATGCGGTGGGGGAGATACTGCCCCGGATCGTATCCAAATTAAAGGGGCATAATGTGGAGATGCGCGGGGATGAGAGGGCGCGTGCTGTCAGTGATGATATTCTTCCGGCTTCAGAAGAAGACTGGGGTACAGAATATCTGGATGCCATTATTTCTATAAAAGTAGTGGATTCCATAGACGAAGCTATCGAACATATCAATAAATATAATACCGGGCATTCAGAATCGATCGTGACAAAAGATTACGAGCGTGCGATGAAGTTTTTAGATGAGATCGATGCCGCTGCTGTCTATGTGAATGCATCTACCAGATTTACAGACGGATTTGAGTTTGGATTCGGGGCGGAGATTGGCATCAGTACGCAGAAACTTCACGCAAGAGGCCCGATGGGACTTCAGGCGTTGACAACGACGAAATATATCGGATTTGGCAGCGGACAGATCCGAAAGTAGGGCCCCCGGACAAGAGAAAAGCAAGTACGGAAAGAAATACAGTCTGGATAGACGGGACGGATTTGCCGGAGCCTGGATCTGTGGGAAAGGGAGCATACAATGTTTATTCCCCGGATACAGACTCCGGTTTTTTTGTGGACATATAAAAAGAATAGTGCTTGCATAATATGCAAAAATATTGTATTATTATGCAAGTATGAATCGTAACGGCTCACCCGGCGCCATTCGTAAAACCGCACTTCGTGCTTATTGTGGCTGTTGCCACTGTTTTTTACTCATTGACGGGCGCCCGGTTCATCAGAGGAACAGCGCGTGCTGAACTGCTGCGATAAATCATTGAACACGAGGGAGTAAGCTTTACTTCCCTGTAAATGTAGTATATCATTAAGAATTGAAGCGTCAGCGGACAGAGGGGATGAGAACGGATAAGTCTGGTTCTTTGTCTGCCGGCGCTGTGAATATTTCACAGGAAAGGAAAATGGAAAAATGATAAAAGTTGGAATTATCGGCGCTACCGGATATGCCGGCGCAGAGCTTGTGAGAATCCTGACGGGACACCCGGGTGCTCAGATTGAGTGGTACGGCTCCAGAAGTTATATAGATCAGAAATATGCAGACGTATACAGAAATATGTTTCAGATCGTGGATGCGTCCTGCATGGACGATAATATGGAGAAACTTGCCTCTCTCGTGGATGTGATATTTACAGCTACGCCGCAGGGCCTGTGCGCGTCCCTTATAAATGAGGATATTCTTTCAAAAACGAAGGTGATCGACCTGAGCGCAGACTTCCGGCTCAAGGATGTATCAGTCTACGAAGAGTGGTACAAGATTGAGCATAAGGCGCCGCAGTTTCTGGAGGAAGCGGTATATGGCCTGTGTGAGATCAACAGAGAGAAGGTAAAAAAAGCCAGGCTCGTGGCAAATCCGGGATGCTACACCACCTGTTCCATTCTGACAGCTTATCCCCTGGCAAAAGAGGGACTGATCGACATGGACAGCCTGATCATCGACGCAAAATCCGGAACATCAGGAGCCGGCAGAGGCGCTAAGCTGCCGAACCTCTTCTGTGAGGTAAATGAAAACATCAAAGCGTACGGCGTAGCCTCACACAGGCATACGCCGGAGATTGAGGAACAGCTGGGCTATGCGGCAGGGAAAAAAGTTACACTGAGTTTCACTCCACACCTCGTACCAATGAACCGGGGCATACTGGCCACAGAGTATGCCTGCCTGACAGAGAAGGTTACAGAGGAAGAGATAAAAGCAGTATACGACAAATATTATAGAGACGAGAAATTTGTCCGTGTCCTCGACCCGGGCGCCTGCCCTGAAACAAAATGGGTAGAAGGCAGCAATTATGTGGATATCGGATTTAAGATCGATCCCAGGACAAACCGGATCATCATGATGGGCGCTATAGACAATCTGGTCAAGGGCGCAGCCGGACAGGCAGTCCAGAACATGAATCTGATGTTTGGCAAGCGCGAAAGCGAAGGGCTGGAGCTAGTCCCGATGTTCCCGTAGTTTGATTGGGGACGTAGTAAAACCGGGTTTTACTACGTCCCCAATCAAAGATGAGGGTGTCCCAAAATGTAATATGAATGGAGTGCATAAGGCTATGATACGTGTAATGACGATTGAGGACTATGAACAGGTGTATGCCCTCTGGAAGAAAATCAGAGGTTTCGGCATCCGCAGTATTGATGATTCCAGAGAAGGGGTGGAACGTTTTCTGCAGCGCAATCCTTCTACCAGCGTGGTGGCGGAAAAAGACGGAAAAATCGTGGGCAGCATCCTCTGCGGCCACGACGGCAGACGGGGCTGCCTCTATCATGTGTGTGTGGACGAGGCGTACCGGCGGCACGGGATTGGAAGGGATATGGTTGTATTTTGTATGAAGGCCCTTCAGAGAGAAAAAATCAATAAAGTGTCTCTCATCGCTTTTACAAGAAATGATGTGGGAAATGCGTTCTGGAACACGATCGGGTGGACAGAGCGGCCGGATCTGAATTATTATGATTTTACTCTGAATGAGGAAAATATTACGGCATTTAACGAACAGTAACAAGGAAAAGGAGTGCAGGAAAATGAACAGAATTGACGGAGGCGTGACCGCGGCAAAGGGATTTGAGGCTGCTGCGGCCGCTGCGGGAATCAAATACCAGGACCGCACAGATATGGCTCTGATCTACAGTGAAAAACCATGTAAGGCGGCGGGAACCTTTACGACAAATGTGGTGAAAGCCGCTCCGGTAAAATGGGACAGAGCAATTATAGAAAGGAAACTCAGGCCGCAGGCAGTGATCGTGAATTCAGGGATCGCAAATGCGTGTACCGGAAAAGAGGGCATGGACTGCTGCAGGAAGACCGCAGAGGCGGCGGCGCGTACGCTGCATGTGGATGCAGACAGTGTACTGATCGGCTCCACCGGAGTGATCGGAATGCAGATTCCAATGGACAGAATAGAAAAAGGAATACGCATCCTCGCAGCGGAGAGAAAAGCAGACCGGGAGAGCGGCGCCGCTGCGGCAAAAGCGATCATGACAACAGATACAAGGCCGAAGGAGGCGGCAGTTACATTTGAAGTCGGAGGAAAGACAGTAACTATCGGCGGGATGGCAAAGGGCTCGGGCATGATCCACCCGAATATGTGCACCATGCTTTCCTTCATCACAACAGATGCAAAGATATCCGGAAAGGCTCTGAGAAAAGCGTTGAGCGCGGATGTGGAAGACACATACAATATGATCTCCGTGGACGGGGACACATCCACCAACGACACAGTGCTCCTGCTGGCCAACGGCAGGGCGGAAAATGAAAAAATCCGATACGGCACGCCGGAGTATGACCAGTTCTGTGAAGCGCTTCATTATGTAAATGAAACGCTGGCAAAAAAGATGGCCGGCGACGGAGAGGGAGCGACTGCTCTGTTTGAAGCAAAGATCGTGGGGGCGCAGTCGAAGGAACAGGCGAAGGTCCTGGCGAAGTCCATTGTCTGCTCCAGCCTGACAAAGACGGCGATCGCCGGACATGACGCCAACTGGGGCCGGATCCTCTGCGCAATGGGATACTCTGGAGCCAGGTTCGATCCGGAAAAAGTAACCCTGTTTTTTGAGAGCAGCGCGGGAAAACTTAAGATCATTGAAAACGGAGTGGCTGTGGAATACAGCGAGGAGAAGGCTACAGAAATCCTCTCTCAGCCGGAAGTGAAAGTCACCGCAGATATCGGAGAAGGCGATGCGCAGGCTGCGGCCTGGGGCTGCGACCTGACCCATGAATACATCAATATCAACGCCGACTACCGGAGCTGAGGCGAAGTGAGGAAGGAGAACAGAAGCAATGAATGAAAATATGCAGCAATATCTGGATAAAGCACAGGTCCTGATCGAGGCTCTGCCCTATATCCAGCGCTTTAACAGGAAGATTATCGTAGTAAAATACGGTGGCAGCGCTATGGTGGACGAAGAACTGAAAAAAAGAGTAATTGAAGATGTCACTCTGCTCAAACTGGTCGGGTTCAAGCCCATTATCGTTCACGGCGGAGGCAAGGAGATCAGCAAATGGGTGGCGAAGACAGGGATGGAACCGAAGTTTATCAACGGCCTGCGCGTGACTGACGAAAATACAATGGAAATCGCGGAGATGGTACTGGGCCGTGTAAATAAAAGCCTGGTACAGCTTGTGGAAAGCCTGGGCGTGCGCGCTATCGGCATCAGCGGAAAAGACGGAGGACTTCTGAGAGTGGACAAGAAGTATTCGGACGGACAGGATATCGGTTATGTAGGAGAAATCAAGCATGTCAATGCCCCGGTCCTTTTTGACCTTCTGGAGAACGATTTCCTGCCTATCATATGTCCGGTGGGGCTTGACGATGATTATAATACTTATAATATCAACGCCGACGACGCTGCCTGTGCCATTGCGCGGGCGGTAAGGGCGGAAAAACTGGCCTTTTTGACCGATATAGAAGGAGTATATGAGGATCCGGAAGATCCGTCCACTCTGATCTCGGAACTGTGGGTGGATGACGCGAAGAAGCTGATGGCGTCCGGGAACATCGGAGGCGGCATGCTCCCGAAGCTGCAGAACTGTATTGACGCGATCGCACACGGGGTTTCCAGGGTACATATCCTGGACGGCCGAATTCCCCACTGTCTCCTTCTGGAAATCTTTACAAACAAAGGAATCGGAACAGCGATATTAAACAGTAAAGAAAGCAGGTATTATTATGGTGAACAGTAAGATAAAAGCGGCGGAGGAAAATCTGATCCATGTATACAACCGGTTTCCGATCGCTCTTGATCATGGAGAGGGGATGTACCTTTATGACACGGAGGGAAAGGAATATCTTGATTTTGCGGCGGGATTTGCTGTGACAGGCCTGGGGTATGACTGCCGGGAACTGAATGAAGCCCTGAAAGACCAGATCGACCGGCTGTATCACACGTCCAATCTCTATTATCATGAAAGCTGTGGAGAGGCGGCCAGGGAGCTGAACCGGGTCTGCGGCATGGATCGGGTGTTTTTTACAAACAGCGGCGGCGAGGCAAACGAAGGAGCTCTGAAGGCGGCAAGAAGGTATGCGTACACGAAGAAAACCGGACGGTATGAGTTTATTGCGATGGAGAATTCTTTCCACGGGAGAACCTTCGGGGCGGTGTCTGTGACGGGGCATACGCCCTATCGGGAACCTTTTGAACCTCTGGTGCCGGGCGTGAAGTTTGCTAGATTCAATGATCTGGACAGCGTGGAAGCGCTGGTGAGCGACAAGACCTGCGCGATTATCCTGGAACCCCTGCAGGGCGAGGGAGGCATCAATCTGGCCACGCGGGAATTTATGGAAGGAATCCGCAGGATCTGTGATGAAAACAACATTCTTATGATCTGTGACGAAGTGCAGTGCGGTATGGGGAGGACCGGAAACATGTTTGCATGGCAGGGGTACGGTGTGAGACCGGATATTCTTACCATGGCCAAAGCCATCGGAAACGGAATCCCGGTGGGGGCATTCGCCATGACCGAGGAAGTGGCGGCATACTCCCTGCAGCCCGGCGATCACGGCGCCACATACGGAGGAAATCCGCTGGCGTGTACTGCTGTAAAAAAGGTAATTGAAATCTTTGAGAGAGAGGACATTGTTGGCCATGTGAATAAGGTTGCGCCGTATCTGACAAAGAAACTGGATGAACTTGTAGAAGAACTGGACTGTGTGACTGAGCGCAGGGGAACCGGACTGATGCAGGGGATTGTGGTTACAAAGCCTCTGGCTGAGGTAAACGCGCGGGCGATCGAAGAAGGGCTTCTGATCATTCAGGCCCAGGGAAATGTATTCCGTTTTGTGCCGCCGCTGATCGTGGAAGAAAAGCATATCGACGAAATGATAGAAAAAATGAAGAAAGCGCTTCGGTAGGCAGACTCTGCAGAAAAGGCGCCGGGAGTCTAATAGCCCGATGCTTGCATCGCTGCCTGCTTGATGCCCCGTATGCTTGGATCGGGGTATTAGACCCTCGCGGCAGTCGCCAAATGGACATGCCCGCATGTCCGCCTGGCTCGTTGCTCGCGGGAATAAAGGAACCGGTTATCGGATATACTGAAATATGCAGACAGCAGCATATGGAGGTAGGAAGATGATCGGTTTTTTTATTGCTCTTTTATCGGGCGCCCTGATGAGTGTACAGGGCGTATTTAACACGCAGGTAACAAAAACAACAGGCGTATGGGTCAGCAACGGATGGGTGCAGCTTACTGCATTTGCAGTCTGTCTTGTGGTGTGGCTCGCAACAGGACGCGACAGCATTGCGGCGCTTGGAAAAGTGGAACCCAGATACATGCTTCTGGGAGGGGTGATCGGAGCCGGTATTACGTGGACGGTGATCAGGAGCATAGATGCTCTGGGCCCGGCCAGATCCGCTCTTCTCATTGTGATCGCACAGCTCGCCGTGTCGTATGTGATCGAACTTTTCGGACTTTTTGGCATGGACAGAGAGCCTTTTGACTGGAGAAAGCTGGGCGGGCTTGTGCTGGCGATCGCGGGCATTGCAATTTTCCAGTGGGAGTAAGAGCGGGTGGACGGATCAGAATAGAACTGTAATAAATGTTCAATAAAGCTGTAACAAACATGTAATTCTCTATTGTTTTTTTGATTGAAATTCGTTACAATAGTAACAGGCTGCATACACAGCCGGGTTCACGGGAAGAGCCGGGTGTCCTTCAGGAACATCGGGGTTTCCGTGCGCCGTTTTTATGTCCGGCATAAAGGGGTTATTCTCACAGTCTGCGGATTGTGAGGGAAATATGCGAGGCGATTTGAGGATTTTCACAATGCTGGCGGCTCTTATAGGAGCGTCTTTTTTGCTTGCCGGCTGCGGCCAAAAGCAGGACGACGGACTTGAAGAACTGGAATTGACAGATGGATCCGGGGCAGAGGAAAATTCAGATCCACAGGAGGACTGTGGGGAAAATGAGGAGATATACGCTTATGTCTATGTGTGCGGGGCGGTACATTCTCCGGGAGTATATAAACTGAAAAGCGATGCGCGTGTGTTTGAGGCGGTCGAGATGGCCGGAGGCATGACAGATGATGCGGCCGGCGAGTATATCAATCAGGCGGAACTTATAACAGACGGAGGGCGCATCTATGTGCCGACTGTGGAGGAGTCACAGAAGTACGGCACAGGGGTTGAAGGAAGCGGGATAACCGACAGTGCGGACGGAAATTTGCAGGGAAAGATAAATATTAATACAGCCGGAAAAGAGGAACTCATGGAACTCACCGGTATCGGCGAGGCAAAAGCCCAGAGCATTTTGGATTACCGACAGGAACACGGGCGGTTCAAAAGCACAGAGGAACTGATGCAGATTGAGGGAATCAAGGAGGGAGTATTTAATAAAATAAAGGATAACATAACTATATAAGCAGGGAGACGAATTGTTGGAGTATGAGTAAGAAGATATTGGTTGTGGATGACGAAAAATTAATCGTAAAGGGAATCCGGTTCAGTCTGGAGCAGGAGGGAATGGAAGTGGACTGCGCCTACGACGGGGAAGAGGCACTGGAGTTTGCCAGGAACTGCGAATATGACCTGGTACTGCTGGATGTAATGCTTCCCAGAAAGGACGGCTTTGAGGTGTGTCAGGAGATCAGAGAGTTCTCGGATATGCCGATCGTCATGCTGACGGCAAAAAGCGAGGATATGGATAAAATACTGGGGCTGGAATACGGCGCTGACGACTACATAACCAAACCATTTAACATTCTCGAAGTCAAGGCGCGGATAAAGGCGATCATGCGCCGCACGACCAAGAGGAAAGAACCGGCCGGGAGTCCGGTCCTTATCAAGGGGAACATGAAGATCGACTGTGAGAGCAGGAGAGTGTTCATCGGAGAAAGGGAGATCAACCTGACGGCAAAGGAGTTTGATGTGCTGGAGCTTCTTGCCATGAACCCGAATAAGGTATACAGCAGGGAAAACCTTCTTAATCTTATCTGGGGTTACGACTATCCCGGAGACGCCAGGACAGTGGATGTCCATATCAGGAGGCTGAGAGAAAAGATCGAGGTAAATCCAAGCGAACCGAAATACGTACATACGAAGTGGGGAGTGGGTTATTATTTCCAGGGGTAAGCTGCAGCTTAAAATCAGAGACAGGATATTTCGAAATCTGCGGGTGCGCATGATCGTGATCATTATGCTGGCGGGGCTTGTGCCCTGTCTGGCTGCGCTTTTTGGAATTGTGACATATTATGAGTCCAGAGCGGTTGAACTGCAGACTGCGGAAATCCAGAATCAGTGCACAATTCTATGTAATCAGTTCGGCACTTACGGATATCTTTCCGACACATCATCCGAAGTTATCAATGCGAATCTTTCACAGCTGACAGATATCTATAACGGGCGGGTCATGGTTATCGACGGACAGCTCAGAGTTGTCAAGGACACGTACAGCCTCGACGAGGGGAAAACGGATGTGTCCGAAAATGTGGTCCGCTCAATGCAGGGAGAAACAGTCAGTTATTACGACAAGAAAAATCACTATATCGAAGTTTCCACTCCGATCCCCGGGCCTGACGGGGAGGGGACTGCAGGGGTTATGCAGGCCAGCGTTTCAACAGACAGTATTGAAGATACGATTACCGAGATGTATACCCAGGGCAGTGTGCTTATCGGGATAGCGATGATCCTGCTCGCTCTCGCGGGAGTATTCGCGGCAGACAGAGTAGTGCGGCCGCTTCACAGGATCACAAAGGCGATCGAGAGTGTAACGGAGGGTTACAGCGATGATGTCCTTCATGTAGAGACATATACAGAGACCCGGCAAATGAGCGAGGCATTTAACAAAATGCTGGGCAGGCTGAAGCTGCTTGATGAATCGCGGGAAGAATTTGTATCCAATGTCTCCCATGAACTGAAAACTCCCATGACATCTATGAAAGTGCTTGCGGATTCACTTCTGGAGCAGGAAAATGTGCCGGTGGAGATGTATCAGGAATTCATGGGCGACATCGCAAAAGAGATCGACAGGGAAAACCAGATCATTACAGATCTGCTTTCCCTTGTAAAAATGGATAAAACAGGACAGAATATTAATATACAGACGGTCAATATCAACGAACTGCTGGAACAGATATTGAAACGGCTGAAACCGATCGCGGAAAAGAAAAACGTTGAGATCGTCATGGAGAGTTTCCGTCCGGTATCTGCCGAAATTGACGAGACGAAGCTTTCTCTTGCCGTGTCCAATCTGGTGGAGAACGCGATCAAATATAACACAGATAATGGCTGGGTCCATGTATCTCTTAATGCAGACCACAAGTTTTTCTATATCAAAGTGGAGGACTCGGGTATCGGTATTCCGGAAAAAGACCAGGATCACATTTTTGAACGGTTTTACCGGGTGGACAAGTCCCATTCCAGAGAGATCGGCGGAACAGGACTGGGTCTTGCCATTGCAAGAAACGCGGTGATCGTGCACAGAGGCTCTATTAAGGTTCACAGCATTGAGGGAGAGGGAACGACATTTACGGTAAGGATCCCTCTCACTTATGTAGCTGCATAGGAGGCGAGAAAATGAAAATATTGAGAAGGGCAGTATTCTTGCTGCTTCCTGTCCTGACAGTTCTCCTCACTGCATGCGCGAAGCGGACGGACGTAGGCGGAGACGACTCTTATATATACAGCCTGAATACAGACCGGACCGGGCTTGTAAAGATTACCTTTGAATTTGATGAGGAAGACCCGCTGGAACAGGCAGAAGCTATATTAAAAGAGATGAAAAAACCAGCTTCTGAGATTGAATACACCACCGTATTTCCCGAGGATGTGGAGGTCGCAGAATGCGAGATGAGCGGCGGTATTCTCACGGTAGACTTTAACGGTGCATATCTTCGGATGGAAAGTCTGGAGGAAAAGCTGGTGAGAGCCGCAGTTGTACAGTCCCTTGTACGGGTAGACGGCATCAATGCAGTCTCGTTTTCTGTGGAGGGAGAGAGTCTGAAGGATGGAGACGGCAGAACTGTGGGACTTATGAATGCGGATGATTTTGTGGAAAATACAGCGTCATCTCCGAGCGCATACCAGACAGGGACGCTGGTGCTGTATTTTGCAAACGAGGACGGAGATAAACTGGTGGCACAGAAAATGGACGTCAGATACAGCAGCAATGTGTCCAGGGAAAAGCTGATCGTGGAAAAGCTGATGCAGGGTCCCCAAGGCGGAGATGCGGGGCCTGTGATCAATCCGGATACGAATCTGCTCAGTGTTACGATCAAGGACAGGATCTGCTATGTGAATTTTGACAGCACATTTCTTACCGGCGCTTATGATATCGTGCCGGAACTGACTGTTTATTCGATCGTGAATTCTCTGGTTGAGGGAACAGAGGCCGATCAGGTGCAGATCACGATCAACGGAGAATCGGATAATACATATATGGAGGCCGTGGATCTGTCCAGGCCTCTGGAGGAGGATATGGATTGGGTCGCAGCTGAAGACGATGAAACATGAAACGACCCCTGTGTACATTCTGTACATTATTTCTTATTATACAGGCTGCAAGGACGGCGCTTTTTCTGCAGGCGGACGGGGACAATCTGTCCGGGACAGCGGCTGTTCTTGCAGACGGATCCAGACAGATTGTCCTTACGGGAACTGTGGAACGGATGGATGAAAAGAAGAAAGTGAACGCGGTATTCCTTACGGATAATCACATTTCTATTGCGGATCGGGAGATCGGCGAGTCAAAAGTGCTGGTTTATGTCAGACCAGATCAGACCAAAAGCAGAATCAGAGCCGGAAACAGGCTCCGCATCTCAGGGCAGGCCGAGATATTTGAAGAGGCGCGCAATCCTGGGAATTTTGATCAGAAATTCTACTATAGAAAACAGGATATCCACTTTTTTGTGTGGGCGGAAAATATAGAAATCATATCAGCAAAAACCGACCGGATAAAGGACTTTCTGCAGCGTCTGAAATCCGGCTGGAAGGATACTCTGACCGCTCATCTCGGAGAATATTACGGAAATACGATGAGCGCCGTGCTTCTGGGCGAAAAAGGCGGATTGGATGAGGAGATGAAAAAGCTGTACCAGAAAAACGGGATCGGCCATATCCTGGCTATAAATAGTACCTGAATAGAATTATGTGTTTTGTGTTGACAATGTCCGAAAATTCGGACTAAGACGACATGGTTTACACAAAAAGAAAAAAGTGTGCTATGTGTAAAACTATAATGTATACGAAAGAATTTTTTTGAAGACAGGCAAGAGTTACAATAAAATTGTACTATTGAGTACAGTGAGGGATATAATACTTAAAAAACCATTTTTAATTAGCTCTAATAGATAAAAACAAGAGTTTTAGTAGATGTGTAATTTATATTAAGCCATTGTGCATAAAGCATGAATATTTATTTTAAAATTCTAAAGTAATTGGTAAGATTGAATATTCTATATATTGAAAAAAATATTCATTTTGTTATAATTATTATATGGTGTATGGACAGGTAATAGGAACAGCAGGGTTTCTATTGCCTTTTTTTATTAAGATTATTAGGTATTCTACTTTAGTTGTGCTTTTTAACATGCGTATTGGAGAATAACGAGGATTTGTTATTTTTTTTGAGACAAAATACAAGTAAGAAATGATAGGGGGAATTGGGCATGGACAATACACTAAAGATAAGGCAGAAAAGCTTTGATAAACTTTTGAATCGCGGACAAAGAAAAAATGAAAAAAACTGGGAAATGCTTTGCAGTTCACAATTTCCATTAGTTCCTTTTATAGGTGCCGGAATGTCTGCTTGGTGTTATAAAACGTGGAGTCGTCTTCTGAAAGATATTGTAGCGGAAAATTATTCGGCTATGTGTGCAGATATTGTTGATAAAGCCTTAAACTGTACGGAAAAACCTGATTTTAAAGATGCCGCTAATAAAAGCAATTTTCATTGGATGGAAGAAATCGCAGAATGCATTTTTGATGATAATGAAGAAGATTATAAAAAGAATGTTGAAAAATTTGTCTTAAAAAATAAGACGAGTACAAAAACTGCAGATTCTATACTTCGACAATTACGTTATTACGTCGGAAATGAAGGAATAAACAAGAAAAGTGCAGCTGTTAAAGCGTTGTATCGTGAATTTGATTCTGAATTAATGAATGAGCATGGGAGGGTGCCTGAATATCAGAGCTATTTTCATAGACTTTTTAAAGGAGTACTAATAACGACAAACTATGATAGAGCTTTGGAAAAATGCTATCCTTCTTTATTTAGCTACTCCTATAGAGACCTCAATCAAAGTGTACAAAACTTAAATGCTAATAATGAAGATAAAGAAAGTTGGCTATATCAGGCAGTAATTGCGAAAATTAGTCAGATGAAAAGTCAATTAGAACGAAACGACTTAACGCCAGATGAAGGAGTTACAGTTCCTGATGTCCCTATGTTACTTAAGGTTCATGGTAGCATTGAGCAGGCAAGCAGTATTGCACTGTCTCGGAAAGGATATGATGAAGCTTATCAAGGGGTGATGCCTAAATTACTCAGAGAAATTTTTAAAAGCACTACAATAATTTTTTTGGGATACTCATTAGGCGAAGATAGGATTCTGGATGAACTTAAAAAAGCAAAAGATGAATCTGAAAAAAATTCTAGTATAAAATTTCCACCTCACTTTGCGTTTCTTTCAAGAAAATGGGAAGAGGAGGATGATAAGAAATTTGCAGAAGTCTTGGAAAAAAAGTATGGTGTTTATCCAATTTTTTATGATGAGGATATTATGCCTGTAGAAATGTGTAATAATCAAATGGAAAGAAAGGTATATTTTCATGATTATTGCTTGGGCCTATTAATGGAAAATCTTTTAAGGCGTAAAATGTACTATCCACAGCCGCCGGAAATGCTTTGGGACAAATTCAGATATGACAATTTAACAGCAACAGAGCTTGTAAACCAGTCAAAAATGTCAATAATAGAGAAACGTGATTCGTCCTATGTAAGACGAGAAGAGGCTCAACAGATATGGAATTTATTAAATACGTCCGATGACTGTCCACTTATAGCAATTACAGGTGAACATGGTTCGGGAAGAAGTACCTTATGTAAAAGTTTGATAGAATTTCAAGAGGGGTCTAGAGAAACTCTGCAATTTTTTTATATATCTCTGGAATATTGTAGGAGTTGGGATGAAATATGTATACAGCTATTTCAATCAATGAATATAGTTGAGCCGATTATCCCACCGCAAACAGATTGGAAGACAGTTGCTGAAAAAGTTAATGAGAGATGCGGGGGATACTGGAGAAGTGTACTTATTTTAGAGGGAATTGATGGACTGAAAGATCAAAAAATATTTCCTCAATTATGGAATGTATTTAAAGAAATGCTAAATTATTGGAAAAACCATCAAACGAGAGTGATTTTTATTTGTCATGAATATCCTGAAGATATTCCTTGTTATGTATGGCATATAGGGGAACTGAAAAATACGGATGCCAAGGAAGTTTTCTTTAGTGCGTGTATTTCTGGACGTTATAGAGAAATATCATATTTAGAAGATAAAGTAATAAATAAATTAGTGGGAAAACAAGATTTTCGTGCATCTACAATAGAACAATTAGGAATATATGCAAATAGTAAAGGCGATTTAACAAGTCTGTTTGAAGAGTGGGAATATTATTATCGCCCTGGAGATGATGGAGAGCAGACAGTAACAAGAATACTGTGGAATTATCTACTTGATGAACATAACTTTAGTGAAAAGAGGGAGAGTGAACAAATTAATATAATAAAAAATATTTTATGGATATGGGGATTACTTGGGGAGTATCCCGGAAATTTTCCAGTCGAATTTCTAAATACTTTTTTAGAAAATAATGTTGATAAAACTCAATATCAAGATCCTGATTTGTCAAGAAAGACTTTGCGCTATATGAAAAATATTGGTTTGTGTATCGAAACGGAGGAGGAAAAAGAAGTTATACTACTTAACAATATGGTTGAGTGTGTAGAAGAATTTTTCCTAAAACCGCTATCTAATGGTAATGAAGCTATGAATCAGTTGTATAAAAATTTTACTGATAGGATAGATAATGAGAAGAAAAGTTATGGATCAAATGGTTTGAGAAACTTTAGAATATATACTATGCAGCCTAGCCAATATGAATTAAGAACATACGCAATAAAAGAGGCTGAAAAATTTATAGAGAATACAATACATCCAGATGATGATTTAAAAAATGATAATTATATTAATCCAGAAAAAGCCATTATTGAAGTATTAGATTCTCTTGGGGAAAAAGTTAAAAATGATGAAGGAAGGATGAAGAATAGAAAGTTAAATCTGGTATTGCATTATGAGATAAAGTCAATTATACGCTTTTTAATGCATTGTATTCTTAGTAGTGAAGAAAAAGAGGAATTAGAAGAAGCTATATTGAAAATAGGATATAATTTTTCACATTTTTATCATTATGCACCTCAACATGCATTTATGTTAGTTAAACAGCTTTTGGAGGCATATTCGCAATCTCATAATACAATTTTATATAAAGTTGCAGGTATGAATCGGGTTATGGGGGATATCCAGAGATTACTAGGCAGAAAAGATGATGCAGTGCAATATTATAATAAAGCTATTAAGCTATGCAATGAGTGCCTAATTAAAAATTTTAAATCCACAAATGGTGACAATGAAAATGGTGATCGTAAGGAATGTTTACGTATTAAAGCAGGCGTCTTGTTGATACAAAACTATTCAAAAAATTCAATTGATGAAATAGTAGCGTCTATGAAAAGGGCATATGATTTATATTTGAAAATAGAAGATAAGTGGGGAGAAGCATATTACAATCAGCGTATTGGAGAATTATATGCGTTATCTTATACATCAAACAAGGGAGGGAAAACTAGAGATAATCTTTTAAATGTAATTAAATATTATAATGCTGCTTCAGAATTATATGCTAATCATAGAGATAAAACAGGGAATGCATATATTTTAAAATGTATGGGAGATTTAGTTACAGAATTTAACAATATCTGGGGAAAAGATAATTCACAATATTTTTTTCTAGAGGAACAAAAAGTATGTTCGGAAGAAGAGTATATATATTTTCTCGTGAAGAGTGAAGAAGAAATAGACGAAAATGGTAGGGCACGCTACTCCAATGGATGGCTATATGATGCGGTCAGATGCTATATAGAAGCTTTTTGCTGTTATTATAGCCATATTAATTGGAGAGGTTTTGCTAATGTAATACAAGCGATGGAAACTTGTGCTCGTACAAGCGGACAAGGCAATGATGAAAAGTATATTATTAATGTAGAACGTATGTATGGATTGGCAGAAGAATGCTATCGTTGGCTCGGAGATATAAAAGGTTTAGCAGATACATTAGATTATTATGGACATGCCTATCAATATGCATCAGAGGGAAAAGGCATTACGGAGAAACAAAATTATAAGTATAAGGCTAGGAGTAAGTGGGCAGAAAGCGAATTAATATTGGAAAAATTAGGAGATGAAAAAAGATTGAATAAGATTGTGGAAAAATTGAGATCATTGGATAAATAAAATGAGGGTTAATAAAATTATGGATCAAGAATATAAAACAACGGATTTCGAAAAATGTGAAGATATAACAAGAATCACTAAGGAAAATTTAAAATTATTAGCTGAGGATATAGTTAAAAATCCTAAAGAGTGGATATTATTTTTGGGAGAAAATATAACTATATGTATACAATCTGTTAAAAATTGTGAGATGGAAAATAAAAAGCAGCTAATAATACAAATGGTACAAGATGCTATTGAAAATAATAAGCTTAGTTCATATGATACTGAGAGAATGTATGAAGCAGTGCAAAATCAAGATTATAAACTTATAAAGAGTTTACTTTTTGGAAATGTGTGGGATGGAGCTTTGTTTGTTGATAATTATCGAAAATTGCAACTGGAAAGAAGAGAGTGTTATGCAAAAAATCTTCCATCTATTGAAAGAATGAATGTCGAATTTGCAAAATGCAATGTAAATCAGTCCCTTAAGGATAATTCTTTAAGTCTGATAAAAATCCTGAATGACATTATATTAACTACATGTCAAGATGAGACAGTTGAAGCACTTTTGGAGTATGAGAAGGCCATGCCAATTGATGGTTTAAATGTATGTACGCCTTATTCTATGTTAACATCTCCTAAATGGCAGAGAAGACTTAATTCTTATCTGGGGATTAATATTTTGCCCGTTGCCGAAGATAATAATTCACCGATACTCGTTAAATTATATGGTAGTAGTGATAACCCTAAAAGAATGCTTTTATCAGATTGGGATTTTGCTGCACATTATCCTCTAAATTATGAACCTCAAGACGACATAAATAATTTAAAATATTCATGGGAAGAAAAGAAGCCATACACAATGTTATTCTTAGAAACAATTTTTAGAAATAAAAATTTGTTGTTTATCGGAGTGGATGAGTTAAAAGATAATAAAGTAGAAGGAAAATGTCGTATTAATGTGCCGGAAGGAATAAGAAGTTTATTAGAAAAAACTTCTTGTTGTAATAAATCTAGATTTGCACTTACAGAAACAAATCCATATTGTTTCTTAAAACTATTACGTGGTTTAGAGAATGAAATAAGATTATTATCTGATCCAGTTTCAACTGGAGGAAATAAAGAAACAGAAAATAAAAATGTAACACTAGATATTAAATCAGCAGAACAATATTTTTGGGAATTATATACAAGGAGACCAAAAAAGAACATTGCTGTGAGTGAACAAGAAGTGTTTAAGAAGTATGTATTAGAAAAAGGAAAAGATAGCTGGACTAAAATTGGAATTGAAACACTTTCTATCATAGCGAATAAATCAGCGGATTTCTATGATTTAAAAGAAATGTTAGATGAAGAGTGGAATGCAGGTACTGTAGACAATTTTGACTCTATTCCCATAGCAATTATTAAAAAGAGCTTAGACTGTTGCAGTGCTATACTATTTCGAGTTTTATTAATATATGGAAATGGATTTCCTTCTAGTTTTTTAAATCTTTGTTCATGTAATAGTGATCAAGAAAAAGATATTAAACGTTCGGCAATTCGTTTAGTAAATAAAGGAATTTGTTCAAAAGGCCAGCAACGAAAAAATATACATAAACGTATGAAATATGCAGATAACATT
>DXDR01000032.1 GCA_019115385.1 Candidatus Mediterraneibacter avicola | reverse complement strand
GGTCGAGGGCATAACCAGAGCGGGAATAGGCATGGATGGATTGATTCTTTGTATGTAGTTTTGAAGGTACATAGACATTTACACAGGGATGAGAGGGAGCACCTGAGAGAGTATTCTTTCAGGTGCTTTTTCCAATTCACGGCCATTTCTTTTTATTGACAAAATAATAAAAAACAGTTGCAAACCAGGTTCTGATTTGATAATATAATACATATATTTGTATCAGCGAAACGAAAAGCATGAGACAATAAATAGGTTTGTCCGATGATGGACGGCATATTTATTGTCTCTTTTTTTGACAGGAGGAGAGACTATGAGGAGAACGATGAATATTCAGTTTAAAACTTATGAAATGATTGAGAAATTTATCAGGGAGATTGCAGACATCAGAGGAGAATTTGACCTGGTGTCAGGAAGACGGGTCGTTGATGCAAGATCTTTTCTTGGTATCTTCAGCCTGGATCTTTCGGGGCCGCTGGTTCTAAATGCTGTGACAGACGACGCCAGAGCATTTGAAGTATTTCAGAGATATCAGCCATAGAAGAAGATGATAATGAGAGGGCAGGCAAAGTCAGCTGTTTGCCCTCTTTAATTTTTTGTATCAATAACTTCTGCCCTTGACAAAAGCCTTCTTCAAGGGTACGATAGTAACATTAGCATTTCAGGGAGGAGGATTATTATGAAAATGTTAAAAAAAGCAGCCAGTGTTGCTCTTGCGTCAGCGCTTGTCGTTTCTATGGCGGCCTGCGGAAGTGACGGTGGCGCGGATTCGAGAGATCCGGATAAATTTTATATCGGAGGGATCGGACCTACAACAGGTGACAATGCAATCTACGGTACAGCTGTTAAAAATGGTATTCAGCTTGCAGTGGACGAGATTAATGAGGCCGGAGGCATCAACGGCTGTCAGATCGAGTACAGCTTCGAGGACGACCAGAGTGACGCTGAGAAGTCTGTAAATGCTTACAACACGCTGAAAGACTGGGGTATGCAGATGCTGATCGGTACGACTACATCCACACCGTGTGTTGCTGTAGTTGAGGAGACTCATGCGGACAATATGTTCCAGCTTACACCTTCGGCAACAGCTGTAGAGAGTATCCAGTATGACAATGCGTTCCGTATGTGCTTCTCTGACCCGGATCAGGGTAAAGCTTCTGCGGATTACATTTCAGAAAATGGTATTGCGACAAAGATTGCCGTGATCTACAACAGTTCAGACACATATTCTACAGGAATCCGTCAGAAATTTGAGGAAGAAGCAAAGTCAGTAGGACTTGAGATTGTAGCTTCTGAGGCATTTACAGCAGACAGTAAGACAGACTTCTCTGTTCAGATCCAGAAGGCAAAAGATGCAGGCGCAGAACTTGTATTCCTTCCGATCTACTACCAGGAAGCGTCCCTTATCCTTGCGCAGGCAAACAATGCAGGATTTGATCCGATCTGGTTTGGAGTTGACGGTATGGACGGAATTCTTAATCTGGAAGGATTTGACGCATCTCTGGCGGAAGGCGTGATGTTCCTGACTCCGTTTACTGCAGATTCAGATGACGAGAAGACACAGGCATTCGTTGCTGCTTATGAGGCAGAGTTTGGTGAAACTCCAATTCAGTTTGCAGCAGATGCATATGATTGTGTGTATGTAATGAAGGAAGCTATTGAAAATGCAGATGTTAAACCGGATATGAGCATTTCCGAGATCTGTGACGCTCTGAAGACTTCTATGACTGAGATCACGATCGACGGCCTTACAGGAACGCAGATCAGCTGGACTGAAGACGGCGAGCCGTCAAAAGAGCCGATCGTTGTTCAGGTTGAAGGCGGAAAATATATAGTTCTTGAGTAAGAACAGATATAACGTAGTTTTTTGAAGAAGATTCCCGGCTCCTTTGCCCTCTTTTCAGGGGAAAGAGCCGGGATTTTTTGCAGCAGCAAGAATTACTCTTTACTGACTGTGTATGCCCTTGTATAGAGAGGATACTTTCAGTTATATAAATTTGCTGTAGAAATTTATCGGAAATTGTGGCATCCTTAAGTAAAATATCTATAACGAAAGGACAAAATATGAATCCAGTTAAAGTTAGAAATGTCGAGATTGGCACAGGAATGCCCAAAATCTGTGTTCCCATTGTGGAAAAGACAAAAGCGGCAATTTTGGATGCAGCCGCGAAAATATCAGAGACGAAAGCACATGTGGCAGAATGGCGCGTGGATTGGTATGAAGATATTTTCGACTTCCGGGAGACGAAGAAGACGTTGGAAGAACTGAGAGATGTACTGGGGGAGATGCCGCTGCTTTTTACGTTCCGTACTTTACAGGAGGGCGGACAGAGACAGGCAGCTGTGGAAGACTATGTAAAATTGAACCAGAATGCAGCAGCAACCGGCCTTATTGATCTGGTAGATGTGGAATTATCTGCAGGGGAAGGATATGTGAAAATACTGGTCGAGACTGCTCACAAATATGGTGTGAAAGTCGTGGTTTCCAGCCATGATTTTCAGAAAACGCCATCCCGGGAAGAGATTGTTTTGCGTTTGAGAAAGATGCAGGAACTTGGCGCGGACATTCCCAAAATCGCAGTGATGCCCCAAAATAAAAAAGATGTGCTTACGCTTCTGGCAGCAACGGAGGAAATGGCGTCGAATTACGCTGACCGGCCGATTATCACTATGTCCATGGCAGGAACAGGCAGTATCAGCCGACTGTGTGGGGAAGTGTTTGGCTCTGCTATGACATTTGGTTCTGTAGGTCATAGGTCTGCCCCTGGGCAGATGGATGTGGAAGATTTGGCAGAGGGGCTTAACCTTATCCACAGAGGGCTGTAGCTTTCTCGCTGCGGTCATCCGCCCTATAGGAGAAAATCCCCAGAGTTATCTTAGTAAGCCAGCTTACCCGAAAACTCTGTGTCTTTTCTCCTGCATGGCTTATAGAAGCAGACAATTCAGCCTGCGCCATTCGGAAAACCGCACTGCGTGCTTACTGCGGCTGGCGACGCTGTTTTCCTCATAAACTGGCGCTCAGCACATCTGTCATCAGGAGACGGATTCTTATGCAAGCATAAATCCGTCTCCTGATGACAGATAGCTGAACTGTTGCAATAAAAAACCGAGCGGACTCGTTTTTGTATTGATAAGACTATGTTTTGTGTGATATAATTACCCTCAGCTGGCAGATGTACCGAATGAGCAGAAACTTTCAGCCGGCAGGAGGAGTTTTCGGAAACGGAACTCGTCATTTTACAGAAAACGATAAACAGATGGAAGGGAATGGGTATGAGTTTTATATCGTATTTAATTAACGGGCTGAGTCTCGGAAGCGTTTATGCGATTATCGCGCTGGGCTATACGATGGTCTACGGAATCGCAAAGATGCTGAACTTTGCTCACGGAGATGTTATTATGATCGGGGCTTACACGGCGCTGATGGCAATGTCGCAGGCAGGTCTGCCTCCTGTTATAGGAGTGCTGATCGCAGTAGTTGTCTGTACGGTGCTTGGTGTAGTGATCGAGGGCATCGCCTACCGGCCGCTTCGAAACGCATCTTCATCACTGGCAGTACTGATCACAGCTATCGGTGTCAGCTATCTGCTTCAGAACATAGCGCTTCTTATATTTGGGCCGAATGCGCAGACATTTCCGTCTGTAATTAAGTGGGACGGAGTTTCACTGGCAGATGGGAAATTAAATATATCGGGTGAGACGATCGTAACGATTGGCGCCTGCATTCTTATCATGGTCGTTCTGATGATATTTGTACAGAAATCAAAACAGGGACAGGCAATGCGTGCTGTTTCCGAGGACAGAGGCGCTGCGCAGCTTATGGGAATCAATGTAAACGGAACGATCGCCCTGACTTTTGCGATTGGATCTGCTCTGGCGGCCATCGCAGGCGTGCTGCTTTGTTCCGCATATCCGACGCTGACGCCTTACACAGGCGCCATGCCCGGTATCAAGGCTTTTGTGGCGGCTGTCTTCGGAGGTATCGGATCCATACCGGGTGCATTTATCGGCGGCTTGCTTCTGGGCGTTATCGAGATCCTGGGCAGAGCGTATATTTCTTCCCAGATGGCGGATGCGATTGTTTTTGCCGTTTTGATTGTCGTGCTTCTGGTGAAGCCTACGGGACTCTTAGGGAAAAAGATTCAGGAGAAAGTGTAGGTGGGCGACATGACAAAGACAAAGAAGAAAATAAGCAAACAGACAAGAAGCAATATTATTACTTATGGGATTGTTATCCTGGCCTATATTATTGTGCAGACAATGATTAATTCCGGGAGCATTTCCAGTCTTATGGAAGGGCTTATGGTGCCGCTGTGCATCTACGCAATACTGGCGATATCGCTGAACCTTGTTGTAGGTATTCTCGGTGAGCTGAGTCTGGGCCATGCAGGTTTTATGTGCGTGGGAGCTTTCGCCAGCGCATTTTTTTCCAAATGTATGCGGGGAGAAATGGAGTCTGACGGTCTGAGGTTTTTCCTGGCGCTCCTGATCGGCGTTGCCGCGGCCGCAGTGTTCGGCCTGCTGATCGGAATTCCGGTACTGCGTCTGAAAGGCGACTATCTGGCGATCGTCACACTGGCGTTCGGAGAGATTATTAAGAATCTGGTAAACGTTCTTTATATCGGAAAGGACTCAAGCGGATTCCATATTTCCACGCAGGATGTTATGGCTCTGGATTCGGATGGCACGATGATCATCAGCGGCCCCCAGGGAATTACCGGGACACCCAGAGATGCAACATTTTTGATCGGTATTATTCTTGTCCTGATTACATTGTTTATTGTAATCAACCTGACGAATTCCAGATCAGGAAGGGCGATCATGTCCATCCGTGACAACCGGATCGCGTCGGAGTCCATCGGAATAAATATAACAAAATATAAACTGATGGCGTTTACCGTTTCTGCGGCTCTGGCGGGCTCGGCGGGAGTGCTTTATGCGCACAATCTGTCCACACTGACAGCTACTACAAATAACTTCGGGTACAATCAGTCTATTATGATACTTGTATTCGTCGTTCTCGGCGGAATCGGAAATATCAGAGGTTCCATGATCGCGGCAGTAATTCTTACACTTCTTCCGGAACTGCTTCGAGGTTTGTCCGATTACCGTATGCTCATCTATGCGATCGTGCTGATCATAATGATGCTCTTTAATTGGGCTCCGAAGGCGATTGAGTGGAGAGAAAAATATCTTTCCTTCGGAAGAAAGAAAAAGGAGGCTGTAAAATAATGGCTGCGTTATTGGATGTAAAAAATCTAGGTATATCATTTGGCGGTCTCCGCGCGGTAAACGGATTTGACATTTCCATTGAAAAAGGGGAACTTTATGGCCTGATCGGTCCGAACGGAGCCGGCAAGACAACCGTATTTAACCTTCTTACAGGGGTGTACAAACCGGATACAGGAAAAATCACACTTGACGGCAAAGATATTACAGGAAAAAAGACGATTGATATCAGCAAGGCGGGAATTGCCAGGACTTTTCAGAATATCCGTCTTTTCAAACAGCTCAGTGTGCTGGACAATGTAAAAGTAGGTCTTCATAACCATCATAAATACTCTGCCATTGAGGGCGTCTTAAGACTCCCCCGGTATTTTAAGGTGGAGAAGGAAATGAATGAAAGGGCAATGGAGATTCTGAAAGTATTTGAACTGGAGGAACATGCGGATGTCCTGGCGTCCAACCTTCCTTATGGAGAGCAGAGAAAACTGGAAATTGCAAGGGCTCTGGCCACGGATCCCAAGCTGCTTCTCCTGGACGAACCAGCAGCGGGCATGAACCCGAACGAGACAGGCAGTCTGATGGAGATGATCCAGTTAGTTCGGGAAAAATTCCATATGACGATTCTCCTTATCGAGCATGATATGAAACTGGTGAGCGGAATCTGCGAAAAGCTGACGGTGCTCAATTTCGGCGAGGTGCTTGCGCAGGGAAAAACGACAGATGTGCTCAACGATCCCCAGGTGATCGCTGCATATCTTGGAGAATAGGAGGAAACGGCAATGGCTATGCTTGAAGTGAAAGATTTGGAAGTATATTACGGAGTGATCCAGGCTATAAAGGGCATATCGTTCCACGTGGACAAAGGAGAGGTCATAGCTCTGATCGGTGCAAACGGAGCGGGCAAAACGACTACTCTCCACACAGTTACCGGTCTCCTTTCTCCTAAGAAAGGGAAGGTTATCTTTCAGGGAAAAGATATTACGAAAGTTCCGGCGCACAAGATCGTATCTATGGGAATGGCGCATGTCCCGGAGGGACGCCGTGTGTTTGCAGAACTCAGCGTATATGAAAACCTGAAAATGGGCGCTTATACCAGAACGGATAAGGCAGAGATCGAGGAGAGCCTGAAGAGCGTGTACAAGAGATTCCCCCGCCTGGAAGAGAGAAAAAATCAGATGGCGGGAACCCTGAGCGGAGGCGAACAGCAGATGCTTGCGATGGGCAGGGCATTAATGTCAAAACCCAGCATTATCCTGATGGACGAACCGTCCATGGGGCTGTCGCCTATTCTGGTAAACGAGATCTTCGATATCATACGCTCAGTAAGCGAGAGCGGCACTACAGTGCTCCTGGTAGAGCAGAATGCAAAAAAGGCTCTTTCCATTGCGGACAGAGCATACGTCCTGGAGACGGGAAATATTACCCTTGAGGGAAATGCAAAAGACCTGCTGGAGGATGATTCCATTAAAAAAGCGTATCTTGGAGAATAGGGGGACGTGCTATGAAAAATATTGTGATCACGATTTCAAGACAGTACGGAAGCGGAGGGAAAACGATCGGCGCCATGCTGGCGAAAGAACTGGGCGTGAACTGCTACAGCAGGGAAATCCTGCGGATGGCTTCTGAGGACAGCGGTATAAACGAAAGGCTGTTCGGCATGTCGGACGAGAAGATAAGACGCGCAGGCTGGTTCCGGATCCTGAACAGACCATATGAGGGGCAGCTCCTTCCGCCGGAAGACAGGGATTTTGTATCAGACGATAACCTGTTTAACTATCAGGCAAAGGTGATCAAGGAACTGGCTGCAAAAGAGACGTGTGTCATTATCGGCAGGTGCGCGGATTATGTCCTGAAGGACTATCCAAACGTTGTCAGTGTGTTTATCCACGCGGACAGACAGTTTTGTCTGGAACGTGCAATGGAGAGGCACAGTATGACTGAAAAAGAAATGCAGAAATATATTGAGAAGACAGACCGGTACCGGGCAGATTTTTACGAATATCATACCGGGCACAAATGGGCGGATGCCAGAAATTATGATCTGTGCCTCAATAGTGCAAAACTGGGCTTTGAAAAATGTGTGGAGGAGATCCGGTCATATATGAAGATCAGATTTGAATAAATATATGCACATAGAAAGATGCCACAGGCATATCTCATGAGAGAAAAGCCTGTGGCATCTTTTTTCTGAAAAAAATGAACAAAAATGAGAAAAAATTGAACAGACTAGGAAGTGCTATTATGATATAATCTAAAATGGTCAGAAAATTATACCGGGGAGGGGGGTAAAATAGTCAGAAAATAATTTAAGAAAGCAGAAGAAAGGTGTAGAAAAGGAGAAAGTATTATGGAAAGAAGAAAATGGAAAAGCAGCTTTCGCAGATTTTTAAGATCAGCGGCTGCAGTCGTACTGGCGGCATGTATGCTGCCGGTTCCGGTGCAGGCTGCAGGAAGCACTTCATCCGATAATGGAGACGGTACTTTTACCAATCCTGTGATTTATTCGGATGTGCCGGATCTGGATGTGATCCGGGTGGAGGATAATTATTACATGGTCAGTACAACCATGCATCTGTCACCCGGCATGCCGATCATGAAGTCGAAGGATCTGGTAAACTGGGAAATCGTGAACTATTGTTATGATATTCTGGATGACAGCGATGAGCTGTCCCTCAGAAACGGAAAAAAAGCATATGGAGACGGAACATGGGCCGCAAGCATCAAGTATCATGACGGCAAATTCTATGTATCTGCATCCAGCAAGACAACTGAGAAAACCTATGTATTCTCAACCACAGACATTGAAAACGGTGTGTGGAAGAAATCGGTTCTGGACGGTTATAATCACGACCTGTCCCTTCTTTTTGACGATCAGGAGGACGGGACTCACATTTATATGTTTACAGGCTCCGGTTCTGTGCATGTAAGAGAACTGCAGGAAGATGCAGAAGGTAATGTTACATATAAAGACGGCGGTCTGGATCGGACTATCATTGAGAACGCAAATTACGGAGAAGGCGTGAATCTTGCCGCTGAGGGCGCTCATGCCTACAAAATTAATGATAAGTATTATATCTTTATGATCCAGTGGCCGAAGGACGGAAAACGTCAGGAAATCTGCTGGCGGTCAGATTCGCTCACAGGAGACTGGGAGTGCAGACTGATGCTGGATACGGGAATTGAAGTAGACGGACAGATGGACGGTGCAGGTGTTGCTCAGGGCGGTATCGTTGATACTCCGGATGGCGACTGGTATGCGCCGCTGTTCCAGGATCATGGTGCAGTAGGGCGTATCCCTATGCTGGCCAAAGTTACATGGGAGGATGGCTGGCCGGAATTCTCCATTGATCCTATTATGAACATGCCCGTAAGCGGACAGGATGAAAAAAGTATTGTAGTATCTGATGAGTTTTATAACGGTGAGGAAAAAGCACCTTATTTGAACAGCGAGGCTGACATTGCAGCAAATACAGAAGCAGCTGCATCCGTCCTGTCGGCACAGGCCGCTGTAGCTGCCGCGCCGACAGCAAGGGAATCGACAGAACTGATTGTAAATGGCGGCTTTGATGATGGAATAGCATCCTGGGAGGGCAATGAAGACGCCACTCTGGAGGCTGTGGCTGATGACGATGCCAGCAACAATACGAGTGTAAAAATAACGGATCGTACGAAGACGGCATCAGGACCGAGACAGGATCTCACTGGCAAACTTAAGCAGGGACAGGAAATTACTGTATCTGCTAAAGTGAAATATACAGAAGGTCCTGACAGCAAAACATTTAATCTTTGTGTTCAGAACGGCGACTGGCAGGGGATTGATGTAGCTGCTTCTGCGACAGTTACAAAAGGCGACTGGACGACGATCGAAGGAACATATACTATTCCTTCCGATGCTGATATGTCTTACAGCTGTGTATTTATTGAAACCGCATATAACGGGTCACCGGATGAGACGAACGATCTGTTTGATTTCTATGCAGACGATATCTCTGTTCTTGCCGAGACGACAGAAGTTCAGAATCCGAATGAGATTATTGTTAACGGCGGATTTGAAAATGGAACGGACGGCTGGGAACTCAGGACATTTAATAAACCTGCGAAGATGGAAGTGACTTCAGATGATAAAGCTTCCGGAGAAAGCAGTCTTTTAGTATATGATAAAGAAGACACTACATCCGGACCGATGCAGGATCTGACCGGAAAAGTACAGCAGGGACAGAAGCTTCATATCAGCGCGAAGGTGAAATATGAAACGGGCCCTGCCACCAGAGCATTCAATGTTACGATGCAGTATGGAACAAACAATTTTGCCGGCACAAGTCCTGCGGCGTCAGCGACACTTACAAAAGGGGAGTGGGGAACGATCGAGGCTGACTATACAGTTCCTTCCGATGCAGATCTTTCCAGAGTTCTTGTATTTGTAGAGACAACCTGGACGTCAGAGCAGGATCCGGACAATGATCTTATGGATTTCTATCTGGATGACGTATCTATTATTGCTGAGGAGTACGTTGATCCGGACGAAATAATTATTAACGGCGGATTTGAAAATGGAACAGAAAACTGGAAGACCAAGGATCCGGGAATGATCACCGCAGTGACAGAAGAACATGCCAGCGGTAATACGTCGGCAAAGATTACGGACAGAACTGCTACAGCTTCCGGACCAATGCAGGATATTACAGGAAAGATCCAGCAGGGACAGCTTGTACAGGTATCTGCAAAGGTGAAGTACAATGATGGCCCTGATAATAAAACTTTTAATATCTGTATTCAGAACGGCGACTGGACAGGTATTGAAGTGGCGGCATATGCAAATGTCAAAAGGGGTGAGTGGACGACCATAGAAGGGAAATTTACGATTCCCAATGATGCAGATATGTCATCCAGCAGTATTTTTATTGAAACAGCATATAGTGCATCTCCTGATGAGGAAAATGACCTGTTTGATTTTTATGTAGATGACATTTCACTGAAGAAACTTGCCAATCCGGATACTGTGCAGGCCGGAGAAAATGATTACAACGGCTCCAACCTGAAACTGGAGTGGCAGTGGAACCATAATCCGAACAATAAGTTCTGGTCGCTGACAGAAAGAGACGGATATCTTCGTCTGACAACTGCAAATAAGGCGACAGGTCTTCTGGATGCAAGAAATACACTGACTCAGAGAACATATGGCCCGACATGTTCCGGTGATATCGCCATTGAGACGGCCAACATGAAGAACGGCGACGTAGCAGGACTTGCAGCCCTTCAGGCGAATTACGGCTATGTAGGCGTTAAGATGGAAAATGGACAGAAATCCATTATAATGGTAAATGCAGACGGCGGCGAGGCACAGGAAATAGAAAATATTCCTATCGACCAGGATCGTGTATACTTACGGGCAGACTTTAATTTCTATCAGCACGCAGATGACGCAGACTTTTACTACAGCCTGGACGGAACTACATGGGAAAAGATCGGAAATACTCTGAATATGTCCTATACAATTCCGCACTTTATGGGTTACCGTTTCGCGATATTCAACTACGCGACACAGGCTACAGGCGGATATGTGGATGTGGATTATTTCCATGTAAATGACGGAGCTGATACAGAGCAGACAAACCTGAAAGTGAATATGGACGATGTACAGGATGTGTCAGGTATAATCAACACAGAACTGGAAGTGCCTCTTTACATTGACGGCCTGCCGGAAGGAACGGCAGACAGCATGGAGGTATCCATTAACATTCCGTCAATCCTTGATGTGGCTGATGTAGAGTTTAACGGAGAAAATGTCAGTGGAACTTCTTCCTGGACATTCGCGAACCATCAGCTGAAACTCAGCGTGACAGGCGAAGATACAGGGTATGCCGACAACAGCGGCGACCGTCTGTTCGCGACGCTGAAACTGAAACTGAATAATTACGTGGCAGAAAATACTACAGTTACTCTGAGAGTGGATTATGTAACGGCAGAAGGCGCGAATGCGGCATTCAGTGTCGGAAATGCAACGGCAAATGTGTCTATTGTAAAACCGGAAAATAATGCGGTTGCGAAACTGCTTGGAAATTCCAATCCGCTGATCGACTACGATTACGGCGCTGATCCCTTTGCCCTTGTCTATGACGGACGTGTTTACCTGTATATGACGGCAGACAAGCTTCAGTATGATGCGGACGGAAATGAAATTGATAATGATTACTCGTATATCAACAAGCTGCATGTTATATCCTCTGACGATATGGTGAACTGGACAGATCATGGATTTATCCAGGTTGCAGGTCCGGATGGAGTTGCCAAATGGGCGAACTTCTCCTGGGCTCCGGCAGTTGCCTATAAGCAGATTGACGGTGTGGACAAGTTCTTCCTGTACTTCTGCAACAGCGGCGGAGGAATCGGGGTTCTGGAAGGTGAGTCTCCTGTCGGACCGTGGAGAGATCCGAACAAAAAAGCGCTGATCGATGGAAGTACTCAGGGTGTACAGGGTGTACCGTGGATTTTTGACCCGGCGGTTATGGTAGACGACGATGGTACCGGATACCTGGTATTTGGCGGCGGTGTGCCGGCAGGACAGGATCTGAATCCGAAGAGTGCGAGAATCGTTAAGCTCGCGGACAATATGACCAGTCTTGCGAATGATCCAGATGGAGTTCCGCAGATGATCGACGCTCCCTGCATGTTTGAGGACGGCGGCATTCATAAAGCAAACGGAAAGTACTACTACAGTTATTGCTCTAACTTCTCGGGAAATCATTCTGAAATAGAAGGTTATCCGGGATATGGAATTATCTGCTATATGGTAAGTGATGACCCGATGGGACCGTATACATACGGCGGCGAGATCCTTCAGAATCCGTCCTATTACTTCAATGTAGGCGGCAATAACCACCATGCGCTCTTTGAGTTTAACGGAACAACTTACATAACTTATCATGCACAGACGCTTGGAAAAGCTCTGGGAATCGAGAAAGGTTACCGTTCTACCCATATTAATGAGGTAGAATACTATGAAGACGGATCCATCAAACCGATTGACGCAGATATGGAAGGAGTTTCACAGCTGAAGGCTTTCTCACCCTACAGTGAGGTGGCTGGAACAACGATCGGCTGGAATTCCGGTATTGCGCCGAGAGATCTTGGAGGCAACAATATGGTGCTTTCTTCCATTAACAATGGGGACTGGCTTGCGATCGGCGGCGTGGACTTCGGCGACAACGGCGCTGAGACTTTTGAGGCAAAGGTTGCCGGACCGGCAGGCGGAACAATTGAGCTGCGTCTTGACAGCCCGGACGGCGAAGTGATCGGTACTCTGGACGTGGAAAGCGGAAATGGTGATGAATTTACTACACTTTCCTGTTCCGTAAAAAATGCAGTGGGCGAGCACACACTCTTCTTCGTATACAGCGGTGAAGGAGAGGATGAGCTGATGGAAGTTCAGTCCTGGCAGTTTATAGAGAAAGAACCGCAGCAGGATGTGGACAAGACAGAACTGAAAGCTGCAATCGACAGAGCCACTGCTATTAACGCCAGCGAATACACAACAGCAAGTCTGACGAAGATGTATGAAGCTCTTGAAACGGCAAAAGAAGTGTATGGAAACGACAAAGCAGATCAGACAGCAGTAAACGATGCAGCAAAAGCATTGAATGATGCTCGTGACGCACTGGTACGTGTATCGGATAAGAGCGTGCTGCAGAACCTGATCGCAAAAGTAAGCGGCCTGAAAGAATCAGACTATACAAAAGAAAGCTGGAATGCGCTCCGGCAGGCACTGGCGGCGGCAGTAAAGATCGACGCAAACCATGACGCATCGCAGACAGACGTAGACAATGCTGCGGCAGCTCTGCAGAAAGCGATAGATGCGCTGGAAGCTGTGCCGGGCAGTGGAGCCGGGACAGGATCCGGCGATCAGGACGGAGACAAGACAAACGAAGGCTCTGGCAATCAGGACGAGAACAAAGCTGTGCAGACAGGCGACGATTCGAGAACAGCTGTATGGGGTACCCTTGCACTGGCCGGAGCGGCCGCTGCAGCTGCAGCCTGTGGATGGAAGAGAAAGCGCCGGAAGGTATGACGCCCCTTAACATTATGGCCGAAGAAATGCCGAAGAATTAGATCTATAATAAAAAGGTTGTAAAAAGCGTATGACTGCCGGGATCATGTATGCAGCTGAGATGCAGCATGTTCCCGGCAGTTTTGGCTTTTAATGATCCTCGCTGTTAAATCTGCACCGGATCTTATAATCGGGCACTCATCTGACAGAAAATGAATTATTAAGAAAATATTAAGCAAACAGGAAATATTTGTAATAATATTGTAATAATGATATAATATCCCTGGTTGTAAAAGACGGCGGTTTGTCTGAGCTGCTATTTAAAAGGGGATAATTTATGATCGAGATAAAAAATCTGACAAAACATTTTGACGATATCTGTGCAGTCAATCATGTTTCCCTGGAGATCCCTGACGGGATCATGTTTGGCATCCTGGGGACGAACGGGGCGGGAAAAACCACGCTGCTCCGTATTCTTGCGGGGATTTTGGACGCGGATTCCGGCAGCATTTTTATAGACGGTGAAGAATACAGATTTCTGCCCGCTCAAAAGGAAAAGATATTTTTTTTGCCGGATACGCCCTATTATTTTCCAAATGCCACGCTGGACAGTATGGCGGGATTTTATGCCGGCCAGTACCCTGGCATGGACAGAGCGGGCGTCTCAGTTATGGCAGAGTCCCTGGAACTGGATATGCACCGGCCGCTCCGCACCTTTTCCAAAGGTATGAAGCGCCAGGCTTTTCTTATTCTGGCGCTGTGTGCAGGGACAAAATATCTTTTGTGCGACGAGGTCTTTGACGGGCTGGATCCCATCGCCACGGAAGTGATGAAAAATCTGTTCCGCAGGGAAATGAAGGAAAGGGATTTTACCGTAGCGGTGGCTTCCCACAAGCTCAATGATCTGGAAGATATATGCGGCAGTATCGGGATCCTGCATAAGGGAGGCCTTGTGACAGCAAGAGATATGAAGGACAGCGCAGGCGAGATCCACAAATACCAGTGCATTTTTCCTAAGGGGACGGACATCGGCCCTCTGGAAGCCAGAGAGGAAACAGTAAAGTGCGCTGTTGACGGACGTTTTGTTACGCTGGTCATCAAAGGGGATGCCCAGATCACGGAGGCTATGATACGGACCTGGAATCCGGTCTTTATCGAAGAAGTGTCCATGACACTGGAAGAGATATTTATTGCTGAAATGGAGGGGAAAGGGTATGACATCCGCAAAGTGCTTCAGTAGATGGATAAAGGAGGCAGGACGCGGACATATGTGCGCATTTGTGTCCTGGGGACTGCTGATGATATACGGAGTCACGATGGTCACGCGGCTGAGTTTTGATACGGAGTTTATATATTTCGGGATGGGGAGTACAGAACTTGCATGGATATGCGAAGGGCTGGGATTATTTCTGTCTTTTTTTGAGTTTTTCTATCTGCTTCAGCAGAAGAAGCAGGATCTGTACTACAGTCTTCCGGTGAGCAGGGCGATCATCTTCTGGAGCAGGTACGTACACGGGCTTGTGCATTTTCTTCTGCCGCTGGTGATCGTGATGATTCTGTGCGGGATTTATGAGGGAACAGTGGATGCCGGATTTTTGTCTGTGTCCGTGGGCTATACAGGAAGGAGTATCCTGGCTGCGGCGGGAGTGTTCCTGATCTTTTATCATATTGGGATCGTCTGTCTTGTCATCTGCGGAACTATCGTCTCTGCGCTGCTCTCCTGTGGAGTCATCCTGTTTCTGGGGGATGTGTTTCTGCAGAATGTGTGTGATGTGGCTGCAGAGAATTACTTCCAGACTTACTATCAGATTCCTCTGATCAGCAGGCTGATGGGAATATTTGCCCCAATGAGTCTGGCAGGCAGGCTGATGGGAAGCGGGATATACGAAAAGCAGGAGGCCTTTGCATATGTTCCGGAGAGTGTATATATCTGGGCGGCTGCGGCCTGGGTACTGGCATGTCTTCTGGTCATTTACACATCCGGGCGAAAACGGAAGACAGAGCGGACAGGAAAAGCGTATTTGTCGCCTGCGGCAGAACGTGCGGCAGAAATCGTCATCAGCCTTCTGGCAGGCGCCTGGATTTCCGTTTTCCTGGTGGATGTGACCAATCTGGCACAGAAGAGCAGACCGGCAGCAGGGGTGCTGGCGGCTGCTTCCTGCGCATCGGCGGCACTTGCGGTGCACTGCCTGATGGAGTGGAAGTTTCAGGGCGGCGCCGGGAAAATATTCCGAAGAAAGAAACAGCTTGCAGGGGAGATCATAGCGGCGGTCTGTGCAGCTGCGGCTTTTCCCATCGGAGCGGCTCCTTATGACAGCTATTTCCCCGGTGAAGGAGAACTGGCGTCTGTGGGGATCAGCATAGACGGTCTGAATATGAGTTACAGTATGTATCAGGATGTGGTGGCAGCGGAAGATTCCTACAAGACGGACAGTCAGCTCAAAGAGTACCGTCTGGACGGTGAAGGACGGACAGCGGCTGCGGCGTGGCTTAAGTCGGCAGCAGTGAATGGGAGTCCGGCCCCGAAGGATGTTTATACCCATGTGACAGTGTGTTATTATATGAAAGACGGAAGTGAGCGCTACAGAACCTATCCGCTGGACCGGGCCGGATTTGAGTCATTTTCCTCTGTATTTGAGACGGAGGAGTATAAAGAAATCGCATTCCAGGCTCCTGAGGCGGATAAAGCAGGAAAAGCCCGTTTCTCCTGGAACGACGGTGTGAAGGAAAGGGCCATGAAAGTGACGGAGGATGAAAAGGAAGCCCTGGTACAGGCATACAGAGAGGACAGGACAGAAATGAAGATGGCGGATCTCTCCGGCGTCCTTCCGGTGGGAATCCTCCTTGTTGAAGCCGGGGAGGACGGCATGGTACGTGAAATGCCGGTCTACCCCTCTTTTGGGCGAACCTGTGCGTTCCTTGAAAAATACGGCATAGATACGGGGTGGGGAATCGAAGATTACCAGGTGCTCTCGGTAGAGATGTATGAAGGATATGGAACACCGCCGGGTACGGTGGGAGGCGTCAGCTGGAAATACTACGACACCCCGGAAGAGATCGCAGTCTGGCAGCCCCGGCTTGTCCCGGAAGTGTTTGATCTGCAGCCCCTCCTTTGTCCACTGGATTATTCGGATGTAAAAGCAGTGGTGGAGGATGCAGAGACAAATTCTACAATAGAGATCGACTGTGTCCTGCGCTCGGAAGATATGGTCTCTTCGGAGGCCGGGCAGGCAGAACATTATGCTGAAAGGGAATGACCGGATGACAGGATTCGGCATATTTCTCTTTGCCGACATGTTATACTGTGGCAGATTACAGCGGGAAATGCTGTGTTTCTGTCCGTGATATTCCTGCAATGAGACGGGGCGGATGGTTCCGCTTTCCTGCGAAAAAAGGAGGAGGAACCATGACGAAGAAAAAGAAGATCATTATAATATGCATTGCCGTACTGGCTGTGACAGCCGCCGGCCTGGCGGCGGGATTCTACGCTTACATAAACCGGTATGACGCGGGAGATTATGTTCAGGCTGTCCTCGATGTTTCCTATAAAGGAAAAACCGGAGCTTATGTTGAGATGACCGGAGTTTCAGAAGAAGAGGCAAAGGCTGTGTTTGAGGATAATCTGGATGCGACGATGGAGGGATTTGACGCTTCTGATATGCCGGAAGAACTGAGGCCGCAGTACAGGGAACTTTTTGGAGAACTGGCGGAGAGCGTGAATTATACGGTAGGAGAGCCGGAACGCCAGGAGGGCGGAGGCTATACGGTCAACGTGAAGGTCAAGCCGGTTACATTATTTTCTGATACCTACGATACATTTCAGCAGAAAGCCCAGGAGTATGCGGACCAGATTACGGACAGTGTGATGCAGGGCGGAGAGATGCCCACAGAAGAGGAGATGCAGAAACAGGTGTACCAGATCTACTATGATGTCCTGCGAGAGGCGCTGGATAAGGGTTCTCTTTACGGAGAAGTAAAAGACGTCTTTGTACGTGTGAAAAAGACAGGCCTGACTTCTTTTGAGGCAAATGAAGAAGATATGGATTTTCTGGACTCTCTGCTGATCGAGGACGCCCAGGCGGAGCAGGAGTAGGAAAAACGGAAAGGAAAAGTACAGTGGACAATATATTTTCAAAGGAAACGACAGGCGGAACAGCCGCAGGCCGTAAGCGGGAGATGAGAAAAGAACTGAAAAGGCGCAGGGCCAATCTGCCGGAGAAATATAGAAAAGACGCTGACAGACAGATTTTCCGGCATGTCATTTCTCTTTCGGAGTATCAGAGTGCAGAAACCATATTCTGCTATGTGGGAACCGATGGAGAGATCGACACCAGCCTCATACTCGAACATATCCTGTCTGCCGGAAAACGGCTGGGGGTTCCCAGATGCATCGAAAAAGGCGTCATGGAAGTACGGTCAGTAACAAGTCTGGATCAGCTTAAGCCGGGGATGTACGGCATACCGGAACCGGATGAAGCCTGTCCACTGATCTGCCCGGGAGAGATCGATCTGGCATTTGTGCCCTGCCTGTCCTGCAGCCGGGACGGCAGGCGTCTGGGCTACGGCGGGGGATACTATGACAGGTACCTGGCCCGGACAGGATGCAGGAGGATCGCGCTGTGCCAGGAGAAGATGACGGAGGAGGCGATCCCGGCAGAGGAGTGGGATCTCAGGATGGATGGAGTGATTACGGAAAAGCGTATATACAATGTAAAGTAAATATTAAAAAGCAAATAAGTGCCTTATATCTTTGATAATTGCGGCGACATGTTCCCTCTTTTTTTGTGGAAGCATCTGCAGGTTTTCTCTTTCTAAAGATTGAATTTATAAATATTCAAGTATTAATTGTATATTATGAAACTTATTCGGTGTAAAAAATGTTAACTAACAACAGAATATCGCTGTATATTTTGTAAAACATATGATATAATACAGACAGGCTATTTTTAGAAGAGGGTGTGTTTATGTATCGGACTGCAATAGAAAAACTTTACAGATGGAAAGCAGGCAAGCATCGCAAACCGTTGATTATTGAGGGAGCGAGGCAGGTTGGAAAAACCTGGCTGATGAAAGAATTTGGCAGGAAAGCTTATGTTGATGCTGTATATATTAATTTCGATTCTAATTCCAGAATGGCGGATTTGTTTGCGGCTGATCTGGACACCGATCGTTTGATTATGGGGATTGAACTGTATGCCGGCAGAAAAATTGATCCGAATAATACGCTTCTGATATTTGATGAGGTGCAGGAAGTGCCCCGGGCGCTTTCTTCCTTAAAATATTTTTATGAAAATGTGCCGGAGTACCACATTATCTGCGCTGGTTCTCTTCTAGGGATTGCTTTGCATGAGGGTACGTCATTTCCTGTAGGAAAAGTAGACTTTTTGACGCTGTCGCCTCTTTCTTTCAGAGAGTTTTTAATGGCATCTGCCGGAGAACGCTTTGCCGGGCTCCTTGACAGACAGGATTATCAAATGGTCGCTGCTTTTAAGCAGACTTATATAGATGCACTCAAGCAATATTACTTTGTAGGCGGCATGCCGGAGGCAGTGCAGAGTTTTATCGAGGAAAAGGATTTTACAGAGGTACGTGCAATTCAAAAGCGGATACTGGCCGCATATGAACAGGACTTTTCCAAACACGCTCCGATAGAAATCGTGCCTAAAATACGGATGGTCTGGAACAGTATTCCCGCACAGCTCGCAAAAGAAAACAAAAAATTTATTTATGGTCTTGTACGTGAAGGAGGACGGGCGAAGGAATATGAAGCAGCTATCATGTGGCTTTGTGACTGCGGCCTTATCCACAAAGTAAGCCGTATCAATACGGCAGGGATTCCGCTGAAAGCCTATGAAGATTTAAAAGCATTTAAACTGTTTATTGTCGATGTAGGACTTCTTGGCTGCATGACAGGTCTGCGACAGGGAACTCTGCTGGACGGCAATGATTTATTTACTGAATTTAAAGGCGCTTTAACAGAGCAGTATGTATGTCAGCAGCTTAAAACGATAGACAATCTGGGGGTTTATTACTATACCAACGACCGAGGCTCCTGTGAGGTGGATTTTGTTATTGATACCGGCACACAAATTGTTCCCGTGGAAGTTAAGGCAGAGATTAATCTGAAAGCAAAGAGTCTGAAAACCTATCGAGAAAAATTCCACCCTCAGATTTCTGTTCGTACCTCAATGACAGACTACAAAAAAGAGGGCTGGCTTGTTAATCTTCCGCTGTATGCGGTGGAGGAAATTTGTAAATGTACTGACAGTATCTCGGATCAGACTTAAGAAAATAAATAAAACCGTTATGCCTTCCCATCCACCTTCTCTGAAAATACTACGCTCACTTTCAGCATCCCCTCCTCGTACACAGCCCCGATCTTCCCTCCCATCTGCTCTGTCAGAGCCCGGGCGATAGAGAGCCCCAGTCCGGTGGAACCGGAAGAGGCTGTCTCTACTGTATAGAAGCGGTCGAAGAGACGCCCGGTTTCAATCTCGTCCAGCCCGGATGCGTGATTGGCAAACAACAGCCTTCCGGATTCGTCGAGTTCTATGATCAGATCTCCATCGCTGTATTTCAGTGCATTGCCGATCAGATTTCCGAAGATGCGGGAAACGGCGTTTCTGTTCAGCATACGGTGAACCCTGCCATCAGGCATACGGATTTCGGGAGTGATCCCCCGGGAGCGCAGAGCGGCATAGAAGCCGGATACGCTGTCCTCCAGTATGCGGTTTAAAACAACCGGTTCGCTCTTTGTACCGTTTGACACGGTGGTAAATACGGAGTATCGGAACAGCTCTTCCGACAACTGTTTCAGGATTTCCGTGCGTCCCCGTATGATCTTCAGATAGCGGGCGGCATTTTCAGATTTTTCTTCGTCCTCCAGCAGATCCAGATATCCGCAGATGGCTGTGAGCGGTGTGCGCAGATCGTGGGAAATATTTGTAACTGCGTCTTTTAATTCCCAGTCTCCCTGCTGGTAACGAAGACGGTCGTTTCGCAGTTGCTTTAGTTGTATATTTATTTCTTCGGCAAGGTATTTCATATCCTGGTCGCGGCTCCCAATGTCTATGAGAGTATTGGTGTCCGAGGCGATACGGTCGGCAAATTTCTCCCGTATTTCCCTGGCCGCTTTTTTGAGCAGATAGATTTTGATTGCCAGAAAGAAAAGAATCAGGACAAGTATTCCAATCAGGATCCATAACCAGAATATCATAAACTACCTCCAGAGAAAGAGGGCATTTAAGCCCTCTTGATCATCTTATTTGATATTTTCCTTCCGAAAGATAAATATGCCAACGCCTGTAGATACCAGAAGGATGCCGGCAGAGTAAAGTGAAAGCAGAGCCGGTTCGTTTACTGACATCATGGAGAGCTGCATTACCTGGCCGGAGGGCAGAAAGTCATTGCAGAATTCCATTATATCCCGCAGGGCGCCTCTTGGATAGTCGGGATTCGGCTCAGCGGGTACTGTGATCTCATTTCCATAGTCATCAGTGTAACTGTAACTCTCCCATACCTCCGGCTGGTTTAAACCTGACATGATGGTGATAGAAACCAGGAGCAGAAAAAACACTGCCAGGATGTTGATCACCGCGGTGACTGCCCGGCTCTGGCAGATCATTGCGGTCAGAGTAAGAAGCCCTGTAAACGCGAAGCTCATCATAAAGCTGACCAGCACCATAACTACAATGTCCCGCGTCTCTATGGAAAAAGGGCTTAAGAGCGGTATGCCGATCAGAAGGGACGCGCACAGGAAAGACAGACACATCAGGAGTCCGGCAGTAAGACATACGATCAGATTCGACAGATAGATGGAGACCCGGGTATGTCCGATGACCAGTTTGTTGCGGATCGTGCCGTCGTTGTACTCGGTGCCGATAAACAGACTGATAAATGCGGACAGCAGGATTCCGATCACTGTGACATACGTAAAAAATCCGCTGTCAAGGGGAATCGGTACGTCATATCTCTCCTGATTGTAAAATTCGGCGATCCTGAGATACCCGCCGAACAAGAACATAAAGATCATAAAACCCCAGAAACATTTGCTTTTCTTCAAGCGTGAAAAACCTGCACCTAATAATCTACTCATTTTTCTTTCCTCCGATCAGATTGACATAATAGCTCTCCAGACTTTCCTCCCGCTCGGTCAGCGAGATCACGTCGCAGTTTTCTTTGTCGAGAGCCAGAACAAGACGGGTGATGTTGATCTTTCCGTAAATGTCGGCCATTGTATCGGAAAAAATTTTGTATTCCAGGCCAATCTCATCCAGTACGCGGGAAAATGCTTTGATATCAGACACCTGGACACGGATGCATTTGCGGCATGCCGCATCCAGTTCTTTCGCGCTTATCTCTTTTACCATGCGGCCTTTTTCGATGAATCCATAGTGGGTGGCAAGCCTTCCAAGTTCGTCAAGGATATGGCTGGATATGAGAAATGTAATGCCGTTTTCCCGGTTCAGTTTCAGGATCAGTTCACGGATCTCTATGATACCCTGGGGATCAAGCCCGTTGATGGGTTCATCCAGGACGAGAAAATCAGGATTTCCGGCAAGAGCGATAGCGATGCCGAGACGCTGCCTCATTCCAAGAGAAAAGTTTTTCGCCTTTTTTCGTCCCGTGTCAGCCAGGCCCACAAGTTCCAGAAGCTCAGGGATATCGTCAAATGAAGGGAGTCCGATGATCCGGTACTGTTCCTTTAAGTTATCCTCAGCTGTCATATCCAGATAAATAGAGGGGGTTTCTACAACGGCCCCCATCCTCCGGCGGTATCTGGCAATACCGGGTTCAGTATTGCGCGCCCCGTACAGGGAGTAATTCCCGGATGTGGGTTCCTGCAGTCCGCAGATCAGGCGGATCAGAGTCGTCTTTCCGGCTCCGTTCTTTCCGATAAAGCCATAAATAGCGCCCTTTGGCACATGGATGGAAAAGTCGTCCAGCGCCTGAAAACGCCGGTATCGTTTGCAAAGTGAATCTGCTGTCAGAATATAGTCCATAGTTCAGGCCTCCTGTCAATTCATGGTGTATTGATTTTTTACGAGGACTATTTTATCCGGCAGGGGTTAAGAAACCGGTAAAGATAAAGGTAAAGAAATGGTTAAGATTCATCCGATGTGGTCAGATCTTCGTTCATTTTAAAACCGATTCCCCATACGGACTCAATATAATCTTTTCCATTGATACTTTTTAGTTTCTTCCGTAGATTGCTTATGTGAACTTTCAGTGAACTTTCCACACAGTCTGGAGTATCTTCGCTGATCCGTTCCAGCATGAGGGACTTAGTGATCACCTGGGAAGGATTACGGAGCAGAAGTTTTAAGATGGCATATTCGGTTTTTGTGAGGTGAACGAGCATTCCAGATACGGTGACAGTCCGGGAAGAACTGTCCAGCCGGATCGCGTCAAAAGACAGGATAGAAGAATCCTCTTTTTGTGCTGCAGCGGCAGTTTCCCGAAGCTGTACGGCAATGCGGGCCAGCAGCTCTGCACTGTGAAATGGTTTTGTGATATAGTCCGCGGCGCCGCCCATGAGCAGTTCCACCTTATCGTTTATGTCTGCTTTTGCGCTCAGGACGATAACGGGAATATTGCGGATCAACGGCAGCAGTTCTTCGCCGCTTAAGCCCGGCAGCATCAGATCAAGCAGGATCAGATCCGGCCTGTGGGATGAAAGGTACAAGAGGGCTTCCGTCCCGGAGTACGCCCGCACGGTACTGTAGTTTTCTTTTGCAAGAAGTTCTTCAAGCATGTCGCCGATGCAGACGTCATCGTCAATGATCATGATCTTTTTCAAGTAAGCCACCTCCGCCGCTGCAAATAAATGTTCCTGAAATTTCAGAATTGATGAACACATTTATGCATTCTTCTTCCATGCCTATTTTAGTCGGTACGGCAGGCGAATGCAACCGGATTTCTGAAAAAGAACCAAATGGAAATAAAATGGATATTTTGACATCTGATATAATTGAAAAATGGAATTTTGTGTGATATGATCCTGTCATAAAATTACTGCAGAAAAGGAATGTTTCTGAGGGAACCGAAAAGCGCTTATCTGACAAAAAGCCAGGGCGACTACACGCTGGATGATTATTATCAGATCCCGGATGATATGCGGGTGGAACTGATCGACGGAGTGATCTATGATATGACGGCTCCTACTTCAGCCCATCAGCTGATCGCCGGATTCATTTACAGCAAACTTCTGGGACATGTTTTGGAAAAAAAGGGAGAATGTCTTCCTATGATCTCTCCTCTGGATGTCCAGCTGGACTGTGATAATAAGACTATGGTGCAGCCGGATGTGATTATCGTGTGCGGCAGAGATAAGATCATCAGCCGCTGCGTTTATGGAGCGCCCGACTTTGTTATTGAAGTGCTTTCAAAGTCAACGAAAAAGAAAGATTCTGTCATTAAGCTTCAGAAATATATGGACGCGGGAGTGAGAGAGTACTGGATGATCGATCCGGAACGGAAGACAGTTGTAGTGTATGATTTTGAAAATGAAGAATATCCGGTGATATATGGATTTGATGCAGAGATCCCTGTCAGGATATGGAACGGGGAATGCAGGATCAGTTTTCCAGAATTATATGAATACATCCGTTTTCTGTATGAACAGAAGAAATGAGCGGAACAGAGCAAAACGGGGAGAATGAGTAAATGAGAGATCAAAAAAGAAAAAACAGGAAACTGAGATGGGGATACTCTGGGAGGGCGATAATGCTGTCCCTCCTGTCTGCTTGGATGCTTACAGCCTGCGGCAGCATGGGACCGGATGGTTCGGATACGGCGGCTCCGTCCGGGCAGGATGAAACTGCACAGGCGGCAAACTATGATTCGATCGGGGACGTGCCCGAATACAGCGGGGAGCCTTATGTAGAGATCAATGATAACCAGCCGGAATTTGAAGAGCAGGAACTGGTCACGGTCTCCTATGAAGAGTACAGCGGGCTGGATGATCTGGGACGGTGCGGAGAAGCGGAGGCATGTATCGGGGAAGATCTCATGCCTGCTGAGGAGAGAGAGCCGATCAGCCAGGTGAAGCCTACCGGATGGGAGAATAAGGAATACGAAAACGTAGACGGAAAATATCTGTACAACAGATGCCATCTGATCGGATACCAGCTGTCCGGTGAAAATGCGAATGAGGAGAATCTGATCACCGGGACCCGATACATGAACACAGAAGGAATGCTTCCCTTTGAAAATATGGTGGCAGAGTATGTGCATGAGACAGAGAATCATGTTATGTATCGTGTGACGCCGGTTTTTGAAGGAGATAACCTGGTCGCCTCCGGCGTGCAGATGGAAGCGGAGTCTGTGGAAGATGACGGGGAAGGCATCTGCTTT
>DXDR01000002.1 GCA_019115385.1 Candidatus Mediterraneibacter avicola | reverse complement strand
AGAGCACCTGACTCTTAATCAGGGTGTCCAGGGTTCGAACCCCTGATCGCGCACTTAGAAATCGCTGTTTTTGCGGACATTGCGAGCCGCGGGGACGGCGGTTTTTTTGCGTGAAGCAATGAGCAGCGCGGAGCGCGGAATCGAAGTGTGCGCTGCGAATGGAAGCAGAGAAAGAGCGCAGAGAAGATTTTCCCCGTAAATATCAGGAATGTCTTACGGAAAAGTCTGGATAGAACCCCCTCAGTGCGTTCATGATGAGCTTAAATGTAAGTTCGGCCATATGCTGGGGACTTACGGAAGATCCATCTGACAGCCAGGCCTTGACCAGGCCGATACAGCCGGAGAGACAGAAGGCGTAGTAGTATGTCAGATCATCCATTTTCTCCGGAAATGTTTCTTTCAGGGCGTTCAGGCTGTGCTCGGAGAGGATATTCTCAATCCGGTGCAGAAAAGAGATATCACCGTTGGGACCCAGGAGAGCGGCGCAGATATCCCGGTTTTCCGCGAGGATGGAAAAAATATCCTCGATGAACGGAAAGCTGTCTTCGTTGAACGGACTTACCGGATGGGTATGGATCAGATCTTCGATGTCTCCGGTCAGTTCGTTTTCAATCTTTTCCATCATGTCATAGATATCCGCATAGTGCAGATAGAAAGTGGAACGGTTGATGTCCACTTTTTCTACGAGTTCTTTGACCGTGATCTCTTTTAAACTCTTTTCTTTCAGAAGTTCGGCCAGTCCCTGACGGAGCTGGGCTCTTGTCTTGCGAACCCGCCGGTCCATATTTTTTGACATGAAACATTCCCTCCTTTAAAAATAATAGACACCACATTGTCTGATTATCCATTAACAGACAGAGCAGTGTTAGATTAATGGTTGTATCTTTTTTATGATTTTACTATAATTCAGGATGCTTAAAAAATCAACACGATATCTATTAATAGAATTAATGTTGCAAAAAGAAAGGGGACAGTAGACAATGCTGAGACAGGAATGGCACAGGCTGTTCAAAAATAAGATTTTACTGATTGTTACAGTAGCGGTCATCGCGATCCCGACAATCTATACCACACTTTTCCTTGGATCCATGTGGGATCCATACGGGAATATCGATAAACTTCCGGTGGCGGTCATCAACCATGACGTGCCGGTCACCTATGAAGATCAGAAGCTGGACATTGGCGGAACGTTGATGGAGGAACTGAAAAAGAACGATTCTCTGGACTTTCAGTTTCCGTCAGAGACGGAGGCGCGGAAGGGCCTTGAGGACGGCACGTACTATATGGTTATCACCATACCGGAGGACTTTTCGGCCCATGCCTCAACGCTGACAGACGCGCATCCGGAGAAGATGACGCTGGCTTATGAAACGAATCCGGGAACGAACTACATTGCGTCCAAGATGAGCGAGACAGCGATGAAAGAACTGGAGAGCTCGGTACGGGAAGAGGTTACAAAAACGTATACAGAAGTTCTGTTCGGCAGGCTTGCGGAATTGGGTGACGGAATGCAGGAAGCGGCGGATGGTTCGGGTGAACTGAAAACCGGAACGGATCAGCTGGCCGACGGAAATCAGACGATTACCGACAATCTGCAGGCCCTTTCAGACAGTGCCTTAGTATTTGTGGACGGAAGCCGGGAGCTGGAAGTGGGGATTGGCCGGTATACAGACGGAGCCAGTGCGGTTGCAGCAGGGGCAGAAGAGCTGCAAAGCGGTGCAAATGCACTGGACAGTGGTGTAAATGGTGCGCAGAAAGGAGGTGCTGATCTGGCAGCTGGCGCGGCGGATGTAGATGATAACATGACTATGCTCAATGCCGGACTGTCCGAACTGAATGCGGAGGCGGCGGCCCTTCCCGATGCGGCGGATGCGCTGAATGACGGCGCGGCTTCATTAGGTGACAGCGCGCAGCAGCTCTCGGACGGGATTGCATCTCTGTCTGAAGGGGCGGCCGGCCTGAAGACCGGTGCTGATGCGCTTAGTTCCGGCCTGCAGTCTGCTGCTTCCAGTTCCCAGTCGCTGCGCGACGGGGCGGCCGGGATCAGTCAGGCGCTTTCGGCACTCGCCGGAGAGGAAGGCGTGCCGGAGGAAGTGCGGGCACAGATCGCGGCAGTTCAGCAGCAGGCGGACACATTTTCTGCAAGTGTTTCCGCCTACACATATGGTGTCGATGAAGCGGCGGACGGGAGCGCGCAGATTGCAGCGGAGATCCCGGATCTTCAGAACGGCATTTCCGCGGTACAGAGTGGTGCAGATTCCCTTAAGAACGGGATAGGGCGGCTTCAGACCGGCACTTCCGCATTGGCGGAACAGGCGCCGGCGCTGGCGGGTGGAATTTCCAATGCTGCATCAGGGGCGGATCAGCTTCAGAAGCAGGGAACATCGGCGCTCCGGAAAGGAGCTGCGGATCTGGACAGCGGTCTGGGAGAGCTGGCACAGGGAAGCGCGAAGCTGAAAGATGGAACGGATACGCTTGTCTCTGGAACCGGGCAGCTTACCTCGAACAGCAAATCGTTGACGGAAGGCGCGGCGAAACTAACAGATGGAGCCGGCCAGATCAGCAGCGGTGCGGGACAACTCGTTGACGGCAGCGGAGAACTAGGCGATGGGATCAGGCAGGTTTCGGAAGGCGCGGAGACGCTGTCAAAGGAACTGGGAAGCGGAGCGGAGCAGATCCTGGAGACGAACACATCGGATCAGGCGGCGGATATGTTTGCCGCACCGATAGATGCGGAAGAGACACAGATTACGGAGGTGGCCGACAACGGCCATGCTATGGCGCCGTATATGATGTCCGTAGGCTTGTGGGTCGGCTGTATCGCGTTCAGTCTGATGTATCCGCTGACCAGTTTTGCCGGGCAGATGAAATCCGGTTTCCGCTGGTGGATCAGCAAGGCGTCTGTGCTCTATCTGACGGCAGTGCTCCAGGCAGTAGTTATGATCGGCGCACTGCATATATTCGATGGTTTTATACCTGTGGAAATGGGAAAGACAGTCCTGACAGCGTGCGCGGCGTCCCTTGCATTCATGTCGGTGATGTACTTCTTCACCAGCCTGCTGGGGCGCGTTGGAAGCTTCCTGATGCTGATCTTCATGGTGATCCAGCTGGCAGGTTCCGTGGGGACATACCCTTATGAACTGTCAGGATCATTTGTGCCGTATCTTCACGGCTGGGTACCGTTTACCTATACGGTGAAAGCGTTCCGCAGCGCCATAAGCGGCGGGGGAAGTATCCGGGGCTGCCTCATTTTCCTGCTGATCCTGTTCCTCGTATTTACAGGACTTACGATCCTGGAGTTCACTGTGCGGGCACGGAAAATGCAGGAAGGGAAGAACACCTGGATGGTATGGCTGGAAGAGCACGGACTGGCATAATGGATGAAATGTCTCTTAATCAGGGTGTCCAGGGTTCGAACCCCTGATCGCGCATTTGAAAATCGCTGTTTTTGCGGACATTGCGAGCCGCGGGGACGGCGGTTTTTTTCTGCCACAAATGGCGGATTTGCGCGGTTTCCATGCTTGCGACAGAAAAAGAACAAGTCAGAGCAAGGCGAAAAGAAAAATTGGAAGGGAAACAAAAATGTGGCGCGAAATCCGTCGCGAGTTCGTCGCGAGCAAAATAAATAGTCCAAGTTGATAGTGAAAATTAATTGCAGAGTTGACAGCAGATGTGTCTGGAAAGATACCTGCTGTTATTTTTTTGTAGATTTTTAAAACGTATATTATGTTTTTGATGTAGCAGAAGGAGGTGAAGAAGAATGTACATCAAAATATATACAAAAAGTCAGTTGGTGCTTCTTAGGAGTGTAAACGGTCTGTTCCGTAAGAAGTACAGACTACCGCAGGAAATACTGAACAGAGTCGAGGCAATCCTCATGGTAAAGGACTTAGGAGAGCATGGCTTTGTGGCAGTTCTGCTTGATCCTGTGGAGAACGACATGACAGGGATTGAGGATGTTCTGAATTGTTATCCACGACTCCTTAAGGATGGCGATGGATGAAAGACTGTTCAGAATGGTCTAAAACGAGTAAAGAGTTATAGTTTGGCGCGAAAATGAGGATTTTGAACATCTGAAAAGATTGGAAAATAGCGCAATACCGCTCTTTTTAAGAGATGGCTACCACCTGATTACCATACTGGTTTTGTGTAGTTTGTTTTTTTTGGCTGGCACGGTGGATGAGAAAGACCCGAAAACCCGTTTCCCCGTCCTGGAAAACTGAATGCGAAGAGAAAATTCATTTGAATTTTCTGCATTCAGGGGACGGGAAATCGGGGAATCGAGGTGCGTTGCAAAAGGGGGAGGATAGGTGCATCACACCTGCACCCATCCTCCGCTTTTTACCGCGCTTTCATATACAGCGCTGCATATACGGACAATTTCCGCACCTTCCTGAAAAGTGGGACAGGACGGCAGACCGGTATCTGCGGAACCAAAGTAGAAGCTTTGTATCAGGCGCCGGAAAGAATCGTTAAATCCGTTCCCAAATCCGTCGCTTTCCACTGTCTTCTGCCCGGACCCGGAACTGAAATACACAGAGTTATTTTCCTGAGAATTCCAACCGGCAGTCATATGGTCTCCGGTGATCTCGTAGGAAAGATAATTGGAATATCCGTGAGACACCTCGGAAAGCGTTACAGAGCCTATGGCGCCGCCCGAAAGCCGGAATGTGATCAACGCCGCGTCTTCTGAAGTTACGGTGACCGTCTCTTCTGCCTCTCTGCAAATCTTGTTGTCACAGGAATCAACCAGGGCGCCGTTGTTTCCCTTTTTGAGGGCTTTAGTCTTTTCTCCATCTTTGATAGCCGGGGAATACATAACCCCGTCCCGGACGACGCGCTGAGGGTGAAAGTTCCCGAACAGTGCGGACACCTCTGTGATCCTTTGACCAGTGATATACTGGATAATATCAAACCAGTGCGTTCCAATCTCGGTTACTGCCCGCATGGGACCTGCGGCCTCGGGGATATACCGCCAGCCGTAAGGACAGGGCAGCAGGTGGAACTGCTGGAGGTACTGTCCGTGGACGAGACGGACGGAGCCGAAATCCCTGCCGCAGACAAGTTCTTTCATCCTGTCGGACATCTGGTGAAAGCGAACATTTAAGTTGATGCCGCACGTAAGCCCCAGGGAATCAGCCAGGGCGGAGAGTTCCTCCGCCTCCTCCGGAACCAGGCATAGCGGTTTTTCACACAGGACATGCTTTCCTGCATTTAAAAGTTTCTTTACGATTCGATAGTGAGTGTGGGGCGGTGTACACACATGAACGGAGGAAACTTCATCTGAAAAGAGGAGTTCTTCCGATGTGCCGTATGTTTCAATCCCCCATTTTTCTGCAAAGGCCCGTGCGGCATCTTCTGTGCGGTCTACTACGGCGCATATTCTGACGCCGCAGTATCTGAGAGCCTCAGCGTGGGAGTGGGAGATAAAGCCGGCGCCAAGTATGGCCGCGCCCCGGGTTAAATTTTTTCGCATGGATTACCTCCTGATTTTTATAATTGAAAATATAACTGATGAATGCAGCAGCCGGGCAATCCTGCCCGGCTGCGCTGTCAGCGGTAAATAAGGTTTCCGGTTACTTTTTCGATGTCCGCCCGGTGCTGCGGGAACCGGCGGAGCAGTTTTTCTCTGTCCGCTTTTATAAAATCCCCTTCCAGATAGGAAGGAGACATGGTCGTACCCAGCAGGGCAAAGCCGTGTTTCCCTCCCGGGAGCAGCCGGGCCCCCTGCCAGGAATTCTTTTCAACAAGGATCTGCGGTCTCTCCCCCTTCGTCAGATTTGTACCCAGAACAGAAACGGTCTTCTGTCCGTCGCAGTCCCGGATCTGGATCAGTTCCACCGGATCCCCGTAGTAGAAATGCCAGATCTCGTCAGCAGAGAGCATATGGAGATGGGAAAACGCATCTCCTGTCAGCATATAATAAATAGCGGATCCGCAGCGGCGGTTCTCGTACAGCTCTTCGCTGGAATACGTTTCTGCCACCATGCCGCCTTCCCCGGCGAGAGGAGTCAGTCCCAGAGCCTGTATGACATCTTCGGCGGACAACATCTCTGCCGCTGTGTCCGGGTTATATATCTTTTCCATATCACCGTTTCCCCTTATCATAGATTTCGCCCAGAGCCCGCGGCGAGCGGTTGTACTTGGAGAAGAAAATCAGAAGGAGCAGCGTGAGCAGATAAGGAAGGATCATTACCAGATCGGAGTAACTGCTTGGCTTTTCCAGGATCTGAACCAGCTGATAGCCGGCGGAGCGGGCAAATCCAAAGAGCAGGCAGGCACCCAGAGTAGGCAGGATCTTCCAGTTCCCGAAGATCAGAGCCGCGATCGCCAGGTAGCCGTAGCCCACGTAGATGCTCTCGGAAAATTTGGCTGAGATCGAGTAGGCAAAACACATGCCGCCGATTCCCGAGAGGGCTCCAGAGATCATAACTGCCACAGTGCGGATCTGCCCTACATTGCGTCCCGCCGCATCCACGGCGTGGGGATTGTCACCACAGGCGCGCAGATGGAGTCCGAAGCGGGTTTTGTACAGCAGGAACCACATGATTACTGCGACTACGATAATGATGATCTCGAACGGGTACAGATTAGTGAAAAATGCACCCAGAACCGGGATGTCTGACAGTACCGGAACAGAAAAACGGGTTGACACTCCGAGCTGAAATTTGTCGGACGGAGCGCCGAAAACGCTTTTATTGATCTGTTTCGTTAAAAATGCAGTCAGAGCCATTGCCAGGATATTTACGACAACGCCGCTGATCACCTGATTTGCCTTGAACTTTACACAAAGCAGGGCGTGCAGCAGCGCGTAGGCCATACCGCCCAGGGTGGCGAAGAGGAAGGACAGGTAAAATACTGTCTGAGAATCTGTTCCCTGTGTTCCTGCCACGAGCACGACGAACAGGGCGCCCACAAAAGCGCCGAATCCCTGGAGACCCTCGATCGCCAGGTTGGTGACGCCGCTTCTCTCACTGTAGATGCCTCCGATAGCCATGACAAAGAGCGGCAGGGCAAACGACAGACCGTCAATGATAATCGTATTCATCAGCGCACCTCCTTTCCGGCGTTGTCAGATTTCTTTTCCTGTTTTTCTTCCAGCTCAGATTTCCACTTTTTGACTTCGTAGCGGATAAATGCGCCGCAGGCGCTGAACAGAAGAATAAGGCCGACGATCACGGAGCCGATCTCTGTTTCAATCCCTGAGGCAGAGCTCATATAGCTGCTTCCTTTGGTCACCCCGGTGATAAGGAAGGAAGAGAAGATGATGCCGATTGGGTTGCTGTTTCCCAGGAGGGCCACGGCGATTGCGTCAAATCCGGTGGACGCCAGCACTTTTGGCTGGATGGACTGAAGATAGCCCATGTAATAGGTTACGCCTGCAAGCCCTGCCAGAGCGCCTGAGATCATCATGGAAAGAACCATGGTCTTCCCTACGCTGATTCCCGCGTAGCGGGCTGCATTCCGGCTGGCTCCAACAGCTTTGATCTCAAAGCCCAGCCGTGTCCGATCCAGAAGAAATTTCATTACAACAGCAGCCAGAACCGCAAGAATGATACAGAGAGGTATGTCCACTTTCAGATTGCCGATCGGCACTTTCATAAGCGTCAGGCGGGATTCATCGCTGACGGCCCGGGACTGGCGGGATATCTCGTCTATGTATCTTGTATTAATGAAAAAGCTTGTCAGGTACTGGACAATGTAATTTATCATAATAGAAGATACAACTTCGTTGATATTAAATTTATATTTCAAAAAACCGATCAGGCCGCCCACCGCCATGCCTGCTGCGATGCCGATCAACAGAACGAGCGGCTTTGCGACTGGAGCGGCCAGCGAGGAGTAGCCGACCGTGATAGTAGCGACAAATCCGGCTGCCAGCATCTGGCCGGACACGCCGATGTTGAACAGGCCGGCTTTAAGAGCAACAGCTACTGCCAGAGCTGCGAACAGCATGGGAGTCATCATATTAAGGAAGCTGGTAAAGTCTGTAAGCATACCCTGATAGGCAGAGTACTGGGGTTTCGGAAGAAGTCCGCTTCCCTGGAGCAGATTGGCATAGGCTGTCAGCGGATATTTACCCAGAGATCCGATCACGATCATTCCCACGATCAGGCTCAAAAGAATAGAAAAAAGCGGGATGGCAATATTCTGGGTCTTCTCGTTTCCGAGAATTTTTACAAAGAATTTTTTCATTTCTGCTTCACCCCCATCATAAATTCGCCAACCTGGTTGGTTGTGAGTGTGTCTGCCGGGGCGATCTTCTCTATCGCTCCGTTGTAAATGACTCCGATCGTATCTGCGCAGTTCATGATCTCGTCCAGTTCAAGGGAGATGAGCAGGATGGCTTTCCCCTTGTCGCGCTCGGAGATGATCTGTCGGTGGATATTTTCAATGGCGCCGATATCCAGGCCGCGGGTGGGCTGGACAAAGATCATAAGGTCAGACTGAAGTTCAATCTCACGGCCTACGATCGCTTTCTGCTGGTTCCCGCCGCTCATGGAGCGGACCTGTGTGGCAGCTCCCTGGCCGCTTCGGATATCGTACTGCTGGATAAGCTTTTGAGCGTAGCTCTCAAACTCTGCCGTTTTAAGAACACCGTTTTTCCCGGAAAAAGGCTCTTTGTAATACGACTTCAAAGCAAGGTTGTCCCGCAGGGAAAAGTCCAGCACAAGTCCGTATTCCTGGCGGTCCTCAGGTATATACGAGATGCCTTCCTCTGTTCGTTTCCGAATGGATTCGTTCGTAATATCCTTTCCATTGAGAATAACCTTGCCGGAAGAAATTTTCATCAGGCCGGCAATCGCGTCCGCCAGTTCCACCTGGCCGTTTCCGGATACGCCTGCAATAGCGAAAATTTCGCCCCGGTGTACTTCAAAGGAAACATTTTTTACTACTTCAAAACGATCCTGGTTGTGTACGCTTACATTTTCCACTTTCAGTACAGTCTCACCGAAACGGGGAGCGCTTTTTTGGACGTTAAAGGAAACTTCGCGGCCCACCATCAGGTTAGCCATCTTCTTGGTGGAGGTAGAGGCCACATCCAGAACATCAATGATCTTTCCCCGGTTCAAGATGGCGCAGCGGTCGGCCACCTGCTTAATCTCCTCCAGCTTGTGCGTGATCAGGATGATCGTTTTTCCGCTGTCCCTCAGATTACGGATGATCTGCAGGAGGAATTCGATTTCCTGAGGCGTGAGTACGGCGGTCGGCTCGTCAAAGATCAGAATCTCCGCCTGCCGGTAAAGCATTTTCAGAATCTCCACCCTCTGGCGGATGGAGACATTTACCTTTTCGATCACCTGTTCCGGGTCAACCTCCAGCCCATAGTCTTCGGAGAGTTTGCGGATATCCCGGTTGGCCTTTTTGATATCCACCTGCGGAAAGATACCGAGGAATTTTTTGACAGGCTCCATGCCCATGATAATGTTTTCCGCAACGGTATAGTTGGATACCAGCTTGAAATGCTGGTGCACCATTCCGATATTCAGTTTTGTCGCATAATTCGGTGATGTGATGCGGACCTTTGCTCCTTTGACAAAGATCTCGCCTTCATCTGGTTCGTACATTCCAAACAGCATACTCATCAAAGTGGATTTTCCGGCGCCGTTCTCGCCCAGCAGGGCGTAGATCTCACCCTTTCTGATCTGGATGCTCACGTCGTCGTTGGCCACAATGCCCGGAAATCTTTTTGTGATATGCCTCATTTCGATAATATATTCTTCCGACATAGGTAACTCCTGTTCTTGTTGAAAAAAGAAAGGGAATGGACAGCATCACCTCTGGGTGAACCGTCCATCCCTCTTAAAAATCAGCGGTTAGTCATTCAGCCCCGGAAAATCTTCAGGAGTGCTGTCCCCTGCACTTGAAGGAGGAACGATCGTTCCATCTTTTACCAGTGCAAATGCCTCGTCAAGTTTTGAAACCGTGTCGTCAGACATCTGATGTCTGCCCTCTTCTTTAACAAATCCTGTAGAATCGGTGTCAGCCATCAGTGTGATATTCTGCCCTTTAAAGGAGCCGTCTGCGATCGCATTGAGCTGTCTTTCCACATTGATGCTCATGCATTTGAGTACAGAAGTAAGCATGATGTTGGAATCACCATTTGCTCCGTCGTCATACTGGTCAACGTCACAGCCGATCACTTTAACATTTCCTGCTTCTTTTGCTGCTGTAAATACACCGTTTCCAGAAGCCCCTGCTGCAACAAAGATCACATCGCAGCCTTCTTTGATCAGAGCTTCGCCGATTACCTTGCCGGTTGCTTCGTCAGAGAAGTTGCCGGTGTAGTTGCCGCCGATATTTGCATCGTTGTAAACTCCGGCATAGGAGCTGAGTTCTACGCACTCTGCTGTTGTGCCGTATTTTGTGTTTGCGTAATTTACGCCCGCCTCAAAACCATACTGATAATTTACATTGGACGGGAAAGGCTGTCCATTTACAACTGCAACTTTTCCGCTTTCTGTCTCAAGCGCAGCTGCCATGCCTGCAAAAAATCCGCTTTCCTGTTCTGCAAAGAGCATTGCGTATACATTGTCCAGTTCTACCGTATTGCCTTCAGCGTCTGTAGGATAGCTGTCCACCAGGATGAAATCCACATCCGGGTTGTCCTGGGCAACCTGTCCGATGCCCGCGCACTGGAATCCCAGGCAGACAACGACATCGTAGCTGCCGGCGATCTCGGTGATCTTCTCAACAACGGTGGCCGGAACTCCGGTTTCCTCACGGATCGCGGTAACCTTGGCGTCCGGGTGCTCTTCAATATAAGCAAGCACGCCGTTGTAGTTATCTTCATTAAAAGAGCCGTCGTCCACTCCGTTGGGGCTGGATACGATAGCGATATTGAGAGCGTCAGAGGATTCCTCTGTTGATGCTCCGCCGTTGTCCTTTTTCTCTTCATTGCTTCCGCACCCTGCAAAAAGCATGGCGGTCATTGCGGCGCAGAGAACTGCTGCCAGAAGTTTCTTTTTCATAAGTATCACTCCTCCTTTTAGTTGGTGATAAGCGGGACTTATAAGTTCTGATCCGCTTATTAAGAGATATTATAACATCTGCCATTTAATCGTGCAACGCGTCCCTTTCTTTTTTCCTGAAAATTTCTTTCAGACTTTTCTCATAGGGAGCCCGTGCGATCCCGTGTTCTGTCACAATAGCGGTGATCAGCCCGGCGGGCGTGACATCAAATGCCGGATTGTAACAGGAGACACCTTTTAATGCCATCGGTTCCGCATAAAATTTGGTGCGGATCTCATCTGGGCTTCTGAGTTCGATCTCAATGTCGTCCCCTGTGGGACAGTTCATATCAATCGTCGATGTGGGTCCCAATACATAGAACGGAATCTTGTAGTAATTGGCCAGAACAGCAACCACGCTTGTGCCGATTTTATTGGCGGCATCTCCGTTTGCCGCGATACGGTCACATCCTACAAGGCAGGCCTGCACCCATCCGTTTTTCATTACAATGCCGGCCATGTTGTCGCAGATCAGAGTTACATCGATCCCTCCCTTGTACAGTTCGTAGGATGTCAGACGCGCACCCTGGAGAAGCGGCCTTGTCTCGTCAGCAAACACGTGAAAATTCATGCCCCGTTCTTTCCCCAGGAAAAGGGGGCCCAGAGCTGTGCCGTATCTGGAAGTGGCAAGCGGACCTGCGTTGCAGTGGGTGAGAATACCATCGCCGTCTTTGATAAGACTGAGCCCATACTCGGAGATAGCCCGGCACATCTGCATGTCCTCCTCCTGTATGCTGCGGCTCTCATTAAGAAGAGCAGCCTTGATCTGTTCCACAGGTTTGCCGCCGTGATCCAGGACTGTCCGCTCCATACGGTTTAAAGCCCAGCTTAAGTTTACCGCGGTTGGCCTGGAAGAATTCAGGTAATCTTTGTATTTCCGAAACTCTTTTAAGAATTCCCCGAAGTCATCCGTGCCGATCTGTGATGCGAGAACAGCAATGCCGTATGCGGCGCAGATGCCGATTGCCGGCGCACCTCTCACTTTCAGATCCAAAATCGCGTCGTAAAAATCCTCTGCTGTTTTGAGCGTGAGGTATTCCGTTGTGTTCGGAAGCTTTGTCTGGTCGATGATCACTACACTTTTTCCGTCTTCGGCAAGCCGGACATTGTTGATGTGGGTTACTGCCTTCAGGTTTGCTGCCTGGTTGTCCATCTCAATCCTCCTTTCTCTTTGATAAATTCATGTGATAAAATAATTATACCCTGTTTGGGACTGTTTGTACACAGTAGATAAAGGCTGTTCTTGACAATAAGCCTGATAATGGCTATCATAAAGGCCGATAAACAGGGGGATTTATCTGTCTTTTTGAGCAGTACGGCTTCCGGGCAGAAGCGGTATATGGAGAAAAGGAGAATTGGAATGAAGAAGAGCCTGAGTCTGAAAGAGACAATTTTTGTGGCCAGTATGCTGTTTGGTATGTTTTTTGGCGCCGGCAATCTGATCTTCCCGGTATCTATGGGACAGCTTGCCGGAAGAAATATGTGGTCTGCAGCGGCCGGCTTCCTGATCACAGGAGTGGGGCTGCCGCTCCTGGGAGTGGCAGCGCTGGGAGTCAGCAGGAAAGCCGGACTGCTGGAACTGAGCAGCATAGCGGGCAGACGGTACGGCCTTTTCTTTACCTGTGCGCTCTATCTGACGATAGGGCCTTTTTTTGCAATTCCACGGTGCGCTACCGTATCGTTTGCAGTGGGGCTTGAGAGGTTCCTTCCGGAAGGTGGAGGGACTTTGGCTCTCCCTGTCTTTTCCCTTCTCTTTTTTGCGGTTGTTCTGTTCTTTTCTCTGCGGCCGGGCGAGATCCTGACATGGATCGGAAAGGTTCTCAACCCTCTGTTTTTATGTTTCCTTGGAATTTTGATCATCCGCGCCCTTGTCTCACCGATGGGGGAGATCGCGGGCAGCAGTCCAGAGGCGGCCTACGCATCCCAGCCGTTTTTTAAAGGATTTCTGGAAGGATATAATACAATGGACGCTCTGGCCGGCCTGGCATTTGGCATTGTGATCGTAAATGTTATCCGCGGGCTGGGAGTGGAGCAGGAAAACGCCGTCGCGGCAAATACAGTGCGGGCCGGCATTTTCAGTTCTGTTCTGATGGCGGCGATCTATCTGCTGGTCACTGCCGTAGGGGCGCAGAGCAGAGGCTGCTTTCCGGCTTCTGCCAACGGCGGGACGGCGCTGGCGCAGATCGCAGAGCATTATTTCGGTTCTGCCGGGGCGGTCATCCTGGCGGTGACTGTCACAATGGCCTGCCTGAAAACCGCAGTGGGATTGATCACGAGCTGCGGGGCCACATTTGAGAGAATGTTTTCCAGGGGGCCGTCATACGGAGTGTGGGCGGTGCTGTTCTGCGTGCTCTCCTTTCTGATCGCAAACCTGGGACTGAATGCAATTATCGGCTGTTCCATGCCGGTACTTATGTTTCTCTATCCTCTGGCAGTGACGCTGATCCTCCTCACTCTATTCGGACGTTTTTTCAGTTATGACAGGAGCGTTTACCGGTGGGTGACCGGATGCACGGCTGTGGCGGCTGCGGTGGATTTTTGTAATGCTCTGCCGAAAGGAATAGCGTCTGCGCTGCATATGGAAGGAGCTGCGCGGACGGCCGCAGAGGCGATCCCTTTCGCGGAACAGGGATTCGGCTGGGTATGCCCGGCCGCGGCGGGCCTTGTGATCGGCCTTGTGTTCAGGGCGGTAAAAGCCGGAAAGAGGAAGGATATGTGATTGACTTTTCAGACAGAATGAATTACTGTATTAATAGAATAATACAGCATGGGAGGCGAAAGCAATGTCTGAGCAGATTTTTTTGACAGCGGCGGTTCTCGCAATAGCGGCGGGAGCGGGGATTCATTCCTTTATACGGAAAAAACGTCTGAGAAAACAGGCGCTGCGTGAAAAATACGGGAAGATCCCGCCCATTGGCGCCTGGGATGAAAAGGAGAAAGTAAAAGGCTATTATGAATGGATGAAAGAGAGGGAACAGGAAGACTGGGTGGATGATATCACATGGAACGACCTGTCTATGAACCAGGTGTTCCAGCGCATTAATTCCTGCGATACCTCGGCCGGAGAGGAAATCCTGTACTGGAGGCTCAGGAAAAACGGTATGACGCCGGAAGAGTGCGTCTCTTTTGAAGAAAAGATCCGTACATTTTCAGAGAACGAAAAGGAACGGGAGGATGTGGAGAGGCTGTTGTGGAAAATAGGAAAAAGTCCTTCTTCCTATTACATACCGGCATACATGGACGCAGTGGAAGAGTACAGAATCGGGAAACAGTGGGTGTTACCCTGTGCAGAATCACCACTTACAACAAGATGATCGACAGGATGAGCCGTAAGTCGGAAGAATATATGGCGGTTTACCGTCAGATCGGCGAACTGGACGCGGCCATCTGTATCGCGTCTTTCCGGGAGAGTCTTCCTCTGTACTGTACCCCCGAATTCGCAGAGGACAGGCGCGTGTTCATGGAAGGCGTCTGCCATCCGCTGATTGAAGACCCGGTGGGAAATACACTGGATCTTAGGAGAAGCTGTCTGATCACAGGCTCCAATGCCTCAGGGAAATCTACATTTATTAAAGCCGTGGCAGTCAATGCCATACTGGCTCAGGGCATTTATACATGTGAAGCAAAGCGTTTTGTCATGCCCCGTGCGCGGGTGATCACGTCTATGGCCGTGAAGGACGATTTGATGGCGGGGGAAAGCTATTTTATCCGGGAAATCCGGTATCTGCGCAGGATCCTTGACGGACTGAGTGACGAGAGGACGACGATCTGTGCTATTGACGAGATCCTCAGGGGAACCAATACGGGAGAGCGTATCCGGGCGTCCCGGGCTATTCTGGAATATCTGAGGGACAGGAACTGCATCGCTCTGGTAGCTACCCATGACAGAGAGCTGACGGAACTTCTGGAGGCGGATTATGACAATTATCATTTCAGCGAGGAGATCGGGGAGGATGATATCTGCTTCACCTACCAGATACTGCCTGGTCCATCCGTGTCCCACAATGCCATAAAACTGCTGGAATTCGCCGGATTTCCAGAGGAGATCATTGAGGCGTCCGGGGAAGACGTGCCGGGGAAAACGGCTGACTAAATCGAAGGGAGAGAAAATATGCGTAAAGAGATTGAGGATAAGATGAAGGATACGGCGGATTATATATTCCGGCATCCGGAACTTTCTCTGCATGAGGCGGAGTCTTCCGCAAAGCTTGCAGAGTTCCTGGAGAGTGAGGGCTTTGCGGTGAGATGGGACCTGGCAGGCTTTGAGACGGCCTTTGTGGCAGAATGGGGAAGCGGGAAGCCTGTTATCGGATTTCTGGCAGAGTATGACGCTCTTCCCGGTCTGGGGCAGGAGCCGGAGTGCGCCTGCGCCCCGACAGGCGGTCCGGGGCATGGCTGCGGACATAATCTGCTGGGAACAGCCTGCGCGGGAGCGGCCTGTATGCTGAAGGAACGGCTGGAGCAGGAAGGCCTTTCCGGCACGATCCGGGTATACGGCTGTCCGGCGGAAGAGATTGTAATAGGCAAGATCCGCATGAATCAGGAAGGTATCTTTGACGATCTGTCCGTGGCGGTTACCTGGCATCCTTTTGACAGGAACCGGGTCAGTTATGATATCTGGCAGGCTCAGGACATTAAGAACTATAAGTTCTACGGAACTGCGGCCCACGCGTCAAAACATCCAGAGACAGGGCGGAGCGCGCTGGACGCGGCAGAACTGATGAATGTAGGAGTGAACTATCTGCGGGAACATGTGGCAGACGATGTGCGGATGCATTATACTTATACGAACACAGACGGCCCGGCAAATATTGTGCCTGCTTATGCGTCTACCAATTATTTCATTCGTTCCAATCAGTGGGAGAGGACAAAGGACGCGTCGGAGCGGGTGGACAACTGCGCCCGGGGCGCGGCGCTTATGACCGGCACCAGAGTGGAGATCGAACGGGTGACCTGCAACAAGGAGATGAAGGTAAACCGGACGCTGGCGGAAACATTTTACATGGAGATGAAAAAAATCCCTGCCCCCGTCTACACGGATGAGGAAATGGAGTTTGCAGAGCGTATAACAAAGGCAGCGGAGCTGGAAAATGAAGGGATCTATTTTACCGGTCTGGAACCGCTGGAAGAGAAACCGGTTCCCCTTGCTATCGGTACAGACGTATCGGATGTCAGCCACACGGTGCCTACGATCATGCTGAGCGCTGCCTGCATGTGCAGGGGAACGCCGCTCCACCACTGGGCGGCCACTGCTCAGGCGGGGATGAGCATCGGACAGAAAGGAATGCTCTATGCTGCGGAATGTATGGCAGCAGGCGCGCTGCGGCTGGTGAGGGAGCCGGAACGGATAGAGAATGCGTGGAAGGAAATGGAATGAAAATGGAGAAGAAGATTATACTGGGATCTGCGTCCCCGCGAAGAAGGGAACTCCTTTCCCAGATCGGCGTGGAATTTGAGGTGCGGGTCAGCGGAAAAGAGGAAATCTACAAAAGCAGCATCCCGGAGGAGATCGTGAAAGAACTGGCGCTGATGAAAGCGGAAAACGTAGCGTCGGAACTGACAGCGGATGAAAGAAAGAACATGGCAGTGCTGGGAGCAGATACGATCGTTGTGTTTGAAGGGGAAATTCTGGGGAAACCGGCAGATACGGAGGAGGCCGGACGTATGCTTGCGGCGCTGCAGGGAAAGACCCATCAGGTTTATACCGGGACGGCGCTTCTCGTCTACGATACCACGGGGAACCAACAGGTGATCAATCATGCAGTGGAGACGAAAGTAATGGTACACGGCATGACCAGGGATGAAATCGATGCGTACATCGCCACCGGAGAGCCTATGGATAAGGCCGGGGCGTATGGGATACAGGGAAGATTTGCGGCGTATATCGACGGAATTGAGGGAGATTACTACAATGTGGTGGGCCTGCCCGTATCCTATATATATCAGAAGCTGAAAGAATTCGGATTTGTATGAGTGAGAAGGGACGCCAGTCTCTTTCGGCCATTTTCGGACGGTTTACCGGTCAGGTTCATTTCAACGAATCCGAATCTATCTTTTCCAAAGAGTGTCTCCGTTTTCGCTCAGCCATCTGCGCCATTTTCTGTAATCCGGCAGCGCGGATTCTACGATAGCGTAAAAGGCTTTGGAGTGGTTCATTTCTTTACGGTGGGCCAGCTCATGCACGACTACGTAGTCCAGCACTTCCGGAGGGGCGAAGATGAGGCGCCAGTTGAAATTGAGGTTTCCTTTGCTGCTGCAGCTTCCCCAGCGGGTTTTCTGTTCGCGGATCGCGATCCGGTTGTACGTGACACCTATGATCTGTGCATACCAGGCTGTTTTTTGTGTGAAAATGTCCCGCGCAAGTTCGATATAACGCCTGCGCTCGGAATCGGAGAGGGCCGGGCCGGACAGGGAGGCAGTCTTTTCGGCTTCCTCCAGATGGGCCAGCACCCAATGCCGCTTTTCTGCGAGAAAAGAATCAATGGCAGAGCTGGGGCATCCGTAGGGAGCGCGCACCTTCACGCGGCCGTCCCGTGTGATCTGGATGGCGATTGACTTGCGGCGGCTGTATATTATATTATAGGAAAAAGGATGAGTCATAAAAACACCTCATGTCTGCGTGGGAATTTTTCCGGGAGTTTGTACACAAGAAATTTCACCGGAGCGTTCTCTGCTGCATATTTTTAAAATCTGTAGAAAAGTATATCAAATACAGGGCCGGCGTACAAGCGCCGTAGAAACGGAGGTCAGTGTGGACGAAAATAACAGAAAGAAAAAAGGATGGCTGAAAACTCTGGGGGAAGCACTTTATATGGAATTGCGGGAGCACAGAAGTTCATTTATCGTATATTTTACTCTCCGGCTGCTCGTGATCGTGATGCTGGTGCTCCAGCTGCTGAACCGGAACTATGAAAATGTATTTTTGTGCGGGCTGACGCTCCTGCTTCTTGTTGTGCCGAGCTTTGTACAGGTTACATTTAAAGTGGAGCTGCCCACCGTCCTGGAAATTATTATACTTATTTTTATATTTGCTGCGGAGATACTGGGAGAGATCAGCGAATTTTATCTCCTGTTCCCGTTTTGGGATACGGTGCTGCATACGCTCAACGGATTTCTTGCGGCGGCGATCGGATTTTCTCTTGTGGATCTTTTAAACCGGAGTGAGAAACTGGCATTCAGCCTGTCTCCTGTTTTTACGGCGATCGTGGCATTCTGTTTTTCCATGACCATAGGAGTTGTCTGGGAATTTTTTGAATTTGGTATGGATCAGCTCGCAGGGCTTGATATGCAGAAAGATACGGTCATCCATGCGATACGTTCTGTGAATCTGGATCCGGAAGGACGCAATGTGCCCTATGTGATAGATGGCATCACGAGCGCGGCAGTAAACGGAAAAGAGCTGGGCCTTGGAGGGTATCTGGATATTGGCCTGATCGACACCATGCAGGATCTGATCGTCAATTTTATCGGAGCGGCTGTATTTTCTGTGATCGGCTTTTTCTTCGTAAAAAGCAGAGGAAAAGCGAAGGTTGCCGGAAGATTTATTCCCCGGAGAAAGGATGAGGACCGAGATTTTCTGCGGATCGTTATGGAAGAGGAACCGGCAAAAACGAAGGCAGAAAAAGAGGAATCGGAAAAAGTGTTAAATGGGAAAATGGCGGGAGACGAGAAGGAATGATCAGGCCTGCTTCCTGTCGGCCCTGCGGCGTGTTATGCCGGAAAGTATGCGGAGAACGGCATTCCAGAGGAGGAAGAGCAGGAAAGCTCCCGATATCGTGGCGCCTATATAGATAACGATAGATGGAAGATTGCCGATTCGGGCTGCGATGTCCCGGAAGACAATCTGCTGCATAGGATAATCCGGGTTGATATAGAACATATTGATCGTGCCGTATTTATCAAGAGTCAGGTTAAGGACTGTGGCGGTCAGGCAGCAGAAAAGATAAAGCGCCGTAGCTGCTGCAAATACATTAAGAGAGAGGCGGCGGGATAGGCAAGGCGCCGGGGAGGCATCCAAAGAGTCCGGGAACCCTGCCGGCTGCTCTGTGGCGTAGACAGACCCGGAGAAGAGCGCTGTGCCGATCATCAGAAAATGCCACAGGTAGGAGTGAACTGTCAGAGGGGCATAGCTGTAGTGCAGCCCGCTTGTGTCCGCAAATACGGCGATTCCGCCCAGAAGTGCGTAGCACATGAGAAAGCACAGCAGAGCCTGCCGGATTTTCTCCGGGCGGACAAAGGGAAGAACAAGGAAAATATACATGGGAATGCTGCAGAGCTGAAAGGGAAAGTACCACAGATTGTAGACCCCGTGTCCTACCGGGAAGGTGAGCGTCAACTGTTTCCAGATCTCGCTGCACAGCATAAGAAGTCCGAACAGGAAAAAGAGCCTGTCGGAAGGACGGTGGAAAAGTTTTTTTCTGTTTGCAGAAACGGTGTTCATGTGTCTGCCTCCATTATCTTATAATCTGTAAACGTATATAACGAATAAAGAAGGGACAATAGGGTCCCTTCTTTATATTATAACTCTAAAAGCCGGAAATACTAAAGTTCTTTGTATAATTTTCACCTTGTTGAAAAAAACGGGATGAAGCTTTTGCGCTGATTAGTGGTATCTGCTGAATTTGTTAAAAAAAAAGACATTTCTGCGCATGAATCTGACAAAAAAATAAAAAATTGCTGAGAAAAAATTTAAAGTTTCGAAAGGAAAATAAATGAAACGTATTCAAGTTGTTAAAAGTGGATGGAAATGTGCACAAAAATGGAGATAAACAAAAAAGAAAAGAAGGCAAAATGAAGTAAAAACCCGGACGGATCCAGGTGGAAAAGTAAAAATTCAAATTGTTGACAAATAAAAAAAACGGGCGTAATATTTAGTCAACTTTTCAGAAAAACAGGATAAAAAACAATCTGAAAAGCAGTATTATACAGCGGGTTCGAGGGAGAACGGCTCTCTCGCTTTTTTTGCGCCAAAATACGGGAAATCTGCTGGATAATACGGGAAAAGACAGAAGAAAAAGGAGGGAGCGATACGGGAGATCTTACAGAAACACTGATGGAAGAACTGAACTGCGAGACAGTTTTTACTCTTCCGGTTCTGGGGGGAATTTCAGAGTCCGTGGTTGTGACATGGATCATTATGGCAGTTCTTGTGATTGTGTCCATATTTTTGACGCGCGGCCTGAAGATCGAAAATCCGGGAAAGGTACAGCTTGTGCTGGAGTCGGCTATCGGCTGGGCACAGGACTTTTTTGAAGGGATCATCGGCAAACAAAACCGAAGATATATCCCATATCTGATCACGGTGCTTCTCTTTCTCGGAGTGTCCAATACCATTGCGCTGCTGGGTTTTAAACCGCCCACAAAGGATCTGAATGTTACGGCGGCGCTGGCGATCATGAGTATGTGCCTGATCGAGTTTTCAGGAATACGAAAAAACGGACTGAAGCACTGGGTGAAGCACTTCGCCAGTCCGGTTCCGGTAGTGGCGCCGATCATGGTGCTGGAGGTTGTGATCCGGCCTCTTTCGCTGTGTATGCGACTGTTTGGAAACATGCTTGCGGGATTTGTGGTTATGGAGCTTCTGAAAACGCTCGTGCCGCTTTTGATCCCGATTCCGGTGAGTTTTTATTTTGATATTTTTGACGGACTGCTTCAGGCATACGTGTTTGTATTCCTGACGGCGCTGTTTATGAATGAAGAGATGGAGTAAAAATTACCGGGTATTATAAAAACAATAATAAAGAATAAAAGGAGATTGAGATTATGGAAACTTTAATTGCAATAGGAGCAGGTATCGCAGTATTAACAGGTATAGGAGCAGGTATTGGTATCGGAGTGGCAACAGCCAAGGCAACAGAGGCGATCGCAAGACAGCCTGAGGCAGAGGGTAAGATCAGCAAAACCCTGATCATTGGATGTGCGCTTGCAGAGGCAACAGCTATCTATGGCTTTATCATCGGCCTTCTGATCATTTTCTTCCTCAAATAAACGGGACGGTATAGTGAGAAAAGATACGCGTAAAACGGAGCGGGTATGAAAGAGAAAGGCGGTGTAAAGAGGTGCTGAGACTAGACATGAATCTTGTCTATGAGATGATAAACCTTGTTGTCCTTTATTTTCTGCTCAGACATTTTCTGATCCGTCCTGTGACAGAAATCATGGAAAAGAGACGAAAAGTTATCGAAGAGGGGCTGAAGAACGCGCAGACTGCTCAGGATGACGCCATGAAAATGAAGCAGGAATACCAGGATGCGCTAAAAGGCGCCAGACAGGAGTCTGTTGAGATGATCGAGCAGGCGCGAGTGGATGCAAAGGCAGAATATGAGCGTATTATAGGCGAGGCCGGAGAGAAGGCCGGGAGTATGATTGAATCCGCAAAAGAGACTGTTCGCCTTGAGAAGGAGAAAACGATGAAAGCGCTGCAGTCCGAGATCGCGGGACTGGCTGTCGCGTCCGCGGAAAAGATTGTAAGCCAGGCAGGCGGAAACCAGGGAATCTACGATCAGTTTCTGAAAGAAGCAGGTGAATACCATGACAATGCAGATAAATAGCAGGGAAAAGACGAACGTCGGAAAAAGATATCGTTCTCTGGCCGCGGAGAGATATGCCAGGGTGCTGTATGAACTGCAAATCCCGAAGGAAGCGGTGCAGGAGTCTGAGACCATTTTTTCAGAAAACCCTGTGCTCTGCCAGGTGTTTGACAGCCCGGTGGTCAGCAGGGAAAAGAAGTTCCGTCTGATCGACAGGATCTTTCCGCCTGAGATTCGGAATTTCCTCAAAACGGCCTGCCGGCATCAGAGACTGGATATCGCAGGGGAAATATTTGAGGCGTATGAAGCGTATTGCCGGGAGCAGGCTCACGTAGTGACTGCCGTGCTTTCCTGTGTGGAGCCTCCTTCCCGGGAACAGCTTCAGAAGATGGAAACCTTTCTGTGCGGCAGATACGGCGCCGAAAAGGCCGAGATCCAGGTGTGCCGGAATGAAAGCCTGATGGGAGGATTTATCCTCCGCGCGGGCAATGACGAGTACGACTGGAGTATAAAAGGGCGTCTTGACAGACTGAAACAAAAGTTAACCTGGAGGTGAGCAAGGTGAGTTCAATCAATTCAGATGAGATAATCTCCATACTGAAAGAAGAAATAGAAAACTTTGATGCTATGAGCAAGGACAGTGAAGTGGGCACTGTCATCTCCGTCGGCGACGGGATCACGACCATATATGGGATTGACCATGCCATGTACGGAGAAATCGTCACTTTTGAAAACGGGCTGAAGGGTATGGTTCAGGATATCCGGAAAAACGAGATCGGATGCATCCTGTTCGGAAGTGACACCCAGATCCGTGAGGGCACAAAGGTAACCCGCACGGGAAAACGCGCCGGTATTCCGGTAGGCGGAGGTTTTGTGGGCAGAGTCGTAAATGCTCTGGGAGAGCCTATTGACGGACGCGGCGAGATTGAGTCGGAAGATTATTATCCGGTAGAGAGAGAGGCGCCGGGTATTATTGACAGAAAATCTGTCAGTGTGCCGATGGAAACCGGAATTCTTTCCATAGACGCCATGTTCCCCATCGGACGGGGACAGAGGGAGCTGATCATTGGTGACCGTCAGACTGGAAAGACATCTATTGCGCTGGATACGATTATGAACCAGAAGGGCAAGGACGTGATCTGCGTTTATGTTGCCATCGGACAGAAGGCTTCCACTGTGGCAAAGGTGGTAAATTCTCTGAAAAACTACGGGGCTCTTGACTATACGATCGTGGTTTCATCCACAGCCAGCGACTGCGCGCCCCTTCAGTATATTGCGCCTTATGCGGGAACCGCCATGGCAGAATATTTTATGTATCAGGGGAAAGATGTTCTGATCGTGTATGACGATCTGTCAAAACACGCGGTCGCATACCGGGCGTTGTCTCTGCTGCTCGGACGTTCCCCGGGACGTGAGGCATATCCGGGAGATGTATTTTATCTCCATTCAAGACTTCTGGAGAGATCAAGCCGCTTAAGCGACGAAAAGGGCGGCGGATCGATCACCGCCCTTCCGATCATCGAGACCCAGGCGGGAGATGTATCTGCTTATATTCCGACCAATGTGATTTCCATTACAGACGGGCAGATATTCCTGGAGAGCGGTCTGTTTGCATCCGGCATGCGTCCGGCTGTAAATGTGGGACTTTCTGTCTCACGTGTGGGCGGCGCGGCACAGACAAAGGCCATGAAGAAAGCGTCCGGGAGCATTCGTATCGACCTTGCACAGTACCGGGAGATGGAAGTATTTACCCAGTTCAGTTCTGATCTGGATGCAGCTACCAAAGAGCAGCTGGAATACGGAAGCGGACTGATGGAACTGTTAAAGCAGCCCCTGGGACAGCCTTTAAGCCTCCACGAAAAAGTAATTACACTGTGCGCGGCTACGCATAAGATACTGCTGGGAACTCCAAAGCAGGAGATTAAGAAATTCCAGGCAGATATGCTCCGCTATTTTGATTCAAAATATCCAGAGATCGGACAGGAGATTGAAGAAAAGAAAGTGCTGTCTGATGAACTGATAGACAGGATCGTGGAAAAGGCCCGGGAATTTAAGGAAGGATTATAAAAAGCAGGTGATATTATGGCAAATATCAGAGAGATACAGAGCAGGATCAACAGTGTGAAAGACACAATGAAGATTACCAATGCCATGTACATGATCTCATCCTCCAAGATGACCCACGCCAGAAAGAAACTGGCCGATACAGAGCCGTATTTCTATGCGCTGCAGGGAGAAATCTCAAGGATCCTGCGGCATGTGCCGGATCTGGAACATCCTTTCTTTGATATGCGGGAGAAGATCCCCGAAAATGAAAGAAAGATCGGCACGATCGTAGTAACAGCAGACAAAGGACTTGCCGGGGCCTATAATCATAATGTGATAAAACTGGCTGAGGAAATTCTGGAAAGGCCGGGGCACCATAAACTGTACATTGTAGGAGAACTTGGAAGACATTATTTTGCAAAGCATGGAGTTGAGATAGAGACAAATTTTCAGTATACCGTACAGAATCCGACCATGCACAGGGCGAGAGATATATCCGGTGTGCTCATTGACGAGTTCAGACATGGCGGGCTTGACGAGATCCATATCGTTTATACCCGAATGGAGAATTCTGTGCAGGCGGATGCCGAGACGATAAGACTTCTGCCCCTTGAGAGAAGTTCTTTCAATGAAATGAAGATGCCTCTTAATGTGCACAGGGAGGCGATCGCACTGTATCCGTCGGTGGAAGCCGTGATAAAGGCAATCGTGCCGAATTATATTACAGGTATGATATACGGTTGTCTTGTACAGGCATATGCCAGCGAGCACAATGCCCGCATGATGGCTATGAAGTCTGCCACGGACAGCGCCGAGAGCCTGATCAGGGAGTTGTCCATTGTGTATAACAGGGCAAGGCAGGCGGCGATCACACAGGAGATCACAGAAGTCTGCGGCGGGGCAAGGGCCCAGCAGAACAGAAGTTAGTCTTGAAGAAAGAAAGTGAGAGATAGGTATGAATAAAGGACGAATCACGCAGGTGATGGGACCTGTTGTTGACGTAGTATTTGAAGACGGCGATCTCCCTTTTATTAAAGATGCACTGGAGGTTGAGAATAACGGGAAAAAGTGCATTATGGAGGTTGCCCAGCATCTTGGCAATAATGAAGTGCGCTGCCTGATGTTGTCAGCCAGCGAAGGACTGTGCAAGGATATGGAAGTAACAGCAACCGGAGCCGGCATTCGGGTTCCGGTAGGAGAGCAGACGCTGGGCCGGCTTTTTAACGTGCTGGGGGAAACCATTGACGATGGCAGCCCGATCGAGGACGCCGAGAAATGGGTGATCCACAGAACTCCGCCTACTTTTGAGGATCAGAGCCCGGTTGTGGAGATCCTGGAGACTGGCATTAAAGTTATTGACCTTCTGGCTCCGTATGCAAAGGGAGGAAAGATCGGTCTCTTCGGCGGAGCCGGGGTGGGAAAAACCGTGCTGATCCAGGAACTGATCCGAAATATTGCCACAGAGCACGGCGGTTATTCTATCTTTACCGGCGTCGGCGAACGCTCCCGTGAGGGAAATGACCTCTGGTCCGAGATGAAGGAATCCGGTGTCCTGGAGAAGACGGCTCTGGTGTTCGGACAGATGAATGAGCCCCCCGGAGCGCGTATGCGCGTGGCTGAGACCGGACTTACAATGGCGGAATACTTCCGCGACGAGCAGCATCAGAATGTGCTGCTGTTTATCGACAACATTTTCCGTTTTACCCAGGCGGGATCCGAGGTGTCCGCTCTTCTGGGACGTATGCCTTCCGCAGTAGGATATCAGCCCACGCTGGCGACGGAAATGGGTGAACTGCAGGAGAGGATCGCCTCTACGAAAAATGGTTCTGTAACCAGTGTGCAGGCCGTATATGTTCCGGCAGACGACCTGACAGACCCGGCTCCTGCAACAACGTTTGCTCATCTGGATGCCACCACGGTACTTTCCAGAAAGATTGTAGAGCAGGGGATTTACCCGGCAGTTGATCCGCTGGAGTCCAGCTCCCGTATTCTGGAGGCGGATGTTGTAGGCGAAGAGCACTATGAAGTGGCAAATAAAGTAATCGCCATTCTTCAGAAATATAAGGAGCTGCAGGATATCATTGCCATTCTGGGCATGGAAGAACTTTCCGACGAGGATAAGGCTACGGTAATGCGAGCCAGAAAAATCCAGCGTTTCCTGTCACAGCCGTTTTATGTGGCGGAGACATTTACCGGTATTCCGGGCAGATATGTGCCGCTGAAGGAGACGATCCGGGGATTTAAGATGATTATCGACGGAGAAATGGATGAATATCCTGAGTCTGCGTTCTTCAATGTGGGAACCATAGACGATGTGATAGCAAAGGCGAAGTCAGAAAAGGCAGAAGCATAGCGGGAGTTGATGTATATGGATACATTTGGTCTGAAAATTATTGCAAGTGATAAAGTGTTTTACGAGGGAAGATGCCGCAACCTTGTGATCCCGGCTCCGGACGGAGAGGTGGGGCTTCTCCCCCACCATGAAAATATGGTCATTGCCATTGAAGTTGGAATTGCCCGTATGCAGGTGGAAGAGGGGGAGTGGAGCGAGATCGCCGTGGGAACGGGATTTGCAGAGATTGTAAATAACCGCGTCACGCTTCTCGTGGATACGGCGGAGAGGCCGGAGGATATCGACGTCCGCCGCGCCCAGGAACAGAAAGAGCGGGCTCAGGAGCAGATGCGCCAGAAACGGAGCATCCAGCAGTATTATCATACGCAGGCGTCGCTGGCCCGGGCAATGAACCGGCTGAGGCTGGCCCAGGATAAGAAGTGGAATCTGTGATAAGAGGATGAAAACGGAAGTTTTTTGAAGGTGTATTTGGAGACGGCCGGCGGGGAATTCCGGCTATCTGTTTTCAGACGGTTATCCCCCTCCGGTTCCCTACACATCCGCCTTGCTTAAGGAGAAGATGAATTCGGTTCCGACTCCTTCTGTGCTTACTACGTTGATGTGTTCGTCGTGTGCCTGTATAACTTCTTTTACAATGGACAGCCCCAGTCCGGTGCCTTTTTTATCTTTGCCCCGGGACAGATCAGATTTATAAAAACGTTCCCAGATCTTGTTCAGTTCTTTTTTGGGGATTCCCATACCCCTGTCTTTTACGGAGACAAATACTTTTTCATTCTTTTCCGTAACTTCTACGGTAATGGTAGTTTCATTTTCACTGAATTTAACCGCGTTATCGATCAGATTATAGAGCACCTGCTGTATTTTGCGCATATCAGCATTGACCAGGATGGCGCCGGGAAGGAGAAGCAGCTGAATGGAAATATGCTTCGGCGTACAGACTCCTTCAAAAGATGCCGCGGTGTTTTTGATCACTTCCTGGATATCGAAACGGGATTTGTCCAGCAGCAGCTCTTTTGTATCAAATTCATTCAGTGTAAGAAGATCTTTTGTCAGGTCAGTCAGGCGTTCAGTCTCAAAAAGAATGATATTCAGATATTTCTGATACATTTCCGGCGGAATGGTCCCATCGGTCATTGCGGTCAGATAGCCCTTGATCGAGGTCAGAGGCGAGCGGAAGTCGTGGGATACATTTGCCACGATTTTTTTCTGATAATCGTCCATGTCTTTGAGCTGGACGGCCATATAGTTTAAGGAGGCGGACAGATATCCCATCTCATCGTGGGTGTACACGGGAATCTCATAGTCCAGATTTCCTGACGCGTACTGCTTTGCAGCCTCCGAGATCTGCCTGAGGGGCATATACACAAAATAGTGAAAGCCAAGCAGAAAGATGAGCGACAGCAGAAAGATGACCGCCAGACAGATATAAACAGAAAACATAATGTCAGAACAGTTTTCCTCAATGGATGACATGGGAGAGTGGATCAGCAGATAGCCCTTTGTGGAAAAGCCCTGAGTGACAGGGGCCATGACGGTGATCATATCCTCGTCAAAATATCCGTGATAGGTTCCTGTGATATACTGGTTCCCCCCGATCTCCGCCGGATCGAAGTCCTCGATCGCCTTGGGCGAAGAGGTGCCCTCCAGGTTGGAGGACGTGATCAGAGTGCCGTCGCTGGATACAAACCACAGCGAAGAGTCGAGATAAAGCCTCATGGCTGCAAGCTGGGCCTGAACCGACTGGACAGAAGAATCCTCTGTAAAATAAGATGGCAGATAGTCGCTGGCGATCAGCGTAGCCTCCCGGTAGAGTGTTCGCGAAGTATCGTATTCCAGGCGGTTCTGTATCAGTTCATCGCCCAGAGTTGCGGTCGTGAAAATGCACAAAAACCCAAATATGATATACAGTACAATAAATTTCAAGTGCAAAATGCTTTTCATTGGTCAGTACCCCGGTGTTATTTTGTCTCAAACTTATAGCCGATCCCCCACACTGTACCTAATTTCCAGTGAGGATGATCTTTGATCTTCTCCCGAAGACGCTTGATATGGACATCCACAGTTCGGGTATCGCCGATATATTCGTAGCCCCAGATCCGGTCAAGAAGCTGTTCGCGTGTAAATACCTGATTCGGCGAGGAGGCCAGACAGTAAAGGAGTTCCAGCTCCTTTGGAGGCATTTCGACCTGTTTCCCGTCACAGAGGACAGAGTAATTGGTCAGATTGATCACCAGACCGTCATACTCCACATATTTGGTCTTCTCGTCCGGGGCCGCGGTGGTTTTGACAGGCTGATAGCGGCGCAGTACGGCCCGAACTCTGGCCACCATTTCCTTGGAGTCAAAAGGCTTCATAATATAATCGTCGGCCCCCAGCTCCAGACCCAGCACCTTGTCAAACACCTCGCCCTTTGCAGAAAGCATAATGATCGGCGTGGCAGACTTGGCCCGGATCTCCCGGCATACCTGGTAGCCGTCAATACCCGGAAGCATCAGATCCAGTAGTATCAGGTTCGGATGGTACGATTCAAATGCCGACAGAGCGTCCTCTCCGTTATACACAATTTTTGTATCAAAACACTCTTTTGTAAGATAAAGCGAAATCAGTTCGGCAATATTTTCATCATCATCAACAATCAGAATCTTCTGTTTCCCAATCATAGGTTCATATCCCTCCTTATTCAGAATTGCCAGACAACTTCTTCAAAAGGGGTCAGACCCCTTTTGAATTTTACTTCAATTCTACGATCGTTACGCCGGCATCCCCTTCTCCGAATTCAGCGAGCCGGTAGGATTTTACGTGTTTCTGGCGCCGCAGGTATTCGTGGATGCCTTTTCGGAGAGCGCCGGTTCCTTTTCCGTGGACTACGCGGACGGTGTTCAGATGTGACAGGATTGCGTCGTCAAGGTATTTATCCAGTTCCGCCACGGCTTCGTCTACAGTTTTGCCCAGAAGGTTGATTTCCGGGCTGACGGTAAGTGATTTTCCCATCTTCATGCTGCTTTTTGAGGTGCGGCTGAATTTTTTCGCTGTATACGGAGATGGCTCTTCTATGATCTCCAGGTCGGAGATATTGACCTGAGAGCGGAGAATACCCATCTGTACGGTTACGTTTCCTCTTGCATCGGGGAGCGAGCCGATGGTTCCGGTCAGGTTCATGCTGAGAACTTTTACGGACTCTCCCAGTTTGAAGTCGCTTGCTTTGTATTTCTTTTTCTGTTTCACCGGTTTTACGGCGGCATCTGCCTGTGTGTTTTTTATCTTCTGTCTGAGACGTTCCCGTTCCTTTTCCATTTCGGCTGCGGAAATGTTTTCTTTGCCAAATTTATGGAAATTACGGATTGTCTCGTCCGCCACTTCTTTGGCCTCCCGGAGAATGGCACTGGCTTTTTCGTTGGCCTCCCGGATAATCCGGTCGCGCTGTTCCTCCAGCTTCTGCCGGCGCTGCTCAGCCTGGGCTTTCAATTCCTGAGTTTCTTTCCGGTATGCCTGGATCTCCGCCCGCTCCTGTTCGATCGTGCGGCGGCTGGCCTCCAGGTCGGAGAGCAGATCTTCAAAAGAAATATCCTGCTCGCTGAGACGTTTTCTGGCATCTTCGATGATAAATTCCGGCAGTCCGAGCTTTCCAGATATAGCAAATGCGTTGCTTTTCCCGGGAATGCCGATCAGCAGCCGGTAAGTGGGGCGCAGGCTTTCCACATCGAATTCGCAGCATGCATTTTCCACCCCATCCGTAGAGAGGGCGTATACCTTCAGCTCACTGTAATGTGTGGTGGCCATTGTGCGGATGCCTCTCTTATGCATATAAGAGAGAATGGCGATCGCAAGAGCAGCGCCCTCTGTAGGATCGGTCCCGGCTCCCAGCTCGTCAAACAGCACCAGAGACTGTTCGTCCACTTTTTTCAGGAAAGAAACGATATTGGTCATGTGGGAGGAGAAGGTACTCAGGCTCTGCTCGATGCTCTGTTCATCCCCGATATCCGCGTATACTTGACGGAAAACGGAAAGCTCTGAGCGGTCCCCGGCAGGGATGTGAAGCCCGGCCTGCCCCATCAGTGCAAACAGTCCCACAGTTTTTAAGGAGACTGTTTTTCCTCCTGTATTCGGACCGGTAATGATAAGAAGAGTAAAATCATCTCCCAGGGAAACGGTGATCGGTACAACGGTGCGTGGATCCAGAAGAGGATGACGCCCTTCGCGGATATGGATGCGCCCTTCCTGATTAAAGACCGGACGGCTGGCACGCATGGTGAGAGCCAGTGCTCCTCTTGCAAAAATAAAATCCAGATCTGTCATTGCACGGTAATCATCCCGTATCGCCTCTACATAAGACGCGGCCTGTGCGCTCAGGTCCGCGAGGATGGCCTGGATTTCCTCCTGTTCCTTTGCGTAGAGCTCTTTCAGGTCGTTGTTCAGTTTCACTACAGCCATAGGCTCGATAAATAGAGTGGATCCGGTGGAGGACTGGTCGTGGATCAGTCCCTGTACCTGTCCCCTGTACTCTGATTTTACAGGAAGGCAGTAGCGGTCTCCCCGCATGGTGATGATCGGATCCTGCAGATAGGAGCGAAGAGATCCGTTTACGAGGCTGTTTAAAGTAGCGTGTACGCGGTCGTTGACAGCGTTGATATTCCGTCGGATATGCTTCAGGGTACTGCTGGCGTCGTCTGCAATCTCTTCCTCGGAAATAATGCAGCGGTCAATCTCATTTGCCAGAAGAGTCAGCGGCTCAAGACAGTCAAAGTAAGCGTCCAGACAGTCGGCGGAATCCTCCTGGGTATCGTGCCGGCCGTAGGCTTTGGCCCGTGCGGTGTTTTTCAGAAGACGGCAGATACGCAGCAGCTCGGAAATGCTCAGGTCTCCCCCAATCTCCAGCCGTTTCATGGACTCTTCAACAGGGGCGGCATCCCCGAAGGAAAACCGTCCTTTGCGGATGATCCTTGTATAAGCGGCTGCGGTCTGCTCCTGAAATATATTGATCTTATCCAGATCGGTCATGGGCTTCAGCCTCCGGCAGAGCTGGCGCCCGCGGAAAGAGGAGGCCTCCTCTTCCAGAAGACCGATAATTTTGTTATATTCAAGTTTGGTCAGAGTTTTCTGATTCATAAATTCACCTGTCTGTTATTTTTAATAAGATAGATGTAATCATTTTACCCCAATCTTTTCTCTGTGACAAGAGCGGGGAAAGTTCCGATTGAACAATCGAAATGAATCGGTTATACTATAGTCTGAAGGAGAATTATGCCTATGCTGCACAGGAAAAACCGGGATCCGGGCCGGGAAAAGGCTTCGGAGAACACAGTGGATAGGAAAGAAGAAAATCTGCAGGAAGAGAGCGCTCATACAGACGAGCCACATGCAGACGAGGCGCAGGCAGAAACGGAGAATAAAATGTCTCAGACAGATGACAGCACAGGAGAAAACCATAAAGCAGAAAAATATTCCTTCCTGCAGGAGACAATAAAACCCGAGCCCCTGAGCCGGGAAAGACTTTTCAGGCATTCTGCCAGAATTGCCCTTTGCGGTGTGATTCTGGGCCTTTTTGCCTGTCTGGGTTTTTTTGCGCTTAAACCATGGGCGGAACGGATGTTCCGGGGGGAGCCTGAGCCTGTGACCATTCCAGAAGACGAGGAACCGTCGGAGGAAGAGGCGGCAGTACAGGAGGCAGAGAGCCAGGAAGAGGACAAAAGGCTGGACGCCATGAGTTATGAGGAAATGCTTGCTTCTATCTATAATATTGCCGGCGAAGCGAAAAAAAGCATTGCCACTGTGAGCAGAACGTCAGGCGGGGAGGATTGGACCGACGAGACAACAGGAATAGAAGATTCTGTAACAGGAATCATTACGGCAGACAACGGACAGGAACTTCTGATCTTTGCGCCGGATTCTGTGTGCAGCGAAGAAAAAAGCTGGACCGTTACGTTTGCCGACGAATCTCAATATACAGCCACTTTGAAGATGCGGGACCAGAACCAGCATCTGGCTGTATTCAGCGTTTCCCAGAGCGGGATTTCCGCATCTACCTGGAGTTCCGTAAAAGTGGCGTCTCTCGGAAATTCTAATCTCGTCAAGCAGGGGGATATGGTGATCGCCCTTGGCAATACGTTCAGTTATGCGGACGGCATCAGTTACGGTATTATCAGTTCAACTGATTATAAGGAGACCTTTTATGACGGGGAATGCGGCGTGATCGCCACCGACATTTCCGCCTCCAAGGAAGGGTCGGGAGTGCTGTTTAATCTGGATGGCGAAGTCGTGGGACTGGCACTGTCCTCGATCTGGGAAGAGGAAGAGACAAATACGGCAAATGCCTATGCCATCTCTGATCTGAAATCAGTGATCGAGCTTCTGGCAAACGGAGAAAATGTGCCATATATCGGCGTGTACGGGACAGCGGTCACGTCCAGGCTGAAGGAAGAACAGGGGATGCCGGAAGGCGTCTATGTGATTGATGTGGATCCGGATTCACCTGCCATGTCGGCGGGAATCCAGAGCGGCGATATTATCTGCGAAATAAATCGGGAAAAGGTGACAAACCTTGTAACCTATCAGAAAGCGGTTCTGGAAATCCGGGCAGGACAGCAGATACAGGTTAAAGGAATGCGCCTTGGAGCCGACGGCTATGTGGATGTTGAATATACTGTGACGGCAGGGCATAAGTAAAAATAGAAAAGAAAGAGGAATGACATGAGATATATCAGCGGACTACATGAAGGCGAGACGATCAGAAATGTGTATCTGTGCAAAGGAAAGCGTTCTGCGGAGACGCGAAACGGCAAGCCTTACGATAACCTGCTCCTGCAGGATAAGACAGGAACACTGGACGGGAAAGTGTGGGATCCGAACTCTCAGGGGATTTCAGAGTACAGTGAAAAAGATTTTATCGAAGTATTCGGAGATGTGATCAGCTATAACGGGAACCTGCAGCTCAATATCCGGCAGATCCGCAGAGCTGAGGAGGGTGAGTACAACCCGGCGGACTATATGCCTACGACAGATAAGAGCGTGGACGGGATGTATGAGGAACTGCTCGCGTATATCCGGCAGATTTCAAATCCCCGGATCCGGCAGCTTCTGGAATATTTTTTTGTAAAAGACGAGACTTTTATCCGCCGGTTTAAGGGACATTCGGCGGCGAAGACTGTACATCACAGTTTTTCAGGAGGACTGCTGGAACATACTTTGAGCGTAGTGCATCTGTGCGAATATTTCGCGGGAGCGTATTCCATTTTAAACAGAGATCTGCTGATCGCCGCGGCTTTGTGCCACGATATCGGGAAAACAAGGGAACTGTCTGCATTTCCGGACAATGATTACACAGATGAAGGACAGCTCATCGGCCATATTGTGATCGGAGTGGAAATGATCGACGAGGCTCTCAGAGAGCAGCCGGATTTTCCGTCAAAGCTGGCTAATGAACTGAAACACTGCGTGGTTGCCCACCATGGAGAACTGGAATACGGTTCTCCAAAAAAACCGGCACTTGCAGAGGCTCTGGCATTGAATCTGGCGGACAATGCAGATGCAAAGCTGCAGACGCTGACAGAGATATTCAAAGGGAAGACAGGCACAGAGTGGCTGGGATTTAACAGACTTTTCGAGTCGAATTTGAGAAGGACATCGGGGACGTAACAGAGAAACGGGGTTGCGTCCCCGTTTTATCAGTTTTATCAGATAGAGAAAACGCAGTCGGCAGACAGCAGATCTGAGGCTGCTGTTTCATACACCCTTCCGCTGTCTGCGGCAAATCGCAGAATACGGGAAGGATTGCGGACAGCTGCTTTGCGGAGCTGCTTGGGAAAGGAACGAAAAGATGCAGAAAGAAAAAGGCGGAATGCAGAAAAACCAGACTGTGACGGCAGAAATCACAGATGTGGGGGTAAACGGAGAGGGAATAGGAAAAGTGAACGGCTATACGCTGTTTATTAAAGACACTGTGATCGGCGATCAGGTGGAGGCAAAGATCATAAAGGCAAAGAAGAATTATGGATATGCGAAGCTGACGAAAATCCTGCGTCCGTCTCCGGACCGTGTAAGCCCGAGATGTAATTTTGCCCGGCAGTGCGGCGGCTGTCAGATCCAGGAAATGTCTTATGAAAAACAGCTGGAATTCAAAGCCGGAAAAGTCCGGGGAAACCTGGAGCGTATCGGCGGTTTTGCCCCGCAGCTGCTGGACCGGATAATGGAGCCGGCAGTCGGCATGGAACATCCCTTCGGCTACCGCAACAAGGCCCAGTTTCCCTTTGGCACGGATAAAGAAGGCAGACCGGTCACCGGCTTTTACGCCGGGCGGACCCACAGCATTATAGCTAATACGGACTGCGCCCTGGGCGTGGAGCAGAACCGGGAGATCCTGGAAATTATCCTGAAATACATGGAAGAAAATAATATTCCATCCTACGATGAGAAAACCGGGACGGGAATCATCCGTCACGCGCTGATCCGCTATGGCTTTGCAACAAAAGAAATCATGGTGTGCCTGGTGATCAATGCAGAAAAACTGCCCCGGGCGGACAGGCTGATCAAAAAACTCTGCGTTTTAGACGGCATGACCAGCATTTCCGTCAGCCCGAATACAGAACAGACCAATGTTATCATGGGCAGGACCTATCAGGTGCTCTGGGGACAGGGCTATATTACAGACTATATCGGTGATGTTAAATACCAGATTTCCCCTCTGTCTTTCTACCAGGTGAATCCGGTACAGACGGAGAAACTATATTCCCTTGCCCTGGAATATGCAGACCTTAAAGGCGGCGAGACGGTCTGGGATCTCTACTGCGGAATCGGAACGATCTCTCTCTTTCTGGCGCAGAAGGCGGGAAAAGTGTACGGTGTGGAGATTGTGCCCCAGGCGATTGAGGACGCGCGGCAGAACGCACGGATAAACGGAATTGAAAATGCGGAGTTTTTTGTGGGAAAAGCGGAAGAAGTGCTGCCGGAATATTATAGACGGAGTGAGTGGGGACATGGAGATGATAAGCTGGCAGATGCTCACGCAGATGTGATCGTTGTCGACCCGCCCAGGAAGGGCTGCGATTCTGCGGTGCTGGAGACAATCGTGAAGATGGCGCCGGAGCGAGTCGTGTATGTGAGCTGCGATTCCGCGACGCTGGCGAGAGATTTGAGAATGTTGTGCGAGAACGGATATGAGCTGGAACGGGTGAGAGTGGTCGATCAATTTCCGATGACGGTGCATGTTGAAGTTGTGTGTCTGCTTTCCAAACTTAAAACTTATAAACATATTGATGTGGAATTAGAGATGGATGAGCTTGATTTGACGGCGGCAGAGAGTAAAGCAACATACGCTGAAATAAAGCAATATGTGTTAGATAAGACAGGGCTTAAGGTATCTCAATTATATATAGCACGAGTTAAAAGAAAACATGGGTTGATAGAACGAATCAATTTTAATTTAGGTGAAAAAGAACCAAAAGTTCCACAAGTGCCACCAGAAAAGGAACAGGCAATCGAAAATGCGTTAAGATATTTTAAGATGATTTAGTGAAACAAAAGGATTTCAAATAGCAGAGGTGTTGATTATGGCTAATATTGAAAGTATCAAACAAAAAATACTTCAACTGGATGCAGGGTCATTTCAAAATCTTTGTGATTCTTATTTATATAAAATAGGCTATCCTAATATAGTATCTCTTGGCGGAGAGGCGGGTACACGAAAGACCACTTTGGGTACACCGGATACTTATTTTATTGCGTCAAATGGGAAGTATGTTTTTGTAGAATACACAACTCAAAAGATAAAGTTATTTGCAAAAATTAAGGATGACCTTAAAAAATGTCTTGATACGTCAAGGACAGGTATTCCGTATGATAAAATTTCTGAAATTATTTATTGCCATACTTCATCAAATCTTACACCCCTTCAAGATAGTGAGATAAAAGCTTTATGCGAAAATATTGGAATAAAGCTTACAGTTATCGGGATTGATAAGCTTGCAGAAGACATATATCTTTTCCATCATAATCTTTCACGTGATTTTTTGGGGATATCAATAAGTACGGGGCAAATTCAATCGTATGATGATTTTATTAATAGTTATAATTCAAATAGAATGGCAGCACCAATTGATACTAAATTTTTGTTTAGAGAAAAGGAATTTAAAGATATTGGCGATGCTTATTTGAAAGCAGGTGTTGTTATACTCACCGGTTCAGCAGGTACTGGAAAAACTCGTTTGGCTTTGCATTATGTAAAAAATCACCCAGATACTAATAATGAAAAGGTTTACTGCATTCACAGTAATGCTTTACCAATATATGAGGATTTAAAACTTTTTATAGACAAGCCAGGAAACTATTTTCTTTTTATTGATGATGCAAATCAACTGTCAGGATTGCAGCATATTATTCGATATGTTTGTATGAAGCCAGAGGGGTATAATGTGAAAATACTTATTACAGTGAGGGATTATGCGCTTCAAAAAGTAATAAAGGATGTCCGAGAAATTACTTCGTATGAAATCGTAAACATAAATGCTTTTTCAGATGATGAGATTAAGAAATTGCTTGAAATTTCATTGGGTATTCTAAATCAAGAATATCAAGAAAGAATCATAAGAATCGCAGAAGGAAATGCTCGTATTGCTATACTCGCAGGGAAAGTAGCATGCAATTCGAATCGTTTGGACTCTATTAATGATGTGTCACAATTATATGAAGATTATTATAGATCTTCTTTAGAGGAGGATCAATTACTGGGCAACAAAAACATATGTATAACCGCTGGTATAGTTGCTTTTCTAGAGGCAATCCATTTGGAACATATTGATGCGTTTTTGCCGATATTACAGCAAAAAGGATTAAATCGAGATGATTTTATTGAAAACGTACATATACTTCACGAGCTAGAAATTGTAGATATTTGTAATGATAAAGCCGTTCGTTTTTCTGATCAATGTTTATCTAATTATTTATTGAAGTACGTTTTCTTTGATAAAAAATTAATTGGTTTGTCGAAAATAATTAAGGCTTGTTTTCAAAGTTATAGGGAGCGAACCATTTCTTCCGTTAATACATTGCTTAACATATTTAGAAATGAAACTCTTTTCAATTTTGTTGAGAAAGAAATAAAATTATTATGGGATGAATTATCAATAGAAAAATCGCCGGCTTTCTTCGAATTTGTTAAAGTGTTTTTTCGAATTAATCCAACCGAAACACTTCTGATTTTGCAAAATAAAATTGAATCTGAAGAAGGAGTAATTTGCGGATGGAATGATATTGATACTGAGAAAGGAAAAAACTATCAGAATGTAACAGATGATATCATCAAAATTCTTGGTGGTTTTGCAGACATGGCTGATTTGCCAACAGCCTGTGATTTGTTTTTTCAGTATTACTTTAAGCGACCAGATTTATATATGGAATTTTATCATGCAGTTAATCTATATTTTGGTATTAATAAAGATTCTGCAAACTATGGTTTTTATACGCAAGTAACTTTTTTTGAGAAGATAAAAGAATATTCAGATAATTGGGAACAAAAATCAGTTGCTACTCTTTTTTTACAAATAGCAGAAGAATTTTTAAAATTACATTTTACACCAGCAGAGGCAGGACGAAAGAACACATTTACCATATATCAAATTCCATTAGCCATATCAGAAGGTGTTGAAAAATATCGAAAGCTAATTTGGGAATCTTTATCCTCTTTGTGTGAATTTGAAAAGTATAGAGCAAAAGTTAGAAAAATCCTTAGTTCTTATGGTGGCATTATCGAGGATATAAGTCTTCCGGTTCTACAATTTGACTTAAAATATATCGAATCAATTTTGGAATTGCATTTTCCACCAGATAAATTAGAAAATTGTCTTTTAGTGAACAGAATAGTGCAAGTTTTTAGTGTTTTAAATTCTTCTTGTGAATCAGTATTTGCCAAATATTTTGTAGGAGAATATTTTCAACTATATTTGCTTCTTAAAGGATCGGATTATTCAGAAGAAGTTGGTTATGAAGAACGCAAACAACGAAAACAGCAAGCAATTAAGCAATATATTTCTAATTGTGATTTAGAAATGTTTAAGAAATTAATCAATGTTTGTAATGATATTTCTGAACTTGATGATTATGCATCTTGGGAGGTTGGAGAAGGATTAGGAATTGCTTTTGATGCCCTTTCTCTTCAAAAAGATTGCTATGTTGAGGCAATTAAGTATTACATAGAAAAAGATACACCAGGCAATTTACACCCGTATCATTTAATCGACATACTGTTTTCTTTATTGTGTGACCAGGAAGTGTATCAAATTATTGTTAGTAAGGAATATAGTCAGAAAAATACCTGGTTATATGCTTATTATCATGAACTGCCGCCGGAGCTAATTGCCCCAAAACATCTGCAAGGGCTTTATAACTTTTTGGAAGATACTTCTGACAAAGATATTACTTCAGCCTCAATGCGTGATGTGGATTTTCTTGAGAAGTATAATGTGATAGATAAGCAAGCATTAATAACTGGAAGCAAAATTATTTTAGCTAAGATGGAGTATTCACCCTTTATAGTGCATATTTATTTTGATTTGCTATTTAATGGCTATCATAATACACCGCAGGAAGTACTTCAAAAATATAATTGTAAATTCGAATTGATTGAAGAAATTTATTGTGCCATGCTATCGTATGATAATCACTTTGATTATAACGGGCAGTTTTTGAGAGAAATATATTTGGTTAGACCGTCTTTGCTGGACAAATATATAGGTTATTTAATAAATAAAAATGAGAGCTCTTTTAGTGACCATCAAGAGAGACATCGTTGCTTTTTCGATTTGGACGATTTTATAGAAATATATAATAAGATTTTTGAACAGCTATTGAAGAATTGTCGATTTCCCAAGATGTCAGTGCCATATTTTTTGGAGTCTTTATTATTACCAATCCAAAATAAGCAAAATCTATTGAAAAAACAAGACGAGTGGATTCGGCAATGTATTCAACTGTGTTCCAATGATGAAACAAAAATGTACTGCCTATTTTCAGTTATATCGAAATTAAAAATCGAAAGAAAAAAGGAATATGTTTTGCTGCTCCTCGAAAATAATCCATCGGTTGAAGATTTTGAAAGGATACCATTAACACCTATTTCTTGGAGTTGGTCAGGTAGTGCAGTGCCTATGTATTCAGCGTGGATTGAATATCTTGAATCACTGCTTCCAAGTTTAATTGGGTTAAAATGGATTAAACATAAAAAATATATCGAAACAAAAATTGATTATTTAAAAAGGCAAATTGAATCTGAAGAAATTGATGAAATTTTAAGAGGGTGATTTGAAAATATATGAAAAAAATAGAAAGGGGGCTTGAATGGTGAAGAACAACAAAGATGATTTAAATATTATGGGAAGCGAAATCATCATATATCAGACGGAAGATGGGCACACAAAAATTGACGTTAAGTTTGAAGATGAGACCGTTTGGCTTACACAGGCGCAATTATGTGAACTCTACCAAACCAGTAAATCCAATATCAGTGAGCACATTAAACACATTTTTGAAGAAGGCGAACTGGAAGAAACTTCAGTTGTTCGGAAATTCCGAACAACTGCTGCTGACGGGAAAAAATATAATACAACACATTATAATCTTGATATGATCATTTCTCTTGGGTATAGAGTGAAATCAAAAATTGCCACAAATTTTCGTCGCTGGGCTACCGAACGATTAAAAGAGTACATGATAAAAGGCTTTACAATGGATGATGAGCGGCTGAAAAATCTGGGCGGTGGTAATTACTGGAAAGAACTGTTAGACCGCATACGGGATATACGTTCGTCTGAAAAGGTTATGTATCGACAGGTTCTTGACCTTTATGCAACGAGTGTTGACTATGATCCT
>DXDR01000031.1 GCA_019115385.1 Candidatus Mediterraneibacter avicola | reverse complement strand
CGTCTCCGGCTGAGATGGTCTGCTCTGTTGCTGTGTTCCTGTCATCAGCGACAGATGCTATCTTATCACCCCGCCCAGTAATTGTCAATGTTTTTTCTCTTTTTTATTTATTTCAGACAATTCACACAATTATGCCAGATCCTTCTATATTTATCCTCTATTCCGTCAGTATTCGAATCCTCCTCTATACGGGATTTCAAAATCGTCCGGTTCAGTATTTTTTAGCGGAAATATATATTGAAAGAAGCAGTCCCGCGGCATACACATCCTTAACCACTGTTGCCAGCACACCTTCTTTGTCTGTACCTACGATTATCAGTATCTCTGCAAATTTGACTGCCGGAAATGTTACAAGGATGACCGCCAGCAAGTATCTCATACATTTTATAATGTGCGGCCAACTGGTGTTATTTATGCTGATTCCCGGAATTTTGCGAGAATTGCATTTTGATGAAGTTTACACTTTGGAAATTACATTTTTGCAATCATCCTGTATAATAGAAGTATACGGAGAAGATAGGCGTTTCCGCTTCCCAGTTGAGCTGCATTGTCAACGGCGAAACGAGAAGGTCAGCAGTGATATTCTCATAGGTATGGCAAAGGAATTTAAGGTATCGACAGACTATATACTGAGTTTGTCTACCGCGAACGTCCGTAAAAGCGCAGACAGGAAAATAAAACATAAAATTCAAAGGAGATACTTATGGCAGCAAAAATTTTTGTTCACGGCTCAGGACACAAATCAACAAGTTGGAATAAAACAATTTCATACATGACTGACAACGAAGATATTGTATGTCCAAATTTATCCTCCATCCTCGAAGGGAAAGAGGCAAGTTACGAAAATTTATATTCTTCATTTGTAAAATATTGCAACGAAATTGATGGACAAATCCATTTATGCGGCCTTTCGTTAGGTGGTATTTTGGCTTTGAATTTTGCTTTGGATTTCCCGCAAAAAGTGAAAACATTAGTTTTAATCGGAACGCCATATAAAGTCCCAAAGGTTGCATTTAGTTTTCAAAATATAATCTTCAGATTTTTACCAAAATCTATTTTTGAAACTATGGCATTTGATAAAAAGGACACTTTTGCTTTAGGAAACACCATGAAAAGCTTAGATTTCAGTGATAAGGTGAAAAATATTAAGTGCCCAACTCTAATCCTTTGCGGGAAGAAAGACAGTGCAAACATAAAGTCAGCGCATTTTTTGTCACAAAACATTAAAGGTGCAGAATTAAAAATTATTGAGGGGACAGGCCATGTTGTAAATGAAGAAAATCCGAAAATTTTAGCAAATATATTAACAGAATATTATTCAATGAATGCTTCAAATTGTTATCGTTTATGAAAAAAATTGTTAGCAGGTAGATTACATGGAAGAATATTTGAGAGAAACACCAATGTTAGATTTTTCAACCGTCAATATACAGCAATTAATAAGCGATAGAAAATGGAAAGAGATTGATACATTCCATCGTATCAAACAAGGATATTTTCCTTATGTGGTACCGCCTCCGGAAGGGCTCTGGTATCAGGAAGGCGGACCATACCGGAAGATTTGTCCTTGCTATTCGTCCCATATACGATACAATAACAGCATGTACAAAATTTTTCACGGAAAGGATTGATAAAATGGATTTTATACGCAAAGAAAATGAAATTGTTCTTCTTTCAGAAAAAGGCAGTCTGCTGGCTCAGATCACATTTCCCTATACGGGAGAAGACAAAAAAGCAGTGGAGATCGACCACACTTTTGTTGACACATCCCTCCGCGGCCAGGGAATCGCCGGAAAGCTTATGAAGGAAGTTGTAAATGAGCTGGAAAGCAGAAATCTGAAAGCAGTGCCCACCTGCTCCTATGCAGCAGGATGGTTTGAGAAACATCCTGAGTACTCTCATCTGCTGAAATAAGCCGGACAATTTTCGAATTGTTTCCGAATTTTGTCCTGTGCATTGTTCTTCTACAGCCGGAATGCTATAATCAGCACATTCCAGCAAAAGAGCATTGGAAGGCATCTCTTTCAGGTGCATTTTTTATGTGGAGGAATCAACATGAACAGTAAAGCGAAAAGAATTGATTCTCTATGAAGCTACCGTTAAAAAACCAGATGCGCTGAAAACAGATGGATTTATAATGCAGCTATTGTTATAATGGAACCAAGGCGAACAAAGGAGTGATTCGTATATGGATGAAAATAATAAAATCCAGTTGTTTGAAGATCAGGCCATTCGTACCGCATGGGATGAAGAGCAGGAAGAATGGTATTTTTCGATAGTTGATGTCGTGGCTGTTTTGACAGAACAGAAAACGCCCCGTAGCGCAAGTACCTATTGGGCGGTTCTGAAAAAACGTCTAAAGGAAGAAGGGGCGGATCAGTTGCTTACAAATTGTAAGCAAACGGATCATGGGCTCTCCCCCTTCATAGCTCTGGGCAAAGCACATTTTTGCCCGGCGGAACTCCTCTCCGTCCCGCGGGGTTGACTCATATTTCCCGAAGTTCTGCTCCTTCAGCTCCGGTTCCACCCGCATGGGCACTCCGGTGATATCTGAGATGTGCCCGGCCGTATCCGCCGCACGCATCTACTAATTTCAGGTGTTTGATACAATCACATTTTCTTATTTTAGAAATGAACACCTTTGAACACCCCCTGCGGGGATATTCAATTCTGATTTTCCCGAACAATCATCAAATGACATACACCAACTAAAAGCGATGCAGCAATCAAAGTATAATGCCGCAGCAAAATGCCATTCATTAGAAACAATTTAATCGGAATTATCGCCCTCGTTTTCAGTTAGTTCTGCTTCTATTTCCTCTATTGTAGGCAAACTCCCTTTAAATTCTTCCGGAATAAGCTTAGATAATACATAGCTTGATACTCCAAGAGGTTGACTGCTGGATTCCAATGCATACTGCGCCTCTACTTTATCCATATCTTTGCATACCAAAAGACCAACAGTAGGTTTATCCTCATCCATTTTGATCTGATGATTTACCGCCACCACATAGGTACCCAGCTGCCCGGCATAAGATGAATCAAATTTTCCAGTTTTTACCTCTACTACCACGTAGCAATGCCTTCTGGCATTATAGAACAGCAAATCCAAAAATTTTTCTGTATCGCCAATTTTTACCATAACCTCTCTGCCCATATAGGCAAAGCCAGTTCCCAGCTCCATCAGGAAATTTTCCACCTTGCTAATCAGTGCATCTTTAAGTTCCTTCTCATTATACTGCTCACGCAATGTCAAAAAATCAAAATTATAAGGATCCTTCGTCATTGCCTGGGCCAGGTCGCTCTGATCCTTTGGAAGTGTTAAAGCAAAATTTGTAACGGCTTTTCCCTGCCGTTCATACAAGTCAGTATCAAGAAAATTCATGAGTACCGCTCTTGACCAATTGTTCTCTATTGTTTTCTTAACATAAAATAATGCTTTCTCGGAATTTCCCCTGCATTTACCAAGTATCTGAATATGATGTCCCCAAGGAATATGAAAGATTACTTCCAATTGGTCAACTGCCTGTTGACCGATTCCCTTACTTCCAGATTCGTCAACAAGCTGTTGACGAATTTCATCTGCGTCAGGATACATTTCATAAAAGTATCTCATATATTTTAAATTTGTCGGCGAAAAGGATTTGATGTCTGGAAATATATCCCGCAGGTCAGTGCTGATAGTTTTATAAAAATTAGAACCATAACCAGCATTCTCACTCAGAAATGCTATATCCCTACCCATACTCCAGTAGAAGCGGAGCATTTCACTATTAACTTTAACTGCCGCTTTAATTTGACTCTGCCGGAAGCGTTTTGATACATCTGATATCCATTTTTTATATCTTTCATCGGTTTTCATAAGACTGGTCATGATTACCATCCTTCCTGATTACATATGCTGTTAACTATCAATCATACTTTTCTATATTCAGTGTGGCTATGGCAGATTGATTTGGATCTCCGGTAACAAGATTCTGAGGGGCTGGCACCAACATCATAAATCCATCTTTCCCATAACGCTTATCATATCCCTGCGCGTACTCCTTTTCCACCAAAACATGCATCACCTGTCCTATAATCATAGCGGTAATTCCTGAGCCGCTTAAATCCTGAATGTCCTTCAGTGTACATTCCATATTGACAAAAGCCTCTCGAATCATAGGTGCATGAATCTTTTTCCCATCATAAAGTGTAAATCCACCAACATCAAACTCATTATCATCTAATTCATTATGATGGATCGTATCCACCAGCCTATCATAGCTGCTTATAGGGAGGAAATTGATGCCAAAACATTTCTCTCTCTGAATATTTTTGTAGGAATGCGTATGCTGGTACAAATTTCCCATGACCGCAAAAAACGCTGTCTTATCCCCATGAAAACAGCTCCAGGAATGAAAGCATACATTAGGCTTCCCATTTTCTTTCCAGGTAGTCACGGCAAACAACACTGTAGGTATTCCTGCTGTCACTTCAAAATGATGAAACAGTTCAAATTCCTCCGGATAAGAAGGCTTAAAATATTTAGGGAAATCTGAGCCAATTTCAATCTTCATCTCAATTCCTCCAATGCTTTTTTCAAATCCTTAACATATAATTCCTGCTGTTTTTTTAAGTATATTTTAACAAAAGGTCTCATAATGATTTTTTTCGCCGTTACTTCCTCCGTAAAGTCAATCTCAGTGCAATCACCCTTTTTGTTAAAAACACCCGTCCAATGTCCCTTCATATTACTGTTTTCCATATCAAATTCCCAGCGCTTACAGATTTCAGTACAGGTAACGGTAAATTTAGTTGGATATCCATCTTTTGTATGTTCAATGAACTCCTTCTCACTCAAGATTTTAACTTTACTCAGATCGCTGCGCCACCAATAATTAGAAAGAGAAGTCACAACGTCCCACACTTTTTGTATATCACACGAAAAAACAGCCTTTATATTTGAAGTTGCCATATCCTAATGCCTCCATAGATACGCTATAAATCATCACTATAACTCACACACCATAATATATTCTTGCTCATTCTCGTCCACAGTCTGAAATCCTACCCGCCCGTACATTTTTACAGCATAGTTGGCTTTCTGCACCGCCAGAGAAGCCCGCCTAAACCCCTGCTTTTTCAGCAACTCCAGCATTTTTACCATCATCTGTGTGCCAATGCCTTTTCCACGGTACTCCTTATACAGGGAAATCGCAAAGGATGGCGTGTCATCATCCACATGACCGTAATCGTCCATGATCCTTGTCCATACAGCGCCCACCACTTTTCCACCGCAGTCAGCCACCAGGCAATGATCCCCTTTTCGGGAACCGAAATCATCTATGTATACTCGCAGCTCCGGCTGGTCGAGGATACTCCTCGGTGGCGGAGTTACACCCTCCGGAATAAAAATCGCTTCATACAGAAAATCTTTTAGCAGCTCAACCTCATCTTTGCGGATTTCACGGATTGCATATGCTCTGTCATTATCAGTTACCATGGTTGCCCTCTCCAGATCAGTTCTTCAGCATCTTTGCTATGGCCTCCGGCGCACATTTGTTTATTCCATGTCCTGTACCTGGAATTCATAAATTCTCCCTGACTCATTTTCGGTTTTCTTCTATCCATCTTACAGCAAAATCAACCAGCTCCCGTTGCTTCATCAATGTGATCGTACCGTTTCCAAGATCTGCTTTTTTAACATGGCACTCACGTTCAAAAGCCCTGCCGATCTCATTAAAATCTTCGCCGTTCACATAGAGCGTTTCATACTGTTTCCACACCCGCCTGCCGTTTTCCATGACTGCGCTGAATTCCGTGCTGTTATGCTTACCCGGATAATCTGCTCTGACATCTGCCAGGTGCAGGGAGGTGTTTTTATCATAGCCTACACCGATGAGCAGGACAAATCCATCCAACTCGTATAGTTTTCCGATGGGAGATCCCTCTCCAAAAATATTGGAAAGGTCGTGGTCAGAAGTCAAATACGAAGCGTATCTTCCTTTTGCTGCGACAGAACGTGCCGGATGATCGCTTCGCAATGTACCCGGCCAGTTTCGGAACATTTCTGCCACCGCTCCCATCGTATTCGTTGGCGTAATATCTTTGTTATATGCTGGCCAGTTTTCCCTGATCAGCGGCCACCACTCTTCCGGCTCCTCCCAATGTACGCCTGCTGCAGGATCAAGGTTTTTCCATGACTGTGCGGGCATCATAATTGTTCCTTCATCGTCAACTGCTTCCAAAAGCGCCTCTATCATCACCTGTGCGCCGCCGCAGACAAAGCCAAGACTGCTCAGAGAGGTATGCACCATGAGCGTCTGACCTTTACAGACCCCAACATAGGATAAAGCTTTCAGAATATCCTTCTTTAATACGATTTTTCGTTCCAGTTCGTTATATTGCTTTTTGTAGTCATATGCCATCTCCTATTCCTCCCTCTTCACATAAGACAATTCCACATCATACCCCAGCGACTCCATGATCTGAACAAAAGTTTTATTCAGCACCTTATCCCCGCTGTTCACAATCCGGCTCACATAGGGAGCAGACGTTCCGATTTCTTCCGCAATCTTAGACTGCGGCTTATTCTGCTCGATACATTTTATCTTTACGTCTAATTCGATATTGTTTCTTAGCATATTCTCTTTCTCCCGAAAATGCGTTCACTTGTTTCACTAATCAGATAAGGTATTATAACATAAGATTGGTAAAAATTATACAAAAAAGACGCCCCACCCCAAAAAAGTGAAGCGTCCGAACTCCCGCCTGCGGACCCCCTTCAGGGCAATCTCCGCAGTTACCTGCTCGTACCGTGCTTTGGTTTTGTCAAAACGGGAAACCAGGGCATCGTACCGGAGATTGTACTCGGTCTGATCCTGCGCCACCCGTGCATTCTGGGCAATCAGTTCCTGCACCGCATCTGCGTCAGCATTCATCTGCTCCGCCAGCTGTTTCTGCTCCGCCTCCAGCTCATCTGTACCGGTAAGCGTCCTCTGGATTTCCCGCAGTTCCTTCAGCACGAGATTCCTGTCTGTGACCAGCTTGTTTGCCGCCCGGACAAAAGCGGCTTTGATTTCATCCTCGGTCAGATGGGGCGTGCTGCAGTGCTTCTTCTCTTTGAACTTGGCATTGCACCCTGATTGAATCAGGCTATGAAGGCGAAGCAAATGATCGTATGCTGGAACAACTGCAGGCCAAGCTGGAGTATGAAGAACTCCGTGATCTGATGAACACAGATAATCTCATCAATGTGTATTCCTTCATCAAGGATTTTTCTTCCAAGCTCCTTTGCCTGTTCATGCCCTTTTTCCGTCAGCGCAATGTCCGTGGCGCCGCAGATTTTATTCTCTACATTCCACACCGTCTGCCCGTGACGGGCAAAATAAAAATATCCCATAATACCTCCACATCTGTTCAAACTGACAGTCCCGCTATTCCAGCGTTTCGGCATAAGATTTTCTGACCGACTCCGTCAGGTCCGCGCCGCCGTTTTCATACCATTCTTCCACAAAAGTATCGAAATAATCAAGAGGTTTTTCACCTGCAATAATCTGAAGAAATGTCTGCTGCTCCAGTTCCTGCAGAGTCTGCGGTATCTCTCCGTCTGCTCTTCCCATAGAAATCGCAGGCTTTTTTCTCACGCCCGTGCTGTTAAGCACACCCACGGCCTGTATCCTCGACGCATAAGCCGACCAGCCGTTTGCCGTAGTCAGATTCCCGCTTATAAATGACCGGCATGTGTCATAATAAGATTTTTCCAGCCCCGAAAGCTGCGTTATACTTATCTCTCCATTCAGGGCTTTCTGGAGATTATCCCCGCACCGGTACAGAGCGTCTATGTAATCCACATTAATATTCATAGGCCTTGCCGTAGGGTCCACGTTGATTGAAAAATACTCATTGACTTCTCTTGCGTACTGGTCATCCTCGTAGCGGGAATAGTCAAAGATCGCGCTCACATATTTCCCTACGATCTCCGGGTGTTCATAGCCTTTCCTGACAACAACATACATCCACTCGTCATACGACTCAAAAGTCTGCACCTGATTCTGAACATCTTCTTTAAATAAATAAGGTTTCCAGTCTGCTGTATTATCTTCACTGTACGACAGATTCAGCGGATTATTCGGGGCCCACCAGCGGCCGAAAACCGCACCGCATTGCCCTTCCGCCACAAGTTCGTCAATATTCTCCGTTTTACGGAGCAGGAACCTGGAATCCAGGATTCCCTCCTCGTAAAGTTCATTCAGGTATCCGAGCGCTTCCTTTGTCTCATCTGTCAGAGAACCGTATACCACCTGTCCGTCATCGTCAAGGATCCATTTTTCCGGGGCGGAACCATATTTCGTAAAGATTCCGTCGACTCCGTAGGTTTCACTGGATCCTGCGATCAGTCCGGTGCTGCAGGCCAGACCTATTGTCTGCCCGCCTCCGGCAATATCGTTCTCCACAAAAGCTTTCACAATCTCCATAGCCTCTTCCATGGATTTCGGTTCCTCCAGACCCAGCTGTTCGATCCAGTCGGCCCGAAGCCAGAGAAGCATCTCTCCGTCGTCAATGGCTACATTCGGAAATGCGTACAGCCTGCCGTTAAATGTGGCAGAATCAAGCAGATCTTCCCCGTAGCTGTCATACATCTCCTTGATCGTATCTGTCGTACACTCTTCATATACTTCTGTCAGATCCTCTATGAGGCCATCTTCTGCAAGACGTATTAAATTGTCTCTGCCGTTCACCACAAGGACATCTGGTATATCTTTATCTGCAATGGCCATCTCAAGAGCCTCCTCGTACGAGCCTCCCGCCTCCAGTTCAAAAACATCTACATTCTGAATATTCAGTATCTCTCTGAGATATCTTGTGTAGGCATTATCCTCATAAGTATCGCCGACCGGCATATTTGCATTGTTCGCACCGGCAATCTTTCCCAAAGTGTACTCCACCGTTTCCGGATACTTTCCAAGCGGTGTGTGTGCGGCTTCTTCCCATTGTGCGCTGGTACTTTTTTTGTTCTCTGTCTCTTTTCCTGCGTTTCCTATTTTTACCACAGTGAAGTCCCGCCAATAAACGGCCAGTCCTATGCACAGCAAAAGTCCTGCGATCACCACGGCTGCCAGCACTGATTTCCGTATTTTCATTGTACCTTTTTCCCTGCTTTCTTTGGAATTCTGATCGTCACCTTTGTTCCCTGTCCAGGACTGCTCTCCACAGCCATCAGCCCTTCTTTTCCATAAAGTACCTGAATCCTCTCGCAGACATTTCTCACACCATAGCCCGGAGACTGATAAGTAAGGATCTGTTCCGCTTTTTCCTGTTCCATCCCGATACCGTCATCAGCAACCGCAAAAATAAGATAGTCCTCATCCTGTTCAACTGTAATCTGCAGATTCTTTTCTTCCTTTTCTGAGAGATCCAGTCCATGATCAATGGCGTTTTCCACCAGCGGCTGAAGGATCAGCTTCGGGATTTCATATGTCAATGTATCTTCATTTATATTTTCCTGTACGGAGAAACTGTCGTCGTGCATAATAAGCTGTATTTTCAGATATGCGCGGATATTACTGATTTCATTTTCCACAGTAGTCATAGTTTCACCCCGGTTCAGGCTGGTCCGGTAATAGGTCGAAAGCGCCAGCGTCACCCTGCTGATATCTTCCTCCCCAGCCTCAAGGGCTTTCCAGTTTATAATAGAAAGAGAGTTGTACAGGAAATGAGGATTGATCTGCGCCTGCAGCGCTTTCATCTCACTGTTTTTAAGCTTGATCTCCCCCTCGTACACTTCCGAGATCAGATGATTCATCTGATCCATCATCCTCCTGAAAGAACGGATCAGCACGCCAACTTCATCATTTGAGCTGCTGCTTACCGTTACCTTTCGAAATCCCATATGGATCTGATTCATATTTTCTGTAAGGAGCTCCAGACAGGAAACCATTCTCCTGGAAAAAAGATACCCTACGATGACCATAAGGACAATGCACACGCACACGATCGGGATATTCCTCATCATCAGGCCGGCCGCAGACTCTGTTATGATCTCTGTGGGACGGTACACACAAAATTTCCAGCCGGTTCCTTCCATGTCCCTGACAGAACAGCTATAATGGGACTGAATATAATCCAGCGATTCCGGTTCATCCGGGCGGTACTTTTCCTCCATAGAAAACCCGGAATACACCACCTCGCCACTGTCGTCAAGTATAATCCCTCCGGTATTATCTCTGAGCTGGCTGGAAAAAGGTTCCAGCACAGAGCCGTAATCAAGCCTTATTGCAAGCACAGCCGTAATTGTTTCATCATCGTAAAACTTTCTGGAAGCGGTAATTTCCTGTCCCGCCCCCCTCGTGACCGTCCACTGCATAAGAGTTCCGTCATTCAGACTCGGATACCACTTCTGTTCCCTGGCCCTGTCAAGCGGCATCAGCGTATCTCCGTGCGGAACCGTAATGCTCTCCGAATACAGCGTGATCCCCTCAATTTCCTGGTGATACACCTGGGGCATTTGAAGAAGAGGATCCGCCACATCCACGTATTCCAGATATGTGGCATAGTCCGATTCCGGGCTGCTTGTAAGAATCGTCCTCAGATCCTGGGAATAGGACAGATAATCTACCAGGTTCTCATAGATTCTTGCCTGATTCTCTATGGACTCAACAGACTGCTCGAGCATCTTCTCCATATTGTCAATCTCATTTCCATGCAGCAGGTTCATCATCCCATACTGCATATATACCACAATGATCGCAACAGGAATCAATCCTGACGCAAGGATCAGAAGCGTCAGCTTATACCGGAATTTGAGATTTCTAAATTTTCTCAGCAGTTTCTTCATCTGATTTTCCTTTCCTGCATGACTCCGGCGAAGTGCCGAAATATTCTTTAAAGCTGCGGCAGAAATAAGAGCTGTTCGAAAATCCTACTTCTTTTGCGATCTGTCCGATCTTTTTGTTCGTATTCTCAAGAAGCTCTTTTGCTTTCTCCATGCGTACCTGGCGGATATATCGGTTTATTGTAACTCCGGTTTCTTCCTTGAACACAGCACTCAGATATCCCTGGGACAGATATACAATAGAAGCCAGTGTTTCCGGCCCGATGTTTTTTTCGCTGTAATGATGGTGAATATAGTTTTTTACATCTGTTATTTCCTTCCTGAATCCATCCTCCTGCTCCATCATGCATTTTTCAAACTCTTCCACTGCTTCCGATACAATATCAAGCACATCCTGTATCTTCCGGCAGCGATACAGACGATCCACCTTTTTGGACAGAGTTTTCTCGTCCAGTGTGGACAGCTGCTCGTAAATTTCTTTGAGTATGCTTGAAAAAACAAATTTGACATACATTTCCGAAAACTGTTTGTCCACTCTGTATTTCAGTTCCAGCCGCTCAAAATTCTGTTTCAGATGTACAATGTCTTTATACTTAATATCCTTTGATATCTGTTCCATGATCTCGGAGTCTTCCGCCGCGCTGTCCTGGCCGGCCTCCCGGACTGCTCCGCTTATAAACACATGCTGTCCCGGCTGGTAAAACTGTTCCTCCAGAAGTTTTTCCAGAGCCCGGAACTGTCCCGGCATATCCTTCCATGATTCCAGTTCGCCGCTCACTGCAAAATAGCAGTCGCTTTCATACTGCTGAAGAAAGAACTGATGCATAGTTTCCGCCAGAGCCCGATAATCCGTATATTTCTCCTTAAAAAGGAAAACAGATTCATTGGAATTCAAATTTACATAGTAAAACTCTCTTCCGATCTGCTCTTTCAGATTTTCAATAAAGTGCTCCTCATCTGTCTCAAACAGTCCGTTGGAGGCTCCAACAAGGATCATTCTCGAGACACTGTAGAGCATGGTGTTCTGGTCTCCTGTCAATTTTTCCAGTTTCTTTTCATTTTCTGTATTCCCGGTATAGAGATAGTCTACGAGGAAATATTTCATCAGATAATCTGTCTGGCGGTTTCTTGTATCTTCCTGCTCGCGCCGTTCCACGATATGGCTGCACACACGGGAAAGTGTTTTGCCGAACTCTTCCGGATCCACAGGTTTTAAAACGTAATCCACCACACCATACCGGAGAGCTTCCCGCGCGTAGGAGAAGTCATTATATCCGCTGAATATGACAATCTCCATATCCGGGTACATCTCCCTGGCCTGTCTGGTCAGTTCCAGCCCGTTCATATACGGCATCTTCACATCTGAAAAGAGAATATCCACAGGATTGGCGGCCAATACTCCCAACGCGTCTTTTCCATTTCCTGCTTCCAGTACGCAGAACTCTTCTTCCTCTTTCTTCAGCAGGAACTTAATCCCATTCCGCTCCAGCTTTTCATCATCTACTATCAGTATCGTAAACATAGTCTCCATTCCTTTCAACAGTGTATTTCTGTCTCTCCCGCGGGACGCTGCTGTTCCTGTCCGAAAAATCCCTTCTATAATTATAATATATACAGGGACAAAAATCAAAAAAACCCGCATTACCCGGGCAGAAAAATGCCCGGGTAATACAGAAATTTTTTCAGTTATATCAGCCTTTCACGGCTCCTGCCACGACACCCTCGATGATGTATTTCTGACAGAAAAGATAGAATATAATGATCGGCACGATCGCCAGTACAAGGGTTCCCATCATAGCGCCCATATCGACCGCGCCATAGCCTCCCTTCAGATACTGTACCGCCATCGGTATCGTCTTATATTTTCTCTGGTCCAGCACCAGGGATGGCAGAAGGTAGTCGTTCCATATCCACATAGCCTGCAAGATGATCACTGTCACGCACGTAGGCTTGGATATGGGCATCACCACTTTAAAAAATGTCTGAAGCGGCGTACATCCGTCTATCATCGCAGCCTCTTCTATTTCCAAGGGAATAGCTTTCATAAATCCTGTGAACATGAAAACGGAAAGTCCCGCGCCAAATCCGAGGTAAATGACTACGATCCCCCAGGGATTTCCCAGTTTCAGCATATTCGCAATTTTTGACAATGTATACATCTCCATCTGAAACGGCACTACCATTGCGAACAGGCACAGGATATAAATTGCTTTCGTTACCTTCGTCTTCACCCTGCTGATATACCACGCGCACATGGAACAGCACAGGATGATCGCCGCCACGGAAAACACGGTAATAAAAAGACTCCAGCCAAAAGCAGAGATCAGATCCGTCTGCTCGATTCCCCGTATGTAGTTCTCAAGGCCTACAAACATATTGTCTTTGGGAAGCTCAAAGGGCATCCTGCTGATATATGCCTTTTTCTTAAATGAGTTGATCACTACCAGCACGATCGGATAGACGTACAGCAGGCTGACGACCGTAAAAAAGATTGTCAGGATCCACCCGTGTTTTGCTTTTCTCGCACCCATTACTGCTGCACCTCCTTCGACCTGGTCAGTTTATTCTGCACAAGCGCAATGACGCCCACAAGGATAAAGAACAGAACTGCTTTCGCCTGTCCGACACCTTCCCATCCTGTCCTTCCGTAGAATGTCCTGTAAATGTTCAGGGCAAGCAGTTCCGACATATTGGACGGAGCTCCGTTGGTCAGCGCAAGGTTCTGGTCAAACAGCTTGAAGCCGTTTGTCAGAGTCAAAAATGTACATATTGTGATCGAGGGCATGACCATTGGTATCGTCACATGCCGGAGGATCTGCCTCGGGCTGGCGCCGTCGATCTTCGCCGCTTCGATCAGTTCTCCCGGGATATTCTGGATTCCGGAAATATAGATGATCATCATATAGCCGACCTGCTGCCAGCACATCAGGATGACCAGTCCCCAGAATCCGTATACCTCCGAGAAAGTCAGCGTCCTGCTGAAGTGAGCCAGAACACCGTTTAGCAAAAGCTGCCACACGTATCCAAGCACAATACCTCCGATCAGGTTCGGCATAAAAAATACAGTACGGAAGATATTGGTGCCCCGGATGCCTTTTGTCAGCAGCAGTGCTACCGCAAATGCCAGAACATTGATCACCAGCACCGTCACAACTGTAAACAGCGCTGTAAACCAGAGCGCATGGATAAATTCAGGGTCCTGAACCGCTTTGATATAATTGTCGATTCCGATAAACTCCGCGTCGATCACAGTGGTAAACTTACAGAACGACAGATAGATTCCAAGAAGAAACGGCGCAATAAACCCGATGGTAAAAGCTATCATTGTGGGGAGTACGAAAATCGGAAAATATTTCTTAATCGCTTTCTGCATTTTCTTTCTCCTTCCTGCCAAGAGCTCCGCCATAACTGCCGGAGCTCTTTAACATTAGAAAAGGTAAGTATTATTAATTTAACGTGTTTTTTTATTTATTACTGGTTTGCAGCCGCGTACTCTGTAGCCCAGCCGTCAACAAACGCTGTCTCCACTGCGCTCCACTCGCCTGTTCCCTGTGCGTACTCAAGCAGCGCGCTTCCTACGTTGTTCTTCCAGTTCTCAGACGGCATTGTGGTGAAGTTCCAGCTTACCGGAATCTTTCCTGCCTGCGTATACTCGTCATTGGCCTGTACCAGCGGATTGGACGGCAGGTAATCCTCAAATGTTGTAAACGGGGTTACAAATCCCATCTGGTTCGCCAGCATGTCGCGTCCTTCGTCGCTCTCAACAACCCATTTCATAAAATCGAGCGTAGCCTGGATATCCTCTTCAGATGCGTTCTTGTTTACGCACCAGTAGTTTTCAGAGCCGGTGCAAAGACCCTGTTCTTCCTCTCCGTCCACTCCGATGTAGATCGGAAGCATACCCATGTCTTCGTCCGCCACTTCCATGTCTTTCACTTCGTTGTAAGCCCATGTTCCGTTCTGATAGAACACCGCCTCGCCAAGAGCAAATTCTGCTGTCGCATCCTCGCCTGTCTTGGAAGAAATCATGGAAGGCTCACATGTGGAATTGTTAATATACAGATCCCAGATTTCTTTGTAGTTGTCAAGGTATGTACCTTCAATCGCGTCTGTGGATGTAATGCCTTTGTCTTTGTATTCATAGTAGATCGGCAGGTTAGCCAGGTGAGTCTTAAATCTCCAGTCAGAAGATGAATCCATACCCGCAGAAGTAAATGCTCCTGCAACTCCCAGATCATCCTTGTGCGCCTGGATCTCTTCCGCCACAGTCTTCAGCGCCTCGAAATTGTTCAGGTCATCAATAGATTTGATGCTGGAGTAATCCGCCTCGAAATAGTCGTTGAGCAGCGCTTTGTTGTAAATGATCCCATATGTCTCGATAACGTATGCGATACCCAGCACCTGATCTCCGTCTTTCAGCACATAGTCGTCGCTCTGCACATCTTTGTAAACATCGCTTCCTGACAGGTCATAGCAGTAATCTTTCCAAGTAGCAAGGCCTACCGGGCCGTTTACCTGGAACAGTGTGGGAGCCTCGTCCTTTGCCATCTCCGATTTCAGCTGAGACTCATATGTACCGGACGCTGCCGTCTGCACATCTACCTGAACGCCCGTCTCATCCGTGTACTGATTCGCCAGTTCTACCCACTGGTCTGCCTGTTCCGGCTTGAAGTTCAGATAGTAGACTTTTCCGCCGCTTCCGCCGGATCCGCCTTTACTGTCTGAGCTGTCTGAGCCGCACCCTGTCACAAGCCCCGCAGTCATTGCAGCTGCCAGCATAAGTGCAAGAATCCTTTTCTTTTTCATTACATTTCCTCCTTTTCGTTTCATGTGATAATTAAATTGTAAGGAAATTGACCAAAACTGTATATAATAAAAATCTCAGAAATGTTTCACTTTTCCAAGATATTTTCCTATTTCCGAAACCGGCGCCTCCGGCCGGCCCGGTTCCATATCGCCTTCCCGGCGATCGCCGCGCCGATCACTGCCAGGAACCCATATCCGGCAGTTCTTAAAAGTTTTTCCCTGCGCAGGATATCACCGTCCTCTGACGTCGCCTCTTCTGCCGTCTCCAGCGACACTTCCGCCTTTTCGTCATTTGGGGTCTCCGCGCCGGATACCGCCTCTTTTCCTGTTGTCCGGGTACAGAAAACGGCATACCTCCTTGTATGCTGCGTATACGGATGGCAGGTCAGCAGCGTGACCATATCCTCGCCGGGACGGATCAGCACTTTGTCTATATCCGACGGATAGATGACCTGAATTTCTGACACTTCATAGGTCAGCGTCTCCCAGAAATTGTGGACGATCACTTCATCTCCGGGACGGAGCGCTTCGATATCGCGGAACATGGGAATCCCACGGTACCCCCTGTGGGCGGCGATCACACAGTTTGTGTCCGCGCCTCCTATAGGCAGCGAAGTCTGTCCCAGCTGCACCGCTCCCCGCTCCATATTTTCCCGGGTGGCTCCCAGATATACGGGCAGTTCCACATCCATCCGGGGGATCTCTATGACGGCCGCGACATTGTCCTCCATGCCGTACTCCGTCAGGTCAAAGCTGCTCTGCTCATAGGACCAGGGATCGGACAGCTCCGCCTGGTGATTCGCAAAAATATTTTCATTGTATGCGGTCATCTGTTCATACAGCCGCGTAAATTTTTCTCCATCTGTATCAGACGAGTCTTCAGCTGACACACCGGTTCCGCCATTCTCTTCGGATGCCTTCCGGGCATTTTCTTCAAATTCCCTGTACACCTTGCGGTTTTCCAGTTTATTTGCCAGATGATACAGATCCGGGACAGCACTTCATCTGAGGTGCCGTGATAGACCGCCTCATATACATCAATTCTGGGGATCTCTACATACCCCATGATGCCGTTCCCCTCATAGTTCAGAAGGTCATCATAATTCTCATTGATCCGCTCCAGAGCCGCCGGATCGAAGGGGGTCGCTTAAGACCACATTGCCGATCAGGTCCTCGTTGTACTCGCGAGCCGCCTCAAGCATCTGTTCCTTTTCTTCATCTCCGAGATGTGCCATTTGTTCGTCATATTCCGTTATGATCTCGTCCTGCTTCCTGTCGTGGAGCATATTGCTGACGAAAGGGTAGGAAAGTATTCCGATCCCTGCCACTGCCACGATCACGATACCGGCGATGGCAAAAATGGCTGTTCCTGCAGCGCCTGTCTGCGGAAGGTCAAATCCCTTGCTGTTAACAACATTCAGCGGGACTTTTGCCGTTGCGCTGTCTACATTCAGTTCATCATTTGTCATGGTAACAACATCACCATTTACTGTTGCGGTCGCTTCCCCTGTCTCAGAGGAGGTCCCGGAACTTCTGCCAGGTCTCATCGGATACCTCGTTGGCAACGTCGAGTCTCCAGCCGTCAGAACCCTGCGTAAGCCAGTACTTCGCCACGCTTTCCTCTCCGTCGATGATCTCATCCGCCCATCCCGGAGTCTGATACTCCGATCCGTCCGTGGAAATGATAACCGGCATGGAGTCGTAGCCCACCAGCAGTCGTAAGCGTATACGTTCTGCCCCGCACGGTCGCCGATGGTATCCTGTACGATCTCTCCCGCATCATCTGTCAGATAACCGCCGGTAAAGTCAAACCATTGGGTGTATGTAAAATCAGTAACACCTTTTCCCTCAAAATATTTCCTTGCCTCGGTCTCGGCCTCGTCCTGAGACGCCTCTTCATGTTCCGCCATATAATCAAATACATACGCCCAGTACGGATAAGCGCCCACTTTTCCGTCCTGCCCTACAAACTTGTAGTAGCGGTCAAAATATACCGAGTCATCCGCCACATGGTTGACTTGCCTCATATACGCCGTTGGCGTAAAGCTTCATGGCTGCGCTTTCCCCGCCGTCGCCTCTGATCTCCAGCAGGTCGTCTGCCCGTTTTGCGCCTTCCGCCTTTACACTCCGCACCGGCACATCAGGCAGAGCGCCTGCTGCCAGCGCAAAGGCAAGGCAGCAGGCGCTGATTCTTGCACTCCGTTTTCTCATTTTTCTCTCCTTTTCCACTCTTATTTTGTATATTCTGCAATATGTATTGCATATTGCCCTGCTTATTGAGAGTCAGTCTCCCTAGAGTCCTGCTCTTCTGTTTTTCCGCCTCCTCCTTTCACACAGAATCCATCATTTAATCCAGTATATTTACTGTTCATTTCTGGAGCAATAACACTTTTTTCAGAAACATGTCACTTTTTCAAGATTTTTTATCATCTGCCGAAAAAAGATTGCCAGATACCGGACGCCGATATAAACTGGAAACATACAGGAATCTGTGTGTTTATAAACTATATGATTGAAAGGAGTTCTCTCGCATGCAGTCTGTCATTGAGGCATCCCATCTCACAAAATATTATGGAAAAGCAAGGGGGATCATAGATCTTCATCTTTCCGTCGGCCCGGGCGAATTCTTCGGATTCATCGGGCCAAACGGAGCCGGAAAAAGTACAACTATCCGTATCCTGCTCGGACTGATCCGTCCCTCATCGGGAACCGTGTCGGTTTTTGGAAAGAATGTTGTTTATAAATCAAAAGAAATCCTTGAAAATATTGGATATATTCCATCGGATGCTATGTTTTATGCAGGTACAACTGTATCAGAGATACTGCGTCTCTGCGCAGACTTAAGGCACAAAGACTGCTCAAAAGATGCCCGAACCCTCTGCGAAAGGTTTCAGCTCAATCCCCATCAGAAAACAGAGGCGCTTTCTCTCGGGAACCGGAAAAAGCTTGCCATTGTATGTGCCCTTCAGCACAGACCAGATCTGTATATATTTGATGAGCCCACAAGCGGGCTCGATCCGCTTATTCAGAAAGAATTTTTTGAAATACTCTCCGAACGGCGCTCACAGGGAGCTACCATCTTTTTTTCCTCCCACATCCTTTCCGAGGTGCAGAGGTACTGCAGCCGTGCAGCCGTCATCCGGGAAGGCCGGATCGCGGCATGCGGAGATATTTCAACACTGGCAAAGACAAATGCGAAACGGATATCTCTGGCAGGGACAGATATAAATACACTGGAACGCATATTAAAACACATGAAAAAGAACCAGCCTGAATTTTCCCACATATCTGTCAGAGATTATCAGGCAGGCGGAGAATCTGCATCATTTCTCTGTCAGGGCAATGTAAAGGATATGCTCGCCCTGCTCTCTCCGCTGCCTTTTACCGATATCATGATCACGGAACCGGATCTGAACGAAATCTTTATGCACTACTACGAAACCGGATCTGATTCCCCGGATACAGAAGCGAAAGGAGAGGATCTGACATGACCTTGCTGAAATTTGAAATGAAAAAGAGCCGGATCGCGCTGGCTGTTTGGACAGCAGCCATTGCGCTTCTGCTGATCGTCTGCCTGGCGATCTTTCCGGATATGAAAAAACAGGTGAACGAACTGAATGCCGCTTTTTCCTCTATGGGAAATTTTACCCAGGCTTTCGGCATGGACCGTCTGAATTTCGGAGAGCTGATGGGATTTTACGGACTGGAATGCGGCAATATTCTGGGTATAGGGGGAGCCTTCTTCGCCGCCTATCTGGGCGTCACTGCTCTGGCCGATGAAGAAAGGAACCGGACGGCAGAATTTCTGCTGATGCATCCCGTCAGCCGCGGCAGAATCGTCCTGGAAAAACTATTGCGCATTCTCCTGCAGGTCGTGATCCTCAACGCCGCCGTGATTCTGACTGCTCTTGCAATGACCGGCATTATCGGCGAGGAACTTCAGATCAAAGAGTTCTTTCTTCTTCATGGGGCTTATCTTCTTCTTCAGATTGAAGTCGCCGCCGTCTGCTTCGGCATCTCGGCGTGCCTGAGAAGAAACGGGATCGGGATTGGTCTGGGCCTGGCGGCAGTCCTGTATTTTCTGAATATCATTGCCAATCTGACAGATCAGGCCAAGTGGCTGAAATATATCACTCCTTTTGGATATGCAGAGGCGGCAGATATCATAACAGAGTGCACCATAGATCCTGTTTCTGCCACGATCGGATGCTGCATGGGAGCTGCCGGAATCGCAGCGGCATTTACTGTATATACCCGGAAAGATATCCTGTGAGGACAGCCCGCCCGTCTTTATATCCGACTTCATCTTATGTATCAGAACTCCTTATGCAGGATGATCCTCCTGCTGCACAGATAAGAAATAATCAGAATAACAAGGGCCGCTGTCATAGCGCACATCCAGATTCCCATATCGCCCAGTCCGTTGAAAAATGCCGCCACATTTGCCGTCCAGGATTCCGGCAGATATTCTATGCCGCCCATAATGAGGGTATAGATCACCAGCATTGCTATAATCGCGATCAGGTTGGCATACCTGGCCATCTCTGCCTCAAACTTCAGCCTCACCGGAATCGTAAAACTGAGAAAGATAACCGCAACTGCTATATAGAGCGTTCCGCCTATAAACCAATCTGTCAGGCTGTCGTGAGGAGTTGTCCGCAGAAAATCAGCTGTCCCCACTGCCATGCCGAAGCACCAGGCAAGCAGGATACTGAGAAATCCGAACACATATTTTTCCGTCACATAGCCTTTTCTGCTTACCGGAAGGGTAAAGAGAAAAAGATATCCACTGTCGTACTCATCATAACTGATCGTGCTGGTAGCAAAAAGCGCCAGAAAAATTGTAAAATATGCTGTCAGGAAAGAAGAATTCCCATCTGCAAAAATTCCAAATGCAGCGATCACCACAAGTATGGCAATCCCTATCTTCCCCTGGTTTTTCATCAGTTGAAAATCTTTCATCAGCAGTCCTTTCATAAATCCTCGCCTCCGATCATCATTGCAATCACTTCATCAAGATTTCCCCGTTCCACAACCACATCCGGATAATTTTCCCTGTAATACTGTTTCTGGTTGGTCAGGCAGTCATACCCATAGTGCTCCCGCCTCACTTTCAGGATATGCTCCTTATCCAGCCGCGCAAACTGCTCCCGGTCCGCCTTGATCAGGGCGTAATTATTCAGCAGGACGTCGGTATCCTCGTGCAGAACAATCTGTCCGTTGTGGATCATATAAATATCATCACACAACCCCTCCAGATCTGTGGAAATATGGGAGCTGATCAGTATGCTCCTGTCTTCATTCTCTTCCATGTATTCACGGAGAAGATCCATCACATCTCTGCGGGTTACCACATCAAGCCCTGACGTAGGCTCATCCAGCAGAAGGAACTCTGCATTGTGGGTCACAGCCACGATTACCTTTAATTTTGCCTTCATTCCGGTAGAGAAATCTTTGATCATCTTGTTCTCTGGAACACTGAATTTTCTGCAGATATTTTTGAATTTTCCCTCATCAAACTCCGGGTACATTGCCCGTAGCACCGGAACAATGTCTTTCACACGCAGATAACCGCTGAACCCGGAATTGTTCAGGGCAACCCCCATTTTCTGACGGTCCCGGGCCGTCAGTTCAGAAGAGGGTTTTCCCAGAATGGAAACCTCTCCGCTGTCACAGGAAATCAAGCCGAGAGCAGCCTTAAAGGTCGTGCTTTTACCCGCGCCGTTCTGCCCCACCAGCCCGGTGATGCACCCTTTTCCTACTTTCATGGAACAGTTCAGCCTGAAATCTCCGTAATCCTTTACAAGTCCCTTTATTTCCAACATTTTCTAGTCCTCCATGATCAATTCAAATAGCTCCCTGATCTCTTCGTCATTCATCCCGCATCTTCTGCCCTTTTCCACTGCTTTTTCAAGGCCTTCTTCCACTTCCCGGCGCTGCTCCTCCAGCATCCGTTCCATATTTGCAGCGGCAACATATGTACCTTTCCCGTGGACAGTAACGGTAAAGCCGTCCTGTTCCAGATTATCATATGCCTTTTTAACAGTCAGTGCACTGATCTTCAGTTCTTTTGCAAGAGTCCGGACAGAGGGGAGTATGTCATTTTCTCTCAGATCACCGGCTGTGATCTGAGCCTTGATCTGATCCATGATCTGTTCATAAATCGGTACCATTGATGAACTGTTGATTATAATCTTCATAAATGTCCTCCTCTTGATAAGCAGTATATAACAGTATATAACTGTTGTCAACTGTTATATACTGTTACAACCTATTAAATATGAATAAAACGGGCTGGTCCGATTCAGCTCCCGCTTTTCCCCAACCTAAAGACCGCATCCCCATCCTGTATCATCCGCTTCAGCCGGTCATATTCCTCACTTAACATTTTCTTTCCGTGGCTTGTAATGATGTAGGACTTTTTCCGCCCTTCCTGGGCGGTCCTCCGTATAATTCCTGTAGCTTCAAACTTTGACAGCATGGCATAAAGCGTTCCCGGGCCCACCGTCACACGACCCCCGGAAATCTCAGCGACCTTTTCCATAATGTCTACGCCGCAGCATTCCTCCATCAGTGCGAGAAGGATATAATACATTGGCTCCGTCAATGTCTGAAACTGTTCTCTTGCCATCTGTCCGTTCCTTTCTTTTTCGTATTTTGATCTTATTCAGGTTTCCTGCAGCCCCAGTCTGCTTAAAGCTGCATGAAGCTGCTCATCGGTCAGCTCATCGGATTTGTACTGCAGCACCAGAACCGCGTCTTTACAGCGGATGGTTCGCTGTCCAACCGCCCGGTAAATGCGAAGATTTCCTTCCGACGACCAGCCCATATCCGCATCTTCTCGTTTCTGGGAGGACCACACCACATCCGCAACCCATGGGTGATCTGTCTGGTACAAATAGTAGGAAAACTGCACATCTTTATCCCCTGTTTCTTCCGCCAGCACAAAGCTGCCTTCCTCCATGCTGCCCAGTATGCTCTGATCCGGTTCGTTATAAGAAGTATTCTCCGGCAAAAGGATGAGAAGGAACAGACTGAGCACAATGTAACTGCCCCAGCCGATTCTCCTGATCTTTCTTCCGTTTTTTCTTCTCGGCCGGAAATAGTTCTCAGCAGCCTGCAGTCCGCCGAAAAACAGAACTGCGATCAGTGCGATAACCGCTATTTTGTGCAGACCGAGATAATAAACCCAGACAATTAAAACAGCCAGCGCTATATTCACAAATGCATTCCAGATCCGGTATCCGATCCTCAGGCCGTATTTCACCGGTTTTCCTGAAGAGATCCTCTTTTTTCCGGTCAGATACCACTTCAGCGCGAAAATATACTGCAGGACATATCCCAGGAAATAAGCAGGAAGCAGAAACAGAATAAACAGATGCAGATCAGAAAAAAGCCAGTTCTCAATTCCTGTTTTTACTGCAGTAACCAGATAATCCACGGCAAATATTCCAAATATAATTGCCGGGATCAGCATCCTCTTCCCTTCTGCCTTCCATATCTCTTCCACCCGCTCTGTCTCAGTCACAATGGGAACTGCATACTCTGATACTTTCCGGAAAACACAGAATTTTCTGTTAGCGTCAACAAATTCCCACCCGGCTGCCCGGCAGTATTCTGCATATTCTTCGGTTTCTTCCTCCGGTCGGAGATCTTTTTCTCCGGCCTCCGAAAATATTTCCACATCATAAACGATATCTTCCGGCTCTCCCTGTTCAAAAACCATTCCCCATTTCCAGCCGGCAAAATGCCAGCCTTTCAGTGACATTTTGTGAAGATACTCCGCAAATGCGCCGCGTTCTGTATAGCAAAAGTTCACAAATCTGTAAGTAACCTTCTTTCCTTCCTTATTACGCATGTGAGTCCTCCTTCTGGAACTTTATTCCCGCGAGCAACGAGCCAAGCGGACATGCAAGCATGTCCATTTGGCGACTGCCGCGAGGGTCAAATACCTCGATGCTTGCATTAAGGTATTTGAATATCGAGTATCGCTATTTGTGATTTCATTATATTATCGATACTCGATATATTCAAGTTAAATGGAAGTTAAATGTTCATCTAAAAAATACCAATGCCCCATTGACAAGTATACTTGGCATATGCTATATTTAATGCAAAGAAAACTTGGCATGACATGATAAATTATTTTTCATCCGAAAGGGGGATTTTTCATGAAAAAAGAAGATATTCTGCTGAAAAGCAAAAATGACAACCGCAAGGGCGATGAACTGCAGGTTCAGAACAAACAGAACGCCGAAATGTTCGGGTATGGAAGTGTTATGTTTGTTCTGTTTATTTTAATGATAATGGGCAGCGAACTGGTCAGCGGTGAAGTGCGTATCGGATCACTTACTATGATGTTTGAAGATTTTATTACTCTTTTAGTTGGTTTGAGCCTGGTCTGTGAGTTTGGAGCAAAGTTCTACTTCACCCGCAAGTGGTGGCAGCTTCTTCTGACTTTGCTTTTCCTTGCCGGAATTATAGCCTATTTTGTACGATATCAATTATAAAGGGGTTTGCCGGATTATGAAAGAAGAACTTATACTGAAAAACCATCTGAAAGAAGCGAGGTCTGAAAAGGATCTGTCCCAGGCCCAGCTGGCAGAAATGGTGGGAGTTTCAAGGAACACGATCAGTTCTATAGAAACGGGCCAGTTTAACCCCACAGCTAAGCTGGCCCTTGTACTGTGCATTGCACTGGACAAAAAATTTGAAGAACTATTCTATTTTGAATAAAATATTTCCCGGCAGGGCAGATGCCGCTTCCCTGAAGGATACTCTTTATAGCTCTATCCTCTCATGCAGGGACATGTACGACAGTGTGGCTGCTGCAAGGAGTGTCTCCTTTTCATCCCGGATCTCCACCTGATATACAAGAAGATTTTTTCCTTTCTTGATTTCCCTGGATTCTGCAGTCAGCTTTTTCACATGGATTCCCGGCCGAAGATAGCGGATATCCGCGTCTGCAGTTGTAACCTGCTCTCCATGCGATACTGCAGCAGAACCGCCTGTGATATCAGCCATAGTAAACAGGCATCCGCCGTGCAGAGAACCGATGGGATTTAAAAGTTCCGGTCTCACCTCAAGTTCCGTGCGGGCATAGCCCTCCCGTATCTCCACGATTCTGACTCCTGCCAGATCACCAAATCTGTTCTGTTTATTTCTCAATTCACACAGTTTTTCATAATCCATAATTTGCCTCTGTCTTTTCTGTCTGCCGATTCTCTTTTTTCCTCTCCAGAGTTCTCATCGTTGCTGTAAATTCTGGCATTTCTTTATCAATCAAAACAGGCCTTCCGCTCTTTTTCAGAAAACAGTGCGAAGTTGTCCCATAAGCGCTCAGCTCCCCGCCTTCGCTCATATTATATATATCATAGCGCAGAGTAAACTTCACCCGCCCGAACTCCTGCAGGCTGACAACAATCTTAACCTCATCATCAAACTTCACACTCTTCTTATACTCACATTCCGCATGAAGCACCGGACTCATATATCCCATTTCCTCAAATCTGCGGTACGGATATCCCAGCTGATCCAGCATGTCAATACGCGCTTCCTCCATCCAACGGATATAGTTTGAATGATGAATGATTCCCATCTGATCTGTCTCATAATATTTCGCTTTTCTTATAAATTGTCGCATTTTTCCTCCCAAAGGGGCCTGACCCCTTTTATCAATATTTTCAGAATATTCCGACGGCGTCTCCGATATTTTTTACACCGATCAGTTTGATCCCTTCCATCCCTTTTATCATTTTGAGGGATACCTCGGGCAGGATACAGGTCTCAAACCCGAGTTTTTTTGCTTCTGCCACCCGCTGTTCAGGCATGCTCACTGCCCGGACTTCTCCGCTCAGGCCTACTTCTCCGAATACGATCGTTTTCTCATCTATGGGGCGGTTCCGGAAACTGGACGCGATTGCCAGAACGATCCCCAGATCTATTGCCGGTTCGTTCATTCGGATGCCCCCTGCGATATTGATATAGGCATCGCAGTTTGACAATGCCATTCCCTGGCGTTTCTCCAGAACGGCCATCAGCAGATTCACCCTGTTATAATCCGTTCCTGCCGCTGTTCTCCTGGGCATCCCGAAATTGCTGCGGCAGACAAGCGCCTGTATCTCGATCAGAATCGGCCTTGTGCCCTCCATTGAACAAGCCACTACAGAGCCCGACGCATTTTCCGGCTTGCCGCTGAGCATATATTCAGACGGATTTTCCACTTCTGCAAGACCGTCCTGGCGCATCTCGAAAACACCGATCTCATTTGTGGAGCCAAAGCGGTTCTTGACCGCCCGGAGAATGCGGTAGGACGCGTGCCGGTCACCCTCAAAATAAAGGACCGTATCTACCATATGTTCCAGAACGCGGGGGCCCGCTACGGTTCCCTCTTTTGTCACATGCCCTACGATAAAAATGGAAATACACATTCCTTTTGCAAGCTGCATGAAAACATTCGTGGACTCCCGCACCTGAGAAACGCTTCCCGGCGCTGAAGCCACCTCCTCACTGTACATGGTCTGGATCGAGTCAATGATCACAAGTTCCGGCTTCTCCTTTTCGATCACACCCCGGATGATTTCCAGATTTGTCTCGCACAGGAGGAGAAGGTTTGGAGAAAACTTTCCCATCCGGTTTGCTCTGAGTTTAATCTGAGTCTGAGACTCTTCTCCCGATATATAAAGAATCTTCTTCATCTCCGCCATCTGCCGGCACACCTGAAGCAGAAGAGTGGACTTCCCGATACCAGGATCTCCTCCCACAAGTACAAGCGAGCCGGGGACAATCCCGCCTCCGAGCACCCGGTCCAGCTCTCCGATCCCCGTCCTGCTGCGCGCTTCATCGTCTGCTTTAACGTCTGTCAGAGACACAACCGCCGCTCCGCGTACGGACTCTCTGACTGCTCTGGCAGCGGCCGCGGTTCCCTTTGTGATGCCGGTGTCTATCCGTTCCTCCACAAATGTATTCCACTCCCCGCAGGCCGGACACTGCCCCAGCCACTTGGACTCCTCATGTCCGCAGCTCTGACAGAAAAAGACACTTTTTTTTCCTTTTGCCATAGCATCCTTATCCTTTCTCTCGTTTTATATCCTGAGCTGACAGTAAAACAGGGTGGACACTCATCCACCCTGCAGTTATTCTGCTCTTTCAGACGAAAGCATCAGTCAGCCGGAGGGATTTCCCCTGAACACCGCCTCTGCCCTGCCCGAAATTATATCAGCACTTGGAAACTCTGACATCCACGCTCTGATCCGCGCTCAGCTCCACGCTGACGCTGAGCTTTCCGCTGAGGTTTGTGGTCATTCTGCCTGCTGAATCGCCGCCGATAAATACCTCGTACTCACTCTCCGGCTCCAGCTCCAGCGTAAACTGCACGTCTCCGCCCGCGGATACGGAAAATGTCACTTCTGTGTCTGTCTCCTTAAAGTTCTCCACCGCACTTCCGGGAACAGACTCGTAGACAAACATACCGTTTTTCTCAAGCTTTGTTATCTCTGAAAAAGTCTTTACTTTATAAATATCTCCTGCAAATTCACAATTATCTTTTTTTGTCTTGGATGCAAGCGTGTAGTCTCCAAAGCTAAGTGTTCCGTCGTTCTCTGTACGCAGTAATTCTTTCACAGCTGCCATTTTTCATTTTCCTCCTAAGTACTTGCTGATATCGGTGTACAAGGGGCAGATGCTCCAAACCATATTGGCCCTTATACATCGATGCTATCGCTATTATATAATAAATGTTACTGATTTGCCACTGATTTTTGCCGGACAATAAAGTGTATCTTCTTTTGAGACACACCTGCCTCCACTGTATCACCAGGCTTGACTTCTCCGTTTAATATGGCGTCTGCCAGCTTATCTTCCAGTTCTGTCTGCATGGCTCTGCGAAGGGGTCTTGCTCCATATTTTGCATCAGTTCCTCTCTCCACAAGCAGATTTTTTGCCGATTCCCGCAGAGTCAGATGAATATTCATCTGCTCCGCCAGCCGGTTTGAAAATTCCCTGCTCATCAGAACAGCGATTTTCTTCATATGTTCTTTTTCCAGTGCATGGAAGACAATAATTTCATCAATCCGGTTCAGGAATTCCGGACGGAAGATCAGCTTCACTTCGTCCATTACATTCTGTTTCATTCTCTTATAATCATCCGCCGCATTATCTTTGACTCCAAATCCCAGTTTCTTCGGATCTACGATTGCCTTTGCCCCTGCATTGGAAGTCATGATGATCACGGTGTTGGAAAAATCAACTTTCCTCCCCTGGGAATCCGTGATATGACCATCGTCCAGCACCTGCAGGAGGATATTGAACACATCGGGATGTGCTTTTTCAATCTCGTCAAACAGAACGACCGAATAAGGGTGTGTGCGCACCTGATCGCTGAGCTGGCCGCCCTCTTCATGTCCCACATATCCCGGCGGCGATCCGATCATCTTTGATACAGAATGTTTCTCCATATATTCTGACATATCTACCCGGATCATGGATTCCTCACTGCCGAACAGCGCCTCAGCCAGCGCTTTTGAAAGTTCGGTTTTTCCTACGCCGGTAGGCCCAAGGAAAAGGAAAGACCCAATGGGACGCTTCGGATCCTTCAGACCCACGCGGCCTCTTTTCACGGCTCTTGCCACAGCGCTGACAGCCTCCTCCTGTCCGATCACTCTTTTATGGAGGACGGATTCCAGTTTCTTCAGTCTGTCCGTGTCGCTTTCTGCCAGTTTCTGCACCGGGATCTTCGTCCAGGCAGAAACCACAGAGGCAACATCATCTTCCGTCACCGCAGGATAAGACGCCTGGGTCTTTTTCCGAAATCTTTTTCTCATGGATTCCAGTTTTGCCTCTGCCTTTTCCTGTTCCTTCTGTATCAGGGAAGCGCGGTCGAAGTCTCCCTCCCGGATCCTCTCCTCCTTCTGCCGCATCAGATCTTTCACCGCCTCTTCCTGAGCGGTAAAATTCTCCGGAACTTTATATCCTTTCAGGCTGACGGCGGAGCAGGCCTCATCCAGCACGTCGATGGCTTTATCCGGCAGATTACGGTCCGTAATATACCTCTCTGACATCTGCACCGACGCCCGAAGAGCCTCCTCCCCGATTTCCACCCTGTGATGAGATTCGTATTTCCCTTTCAGGCCTTTCAGAATATCAAGACACTCTTCTTTTCCCGGCTCCTCTACAGACACCGGCTGAAAACGCCGCTCCAACGCGGCATCTTTCTCAATATATTTGCGGTATTCCGCTATGGTAGTAGCTCCGATCAGCTGCATCTCCCCCCGGGCAAGGGCCGGTTTTAATATACTGGACGCATCGATCGCGCCTTCCGCTCCGCCTGCACCGATCATAGTGTGGATCTCATCCAGAAAGAGAATAATGTTTCCTGCAGAGATCACTTCGGAGATCAGCCCTTTCATGCGTTCCTCGAACTCCCCGCGGTACTTGGAGCCCGCGATCAGTCCCGGAAGATCCAGCGTAAGGATCCTTTTATCTTTCATCGTCTCCGGCACGACGCCCGATGCGATCCTCTGTGCAAGTCCCTCCACCACCGCAGTCTTTCCAACTCCCGGCTCGCCCACAAGACAGGGATTGTTCTTCGTCCGGCGGCTTAATACCTGCATCAGGCGATACATTTCCTTCTCACGTCCGATCACAGGATCCAGTTTTCCTTCCTCCGCCCGCCGGGTCATATCCGTGCAGAACTGCTCAGTCATAGAACCGCCTTTTGCGCCCTCCTGGAGTTCATCCTGGTACTCTTTTGGATCCATGCCGGAAGCGTTCATAATATCCTCAAAAATCTTCTGCAGATTAATATTGAGCGTGATCAGGATTCTGGCCGCCGCACAGTCCACATCCCGGATTATGGCAAGAAGGAGATGCTCTGTGCCTGTTTCCGAACAATGGAGTCTTGCGGCCTCACCTCCGCTCTCTTCAAGAATCCCCTCAAACCGCGGGCTTTCTTTCGGCTTTGCCCCTCCCAGGACGTCTCCCGCAGGAGCGATCAGTTCATCCATCAAATGCAGGACTTTCTCTTCCTCCACTCCATTCTTGGCGAGGATCTGCCCGGCTACGCCGCTGTATTCCCTGCGCAGTCCCAAAAGCAGATGTTCGGTCCCTACATGCGGATGCTTCATCTCCCTGGCTGTCCTCACTGCGGACCGGATTGCATTTTCTGCCTGTTTTGTATATGGTAAACGCATAAATTCCTCCTGTAATCTTTTTTCATTCTATTCATAATCGTCAAATATTTCATCCACAAGTTCATGTACTTCCTGACGGGAAATATTTTTACAGCGTCCCCTTGCAAGGACGATCTTAAGCTGCCGGCTCATCTCTTCCAGTTCTTCCATCTTGTCGATATCCAGAGCGATCACGGCTCCACGCCGTTTGTCCAAACTGATATACCCCTCTCTCTTCAGTACACTGTACGCCTTGTTGACGGTGTGCATATTTACCCCGATGCGGTCGGCAAGCTGGCGCACCGAAGGCAGCGAATCCCCTTCCTGTATGACAGAGGTGGCAATCCCCATGATAATCTGGTTGCAGAGCTGAATGTATATTGCCTCTTCACTGTTAAAATCAACTTCAATCAACATTACAGCAGGCTCCTTTCTCTGGCGTGTTATAGACATAATAGCACAGAGTCCCTGTACCTTGCAAGATAATTCCGGATTTGTCGGGGAACTGTGAGTGAAGAGGCGTACGAAAACACCTAGATACCAGCAGGCTGGATAAGCGTATCTGAAAATGAGGGGTGTGTCCTTTTGGTGACTTTGAAGCAGATGTTATAAAAACGAAAAACCTGGCGGCAGGCGTTAAAATTTACAGCAGAATTGTGTGAGCGGAACGCGAGTTTTCTGCTGTAAATTTTGCTTTTAGCCTGTCGTCAGGTTTTTCAGTTTTTCTTCTGCGGAACGGAACCTAAAGGACACACCCCTCATTTTCAGAAAGAAGCAAAGCGGAAATTTTACTAACGGATATCATGCTAAATACAGCCGGGAAAGTTCTGTCTTCATTTTGTCTGTCGGAATTCGGAACTGTGTGAGAGAGAAGTCAGCCGGGAGAGACTGGTGTCCCTTCTCAATCATACAAATCCGTAATTTCATCCCTTATCTCTCGGGAACAACATTTCCATTCTTGTCCCTTTTCCGGGCGTACTTTCAACGCTGACCTTCGCCCCATGCAGCAGCGCTCCGTGCTTTACGATCGAAAGCCCCAGGCCCGTGCCGCCACGCTCTTTTGAATGGCTCTTATCTACACGGTAAAACCTCTCAAAAATGCGTTCCTGATGTTCCTGGGGGATTCCGATCCCCGTATCAGAGACACTGATTTTCGGCCCTTCAAGTGTATTTCCAACCCAGACAGACACCCGGCCGCCTTCGTTGTTGTACTTAATAGCGTTTTCACACACGTTATAGATCATTTCATCCAGAATCTGCCGAATACCGAAACATTGGACCTGCTCTCCTGTGATCTCGATCCGAATATGTTTTTGAGATGCCAGAGGAGCCAGGTGGCTCACCACTTCTCTGGTCAGTTCATAGAGATTTATTTCTTCTTTTTCCAGTTCTACCGATTCCTCATCCAATTTGGATAGTTTGATAATATCCTCCACCAGAGTGATCAGTCTTCTGGCTTCTTTGTAGATTCTTTCCGAAAAAACCGGGATATCTGCCGGCCGTACCATGCCGTTTTTCATAATTTCCGCATAGCCCGAGATTGACGTGAGCGGAGTCTTCAGCTCATGAGAGACATTTGCGGAAAATTCTTTTCTCATATTAGACACAGCCTCTTTTTCCTTGTTCTGTTTGTCCATAGCCACAAGAAGAGGATTCAGTTCCTCATAGAGTGTATTTTCCAGGGGATGCTCCAGATCCAGTTCATTGATCGGCTTAATCAGCCGCTTCGTCTGCCACTTGGCAAGGAGAAGCGCCAGAGCCATCGTCACAACAGCCAGGATTCCCATCACCGGAAGTACGTTGAGCGCTGTCAGGGCAAGGTTATCCATCGATTTTGCAACCCGCAGCACTGACCCGTCATCAAGCAGAACTGCGTAATAATACAGTTCCCTTCCCAGTGTATCTGACATTCTCACAGCTTCCCCGGTTCCCGAGGACAGCGCCTCCTCTATCTCCTCCCGTGTCCCGTGATTTTCCATGTCATCCTCTTCACTGGAAGAATCATACAGAACGTTTCCTTCGTCATCCACCTGGGTCACACGGGTCCTCTCGTCTACCTGGGACATCTGCTCCAGATAAGAAGGACCTGAAATATTTACTGCAGTGCAGATATATTCTGCCTCCTGTTTCACTTCACTTTTAAGCAGATCCAGATTTCTGTTATATAAAATCACAGATATGATAGCATAAAAGAGCACTAGCGTCACAGCAAGGATCAGCATCATGCTCCTTTGTATTCGTTTTCTCATGCATCTCCACCGACACGATATCCCACACCGCGCACAGTCTGGATAATCTCGCCTTTCTCTCCCAGTTTCTGCCGCAGAGTACGGATATGTACGTCCACGGTACGAGTCTCTCCGTCAAAATCATATCCCCAGATTTCCGTGAGAAGCTGATCCCTTGTGAGAACGATTCCCTGATTGCGCATCAGCTTTTCCAGAAGTTCAAACTCCTTCAGGGTGAGCGAGATTTCTTTGCCCCCTACGGTCACCTCATGTTTTTTTACATTTACATGGACGCCTGCAATGTCCATATCCATACGGTCCTCTACTTTTCCGCTGCGGCGCAGGACTGCTTTGATCCTGGAGACAAGCTCCATCATCCCAAAAGGCTTTGTCACATAATCATCGGCGCCGGAATCCAGCCCGATCACCTTGTCATATTCCGTTCCTTTTGCGGTCACCATAATAACCGGGATTCCTTTTGTTTTCTGTGAAGATTTCAGTTTCTTCAGAAGCTCAAGCCCGTCGTCGCCCGGGAGCATGATGTCAAGTAAAATAAGCTCTGGCGTGTCGAACGCCAAAGCCTCCATGAAAGCAGAACCATCTGCGAACCCTCTTGCCTTGAGTCCCGTTGTTTCCAATGTATATATTACAAGTTCCCGGATGTTGTCGTCATCTTCCACGCAATATATCATTCAAACTTCTCCTTATTATCCTTTTCGTTTCCGCAGTATGCACGGTTTTGTACCGTCACGTTCCTGCTTTTCATTCCTGGATTGCCGGACGCAGAATATGTTCTGTACCATGTACGGCCGGCAGTCCTTTTACCAGACACCCTGCTCTTGCTGCAGGGTGTCTGAAACTGTTATACACTTCGCGCAAGACCAATCAGCTCTCGTGGATTATCGCGCTGTCCTTGTGAACTCCTGTGATGGAAAATTCTACCCATTCAGCAATATTTGTCGCATGATCACCGATTCTTTCAAGATATTTTGTCACCATGATCAGGTCAAATATCCGCTTTCCGTTCTCACCTTTTTCTTCCTTGATAAAGTCGATCATCTCGTCCCGGACTTCTTCAAAATACTGATCGATCTCATCATCGGCCGCCATAACGCTCTGTGCAAGTTCAAGATCTCTGTTTACATACGCGGTCACGCTGTTGCGCACCATTTTGCTCACTTCGGAAGCCATTGTTCCGATTACATGAATCTCATCTGTGGCGGCAACACCCTTTGAAGAGATAATAATTTCAGCAATATCGGATGTCTGGTCTCCGATGCGCTCCATGTCTGTGATCATTTTCAGAGCCGCTGAGATTCTTCTCAGATCCTTTGCCACAGGCTGCTGCTGAAGAAGAAGTTTGAGGCAAAGTCTCTCAATATCTTTTTCAATCTGGTCGATTTCCTCGTCCTCTGCGATAATAATCTTCGCCTGCTCAATACTTCCGTCTTTCAGCGCCTGCGTTGCTTTCGCAATGGCCATCTCGCAAAGTTCTCCCATATGTGTGAGCTGCTCGTCAAGAAGATGCAGCTGCTGGTCAAATTTATTACGCATAGTTTAACCAAACCTCCCTGTGATATAGTCTTCTGTTCTCTTATCAGCCGGTATTGAGAATAATTTTTCTGTGTCGTTGTATTCTACAACCTCTCCGAGAAGGAAGAATGCGGTATTGTCAGATACACGCACCGCCTGCTGCATATTATGTGTAACCATGACAATAGTATAATCTTTTTTCAGTTCCATCGCAAGGTCTTCAATCTTGGATGTAGAAATCGGGTCCAGAGCCGATGTAGGCTCATCCATCAGAAGCACTTCCGGCTCTACTGCCAGAGCTCTTGCAATACAGAGTCTCTGCTGCTGTCCGCCGGACATACCCAGCGCACTCGTTTTGAGACGATCTTTGCACTCATCCCAGATGGCGGCGTTGCGCAGAGATTTCTCTACAATATCATCCAGTTTTGATTTGGAATGGACGCCATGTGTCCTGGGACCAAAGGCAATATTATCATAGATGCTCATGGGGAACGGATTCGGTTTCTGGAAAACCATACCCACACGCTTTCTCAGCATATTTACATCCATACCTTTAAAAATGTTCTGTCCGTCCAGAAGGATCTCCCCTTCAATGCGGCAGCCCTCGACCAGGTCATTCATACGGTTGATCGATTTTAAAAGAGTAGATTTACCGCATCCGGAAGGCCCGATAAAAGCGGTGATCTTGTTGGCTTCGATTTCAAGATTTACATCTTTAAGAGCTTTAAAATCGCCGTAATATAAATCAAGATTCTTAATACTTATCTTTGACATTTCCTTACCCTTTCTTGATTGGGGACGTAGTCAATTTGGATTTTACTACGTCCCCGTTCACAGTTTTTTCACATTTTATACTTTCGTAAGTTTTCTTGCAATCACACTTGAGAGTGCATTGATCCCCACTACAAGGATAAGCAGGATAACTGCTGTCGCATAAGCCTGATCCATGTAGAGTCCTTCACTGGACAGATTGTACATGTGTACCGCCAGTGTACGGCCGGAACCCATGATGCTTGAAGGAATCTGTGCGACTGTACCAGATGTATACATCAGAGCCGCCGTCTCTCCTACAATACGTCCGATTGCCAGGATAACGCCTGCCAGGACGCCCGGAATCGCAGAGGGAAGGACGATGCGGAACACTGTCCGCAGTTTTCCTGCCCCAAGCCCGAAGCTTCCTTCACGGTAGGAGTCTGGAACAGATTTCAGCGCCTCCTCAGTAGTTCTCATGATCAGAGGAAGTATCATGATCGCCAGAGTAAAAGCGCCCGCCAGAAGCGAGAAGCCCCACCCCAGAGTGTTGACAAAAAACAGCATACCGAACAGTCCATACACGATAGACGGGATACCGGAAAGTGTTTCTGTTGTCAGCCGGATAACCTCCACAAATTTATTTCCTCTTCCTGCATATTCCACAAGGAAGATTGCAGAAAAAATACCAAAGGGAACTGCAATCAGCAGGGATAAAAGTGTCATGATAATTGTATTGATCAGCGCAGGCACAACCGACGCATTCTCTGATGAATACTCCCATGAGAAAAGCGACGGAGTCAAGTGCGGCACACCATTGATCAATATATATGCAATCAGGAAAATCAGTACGGCAAAAGTGAGAATCGCCGCCAGCATTACGAGCAGCATCATAATAAACGAACCCGGATGTTTCAGATAAGTCCTGAGTTTATCGCCAATCGTAGTTTTATTACTCATGATCCGCCCTCCTCTTTAACAGCGCTACGCTGAAATTGATGATCAGGATGAACACAAACAGCACAACTCCTGTGGCGATCAACGCCTCTCTGTGAATCCCTGTCGCATATCCCATTTCAATTACGATATTTCCGGTCAGAGTACGGATACCGTCCAGCATGCTGGTCGTAAGGCGCGCCTGGTTTCCAACGATCATTATGACAGCCATTGTCTCACCGATCGCGCGGCCCATTCCAAGTACGATTCCTGCGATCACGCCGGATTTTGCAGCCGGGATGATCACGCGGAAAATACTTCTTTCTTTCGTTGCACCCAGCGCAAGGGAACCTTCATAATAATGAACGGGAACAGCCCGCATTGCACTTTCTGTTGTTCCGATAATCGTTGGCAGGATCATCATTCCCAGAATCAGGGAAGCAGTCAGAATACTGTTTCCGTTTCCTGCACTTTTTACAAGCCCTGCATCATACAGTGTCTCGCCAAAGCTGCGCACGATCGGCACAACAACCACCAGACCGAAAAAGCCGTATACAACCGACGGAATTCCGGCAAGCAGCTCTGTCGCCGCTTTCAGCGGTTTATAGATTTTTTTCGGGCAGTACATTGCCATAAATACAGAGGTCAGGATCCCGATCGGCACTCCGAAGATAACTGCGCCTGCGGTCACATAAAGGCTGCCGATGATCATTGGAAAGATGCCGAACTGTTCGCTGCCCGGGCGCCAGATGTCCCCTGTAATAAATTTCACAAATCCAATTTCTCTTATTGCAGGGATACCATTTGCAAACAGAAAGATACAAATGAGCGCTACCGCCAGCACTGACGCGCACGCGGCAACAAAGAACACTCCCTGCATGAATTTCTCAGTCCATGCTTTCGATTTCATTTTTGCCTCCTAATGAGCCGGGTAGATGTCTGCCCGGCTCATACTTAACTTTAAGCGGAATTTCTGCCAGTCGGACTTTCCAGATCCGCCCTGTCTGTTTGTTCGCCGCCTAAGCTTCTTCTATTGTCTGCTTAGATTGCATCCCATGTTGTAACGTCGCCAACATAGATTGATTTAACCTGGTCAACTGTCATATCGTCTGTCGGGTTGTTCAGGTTTACAATTACTGCGATACCGTCTGTTGCGATAACTGTTCCTGTAAGTTCAGCAGCCTCTTCCTCTTTCAGCTCTCTGGATGCCATTCCGATATCATAGCTTCCTTCGATCGCATTGGTCATACCTGTTGTAGAGTCTGTTGTCTGAAGCTCGATCTCTGCATTCGGGTTAACTGCTTCGTAAGCCTCGATCAGTTTCTCCATTACCGGAGATACAGAAGAAGAACCGCCCACAACTGCTTTTCCTTCCGGCTGTGTTCCTGCATATGCCTGCACGTCAGATACCGGGATATAACCTTCTTCCTCAACAACTGCCTGGCCTTCTGTGCTCATAATGAATGCAAGGAAATCTGTTGCAACTGCATTGTCAAGATCCGGCTTAACTGCTACATTAAACGGTCTGGACACTTTATAAGTTCCGTTTTCAATATTCTCTGCTGTAGCCTCTGCTCCATCGATTTTCACAGCTTTTACAAGAGACTCGTCAAGAGAACCCAGTGATATGTACCCGATCGCATACTCATTTTCAGATACAGTTGTCATCATAACAGATGTGTTATTTGTTGTCTGAGCCTCAAGTGTTGTCATATCGTTGTCATCCTCATCTACAACACCGAACAGTTCTGTAAATGCTCCTCTTGTTCCAGAACCTTCCTCACGGGATACGACTGTGATTTCTTTTGCTGCATCCCACTCACCGGAATCACCGCTGTCAGAACCGTTGTCAGAACCGCATCCTGCAGCAAGCGCTGTCATCATACCTGCCATAGTCAAAACTGCAATAAACTTTTTCATTTTCATTGTTCATAATCTCCTTTTTCAAATCTGGATTATATTATTCTGTGTCAACCACGGTATTCATCATAAAAGGGAAATGTTAAATGTAAAATCAGAAGTATGTTAAATCTATGTAAAATTAAAAAGCCCGGAGATTCGGGATTTATATGGGAATTCGGATTTGTCGGGGATGCTGCTGACTGGATTCAGAACGTCAGTACTGCCTGTCCGGATCCTCTGTCTTTTTCTCCATTAAAGTTCTCCTTGCTTTTGTCTTATAAGATATTACGAAGGAATTTTCCGGTCTGAGGAACAGAAAAACGGAAGGCCGGAAAGTTTTTGGATGCGCCTTTCAGAAGAGGGGAACAGGAAATTCTGATGACTTTGGAATGAGGTTAGAAAAATAGGAACCTGAGGATCAGCGTTAGGATTTGCAGCGGGTTCTGTCCGGGCGTATGCAAGTTAGCCCGCTGCAAATCCTGTTTTTAGCTGATCCTCAGGTTCCTTTATTTTTCTTAACTCATGGAACGGAATCAGAATTTCCTGTTCCCCTCTTCTGAATCCGTCTTATAAGAACTCCTTTGTCCTCTGTTTTCCTTTTTCTCTGTCCAGAAGTTCCCTTCGACAAATCCGAACCTATTCTACTATTGAGAGCCCCAGCTCCTCCAGCTGTTTTTCATCTGCCGGAGTCGGCGCCTCTGTCATCAGGCAGGACGCATCTTTGATCTTGGGGAACGCGATCACGTCGCGGATGCTCTCCTGTTTTGCCATGAGCATGACAAGACGATCCAGGCCATATGCAAGTCCTGCGTGCGGCGGAACCCCATACTTAAACGCTTCGAGCAGGAAACCGAACTGGCTGTGCGCCTGTTCTTTCGTAAACCCAAGGGCCTCGAACATCTTCTCCTGAATGTCATCCTGATGGATCCTCACACTTCCGCCACCGATCTCATTCCCGTTAAGAACGATATCATAAGCCTTCGCACGTACTTTGCCAAGTTCTCCTTTATCCAGAAGCGGCAGATCTTCTTCCATCGGCATAGTAAACGGATGATGCATGGCAAGATATCGTCCCTGCTCATCACTCCACTCAAACTGCGGGAACTCAGTGATCCATACAAAGCGATATTCGTTTTTATCCAGAAGTTCAAGCTGACGCGCCAGCTCTACGCGAAGGGCTCCCAGAGAATCCCACACGACTTTATTTTTGTCAGCCGCGAACAGAAGCAGGTCGCCCGGCTGTCCATCCATCGCTTTGATAAGCGCGTCCATCTCCTCTTCGCTCATAAACTTGGCAAAGGAAGATTTCACTGCGCCATCTTCCGCGATCGCAATATATGCAAGTCCTTTTGCACCATAATCTTTTACAAATGCAGTCAGCTTGTCGATCTTTTTTCTCGGCATTCCCCCCTGGCCTTTTGCGTTGATGCCGCGCACGCTTCCTCCATTTTCAACTGCACCTGTGAATACGCCAAAACCACAGCCTCTTACCACGTCTGTCACGTCCGTAAGCTCCATGCCAAAGCGCAGATCCGGTTTATCGGAACCAAAGCGGTCCATCGCTTCCTGCCATGTCATCCTCTGGATCGGAAGTGGAACTTCTACATCCAGCACTTCTTTGAACAGCTTCGCAAGGTATCTTTCATTAACATCAATCACATCATCCACATCTACGAAAGACAGCTCCATGTCGATCTGTGTAAACTCCGGCTGTCTGTCCGCGCGCAGGTCTTCATCACGGAAACATCTTGCGATCTGGATGTAGCGGTCAAACCCGGAGCACATCAAAAGCTGCTTGTAAAGCTGGGGTGACTGGGGCAGACCGTAGAAGCATCCCGGATGCACACGGCTGGGCACAAGGTAGTCTCGCGCGCCCTCTGGGGTTGTCTTACCCAGCATGGGAGTCTCGATCTCAAGGAAACCTTCCTCACTGAAGAACTGTCTTGTCAGCGTCATAACCTGGCTTTTCATCATAAGATTTCTCTGGATATCCGGCCTGCGCAGGTCAAGATAACGGTATTTCAGGCGCACCTCTTCCTTTGTCTTACAGTTCTCCTCCACCTGGAACGGAGGCGTCAGAGACTCGGAAAGGATCCGCAGTTCTGACGGCAGCACCTCAATCTCACCTGTAGCGATCTTCTCATTAACCGCGCCAGAACGTTTTGCCACTTCTCCGACAATGGCAACCACATATTCTGCCCGCAGTGAAGCCGCCTTCTCAAGAAGCGCCGCATCGGTTTTCCCCTCCTCACAAACAACCTGGACGATTCCCGAACGGTCGCGCACATCAATAAACACAAGCCCGCCTTTATTTCTGTTTTTCTGTACCCATCCCATGATAGTTACAGTCTCGCCCACATTTGCGGCGGATAATTCACCACAGCGGTGGGTTCTCCTTAATCCCTGCATTGATTCAGCCATAATTTTCTCCTTTATCTCACAATTTCTCCAAAAGGGGCCTGACCCCTTTTGAGGAAGTTCTCTGACAACTTCATCTATTATATTTCATTTACAGATTTTCTACCGAATCGCGGTAGCATTCTGTGATATCTGTATAACCTTGTTCCGCAAGTTGCTCTTTTTGGAATTTTTTGTTCTTTTTCATATTTACGATCATTACCTGTTTTCCTGCCTGACGTTCGTTTCTGGCCAGTTCGAGCACTTTGAGCATCCCCTCCTGGTGCATATTCTTCTCTACGAGAAATGCCTTTTTCTCTCTGCTGTCCGGCACCTGGTAGCCGCGTTCAAGAAGGAGCATGATAATGCGCTCAAAACCGATTGAAAATCCTACTGCCGGCGTGTCCTGTCCGGTAAATTTGCCGATCATCTTGTCATATCTTCCTCCGCCTCCGACAGAACCGCCAAACTCATCCATGGAAATCTCAAAAATGGTGCCTGTATAGTAAGACATTCCCCTTACAAGTGTGGGATCGAAGAACATCCGAAACTCCGCTTCCTTCTGGCTCTCCACACTGGTAATGATCATTTCCAGTGAATCCGCCGCTTCAGGCGCAAGATAGCCCTGTAGTTTCTCTTTGCACACGCGTACACCCGCCACATCGTTTGTAATCTCTTTAAATAACTGAAGATACTTTTCCACGGACTCTTCTGCATAACCGGTCTCCTTAAGTTCCTTTTCTACTCCGTCCAGGCCAATTTTGTCCATCTTATCAAGTGTGATGAAAATACTGTCGTAATCTTCCTCCGAAAATCCACTGTATGCAGCCATTGCTTTCAAAAAACGTCTGTCATTGATGCGGATGGTAAAATTTTTGAAATCCAGTTTCCCCAGAAGTGCCGTAGTAGCCAGGATCAACTCGATCTCTGCCAGATTGGACGGCTCTCCCAGAATATCTATATCACACTGCATAAACTGGCGGAATCTTCCCCGCTGAGGCCGGTCCGCTCTCCATACGTTCCCCATCTGAAGGGCTTTAAACGGAGAAGGAAGTTCATTAGCATGGTTTGCATAGTAGCGGGACAGAGGCACCGTCAGATCGTACCGCAGTCCTCCATCTACCAGATCTGCCTCTTCTTTCGCCTGGTCAAGCTTCAGTTTCTCTCCTCTTTTCAAAATCTTAAATATCAGTTTCTCATTGTCTCCGCCCTGCTTGCTGCACAGATTCTCAATGTGCTCCACACACGGAGTCTCAATGGAGGAAAACCCAAATGTCCTGTATGTGTCTTTAATCAGTCCGATAACATAGTCCCTGATCTCCATTTCTCCGGGCATGATATCCTTCATCCCGGTCACTGCCTTTTTCTTCAGCGCCATAAACTATCTCCTTTCGTCTTTCCCGCCGCTCTGTTCACAGCAGAATGGTATACCCATGCGTTTCTTTCGCTCTATCATCTCATCAATCCGGTCGATATATTCTTCTATATTTTTTACATTCTCCACGCGGATCAGATTGGTCTCTTTTCCCTTCTCCGTCCTCACCTTTTCCGGGAGCACAAACTTCGTGGACGCGCCTGCCCCGGCCGCAAGGATGGTCTGTTTTTCTTCCATAATCAGTATATTGTATATTCCGGCTTTGTCAACCTCTGCATATCCTACATTTTCAAAATTTCCGGCAATATTCTTCTGACGGTACAGGTAATAGGGTTCAAGCCCCATCCCGGCCGCACTTTTGGCCGCATCATCCACCATCCGGGTTATCTCTGCATGCAGCTGTGCCGTTCTTCCCTCCTGTCCCATTCTGGCCGCCCGTTTGATCGCCAGAGCGTGTACGGTAAGGCTGTCCGGCCGCAGTTCTTCAATCCTTGCAAGAGTATCTCTCATGTCCTCCGCCGTCTCTTCCGGCAGGCCGGCGATCAGGTCCATGTTGATATTATCAAAGCCCATTGCCCGCGCCGCATAAAATGCCTCCACTGTCTGCTGCACCGTATGCCGTCTTCCAACCAGATCCAGCGTCTTCTGCTGCATGGTCTGAGGGTTGATGGAAATACGGCTGACCGGATATTCCCTGAGCGCCGCCAGTTTTTCCCCGGTAATACTATCCGGCCGCCCGGCCTCCACGGTAAACTCCAGCGCTCCATCAAGGTTAAATTCTGAGGAAATACATGCCAGCAGACGTCTCAACTGTTCCGGTTCCAGGGTGGTCGGAGTCCCGCCTCCGATATAAACCGTATCCAGCCTCCGTCCTTTCGCCATTTCAGAAAGGGCTCTGATTTCTTTGACCAGCGCATCCAGATAGCTGTCCACCCGTCCTTTCCACTGTTCCAGAGGGGAAGAACTAAAAGAGCAGTAGGAGCACACGCTGGGACAGAAAGGAATCCCCACATACAGGCTGAAACCGTCTCTGCAGTCAAGCCTGGAAAGAAGTTCCTTTTCCCGGTGCGCTACCCGGGCTGCCAGAACAGCCTTTTCCCGGCTGACAAAATACTCTTTTTCCAGCCAGGAAACCACCTCCCCCATTTTCTCACTATCAGGAACTCCTCCGTTTCCCGCCTGTTCCAGACGCTGCATGGCGAGCTTTGTCGGACGTACGCCCGTCAGCATTCCCCATGTCAGCTTTCTTCCTGTATAATCGGAAAGCAGACGGTAAACCTTCCTGGTCACATCTCGTTTTTCCTGCTGTATCCCCCGGTCGTCTTTCTGTGCAGATATCTCTGCATTTCTCCCTCTTCCGGCGGAGTCTGCCGCAGCCGGATCCTCCGCCCCTTCCGCGGCAACGCAAAAGCAAGAACCCTCCGGCATCCGGATCACCACCGGAGATTCTTGCTTCCCGTCTACTTTCTGTGTCACCTCTTCACCCGGAAAGAAGGCCTTTACAAGATGGTACACATTATATGCATATTTATTTTTCTTTACTTCAATCTCTATCATAATTATTATTACTTACCGATTACTTTCAATCACTTCCGAGTCCTTCACCCGGATCTGTCGGGCATGCCGGGATACTGCTCCACAAAACATGCCGCCCTCATCACACAAACGGATTGTATTTCTTTTCATACCCGATAACTGTCTCATCCATATGTCCCGGATATACTTTCGTCTCTTCCGGAAGCACAAACAGCCGCTCCTTCACAGAACGCACAAGCTGGCTGCTGCTCCCTGTAGGGAAATCTGTCCTGCCGATAGATGCGTGGAACAACGTGTCTCCGCTGAATAATACCCCTTCCTTTTCGATATAGTAGCAGCATCCGCCCGCCGTGTGCCCGGGCGTGTGGATAACACAAATCTCTATCCCGGCAGCCTCCAGCACCTGGCCGTCCTTTACATACCGGGCGTCCGAAAATGTATATCCCGTTCCCATCATTGTAGACAGATTCAGTCCGGCGCTCTCGAGAATTTCTTTTTCATCCCCGCAGGCATAAACCGGAATGTCGTACTCTTCCAGAAGCTGCTCCAGCCCCATAATATGGTCAAAATGCCCGTGAGTCAGGAGCACAGCCCGGGGCTTAAGCTCCGACGTACGGATATGGGAGGAAAGTTCCGGCGGCCAGGCAGCCGGGTCTACAAGGAAACATTCCCTGCTCTCTTCATTTATGCCGATATAACAGTTGGTGCTCATAGGACTAAGCACAAATTTTTCAATTTTCATACCCTGCTCCTTATCCCGCTGTGCGCTCGATATCGATCACACTCTCAATCTGCCGCAGCTTCTCGATCACACTGTTGAGTTCCTCGCGCCCGTGGACAATAAATCCCATATCAAGGGTAGCGGTTCCCTTTTTGCTTGTACGGATATTCATGGATTTCACGTCGATCTTTGCCTCGGTGAACACTCTGGAAATATCCATGAGCAGTCCCTGTCTGTCGTCAGCATACATCGTAAGTTCCGCCAGATACTGTCCGCCTTCGCCGCTTTCTGCAGTGTCCTCCCACTCGGCGTCGATCAGCCTCTCCCGCTCCGCATCGGACAGGTGCAGCATATTTACGCAGTCTGTGCGGTGGATCGTCATCCCTCTTCCCCGGGTGACAAAGCCAACGATCTCATCACCGGGCACCGGGTTGCAGCACTTGGAAAAGCGCACTGCCATATCGTCGATCCCCTTGACTACGATTCCGCTCTTTGACTTGGCGATATGCACCTTCTGGGCATTTGCCTCGGATATCTTCTCCAAAATGATCTCGTCTGTGATCTCTTTTTTATGTTCTTTTTCGTATTCTTCCAGAAGCCGGTTCACAACCTGGCCCTCTTTCAGGCCTCCGTGCCCGATCGCAGCCAGCACAGCGTCCCAGTCCCGGAACCCGTATTTTTTCTGCACGATCTGCTGGTATTTCGGCTTCAGGATATCCGGCAGATTGATGGACTTACCTCTGCAGTAAGAAGAGATCAGTTCCTTGCCCCGCACGATATTTTCTTCTTTAAATTCTTTCTTAAACCACTGGTTGATCTTATTTTTAGCCTGGGTGCTCTTGACAATATTGAGCCAGTCCCGGCTGGGCCCCTTGGAATTCTGCGACGTCAGGATCTCGATCCTGTCGCCGTTCTGTATCTTATAGTCAATATTGACCAGCTTGCCGTTTACTCTGGCGCCCACCATCTTATTGCCCACAGCACTGTGGATGGCGTAGGCAAAATCAACCGGCGTAGATCCGTTCGGCAGGTTTTTCACATCTCCGTTGGGAGTAAAGCAGTACACATCCTCTGCGAACAGATCCAGGTCGCCCTTAAGAAGGCTTAGGAACTCCCTGTTGTCGGACATATCCCGCTGCCACTCCAGGATCTGGCGCAGCCAGTTCAGCTTGGCTTCCTGAGCCTCCATGCTCTTTGCGGCGTCGGCTCCCTCTTTGTACTTCCAGTGAGCAGCAATACCATACTCCGCTGTCTTGTGCATTTCTTCCGTTCGGATCTGAATCTCAAAAGGCTGCCCTGAGGGGCCGATCAGCGTAGTGTGCAAAGACTGATACATATTGGCCTTCGGCATGGCGATATAGTCTTTAAACCGGCCCGGGATCGGCGTATACATCTCATGGATCACGCCCAGCGCAGCGTAGCAGTCTTTCACAGAATCGACAATGATACGGACTGCAAACAGATCATATACCTGATCCAGTGTCTTGTTCTGGTTAACCATTTTCTTATATATGCTGAAAAAATGTTTTACCCTGCCGTATACCTTGGCTCTGATATGGGCGTTTTTCATGTGCCTGGATACTTCGGCCACGATCTGCTGGACAAACTCTTCCCTCTCGGTCTTGCGCTCGTTCAGATCTTTCACCAGATTGTAGTAAACATCCGGCTTCCAGTATTTCAGCGACAGATCATCCAATTCCGTCTTGATCTTGGATATACCCAGTCTCTGGGCAATGGGGGCATATATATCCATTGTCTCCCTGGCCTTTTCCTGCTGCTTGGCCGGCGTCATAAATTCAAGCGTGCGCATATTGTGAAGCCGGTCTGCCAGCTTGATGATAATAACGCGGATATCCTTCGCCATAGCGAGAAACATCTTCCTCAGATTTTCCGCCTGCACTTCCAGCTTATCCTGAGCGTAGCTGAGCTGTCCCAGCTTAGTCACTCCATCCACAAGAAGGGCAACCTCCTCGCCGAACTCCCTGGCAACATCTTCCAGTGTCATATCGGTGTCCTCCACTGCGTCGTGGAGCATACCGGCTACGATCGTCTCTTTATCCATCTCAAGGTCAGCCAGGATGATCCCCACCCACAAAGGATGGATGATATATGGCTCACCGGACTTTCTCACCTGGTCTTTGTGCACATCCCGCCCCAGGCGGTAGGCCTTCTCGATCATGGAAATATCGGCAGAGGGGTGATATTTGCGCACTCTGGCAACCAGGGCGCGATACAGTTCCTCAGGATCCTGATAATCCTCAGGCGCCTTTACAGCATGGCCGTCTACGATTTCCAGATTTTTATTAAGCTGTTCATATTCCAGAGTGCCTGCCATATCAATTCCCCCTTTTTCCTATCTTTTGTCATTGTGGCATCTGTAAATGTACCACACAGGCCGCCGCTCCTGCGGAGCCTGATATACCAATATTACTTAGTATATCATTATTTTCAATAATTTCAAACATTAAGTTTACCAGACCGCGCTGCTGTGTGCAGAAAACAAGAATCCCCCGCTGCTTACAGGAATAAAACAAAGTTCTTCTATAATCTTATGTATTATAAAAGAACTTTGTCTGTTTCTAATATTCTATTTTATGCATCGGCCTTTTATCTGTACCGTCTTTTTCTTGCCGCTGCAAGTAAAAGGACCGCAGCTCCCATTCCTGCGACCGGAAGGAGCACATTCGTCGTGTCTCCTGTCTGAGGAGCTTTCCCTGAGCCGTCTCCCTTTGCATCCGAACCGCCTGGGTTCTTCGTATTGTCTGAACCGCCGGTATTATCCGGGTTATTTGGATTCTCAGGTTTGCCCGGATCTGTACCCGGGTCTACAGGCTCCTGTTTTTCTGTCACTGTAACTTCAAACTGAGCCGTCATTCCACTATACGACACGGTAACCATCTGCTTTCCAGGTTTCTGGGCATTATAGCCTGTTACTGTATAGCCGCCGCTGCCTTCCTTAAGAACCATGCTGCTTCCGTCGCTGTACTGCGCCGTAACAACAAGGCCTGTCGGATCCAGCGGATCGCCCTGCTCATATTTTGTCTTGTCAGGTCCTGATGTGATCGTAATGCCCGTAAGGACAGGCGCCTGCTTCTCCGTCACATTAACCTGTGCGGTTACCTCGATAGCCCTTGAGCTGTACAGCACTTTATTCGGAGCATCATAGCGCTCGGAACCATTGTCCCCAACCCATGCGTCGGTATTGGAGCTGATGGACTGTACCACGCCTGTCACAGTATAGGCGCCCTGCTCATTCAGTTTTACGGAAGAAAGATCCCATTCAACCGGAAGTTCAGAAGTTCCCCGGCCGTATGCCAGATTTACCTCCGCCGTCTGCGGAAGCTTCTCTGTCAGAGCCGCTTCTGTGCCGCCCTCCTCAATCTCAACGGTTCCCAGTTCCGTCTTGACCGCAGATGTGGCGTCCGCGCTGCGGATCGCGTCATACTGAGCCTTTGTAAGGGAAATCACGCCGCCGTGCTTGGTATAAGTTGTCAGGAAGTAATTGGATTCATCCATGTATTCCCAGCCTTTGCTCAGATCTGTGGAAACCATAGGCCGATATCCGGGCACCGGCAGGTCGTCCACAAAGAGGTACCATTTGTTGTCCTGGCTGTGATCCTTAAAGGTCGCAGGACCTTCCACAGCGCCGTATCTGTCCGCCCCGATCCGCATCTGAACTGTTTTCCAGTTGTCAGAGAGCCACCACTCCTTGTCCTCTGTAACCTGCATAATAATCTCTTCTGCTATGCTACTATTCCCATTGTAGTCGTTGTGGCTTTTGGTTACATGATATGTTTTATCTCCGTCACGGATAATGTTCGTATCAATCCAGCCTTTGCTTCCGCCGTCAAGCATAACTCCGCCATATTCCCATGTATCCTGTGTAAAGTCTGTCGTCACGCCCCACATAATATCTGATCCGCCTCCGACAACAGAACTATGAGATGCGTCAGTAAATACATTGGATGACCAGTATACAACGAATGCTCCTTTTCCTTCTCCGTAATAGTCCGGAACCCATGTAGCCTCCGGAGCCCACATCATACCCAGTTCTGCCACTTTTTCGCCGTTCGTATTCAGCGCCACATCAAACTGTCGCACATCAGACCAATGAATTAAATCTTTGGACTCCCACACATTCATCTTTGTGCTGCCCCAGGTGGACCAATAACCCCATTCATTATTCGCCCAGGCAGAACCGCCATTATCCCCGCCAAACACCCGCAGGTCTGTGGCGATGATATAGTAAGTCTCCGTCTCCGGGTTGTATGTGATATACGGGTCTCTGGTACCTGTCGTTCCCAGATTGGACGCCAGGATTGGCTGCCTGCCGTTTAACGGATCCCACTGCTCCGGGTTGTCCCCCTGGAAATATCCAGATAGATCTTTTCTGCATATCCCGCGCCGTCCTCTACAAAATGAACCATCAGATAACCGTAGGGATCGTCCGGCGCCACCTGTGCCTTCACTGTAACGGGAATGTTCTCGACCGTTGCAGACAGGCTGCCCAGTGTGATAACAGCAGTCAGCGTTCCTGTCAGATCCTTCTCGCCAATCTCGGGAGCCTGTGCGATCACGGTAACTCCGTCTTCTGCGATCTGGATCTGGCTCAGGGAAGACTTCCATGTAACAGTTCCATTATAATCCGGCAGGAGGGACTGTCCGTTTTCCAGTGTTATGCCGGAATTTGCAGAAACCTGCGCTTTGATATCATCTATACTCTGCCGCAGAAATACCTCCGGGACCTGCTGCACGATTTCTTCTTCCGTCAGCGCCGCGTCCCAGATTTTCAGATTGTCTATGGACGCCTGCGTATACTCGCCAGTTCCCCAGTTCGCCTTTCCGATCTGAAGGATGCAGCTGTCTCCCAGAATATCTGTCAGAGAGTACGCACTGTCCACTCTTGACTGCTCGATCCCGTTTACATAGATTGCTGTATCAGTCTCGCTCAACACAGCGTCAATATGTGTCCACTCGGTTCCGACAGCAGCCGACGGATTGGCAGGACGGTTACTGCTTCCAATATGATTGTAACGCTCCACCGTCAGGTTGCCGTCCTTATGCAGGAATCCGACATAGTGTTCGCCATATGAATCTCCCTGGGTGGTATCGCTCGGCGCCGCATAGAGCGCCCAGTTTGTGTCTGGTCTTTCGTTTTTAATATCGTAAGAGACTGTCATCTCCTCCAGCCCGGCCAGAAGACTTCCTCCCTGTTTATCCGTGACACGGAGCCACTGAGAGGCCGTTCCGTCCAGATGAAGCGCTTTCCCGGCACCTTCATAGCTGCCCTGCAGAGTATATCCGCCGGTGGCTCTCGCCGTGTCAGTCACTATCTCCTTACTGTCCGTCAGATTATCAAAATTAAAATCCAACAGAAGATTCGCCTCCGGTTCCGCCGCCGCTGCGGGTACAGACGGAAGGTACGCCCCGGCCATAGCAAATGCCAGAAAAGCCGCCAGCGCCTTTTTCCCCGCTGCTTTTTTCTCATTCATATTTGCTTTTGACCCTCCTTTTATTTCTTAAAAAATCTGCAAAATTTGTATATAATTTTCCAGTTTTTATCAGTTTATCACTTTACTCACAAGAAAAAATACAATTTTCTCTTCACTTTTTTCAATATTTTACGATTTTTTATCTTACTGGTAATTTACGATCGTAACTTGCAGTGTTTTTCTGCCCATATATTCATTTATGGACGGATAATATGTAAAGGACATCACCGGCTTTTCTTCCATTTTCCGAAGACAGGCCTCCACATCTCCAAAATAGACAGCGTCCATCTGGTTCCCTGAAGGATCCTCCAGCCTGCATTTCAGGACGTTTCTGTTCTTTCCCAGGATCCGCGGGCCGAGCACCCGGATATTCCGCTCTGCGAACAGCGGCTTTGGATTTCCCTTTCCAAAAGGCTCCAGAAGCGACAATTCTCCGATCAGCGCTTCCGTAATATACGGAAACGGCAGCTGCATATCTATGGAAACCTTCTCCATCAGATCCTCTTCTGTCAGCTCCGCCAGCTCATTGATCGTCCGCCGGAAAAGTCCAACGTTCTCCTCCGCCAGCGACAGACCGGCCGCCAGCTTATGTCCTCCGAACTTCGTAAAAAGTTCCCTGCACCTGCACATCTGTCCAAACATATCATAAGACTCAATGGAACGGCCCGAGCCTTTCACCCCTTCTTCCGCCCTTGTCAGCACAAATACCGGTCGGTAGTACCTCTCCTTCAGCCTCCCGGCAATGATCCCGGCAATGCTCTCATGGCATTCAGGCAGGTAAACCACAAGCACTTTGTCCTCTCTGAGGTCTGTATGCTCGATCAGACGCACCGCTTCCTCCACACCTTTTTCCGTCATCTCCTTGCGGCTGTCATTAAGGGCTTTCAGATCCTCCGCCAGCATGACCGCCTCCCGTCTCGTCCGTGCGTTTAAAAGTTCCAGCGCCCGCTTTGCCGTGTCCAGCCTGCCGCTGGCATTGATACAGGGACCGATCACAAACCCGATATGGTAAGCATTCAGTCTCTCCACGTCTATGCCTGTGCATTCGATCAGCGCCTTTAATCCCGGATTGTGGGTGCGCTTGAGCATCTCCAGTCCCTGCTTGACGAAAATGCGGTTTTCTCCGGTCAGATCCATCACATCGCCGACCGTAGCGATCGCCACATTTTCCATGAGATAGTCCATATCCTCCGGGTCTCTCTGCATCACGTCACAGAGGGCTTCGACCAGCTTATATGCCACCGCAGCGCCGCACAGCCCCTTGAAAGGATAGCCGCAGTCCGGGCGGTGAGGATCCACTACCGCATCTGCAGGCGGAAGAAGATATTCCTTATCCCCGTCTGTTTCAATATACGGTACCTCGTGATGATCCGTAACGACCACCGTCAGCCCCTGCTCCTTTCCGTAAGCGATCTCCTCTGCGGCTGCAATTCCGTTGTCACACGTGACGATCGTGTCGATGCCGTCATCCAGCGCCCGGTCGATAAGCATTTTGTTGAGCCCATATCCATCCCGGATGCGGTCCGGTATATCAGTGTCCACATCGGCGCCCAGCCCGGCGAGGCCTTCCTGCAGAATATATGTGGCGTTTACCCCGTCGATATCATAATCCCCGATAACACGGATTTTCTTTTCCTCTCTGATCTTTTCAGCCAGGATCTCCACCGCCCGATCCATATCCCGCATCAACATCCCGTCACAGAGATCCGCGATCGTACCGTTCAGATAAAGATCGATCTCATCATCCCCTGTGATATCCCGGTTACGGATCAGCCGCGCCGTGATCGGAGAGATATGATACTTCTCTGCGATCCTGTTGAAATCAGCTTTTTTCATAGACACAAACCACTTTTTTTCCATTTCTCTGTCTCTTCCCTATACATTTCGTCCCTGATACTGTACAGTCACAACATGGACGGTTTTACTTGATTCATCAATTTCCCGGAATGCCTGTTGGTTTAATCTGATTTTATATTTATCCATAATATTTTTTATTCAGTTTCTCAAATGCTTCATCGAGATCAATAGAAGCACCGCCTTCTTCCGTTTCTTTCTCGGAGTCATAAATTGCCTGGTCGATCCGGTTGTTTTTTATAAATCTATCATATAATTCACTGCTCATTACGACCAAATCGCTGTACCCATTTTTGGTAATAAAAATCGGTTCCTGTATTTTGTGAGCCATATCGGATATCTCACTTGTATTGCGGAGATCTTTGATCGGCATAATAACCGGCATACTATCAGCCCCTTTCTTTTTGACATGATTATAGCATAATTATGTCAGGAAGTGCACTAAATTATACGCCCGATTATCTTCGCTTTCACCCTGTCAAAAAAGAGCTGCCGCACTGATTTAGTGCGGCAACTCCAAATTATTTTCGTCTTTTATATACCCTGACGCTATCTTCTGTGTTTCTTTTTCTTCTTTTTCGATGTTCCAGATTTTTTATTGTTCTTCTGGCTGCCAGCGGCAGCTTCTGCGGAGTTTTCTTGTCCCTGCGGGGCGTCTGCCTCTTTTGAAGCGGCAGCCGTCTCCTGTACAGGAATCGCCCGTGCTGCTGCTCTGGCTTTTGCTCCCACGCGGGTCTTCATCACATACCAGAGTGCTCCAGTGATGCATACAGAGGTATAAGCGCCGCAGGCAATACCTACCATCAGAGGCGCGGCGAATTCGCGGATGGAACTTACACCAAGCACAAACAGCGCCACAACCATGATAAATGTTGTCAGATTGGTATAGATACTTCTCGTCAGAGTCTGCGTGATACACTTGTTTACAAGCTCCTTCAGATCTACATTCGCACCCTTCTCTTTCATCTCCTCACGGATACGATCAAAGATTACGATAGTCGCATTAATAGAATAACCGACGATCGTCAGCATACATGCAATAAATGTATTGCCTACAGGCACTCTCGCGATCACGTAAAACGCCAGCACAACAAGCACGTCATGCACCAGCGCCAGCACCGCGCTGGTCGCAAAACGGATATCCTTAAACCGGAACCAGATATATACAAGCATACACAGCGTTGCGATCACAACTGCGGTCACGGCGTCTGTTCTCATTTCAGAGCTTACCGTGGAACTGATATTTTCCGTCTTGATGCTCTCTGCCGCCACACCGTAATTTTCATTCATATAATTTTCAAATTCCTGGCGTGTTTCCAGATCCAGCGTCTGCGTCTTGAAGACGACATCATTGCTGCCCTTTACAGTCTGTACCTGGATATTATTGTCCCCGGTGATATCTTCCAGGGCAGGTATCATTTCATTGTCAATCTCATCCAGCGTATACGCTTCATTAAATGTAACAGTCGTTGAACTTCCGCCTGCGAAATCCAGGCTGTAGTTCATTGCCCCGATGCCTCTTCCATGGTTAATGCCCATTCCGACAAAACCGCTGACGCACAGGATCAGGGAAATGATAAAGAATACTTTTCTCTTCCCAAGGAAATCCATCGGCTTTCTCGCTTTTCTCACCTTGCCGTATAGCTTCGGATTGTGAATGCCGACAGCATAGAACGCATAAATGATCAGCCTGGTTATAACAAGAGCAGTAAACATGGAAACCACAATGCCAAGGGCAAGGGTCTGTGCAAACCCGCGCACTGTACCGCTTCCCCGCAGCCACAGCACAGCAGCCGCGATCAGCGTGGTCACATTTCCATCAACGATGGCGGACATAGCCTTGTGGAAACCTGCCCGCAGAGATGTCTGTACCGCTTTTCCTTCCGAGAGTTCTTCCCGCACACGGGCAAAAATAATCACGTTTGCATCCACCGCCATACCGATGCCCAGGATAATACCCGCGATCCCCGGCAGAGTCAGCGTAATGTCAAAGGCATTCAAAAGAAGCAGGATCAGCCCTGTGTAGATGATCAGGGCAATACTGGATGCAAAGCCCGGCAGCAGATATACAACGCACATAAAGATACAGACGATCACAAGTCCGATCACCCCGGCCAGAAGGCTGGTCTGGATCGCATCTTCGCCAAGCTGCGCTCCTACTACATTGGAACTGATTTCTTCGAGTTCTACATTCAGGCCGCCGATGCGGATAGTAGAGGCCAGATCTTCCGCCTCTTCATAGTCGGCCATACCTGTGATCTGAGCCTTTCCGTCTGTGATCGCGTCATTTACCTGGGGAACGCTGACCAGTTCACCGTCATAGTAAATCGCGATCGTCTCTCCATTTGTTTTCGCCTCCTGAGTCGCTACAGCAAAGGCTACGGTTCCGTCATCGTTCAGATCCAGTTCTACCACATACTGGTTGGCCCCGGTCGTACTGTCAGAATATGTCCCTGCAGAAGCATTTTCCACCTCGCTTCCGGTCAGCACAATGCTGCCGTCAGCCTCCAGCTCTTCTATGGTTTTATTCAATTCATAAGCCGAGCCGTCCGCGTTCAAAGAGTAATTTTCTGTACCGTCACTGCCGTTCTGCCTGATAAAGTACAAAGAACCCGGCTGCCCCAGTTCCTCCAGGATCTCGTTTGCGTCCTGTACTCCCGGTATCTCGATGCTGACACGGTTGTCTCCCTCCTGGTACGCCTGGGCTTCTGTACTGTACTGCTCCACACGCCTCTGCATCTTATATACAGTGTCTTTCATATCTTCAGCAGACGGTGTGTCGCCTTTTGCCTGATAGGTAATGCTTACGCCGCCCTCCAGGTCGAGCCCCAGATTAATGTTTTTTGCGGCTCCCATTCCTTTTCCGTCCAGCCCGCAGACAGTTATAAATCCCAGGGCAGCGATCACTGCCGCCACAAGGATCAGGCTGATTATTCCTCTGCTCTTCTTCATGTCCCACATTCCTTTCTCACTCGTCCGCCAGAGCGGCCTTTATCATAATGGCGCATTCCACACGTTTGCGCTCCATCTCACAGCTGATCTCATAGGTGTCGTTGATGCTGCCATGGAACTTATATGCATTTGCCATGCATCCTCCGCTGCAGTAAAATCTGGCAAAGCATTTCCTGCATCTGTCTTTGGAGTACACGCTGCAGCCTCTGAACTCATCTGCGATCTGCGGATTTACAATGCCCTCATCCACATTTCCCATAAGGAATTCTTCCTGCCCCACAAACTGGTGGCACGGGTAGAGATCGCCCCAAGGCGTAACCGCAAGATATTCTGTGCCGGAACCGCAGCCTGACAGACGCTTAGACACGCAGGGCCCGCCTTCCAGATCGATCATGAAATGGAAGAAATTGAATCCTTCGCCAGCTTTCTCTCTGTCCACCATGATCTTTGCCAGTTTATCATATTCTTTAAAGATAGCCGGAAGATCCTCCTCACGTATCGCATAGGGATCTGTCTCTTCACCTACTACAGGCTCGATGGATATCTGTTTGAATCCCAGTTCTGCAAAGTGGAGCACGTCCTCGGAAAAATCAAGGTTATTTCGGGTAAAGGTGCCCCGCACATAATATTTATCCTGGCCTCTGCTGTCCGCCAGCTTTTGAAATTTCGGCACGATCAGGTCATAGCTTCCCTTTCCGTTCCGGAAGGGGCGCATCCTGTCGTTTACTTCCTTTCGCCCGTCAAGGCTGAGGACCACGTTGTCCATCTCCCGGTTGACAAATTCCTGAACTTCATCATTTAAGAGCACGCCGTTCGTGGTGAGCGTAAAACGGAAATGTTTGTCGTGGAGCTTCTCCTGCTCTCTTCCGTAAGCCACCAGATCTTTGACCACCTGCCAGTTCATAAGAGGCTCTCCGCCGAAGAAATCCACCTCCAGGTTTCTCCTGCCGCCCGAATTGGCGATCAGGAAATCCAGGGCTTTCTTCCCCACCTCAAAGGACATCAGCGCGCGGCGGCCGTGATACTCGCCTTCCTCCGCGAAGCAGTATTTACAGGCCAGATTGCAGTCGTGGGCGATATGAAGGCAGAGCGCCTTGACGACCGTCTTCCTCTGCTTTACTTCATCTATAAAATTTTCATATACATCCCGGGTAAACAGGCGGCCCTCTTCCGTAAGTCCGGCCACTGCCTCCAGGATCTCAGACAATTCCTCCCGGGTATATGTCTCTCCCAGCCGCTCTCTCAGGAAAGCAGCCGTCTCCTCTGATCTCAGCGTCTCCGGGGTGTGGAATTCATTTTGCTGCTCCAGCTCCCTGATCACATCATACGCGGCCTGGTCCACCACATGCACGGCTCCGCTGTTTACATCGAGGACAATATTATATCCGTTATTCTGATACTGGTGTATCACAAAGATTCCTCTCTTTCTTCCTCTTGGTACAAGCGTAAGGCAGCGGACTTTCTGCCCGCTGCCTTACCCCCTTATATTTCTGAGTATTTTCTCTCACATCAGAGCCGGATTATTTCCGGTTCTCGCATGTCTGGTTTCCCACTGTGCAGGATGTCTTGCATGCAGACTGACATGAAGTCTGGCACTCGCCGCATCCGCCTTTTTTTACTGTATTGTTCAATGTCTGTGTATTCAGTGTTTTAATATGTTTCATGGCTTATCCTCCTGATCTTCTTGTGCCTGGGGCACGTTATGCTCGTAATATTATAGCACAGGTCTCTGTGATTTGAAAGCCCTAAATTTCAGCTGTTATTTCCCTGCAGCTCAAGGAGCTGCTGATAAACAGCCTCTTCCTGCATATCCAGTTCCTGATGCTTTTTTCTGACAAATATTTTCAGCTCATCAAGGAACTCTTCACTTGACACCCTCTGATGATTTAAAGCATTTTGACAGTCGGCAATATATCCTGCCCCTTCAGGATATAACGCACCGCAGCGGGCGCTGACAGTGCTGGTCTCATCAACAAAAGACAATGGTTCTGAAAATACAGGTGTATACATCATTCTCTCTGATGCCGACTCGACCTCTGCCGGATTCACATTTATGTTCTCCGCCATGCTTTATCCCTCCCTGAAATTTTTGAAAATATACTGTTCCCATTCCATGTTTCACTCTCCGCCCGGAAAATCACTCTATCTGCGTATGTATCTGCTGCACGATCATCTCCCAACTCACGCCTTCAGCTTCCAGTTGTTTCTTTACCTCATTAAGTTGGTAATATACAAGCTGCTTGTTATCTGTATAGGGTTCATTTTCCAGCCTCTCAACACTAATATCCTCAAAATCTATTTCTGGATAAGTGCTGTCCATATACTGATTTAATTTTTCCAGAAAAGTCTCCAAATTCTCTTCTTGTAGAAAAATATCTCTATAGGTTATGTTGTTATATATGTAATTCTCCGTTAGTTCGCCATATCCCAAAAGATCGATCACATCTCTTTTTTCTCCTATCTCAATATTTGAAATTTGTCAATATATCTCCCGATATATTTTTAGTGTTTTACATCATCATCCATAAATGGATGGAATGATTGGTGAATGTGTTTCTGCCGATGTATATCCATTCGCTTACCCTATCAGTTCTCACTGGGTCTACGCCCTGACATTCCTTCATTCTGCTTTATGGATAAAGGCACGGGGCAGACTTGTGCTTTAATGCTGCCTCTTTGGGCTGATGGAGAAAACCTCCTTGTCCCCGTGCCATTACCGGCTCTCTTTATGGTCAGGCAGCCGCTTTGAGCTGCTCCCTGCGGACAGACCCGAAGACTTTCTCCGGATCGTAGCTCTCTTTCTTCTTCGCAAGCGTATGGATCAGCGTCAATATCTTCTTACTCACTACGATCAGTGCCTGCATCTTTCGCAGGGGAGCTTTTCCCCTGGTCTTCAGGTAGTGGTACAGCTCTTTCATCTCATCATTTGTCGCAACCATCGTCAGCGCCATCTGATATAACACATTCCGCAGATTTTTTCTCCCGCGTTTGGATATCTTAGTCCCGCTTTTATTCTTCCCGGAACTGTCCTCTACCAGGTTATAGCCTGCCATCCGGCTCATCTGACGCGGGCTCTCAAACCTTGTCGGGTCTCCCAGTTCTCCCAGACATGCAGCCAGCGTCACGACCCCGATCCCTTTTATGCTCAACAGAAACTCTGCGTAGTCTGTCTTCTCTAATGCAGCTCTCATCTGGTCCTCCAGTTCCTCTGTCTGCTTCTCCAGAAGCTCCAGTTCCTCTAACATCAACCGCAGCTTAAGCCTTGCTGCCTCCTCGCCGTAGTCCACGCCTACAGACCCTTCCGCAGCCTCTACAAGCTGTCCTGCTTTCTTCCTGCCAACCGTTTTCTTTACTGCCTTTTTTATTTCTGCTGTAACGCCTTCCTCCCCCAGTTCCATAATAAATTTGGGGAACGGGCAGGTCTTTAATATATGCCGGGACGCTTTTCCTATAAGGGGATACTTGAACACTTCCTCATACTCCGGGAAAAATTCATCCAGTATCGCTGTGACCGTGTTTTTCAGTGCGTTCTTACGTTTGTTTAACCCGGTCCTCGTTGTGGACAGCCCTCGCAGCTCCGCATAAATGTCGTGTGGCAGATATAGTTCAAAATATCTTCCGTCTTTCACCAGCTTGGCAATCGTCAGGGCGTCTTTTTTATCCGATTTTGTCTGGCTGTTGTCATCCAGTTCTTTTGCCCGTTTGGTTGCATAGGGATTCACAAGGACAACCGTTATTCCGTCCTGTTTCTCCAACCAGTTGGCAAAGGCTTTCCAGTAATGTCCTGTTGGCTCCATTCCGACAACAACCTTTGCGAAATTTTCCTTCTTGCAGATTTCCCGGATTCTTGCTAATATAATTTCGAAACCGCCTTTCCTGTTTTTTAATTTCAAGGCACGGCTGTGTTCTATGCCCCGAAAATCGACGAATCTTGCCCACTGATAGTTTTTGGCGATATCCACGCCAACCACAAGGGTATCTGGTGTGATGGCGAGCAACTTTTGTTTCAGGCGGTCTTCATACTTTACTTTCATTGCTATAAAATCTCCTTTGTATTCAGATGTATTAAGTCGCTAAACTCATATACATCATACGGGGAGATTTTATTTTTTCAAAGTTCAAATTTCATTCTCTATAGGAATGCTT
>DXDR01000007.1 GCA_019115385.1 Candidatus Mediterraneibacter avicola | reverse complement strand
GAACACGCTCATCACATTAGGATAATCCTTCAGCACATAGTCCGCACATCTTCCGATAATGACGCATGACTCTTTTTCTGCCAGCTCTTTAATGATCTTTGCCTGATAATTAAACAGGTTGTCGTCTGAGGTAAAGCCTTTGTCCTCCGGCGGAAGCAGTTCTCCCTCATATGGACGGCTCAAAAGCCGGAACCATCCTGCATGCCGGACCTTTTCATCGGACATGCCAAAGAGCCGTTCATTGATGCCGCTGTCCTCCGATGCCATGCGCAGGATCTCACGGCTGTAGCAGTTGACGCCAAGCTCTTTTGCCAGCATGGCGGCGATGGTCTTCCCGCCGCTCCCATACTGTCTTGAGATGGTGATCACAATATTTTTCATAAAGCTGCGCCTCCTTTACTCTCCGAGATAAGCCTTTTTAATAGAATCATCCTCCAGAAGATCCTTTGCATTTCCTTCGAGAACGATCTTTCCTGTCTCCAGGACATACGCCCGGTCTGCAATGGAAAGTGCCTTCTTTGCGTTCTGCTCCACAAGAAGCACGGTAGTGCCGCTCTCGCTCACAGAACGGATAATATCAAAAATCTCATTTACCATGATCGGAGAAAGCCCCATGGAAGGCTCATCCATGAGGATGATCTTCGGTCTGGACATAAGCGCGCGCCCCATTGCAAGCATCTGCTGCTCACCGCCGCTCAGCGTCCCTGCCATCTGATTCTTTCGCTCTTCCAGACGCGGAAAGCGTTTATAAACATTTTTCAGGCTTTCCTCGATCTCACTTTTATCATTTCTTGTGTAAGCCCCCATTTTCAGGTTCTCATACACGCTCAGTTCCGCAAACACGCGCCGCCCTTCCGGCACATGGGCCATACCCATGGACACGATCTTATGAGCAGGCACTTTCGTAATCTCTCTTTCCTCAAACAGCACCTGCCCGCTCTTTGGTGAGAGCAGACCTGTCACCGTGTGCAGGGTCGTTGTCTTGCCCGCGCCGTTGGCTCCGATCAGCGCAACGACTTCTCCTTTATCTACATGGAAGGAGATGCCCTTGATCGCCTGGATCACACCGTAATATACTTCAAGATCATTTACTTCAAGCATTGCCATAACTAACGTCTCCTCCTATTCTCCAAGATATGCCGTGATGACCTGGGGGTCATTTAAAACATCGGACGTCCTGCCCTGGGCAAGCATCTCCCCGAAATTCAGCACTGTCAGTCTCTCACAGATGCCGCTCACCAGTTTCATATCATGCTCGATCAGAAGGATCGTCATGTGGAACTCCTCGCGGACAAATCGGATCATCTCCATCAGCTCGCCTGTCTCATTGGGATTCATTCCCGCCGCCGGCTCGTCCAGAAGAAGGAGCTTCGGCTCTGTTGCCAGGGCTCTCGCGATTTCCAGCCTTCTCTGCTGTCCGTACGGAAGATTCGCGGCATCGATATGCGCGGACTTTTCCAGATCAAACACTTTGAGCAGCTCCATGGCCTTCTCATCCATCTCTTTTTCTACCCTGCGATATCCCGGAAGACGCAAAATCCCTTCCACCGTAGAGTAATGATGCTTATTATGAAGTCCTGTCTTTACATTGTCCAGCACACTCAGCTTTTTAAAGAGACGGATATTCTGAAATGTCCTCGCGATCCCCGCTTTGCTGATCTCTATAGTCTTCTTTCCGGTGATATCCTTTCCGTCCAGAAGGACTTTTCCGCTGTCCGGCTTGTATACGCCTGTCAGCAGGTTAAAAACAGTAGTCTTTCCCGCGCCGTTGGGTCCGATCAGACCATACAGCTCTTCTTTTTCGATGGATATGTCAAATGCATTCACTGCACGGAGACCGCCAAATGAAATGCCAAGATTTTTTACATCCAGTAATGCCATTATTGTACAGCCTCCTTTTTCTTTTTCCCGAATCTAAGATACCGCTCTCTCCATTCGATCGCTTTCGGCGCCCAGTTAAAGAGCATCATAAAGATCAGAACGACAGCGTAGATGAGCATACGGTAATCATCCAGCCCTCTGAGCAGCTCCGGAAGCAGCGTCAGGATAACAGCCGCAATGACAGAACCTCTGATGTTTCCGATACCGCCCAGGACAACGAATACAAGGATCATGATCGACTGATTATACCCGAAGTTGTTCGTAGTAGCCGTCAGCGTGGACAGATTATGCGCATAAAGCACGCCCGCCGCCCCCGCAAGCGCCGCGGAGATCGTAAATGCCATCAGTTTGTATTTCGTTATATTGATCCCGATAGACTCTGCGGCGATCCGGTTGTCACGGATAGACATGATTGCGCGCCCATCCCGGGAATTGATCAGGTTGAGCACAATAAACAGGGTGATCAGGATCAGGATAAATCCGATCAGGAACGTAGCGTCTTTTGGCGTCCCAGTGATCCCCTGCGGTCCGTTCACAATGACCGTGCCGTCCGGCTCCATATCCAGCGCCAGCACGTCCTTTGTAGAAAAATGGAACCCATTCGAATCCTTGCCGATATACAGGACGTTTACCAGATTCTTGATGATCTCGCCAAAAGCAAGGGTGACGATCGCAAGATAGTCTCCCTTCAGGCGGAGCACCGGTATTCCGATCAGGATGCCAAATATCGCCGCCACAACGATACCGATAATGAGAGCCAGCAGGAAACGTACAATATCAACTGTGATCACATCCCGCATACATTTTGAGAAGAATGCGCTGGAAAACGCGCCGACACACATAAAGCCCGCGTGTCCGAGACTCAGCTCGCCCAGGATACCCACTACCAGGTTCAGCGATACCGCCAGGATAATATAGTAGCAGAGCGGGACCATAAGCCCTTCAAGAAGGCTTGAAATACTGCCTGTACTGATCAGGATCTGCATGACGATATAAGCAGCGATAACAATGCCGTAAGTGATCAAACTGTTTTTTGTATTTTTACTCATTTTCTTCAGCATACCTGACACCTACACTTTCTCCTGAATCTTTTTGCCTAAGATCCCTGTCGGCTTAACAAGGAGCACGATGATCAGCACCGCAAACACGATCGCATCCGCCAACAGAGATGAAATATACGCCTTGCTGAAGATCTCGATCACACCGAGGAGAAGCCCTCCGATGAAAGCTCCCGGGATCGATCCGATGCCGCCGAAGACGGCTGCCACGAATGCCTTGATGCCCGGCATTGACCCTGTGTATGCGGACAGCGTCGGATAGGCGGAACAGTACATCACTCCGGCGACAGCCGCCAGCGCAGAACCGATCGCGAACGTCAGCGCGATCGTTCCGTTTACATTGATCCCCATCAACTGTGCAGCCCCTTTATCTTCAGACACAGCGCGCATTGCCTGACCCGGTTTTGTCTTCTGTACAAAAAGGATCAGGACAGTCATGATGATAAGGCAGACGATGATCGTAACGATCGTCTCTCCTGAAATATTTAATTGGCCGTCTGCAAGAGATATGCCTTTCCATTTGATCACAGACTGGAATGTTTTTGCATTCTCTCCAAATACAAGGAGCGCGATGTTCTGGAGCAGATAGCTGACTCCGATAGCCGTGATCAGCACCGCCAGCGACGAGGAGGCGTTGCGCAGAGGTTTATAGGCTATCCTCTCGATCACAATACCGAGAAGGGTACACACACAGACTGCCATCGCCACGCTGGCGACCGGAGAAATCCCTGCCTGCGTCATCGCGATAAACGCCGTGTACGCACCGACCATAATAACATCTCCATGGGCAAAGTTCAGCATCTTTGCGATACCGTATACCATGGTATATCCAAGGGCTATGATCGCATACACACTTCCAAGGCTCAATCCATTGATTAAATACGATATAAAGCTCATACTCATCCCTTCCATTTCTATTATCTTATTGTTGAAATTAATAGGATTATATCACAGGGGTACAGGGGATAGCAATAAAAAAATCGAGTGTGCTCGGTTTTTAATATGAGGGTGTTAATAATTGGAACGATACTATCTCCGTTTTAGTATGAGAGGAGTGTCATTTTAAGCGCCTCCTTATCCTCTTGATTTTATCAAGAAATTTAAACCATTAAATTCACGACCTCTCGAGGAGGTCGACCTTCCTTGTTAACAAGACTGTCGTCCCTATTGAAGAACCCGGCAGCAAGGATCTTGATCATCTCTTTGTTTAATTGTTGAAGCTCCTAATATATGCTATAATCAACAGGAATTTTTGGATTGGGGAATGGGAAAATGCAACTCAAAACGAAGCGATTACTGATAAGAGAACTTACTCCGGATGATTGGCAAGCTATGCAGAAAATCGCCGTTGATTTTCGGGAATCCAAATATGCCATTTACGATATGCCCCTGCCTATTGGAGATGAGGAAATCACCGAACTGACCAGACAGTTTGCCGAATCACAGCTGTTCTATGCGGTTGTGCTCCATGATGTCATGATTGGGTATATCTGTTTTCACGAAGATAACGGAAATTACGACTTGGGCTTTTGTTTTCATTCTGACTATCAAGGCAGGGGATATGCCTTTGAGAGCTGCCGCGCAATCATGGACTACATGGCCAGCGAGCGAAACGTAAGGGTATTTACCGCCGGAACAGCGATGAAAAACAAGCCTTCCTGTAAGTTGCTTGAAAGGCTGGGATTTATACTCCAAAAAACTGAGCGGCTTTCCTTCCAGAAAGATGCGAAGGGCAATGATCTGACCTTTGAAGGTGGGATTTTTATAAAGCAGACAGGAAATCTTCCTGTTTCCACCTTTTCAGAATGATGGTAGAATAAATGATAAGTGAAGCTGGGATCCCAGAGAGCAAAAGGAGTGATGGCACTTGACTGGAGAAAAAATTAAGAATCGAAAACTGAACCAGGAAAAACTTTTGTCCTTTGGCTTTGAAAAGGCGGATAATGGATATGTTTATCATACTCATTTAGTCGGAGTGCAGATGGCGTTAACTGTGGTAATAGATGATGAAGAAACAATCCACACGCGAGTTGTTGACAGCAGCGGCGATGAATATATACTCCATCGCGTCGCTGGTACGGCAGGTTCTTTTGTCGGACAGGTCAGAAACGAATTTGAGGCGGTTCTGAAAGAAATCTCCGAAATGTGTTTTGAGCCTGACATATTCAAAAGTGAACAGGCGAAAGCCGTCATTGCTTATGTAAGAGATACATACGGTGTTGAGCCGGAATATCTGTGGCAGAAGTTTCCCAATAATGCGGTCATGCGCAGAAAGGACACCCAGAAATGGTACGCCGCCCTTCTTACCGTATCCCGCAGGAAGTTGGGCTTAACTTCGGACGAAACCGCCGAGATTCTGGACCTGCGTATCAAACCGGAAGAGATGGAAAGCACGGTGGATCATATACGTTTTTTCCCCGGCTATCACATGAACAAAAAGCATTGGCTCACGGTCTGTCTGGACGGCTCGGTATCGATAGAGGAAATTTGCCGGAGGATTGGCGAAAGCTATGGATTGGCGAAAAAGTAAGAGGTGTACCGATGGATAACTTTTGGTATGAGGAGAGCGCCGGGGGATACCGGCAAATCGGCGCAGTGCATGATACTTAAGGTGGGAGAAAGTGACCAAGAGGAGAATAAGTTGCAACAAGAGAAGTTAAAGCAGGCGCTGTTTTCCCTGTTAGCGAAAAAAGGCGCAAAGCTCATAGGGGTCGCCGATTTGTCTGGGATTGTAAACGGCGAAATGCAAATGGGTGTATCGGTGGCTGTCCCTGTCCCCAAGAACATCGTAAAAGACTTACAAACCGCGCCGACAAAAGAATATTACGACGCATATTATACCTTAAACGCAATGCTGGACAATATTGTTTCTTGCGGAGCCGAATTCCTGCTGGAAAATGGTTATCAGGCGTATGCGAACACCACAAAGGCCGTGAAGCAAGATGACAACTGGTGTACGCCCCTTCCCCACAAGACGGTAGCGACACGGACCGGACTGGGGTGGATCGGGAAAAACTGTCTGCTTGTCACAAAGGAATATGGCAGCGCTGTACGGTTGTCCAGCCTGCTGACCGATGCGCCTTTGCCGGCCGGGACGCCGGATGATATCCGTAAATCAGCGGAAAGTATTACAGGAAAATTTCTATAGAAATTTTATCATTTCAAATAAAATATACTGATCATCCGTGTCATTTTGAAAAAAACTGAAAAAACGCTGTCTGCAACCACCGGTTGACAGATTTTCAAGCCCGCTTGGTGGCATGCGCGCACTAGTTCTGCTATGATAAGACCACTGAAACATACTGCGCATACGAACAGATCAACAACAATCAAATACAGGAGGAAAAACAAATGATCTTAGCAGATAAAATAGCAGAATTGAGAAAAAAGAATGGCTGGTCCCAGGAAGAACTTGCCGGGCAGCTCGGCGTATCCAGACAGTCTGTCTCCAAATGGGAAAGCGCGTCTTCCATTCCGGATCTTGATAAAATATTAAAGATGAGTGAGGTTTTCGGCGTCAGTACCGATTATCTCCTGAAGGATTCCAATGAACCAGAGGGGGAAGCTTTCGCCGAAGCCGCGTTAGACGTAACCACTGTTTCCGACAGTGACTGTAAGATAAGGACAGTTTCTCTGGAGGAGGCAAACACTTTTATGGATATCGTGCAGAATATGGCCGCAAAAGTCGCGGCGGGAGTTTCTATATGCGTCCTCTCTCCCATTCTGCTGATTCTTCTCGCTGCGCTCTCCGACCAGGAGGGAGGTCATATAATCCCGGAAGCACTGGCAGTAGCAGTCGGTCTTCCTGTACTATTGGTAATGGTGGCAGGCGCGGTGGCGCTTTTCATCTGGTACGGAAGGAAAACAGAACGCTTTGAATATCTGGAAAAGGATCTCGTTGAACTGGCCTACGGCGTGACAGGAGTAGTTGAAAAACGAAAAAAAGGATATGAGCCCTCTCATGGCGTCTCCCTGGTCATCGGCGTGGGGCTTTGTATCCTGAGCGCGATTCCGTTATTTGTGCTGGGCGCTCTTGATGAAAATGGAATGCTTGCCATCTACGGCGTCATATTCTGTCTGATGATCGTATCAGCCGGTGTTTTCTTTTTGATCCGTACCTGTATGATATTCGGCTCTTTTCAGAAGCTCCTGGAAGAAGGGGATTACAGCCGCGCCAGGAAAACAGCTGAAAAGAGAAATGAAGTGATCAGCACTGTATACTGGTGTGTTGTCACAGCGGTTTACCTCGGATGGAGCTTTTACACTATGGAATGGTACCGTACCTGGATCATCTGGCCCTGTGCAGGAGTTCTGTTCGGCGCAGTGCTCGGCATCAGCAGCGTGATACATAATAATAAAGCGTAAGAATCGCGCAGATCCGCTTCCGAGGATCTGCGCGATTATACATAAAGATGAGAAAATATATATTTTGACCAGAAGTCCTGTTCGAACTGCTTTCTGCCTTATGACAGCTGCTCTAAAACCCACTGCACATCGTCCGTGCTCTTTAAGGTTTCCAGAAGCGCCGGATCTTTCAGCAGCGTACAGAGCTTGCTCAGGAGATCCAGATGCTCATCACCGATTCCGGCAATTCCAAATACAAGCTGCGCCTTCTCTGCGCCAAAGTCAACTCCCTCCGGATACTGGAGAAGTACGATTCCTGTTTTCTTTACTGTATCCTTTGCCTGAGTCGTGCCATGCGGGATTGCAACACCCATGCCCATATAGGTAGATACCAGCCTCTCACGTTCCTGCATTGCCACCACATAAGAGTCATCTACATATCCGAGCTTCTCAAGAAGTTCGCCGGCAGTCTGGATCGCTTCTTCTTTGGTGACAGGTTTCTGTCCAAGCTTAATGCCTTCTGCAACAATCACCTGTTTCTTGATCGGTGTGTCTGGAATAACGATATCCGTATTCTCACCTGCCGGCGCTGCCGGGGCGTCTCCTGTGGTAAGCTGTACATACAGAGCATCCAATGCCGGATCTGCCAGGAAATTGCCGATGGTGATCAGCTGTGCCTGAGGCGCTGATTTCTTCGCCCGGGCAGCCAGGGTAGTCTGTACCACCGCGATATCACAGTCCGCCAGGATGTTATCCACGGAAGTATTGGAAACAGAGATATCCGGCCGGTCATTTTTAATGCGGTTGCGGAACTTTGTTGCTCCCATTGCAGAGGATCCCATACCTGCGTCACAGGCAAAGATAATCTTCTTTATCTCAGATGACCGCTCGATCGTCCCCGGCACTATATTATCATTTGCGGAAGCAGCCTTCATGGATGCCATCTCGCTCTGGGCTTCTTCCAGACTCTTTCCGCCCGCCATCTTGACAATCGGAGACGCCACTACAAAGGAGATGCCTGTGGCGATCAGCACTCCGACGATTACCTTTATTATATCGGATCCCGGAGCCATCATCAGGTAGGCGATAATCGATCCCGGCGAAGCCGGTCCTACCAGTCCGCAGTCGGTGATGGTGAACCAGAAGATCGCAGCCATGTTGCCAAGGATCGGGGCAACGATCACCAGAGGGTTCATCAGGACATAGGGGAAATATATCTCGTGGATACCGCCCAGAAGATGGATGATCACGGCTCCGGGCGCCGAATCCTTTGTCACCTTGTCTTTGCAGAAGAACATATATGCCAGCAGAACGCCAAGTCCCGGACCAGGGTTGGTCTCCAGCATATACATAATGGATTTTCCCATATCCGCCGCCTGCGACATGGCAAGAGGCGTAAAGATCCCCTGATTGATCGCATTATTCAAAAACAGGACCTTCGCAGGCTCGATGAAAACAGCGATCAGCGGAAGAAGACTGTTTTCTACCAGAAGATTGACTCCTGCAGAGAGAAAAGAAAGAATCGCACTCATAACCGGACCAATCGCGACATAGCCCAGCATAGCCAGAATCATTCCGATAATGCCCGCTGAGAAATTGTTGATCAGCATCTCGAAGCCGGCTGGCATGCGGCTCTCCATAAACTGGTCAAACTTCTTGACACATAATCCCGCCAGCGGTCCCATAACCATAGCAGCCATGAGCATCGTGATCTCGGTATTGCTCATGATCGCTCCGATCACGGCAATCGCACCTACCACACGCCCCCGGTCTCCGCCGATCATACGGCCGCCGGTAGATGAGATCAGGATGGGGATCAGATAGGTGAGCAGCGGACTCACCAGGCTGTTAAACCCTTTGTTGGGAATCCATCCAGTGTCTATAAAAAGCGCGGCCAAAAAGCCAAAAGCAATCAGGGCGCCGATATTTGGCATAACCATTGCTGATAAAAATTTTCCAAAACGTTGTACACTATTTTTCACAAAACCTTCCTCCATCAATATGGCCGGTCTTCAATGGAGAATGGCTCAGCTGTCTTTTCCCGGCGTTTACAGGACCTGTACTCCGTACTTTCTGCACTCGGCAAGGAACTCCTCTGTCAGCTTCCCATCGGAAACGACAATGTCAATATCCGAAAGCCCGCAAAAGCTAAAACTGCATTTTACATCTATCTTTGAGGAATCCATCAAGGCGATCACCTGCTCAGACTGGCGGATCGCCGTCTGTTTTAACAGTGCTTCGTCACTGATACCGCAGGAGAACCCCACAGAAGGATGAAACCCTGTAATTCCCAGAAACGCCTGGTCAAAGTTCACCCGCTCCAGCTCTCTGATAGCGGAAAAGCCGAATACGCTCTGACTGTAGCGGTTTAACTTGCCTCCCGGCAGCATCACTGTGGGCTTTGAGAGGTTCGCCAGCTCCGTAGCGCAGCTCAGCCCCGTAGTATAGATCAGATAAGACTGATCGGGTATCTGTCGTGCAAGTACAGTGGCAGTGCTGCCAGAATCCAGAAAAAATGTAGTGTCCGGATGAAGCAGCGCCAGAGCTTTTTTGGCAATTTCCTGTTTTTCCGGAATGTTTCGGACTGATTTCCGGTTCAGAAAATCATCCGTCCCTATGATGACCTGTACTGATTTCGCTCCTCCGTGAACACGCAGGATTTTTTTCTCTTCATCTAAAATCTTTAAATCTGTACGAAGGGTCATCTCCGATACATTTGGAAACGCTTTTTTAATCTGAGCAAAACTGACTGTACCATTTTCATTGATCAGCTGAACAATCGCATCTCTGCGCATTTCCATTGAGTCCATAAATACCTCCTGTCCGTGTCAGGATAACGCGGACAGGATATCCCGGCACAAATTATTTCTCAATAAAGTTCTCCATTAAGTATTCCTCTGCCTCCGGGCACCACAGACCATTGTGGCTGTCCACGATATCCGCCAGCTCGACCAGACGTTTATCATTCTCGGTCTCGCCCTTTGCGCGCAGATCTGCCAATGCAGTCAGAGGCATCGAAAGGTGAGTATAGATCAGTTTCTTACCGCCCGGGATCTTAGGCAGGTTCAGCGTAGTATCGGCAACCGCATCCAGACCGCCGATATGAGTTACCATGACAGCCGGATTGATGCGTCCTTCCGCAGAAAGCTTCAGAGATTCGATCATATCTGCTGTGTTTCCACCGGTAGTTCCCATTATATGGGTAGAGTTATAGTGTACATCATAGAAGTTGATAGAGGCGCTGAACTGGGTATCCGTAGGTCCTGCAAAGAAGTTCAGACAGCCGTCACGGCCAAGGATCGCGCTGGACTGAGTAATGACCGAAGCAACCGGAGCATAACAGAGTACATCATCATATCCTGTTCCGCCGGAAATCCGCATAAGTTCAGATACCGGATCATCAAAATTTCCTGTATTTACGAAGTGAAGCTCAATTCCGTCTTTTGCCGCTTCCTCGGGCGGGAACAGCTCAGCAGCGCGGTCAAGCCGCTCCTGATTCAAATCTGTCACCACCACCATAGACGGACGGACATCCCGGTGCAGCGCATAGGTCAGAGCGCCCAGTCCCATCGGACCGGCTCCTGCCATAATCGCCATTTTTCCGCCTTCCTTGATACCCATCTGATGAGTGTAAACACCCATCTGCGTATGATAAGCAGCGTTAAACGCACCGATGCTGCAAGACATAGGCTCTGCCAGGGATGCCTCATAGTAGGCACGTCCCTTGTACTCTAAGAGACATCCTAATTCCATTACTTCTGCCGGAATGATGCAGTATGTAGTATTCCCGCCGAAAAATTCATAGGAATATCCCGGACTCCACATAGTTCCTTTGTAATTCAGAGCCGGCTGCAGGGTGAATTTCATTCCCGGCTTAAAAGTATCCTGATGATTCTTTCCTACTTTTACGATATCTCCGGCAAATTCATGGCCCATGATCGCCGGATGCTCTGCTACATCATCGTGGACACGCTTGTGTCCGGCCCCGAGAATCGCACATTTATAAGTTGACATACAGATACTGTCAGAAACCACCTTTACCAGGATCTCATCATCAGTAATCTCAGGAAGTTCAAATTCCTCCAGTCGTAAATCATTAGCTCCGTGAAGTCTCACACCTCTTGCTTTCATAATAAAACTCCTTTCCTTATCATAATGAAAATCATAAACATTTGCAACTATTGCCGCATATTCAAAACAAAAGTTCCTTCTGAAAATTTTTTAAAAATCCAATAAAAAGTTATCCTTTCAACATTCAGATCTTATGAAAAACTACCTTGGGAAGCAGTTTCTCAATCACTTCATACTCTGCCGCCTGGGTCCCGCTGCACATCACATTTGCCGCTCCCGTGGCAGTGGACAGACAGACAGCTTCTTCTAAAGACATTCCCTTCTCTTCTGCCACCGCAAGCGCCGCTACAACGCTGTCTCCCGCGCCCACCGTGCTTCCCACCGGTACCTTAAGGCCTTCTGCATAAATAGTTTCGTCCGCCGTCATATACAGCGCACCGTCGCCACCCATGGACACCACGATCTTGGCAATGCCGTACTCTTTCATGAAAACTCTTGCCGTTTCCGCCAGTTCTTCCAGTGTTTTCAGAGTCCGTCCCACCAGCGCGGAAAGTTCGTGGTTATTGGGCTTGAACATATACGGAGACGCCTGCAGCCCCGCTTTCAGCAGCTCTCCGTCCGCATCCAGTATCACCTTTGCACCTTTCTCCCTGAACCCCTTCGTCCATGTAAAATATGTATCCTTTGGCGAACCTTTTGGCATGCTTCCGGAGATAACCACAATATCGCCTTCCACGATTTTCTCCAGAAACTCTGCTAGAAGCCCTCCGAGGATCTCTTCCGACACCGTTACACCCGGCTCATTGATGTCAGTGTTCGTATGACTGACAGGGTCAATGATCTTCATGTTCGTGCGTGTCTCTCCCTCAACAAAATGAAAACAAGTCGCAAGCCCCATGTCCTCCAGCGCCGACAGGATCGACCGTCCGGTATCTCCGCCGAGAATCCCGGCTGCAATGCTTCTTCCGCCCAGATTGCTGATGACTTTTGATACATTGATCCCTTTTCCGCCCGGATCTGTCCGCATGGATGTGATCCGGTTGACTGCATCGACTGTCAGAGAAGGGATCTCAACTGTTTTGTCAAGAGCCGGATTCAATGTTACCGTGTAAATCATCTCATACCTC
>DXDR01000030.1 GCA_019115385.1 Candidatus Mediterraneibacter avicola | reverse complement strand
TAATATACAAATTAAATATTATAATTTCTGGCACCAAAGATCCCGGTCCCGATCCTTACCATAGTTGCCCCTTCTTCGATTGCGACCTCATAATCATTGGTCATCCCCATCGAAAGTATGCTCACAGTACCATTATCAATGTTTTTTTCCTTAATGTCAACATATAATTTATGTAAATCCGCGAAAATTGTACGATTTTCTTCGGGATTTTCAACAAATGGGGCTATAGTCATAAGTCCGCGCACGTTGATATGCGGATATTGGACGATTTTTTCTATAAAAGGAATGACTTCTTCCATCCTCAGGCCAAACTTGCTTTCTTCTTCAGCTACATTCACCTCGACAAGGATGTCCGTTACACATCCGTGCTTTTGGGATTCTTTTTCGATCATTTCAGCCAGCTTGAGTGAATCTACAGAATGGATAAGCTCTGTTTTTCCGACGATGTATTTTACTTTATTCGTCTGAAGGTGTCCGATCATGTGCCAGCGGATATCTTCCGGCAGCCTGTCATATTTTTCCGTCAGTTCCTGCACTTTATTTTCTCCGAATACACGTATGCCAAGGTCATACGCTTCCCGAAGCATATCTACAGGTTTTGTCTTGCTGACAGCGATCAGTGTGACATCCTCGCGCCTGCGTCCGGCACGCATACATGCAGCGGCGATCCTTTCCTCAACTTCCTGCAAATTTTCTTTTAACATAATTATCAGCCTCCTGTTGTTTTTAGTATACAACCTCTTCCGGATCCACGCTGGAACCGTCCTGTACAATATGATCATAATTGTACAGGCCATAGCTTTCTCCTTCCTGTACGATGCAGTATTCGTCATTTTCACATAATATAGTTACTTTCCGGAACACGGCATATCCCTTGTTGATATTATAGACTCCATCAAGCTTTTTTGTTCCGTTGACTGTATATGTCTCCGATGATTCAGGTTTTATCAGGATATCGCCCTTACTGACATCTTTTCCGCTTAAATACACCTCTCCCTCATCAGATATATTATAAATATCAACTTCATGAAATACAACATTTCCCTCCGCATCCTCTTTTAATATTCCCTCTGAGGAGCTGTTGCCTCCCGTCGTCAGGTAATCTCTGGGAATCACAAAGAAGTCTTCCTGTATGACTGCGCTTTTGGGAATCTTCAGGCCGCTTTCATCCTCCAGGATCAATTCAACGTTCAGATATCTGTCCTCTGCATAACGTATCATGGAATTATTAAAGTCCAGACATCCGTAATATTTTCCCTCACGCTGGATTATGGAAAACCCGGCGTTCAGCGTTTCGCTGTCTTTGTCAATCCTTACTTTGATCGATGAAACTTCTTTTTCTTCCAGTTCTTTGGCGGTCTCGTCGTCCAGAGGCACAATGACGGACCAGTCCTCTCCTGCGACCAGTTTATATACCGGAGTTCCGGAACTCACCTTCATCCGGTCAGACATTGTTGTACTCTCATATTCCATCCTGTCAAAGTCGTCTTCCGTAAAGCTTTCTTTCGTCAGAGACTCGAGACCGTCTACCGTATAAGACACAACCCCGTCCTGCGCTGCTGAAAAGACAGAAGCCTCCATGCCGCTGTTTGCTAATGCTGAATCCAGATGCTGGGTTTTTGTCTCGCTCAGAGCATTTTGAAGCAGAGATGTCACTTCGTTCTTTAATAAATAAACAGAAGAAAAATCAGACGAAGCATAGTTTTCATTAAACTTCTGGATCTGCAGGACAATCCCTGCCTGCGTATCTTCAGTCAGAACTGCCTGCGTGCTCTCGGCAGACGGTTCTTCTGCGTTTATCTCTTTCGGGGTGAGCGCATATATTTTGGCGCCCTTTTTCACCTTTGCATTTTCATTCTGATAGAAACTTACATAACCGTCTCCCTCTGCATTTACCACAGTTTCATTTCTTATGACCAGGCCCGTGTAGGAATTATCTCTGACAATGCTTCCCTCCCGCACCTCGTAGGCAGAAATTTTGTCATTTGTAAAATACAAAATGATCATAATTACGAGATATAGAAATACAATAGCAAACAGGAAGATGCCAAGATTCAGCTCTCTTTTCTTTTTATATTTTTTTATACTGATGGATTTATTCTTCTTCAGAGCCAAACAGGGGAACACCTCCTTCAAATTATAACTAAAACAGTATACCATTTTCTGATGTATATTTCCAGTTTTTAAGGAAATAATAGGATTATTGACATGAAAAGGAGGAAATAACATGAAATGGTTCGATAACACTGCGCTTACCATAGTAATCATAGGTGCAGTAAACTGGCTGTTGGTTGGAATTTTCCGCTTTGATCTCGTGGCTTTCCTTTTTGGAAATTTAAGCTGGCTTTCAAGGATTGTATATACAATCGTAGGTCTGTGCGGTCTGTATCTGATCAGTCTGTTCGGAAGAATCAGAAGTATGTCAGAATAAATAAACAAAAAGCCTTTCCGTTCTGAACACATCAGAATTGAGGAAGGCTTTTTCGTTTATTTCTGTATGCCGGCAGAAAGCAGACGATTCATCTCCTCATACAGCAGTGGTTTTGTCTCGGCGCCCATGATCACGGAAATGTACGGACTGCCGTCAGAAGCTTCTTCATATAGTATTACACAGTTTCCGGCTTTTAATGTAGTTCCGGTCTTTCCTCCCACTATATGTATCCCTTCCGGCGCCGTTGCTTCGCCTGAAGCATAAAAATGCGTGGGTTCCCACTCATCGGTCCTCACTGTTCCGTCTGCGCCTTTCAGTTCAACCGTATATGAGTCCATGGATATGATATCAACAAAACGCTCATCCTTCATGCACGCATTGAAGAAGAGATACAGATCATATACTGTAGTGTAATGGTTGTCATCGGGAAGTCCGTGAGGATTGACAAAATGTGTTCCGGTAGCGCCCAGCGCTGCGGCCTCACGATTCATCAGTTCGGCAAATTCTTCTGTGCTTCCGGATATGTGTTCCGCGATCGCGGCTGCGGCATCATTTCCGGACACAAGCATCAGACCGCACAGGAGGTCATACATCGAAAGCGTGTCTCCTGTCTGCAGACCGCAGATTGATTCATCCCAGTTAAAGTCCGTAGCGTTCGCGCTGACTGTGACCTGATCCTCCAGGTTGCCGTATTTCAAAGCAACATATGCCGTCAGTACCTTTGTTGTGCTTGCCGGGTAAAGCCGGTCATAAAGATTGTATCCATATACAACAGACTCATTTTCCAGATCAAACAGAGCCGCTCCGTGAAGGGTTGTGTCATCTTCAAATCCTGACAGCTGAACATCATCTGAAGCGACACACAGATCTTGTGCGAACATCTGCCCCTGATATATACTGCCGGTGTAAGAGTCCTTTTCGTATTCTTTTATATTACTTCCATTATTGGAGAGGAAAAGCAGAACGGCAGCAGTCCCCGCTCCCATGAAAAGCACAAGGCACAAAATCAGCCCTGCTATTTTTTTCATGCGGTTTCTTCTCCTTCTTCTGCGTCGTCTCCTGTGATTATTTGTACATTTCACGCCAGTCCAGATCTCCTCTATCCAACGCCAGGATCAAAGCCTCGGCAGTTGCTATATTTGTCGCAATCGGGATATTATACATATCGCACAGCTGCACAATATCATTTACATCCGGTTCATGGGAACGCGGAGAAAGGGGATCTCTGAAAAAAATCAGAAGATCAATATTATTGTGCTCTATCTGAGATCCAAGCTGCTGCTTGCCACCCAGATGTCCTGCAAGGAATTTGTGAATCGTCAAATTGGTTACGCTTTCAACAAGAATACCTGTAGTCTCTGTGGCGAACAGTTCATGCTTACTGAGAATACCCCGGTATGCTATACAGAAATTCTGCATTAGTTTTTTCTTCGCATCGTGTGCTACTAGTCCGATATTCATAACCGCTACCCTCTCCTTACTGATATTTATTCGGCTGCAAGCCGACATTCAGCACGAAACCGATTCCCATAAAAAAGCACACAAGGGAAGTCAGTCCATAGCTTACAAACGGAAGAGATAAACCTGTGTTGGGAAGGAGCATAGTAGCCACGCCGACGTTTATAAAACTCTGTATGCCAATCAGCGAAGCCACCCCTCCACAGATAATCCGACCACCTGTATCTTTTGCCTTTAAGCCGATCAAAATACAATCTATCACAATTAATAATAGCAAAAATATGACTACACAACAACCCACAAATCCTAATTCTTCTCCTATGATAGCAAAAATAAAGTCCGTCTGAGGTTCTGATACAAAATTGCTGTTTTTTACAGAGGTTGTCTCATCATTGTTGTAGCCTTTTCCTGAAAGCTGTCCCGAGCCGATCGCCATTACAGAATTCAGCTGCTGGTAGGCGCTGTCATCCGCATATTTTTCCGGATCAAGCCACGCGAGGATCCTTTTCTGCTGATAATCCTCCAGAAAAGGCTGGTTGGGCTGTACAGCCACGACTAGAAGGATGATGACCGAAGGCACGATCACGGCGATCACCGGAAGAATATACTTGTAACTCAATCCTCCCAGAAAAATAAGAGAACAGAACAGAGCCGCAATGCAGATCGTCGTTGACAGATTCGGCTGCTCATAAATCATAAACAGGGACGGAATGATCAGAGCAATGGCCTGCAGCAGTGTTTTCGGATTATTTATTTTTTCTTTCCGGTCCATAAGAAACCTTGCAAAGAAGAGGATCATCAAAATTTTGGTCAGATCAGAAGGCTGAAACTGTGTAAAGCCCAGATCCAGCCATCTTTTCGCTCCGTTTGCCTCTATCCCGAAGATCGGAACCGCAATGAGCATAAGGATATTAAGCCCGTACAGCGGCCAGTACAGGCTCAGCACCCATTTGTAGTCGATCAGGGAGATCACGACCATTGCAGCCAGTCCCAGAGCCACGCCCATGATCTGGCGTCCTACAAGATCCGGCCTTGCACTTCTGACCATAAACACCCCGATAATGGAAAGAGTCGTTACCAGTATTACAAGACTGAAGCGATAGTCTTTTATATTATAATGCAATTTGATATTCTTCAGAAAATGTTTCAATTTTTTTCTCCTGTATATCTTATATGTATATCCGTGCGTGTAATCTCAACATTAAAATTTTCAGGCGTGATTTCTACATATTTTGAAACTGTATTGTACAGATCTTTTGAAAGCCTGTCCACAGCGTCCGGCGCACATTGTATCCTGTCTGAGATAAGAAGATTTTTCAGCCGCGCTTTCGCAACATATACCGAGGGGCAATTCATAAAACGCCTCCCTGGTTTCTGTGAAAGAGACTGGACAGTTTGCCGAGGAAGCCATCCGGCTTCGTGAAATCGCAGACAGGGATCTCCTCTCCCGTCAGCCTTCTGCATACTCTCTCATATGCCGCTCCCGCGGGACTTCCCTCGCCAACGACAGGCTCTCCCTGATTTGTGGAGATTACTACCTGTTCGTCGTCCGGGATAACTCCGAGCAGCGTCACGGCAAGTATTTCCGTCACATCTTCCACAGACATCATGTCCCCCCGCTTTACCATATCCACGCGGAGACGATTGATAAGGAGTTCATTTTTCTTAATGCCCGACGCCTCAAGCAGCCCTATGATCCGGTCTGCGTCTCGTATGGCTGACACTTCCGGCGTAGTGACCACAATGGAACGCTCCGCTCCCGCTATGGCATTCTGAAATCCCTGTTCAATTCCGGCCGGACAGTCCAGAAGGATAAAGTCATACTCTTCTTTCAGATCATCGACCAGCTTTTTCATCTGCTCAGGCGAGACGCTGCTCTTGTCCTTTGTCTGGGCGGAAGGGAGCAGATAAAGCTCCGGGAAACGTTTGTCCCGGATCAGCGCCTGTTTCAGGCGGCAGTTTCCCCCGATCACATCGACCAGATTATATACGATCCTGTTTTCGAGCCCCATTACGACATCCAGATTTCTAAGGCCGAGATCCGTGTCAATGACGATTACCTTTTTGTCCAGCCGTGACAGACCGATCCCTATATTTGCTGTCGTTGTCGTTTTGCCGACACCGCCTTTTCCTGATGTAATGACAATTACTTCTCCCATGCTGCTTTCCCTCCTACTCATATTATAAAGGCACTCCGACCGGTGCGGAAAAAGAGCAAACGGAATTCATCTTTCTTCGTCTGATCTTAAACAGATTTTTACACAAGCCGAATGCACCCGGATGTTTCGTCTACGAGTGGATCGAGATAGATGCGTTTTCCGTCTACAACTGCGATCTGCGGTCCTTTTATGGTAAGGCTCTCCTGACAGATGATCTGACGTTTTGCCTCGATATCACTGATGCAGAGTTTTCTGGGCTGCATGGAAAGCGCAGCGACAAAAGCATTTCTGTCTCCGGAAGCACCCGCGTGAACTGAACCGTAAAGAGCTCCGACAATGACGATATTCCCCTTTGCAATAATCTTTGCTCCCGGTTCTACATCTCCGAGAATAACGATGCTGGAGTCTGATTCCAGCACCTGACGTTTTGCAAGTGTACCTCTGTAAAACTGACCGTCCCTTTTCTGCATATCAAGAAGGGTCTGCTCTACAACGCTTCTGTACATAACCTCCATTTTTTCATCATGGCTTATAATACAGAGGATATTGATATCTGTATTGTCGCCGATAATTTTTAAGATTTCCTCCTCCTCTGACCGGGTCAGGATCCTTCCGCTGAAACTCAGCGCCATCCTGGCATCCTTGAAAAATTTGGCGGAGTCCCGGAATTTTCCGGCAAGTTCCTCAGCCAGGACGTCAAAGTCTGCGTCCTGGCTGAGCCGGATGTCCATTCCGTATCGGCAGCTTCGGATTGTCACAAGCCTGTCCATTTATCATCACCATACCCTTTAATCACCGGCAAGTGTATCTCCAAGTTCTCCTGCTGTTCCGGTAATCAGCTCATTTGCAGAATCCGGATCAAAATAAATCTGAACAATATCTCTTCCTATTTCCGCCGCATATGATGAACTGTACCCGTACGCCATTCTGACAGCGACGGCGATCTCCGGGGAATCTGTCGGCGCATATCCGACAAACAATGCATGATCCGCGTGCTCTGAGCTTTGCTGAGCGGTACCTGTTTTTCCGGCCATTGTAAAATCAATCCCGGAAAAGGTGGAGGAATTCTGGACCATCCGGCGCATGCCTTCATGAACCAGATCCCATGTGGAAGAGCTGACATCTTCTATTGTACTGACAACTTCCGCCTCATAATCTTTGATCAGATTTCCGTTTGAGTCGGTGGTTTTATCAATCAGCGTCAGATCATAAACGGTACCGCTGTTTGCAACAGCCGAGACGTACCGGTTTAACTGGCTGACCGTATAGTTGTTCGTGCCCTGGCCGATGGCGGACTGAACCGCATATTCATTCGATATTTCCGGAGACGATTCCGGTATCTCAACGCCTGATTTTTCGGACAGGCCAAACATCGCCGCATATTTTGCAAGTTTTTCCACACCTGTCTCGCTGTTATAGTTCCCATTTCCATCCATTCCCAGTTTATAAGCCACATTGTAGAAAAACTCGTTACAGGAGTTCTGAATACCGCCAACTACGGTCAGCGATCCATGTCCTCTCGGATAGATCCAGCATCGCGGGCTGGGTGTAACTTCTGTAAATTCACCGTCGCAGAAAAAGGTCGTCCCCGAATCGATCACGCCTTCCGTAAGGCCTGCGACTGCGGAAACCATTTTAAAGGTTGAACCGGGAGCTGTCTTTTCCTGCGTCGCCCTGTTATAAAATGTGTTTGCCAGGCCGGTGTTAAGCTGATTATAATAAGCCGAATCCATTGTATTTGCCAGCCGGTTATTGTCATACCCGGGATAGGATACGCATGCCAGCACATCGCCGGATCTCGGGTCTGTTATGACAAGGCCGCCGGAACAGGGCTCCAGAGCCAGCTGGCCCGGCGTTATCTCAAGATTCCTGATCTTGTCCTGGAGCCAGGAGAAAGCGCTGACGCTTCCGCTGCGCAGTCCGTTGTAGGCCGCCTCGTCCATGGAAAGCACGCCCTGCTCATATACAATGGCACAAATCTGTGCACCGGTGACACTTCCTGATTTTATAAGATATTCATAGAGAAGTTTGTCGAAATCACTGTCTTCCTTCAAATATTCTTCCAAAAATATCAATAATTCCTGATAAATCTCCTCCGAGCTTGAATATGCGCTCGTTTCGAGCCGTGATGTGTCAACCCAGTTCTGCGAGATCGCATAATTCAGGTAATCGCGGAGACTGATGTCGCCTTCCGTCTTCCAGGACACATACATCTCGTCCCCCGAGTCGATCTCATCTCTCAGGATGATCCCTGTGTCGTTTGAAAGCACCTCGTCATAAATATAGTCCATGTAAGCCTGCATTTCGTCAGACAGATCGTTGTACTGCCGCGCGCTCTTGCTTTGGAGTTCAGACAGGATCTGCGGAAGCACCGAAGACTTTTTCTCCTGAAAGACTGCATAGACTTCTTTTTCAGCAGCGCCTGCATCGTCACTGCTAAAGTGATCCATATCTATGATCCTGTTGGCTATAAACGAATTATACGCATTGCTCACAGGGATGATAATATCACTGGTATCTTTTTCCACTGACGGATCATATTCAAGGACATTTCTGAGTTTGGAAAGAACGATTCCCGCAAGCTTTTCTTCCAGGAGATTGTAGGCGCTGATCTGAAGATCCCTGTCTATCGTAAGGTATACGTCGTTCCCGGCTTTCGGATTTGTTGTGCTGACGGTCTCCGTCACTTTTCCCAGATTATCAACATAAAATGTAGTCTTTCCTTTTTCTCCCTGAAGGACGCTGTCAAGGGTCTGTTCAATTCCTGATTTTCCAACAATGTCTGAGAGGGAATACCTCTTTTTGTCATCCGCGCTCAGTTCATCATATTCCTCCTGGGAAATCTGTCCCGTATATCCAATGACCGAAGCAAAGTATTTTCCGTCCGTGTATCTGCGAAGAGAATCCTCCTCGATATCGACCCCTGTAAGAGAACTCTGGTTCTCCATGATCGCTGCAGCAGTCTCATCACTTACGTCATAAGCCAGAGTGGTGGTCATAAACTGCTGAAAACTGTTCAGCCCCATAGCATAGCGCATATTGATCATCTTCAAAAGATATTCGGGACTTTCCTTCTCATCATCCAGGCCGTATCTCTCCGTGCACAGATAATGGATGATCTCAGCGGCCGACTGATTTTTCTGGTTTTCTGAAAGATCGTCGATGTATGCCTTCCCGTAGACATCCGCAACAAATCTGAGACGCAGGGTTTCATTTGTCTCTGTGAATTGATAATTTCCATAAGAATCAAGTATGATCCCGAAGCTGTCGATAACAGAATCGCCGTTGGATTCCACAATGGTGAGAACCTGGTCAAGGATATTGTTCAGGATTTTATTTTTCTCCTTTGTTCCGGTATCTGAAGGGACGGTGTCTTCTATTGTGACAGAATAGGCAAGTTCATTGTAGGCCAGGAGATTCCCGTTTCTGTCGTAAATATTTCCTCTTGTCGCAGCAATGTCCCGCGTTTTTCTGATTTTCAGCTCGTAGTTTTCAAGATAATCTTCTCCTCTTACGATCTGCAGATAAAAAACACGCCCTACCAGAATAGAGGAGGTGAAGATAAATATCACGATCAGCGTGACAAGTCTGCTCCGTATGATATATTCGCCCGCCTCTTTTATGCGGTCAATGATTTCTCTAAACAAATTTGCTTGCACTCCTTTTTTCTTCTGCTTCCAGCTTCTGATTGATCAACAGGATAAGAGGATAAAGCCCGAGAGTTATGACGATCGTGTAGATCATCTCCGGCACAATGATCCTGTTCAGATAATACAGAAAATCAAAGTCACTTCTAAGCAGGAACATAAGGAAATAGATCACAATGCCGTACAAAAACTCACTGACGGCGATCAGGAACAGCGGAAATTTGATGTCTTCATCGTAGTATGTCTGATGGAATATCCCGTTAATATAGCCGATCAGAAGATAAATCACAGCGTAAAACCCGATCATATCCCCAAATTGAATATCGATCAGAAGCCCCGATGCGAATCCGGCAAACATCCCCTCCCTTGTCCCGCGCATGAAACCGACAGAAGCCGTTACGATGATCATCAGGTTCGGCTTGATCCCTGCGATCTCCAGGAACGGGAAAACCGTACACTGCAGCAGATATGCCGTAAAAATCAAAACAGCAGTAACGGCGATTCTTTTTATTTTTACTGATTTCATCATAATAATCCGGACATCCCTTCTGCTTACGATTGATTCTCTCCGGTAAGATCAGCCTTTGTCATGGTGATAACAAGAACCTCCTGAAGATTTTTGAAATCTACCGCAGGCGTAATATAGCCGGAACGGGTGAGATTATTGGAATCCACGTTTACTTCGCTTACATATCCGATCAGTATCCCCTGAAGATACTTGTCGCTGATATAGGAGGTGACGATCTGATCTCCCACCGCAACTACATTGTCATTATTTTCCATCTGTTCAAAGCGGATCTGTCCCTCGCTCATCAAAGAAAGGTCGCCGCTTACAATACAGGTATCTGACGTTGACAGGGCCATTCCGCTGATATTGGTGGAGTCATCAATGATGGACCTCACTTTCGCCCACGTGGGGCCCACGTCGACTACGATCCCGACAAGCCCGCTCTGCGCCATCACATTCATATCTACCTCAATGCCGTCTCTGCTCCCCTTGTCTATCGTAAAGGAATTAAACCAGTTTCCGGAATCTTTTCCGATAACGTGAGCCGCTGTCTTTTCATAGTCCGCATAATTCTGGTCAAGCTGATACAGCTCCTGCAGACGTTCCAGTTCCGACTGTTCTGCCTGCAGATTATTATTTTCCATGATCAGATTGTCAACCTGTTCCTGCAGCTTCTCATTTTCTGATCTCAGCTGTTCCATTGTATCAAAATTATCCGTCATGTCTCCAAGCCAGCGACCGATCTGATTGATTCCCTGCTGAAACGGGATGACAGTGACGTTCGCCACTGCCCGGAACGGACCGCCCACCTTATCTGAGAGTGAGGAGAGCAGCATCATGAGCACACAGAACAGAGAAAGTCCCAGCAGGATATATCTGTTTGTAACGGATGTCTGATTTTTCTTTTTCATATTATCTTAACCACCTGTAATTATCATCCAACATAGAGTAAAGCAGCCGCCTGTAGTAGGTCTTATCTGAAATGATCTTCTGCAGTCCCCTGACGGCGCACAGCTGTGCGTGCGGCTGACTCATAACGGGAAGCCCGGTACTCTCCTGGAGATATGTAGAGAGCCCTTTCATATTTGACAGGCCGCCCGTCAGGTAAATTCCCTTTGCCTCGATCGCTCTTCTCACATCCGGGGGCGTACGTTCGATCATGGAACGTATCGCACGGACACATTCTTCGATAGGCTCTTTCATCGCCGCCCTGACCAGGCCGATCGGGATTTCTGTCTGAGAAGGCACCCCGGATATCAGATCCCTTCCCGATACAGTGATCGAACTGTCCGTTCTCTGGTCAAATACGCCGAATTCTTTTCTGAGTCTTTCGGCCGTCACTCTTCCGATAAGAAAATCCCGGCTGTGCCGGACAAGCGAGATGATCGCGCTGTCAAAATATTCGCCGCCGATCTTGATCAGCCGGTTTAAGACGATACCGCCTGATGACAGTACCGAAAGTTCAGTTGTTCCCCCACCGAAATTGGCGATAAACACGCCCTTTTCTTCCATTACATCAATGCCGCAGCCCAGAGCGTCAGCCAGGCCGCGCTCCACGATACGCACGGATTTTGCCCTCGCTTCCGAGTGGAAGACAAGGTCAAAAAACGCCTTTTTTTCTACCTCTGTCACATCTGTGGGGACGGCGATCACATATTCCGAGCCTCTTACAAACTGTTTTCCTGTTTTGAGCAGATTTCCCAGAAGGTACTGCATATCGTCGAAATGTGCGATCACTCCGTTTTTCATGGGAAAAACCACCTGTATATTATCGGGGGACTTTTCATACATTTCGTAAGCCTTGTCTCCCAGCGAGAAAATATATTTTCTGTCCTTCATGGCAATTACATTTTTCTCGCACCATATCTCATCTTTTTTCTTATCGAACACTTTTATTTCATAGGTTCCCAAATCCAGTCCATAAACATTCCTGGCCATCTTTTTTCCATCCCTTATTATTTACTCCTGTTTTACTGGAGGAATCCCTTTTCCCTCAGACTTATAAAACAATTATTCCCGATAATTATATGATCGAGCAGTGTAATGCCGATCATGCTCCCCGCTTCCTTAAGTCTCCTTGTTATCCTCACATCCGCCTTGCTGGGAGTCGGATCTCCGCTGGGATGATTGTGAAGAAGGACAATGGAAACAGCCCCCCGCTGAAGCGCTTCAATAAACAGCTCTCTCGGAGAGACAAGTGCAGTGTCCACAGTGCCCGTGGAAATATCGCTCTCTCCGATCAGCTTTGACCGCGTATTCAGAAACAAAAGCTTGAGCACCTCTGTATTCTGATGGCGCATATCTTCCATATAGTACCGTGCGATCGTCTCCGGCGCAGAAAAATTCAGTCCCGATGCGGCAGATGCCTTTGCAAGCCGTTTGGCAAGTTCTGACAGACAGAGGATCTGAACCGCCTTGACCCTGCCGATTCCCTTTATCCGAAGCAGACCTTCCCTGGTCCATTTATGGATGTTCAGGATCCCGTGCTCTGCAAAATCCGGATGCAGAAGTTTCTGGGCAAGTTCAAGGGAATTCTCACCTTTTGTTCCTGTCCTCAGCAAAACTGCCAGCAGTTCTGCGTCTGTGAGATTTTCAGCGCCGTACTGTTCACATTTTTCATAAGGCCGCTCGTCGCGGTACATCTCTTTTATTGTTTTTCCTGTATTCATGCATCATCTTATCGCTGCGATGCCATTCATACAATGATTTATTTTAGCACAGTTTAAAAAATGTGTATAGAGCGGTAATATTAATTTTCTGTGAATTCAGGCCGGAACCGGCGTATCACAGCTTCTGCCGCCTTCATCCCGTCCATGGCGGCGGAAGTGATCCCGCCCGCATATCCTGCGCCCTCTCCGCAGGGATATATCCATGAAAAATTGGCCCTGTATTCCCCGTCTCTGAGGATTCTCACAGGAGACGAGGTCCGGCTTTCCACACCAGAGAGAACCGTGTCCGCATCGTCAAATCCGGGGATTTTTCTTCCCATCCTGCAGATACCCTCCCCGATGGACCATGCCAGTTCTTCCGGGAATATCTGTCTGACGTTTGCCTTTGTATATCCACCCATAATATTAGGACGCACTTTCCCAAATTCTCTGGTTACCCGGTTCTTCAGGAAATCCTCCAGCCGCTGGGCGGGAACTTTTCCTTTCCCCGCCTGCCATGCCTTCTCCTCCAGTTCCCTCTGGAACTGGATCCCTGCAAGAGGATGAAGGCTGGGGAAATCATCCGGCGTAACGGTCACGATGACAGCGCTGTTGGCATTTTCGCCTGCCCGTCCGTGGTAACTCATGCCGTTGACCGCAAGCCTTCTTTCCTCAGAGGATGCGTTGACAACATATCCTCCGGGACACATGCAAAAAGTGTACACGCCTCGTCCGTTCTCAATCTTTTCCGCCATCTTATAGGACGCGGCGGGGAGTTTCCCCCCTTTGTGATCGCCATACATATTCCGGTCGATCATTTCCTGCCGGTGTTCCGCGCGGACGCCTATGGCAAAAGATTTTGCCTCCATGCGGACGCCTCTTTCATACAGCATCCCGAAGGTATCCCTGGCGCTGTGCCCGATCGCAAAAACGGCCGCCTCTGTTTTCATTTTCTCCCGCCCGTTGATCACAAGGCAGCTCTCATCCGGGAGAATGTCCGTCACCTGGCTGTGAAACCGGAACTCCCCGCCCAGTTCCGCAATATGGTTCCGCATGGCTTCCACGACATTAATCAGGATATCTGTGCCGATGTGCGGCTTCTGCTCCCAGAGGATGTCCTCAGGCGCTCCGAATGACACAAACGTCTCCAGGACAAAACGATTTCTCCCGTACGGATCCTTTACCAGAGTATTTAGTTTTCCATCGGAAAAAGTTCCCGCTCCCCCTTCTCCGAACTGAACGTTTGACGCGGGATTGAGGATTCCTGTCTGCCAGAAATGTTCTACATCCGCTTTCCGCTCTCTCACCGGAGCTCCCCGTTCGATCACGACAGGGCGGTAACCCTCCCTCGCCAGGAGGCAGGCACAAAACAGTCCGGCGGGACCGCTCCCGACGACAACAGGCCTGGAATGCATTTGTTCCGATCCATGCTCCGGCATACGGTAGCGTTTCTCAGACACTCTCTGCGCCCTGCCTTTTGCCTTTTTTAAAACGTACTCTTCCCTTTCTACCATCACATCAACCGAATATACATAATACAGCTCTGGTTTTTTTCTGGCGTCAAGAGATCGCTTTCTGATATGAAGCTGCTTCAGATCATTTTCTCCAAGCCGGAGTGTTTTTATGATTTTTTTTCTTAACTGATCCGGGGAATGTCCCACCGGCAGCTTTAGCTGGCTCACACGGAGCATAAATATCTCTCCTCTTTCAAACTGATTTTCCGGCTATATAGCCGCTGGCCCACGCAAAGGTCAGATTATAGCCCCCGCACATCCCGTCCACGTCCAGGATCTCTCCTGCAAAATGAAGTCCCGGCACATAGAGGGATTCCATCGTATCCGGATCCACCCCGGCAGTGTCAACCCCGCCGCTGCAGACCTGCGCCTGCTCAAAGGAATTGGTGCCGGTAACAGGAACCCTGAAATCTTTGATCAGTTCTGCCAGACATCCGATTTCCTGCTCGGACAGGTCTCCCGCTCTCTTTTCCCGTGGAATGCGTGCAAGCTTTATCCACAGTTCAGACAGCTTTTTATGAAAAATGCCGATCAGAAACATTCCCGCCGGTTTCTCCGGCCTCGTCTCTGCGCGCGCGCGCAGAAATGCTTCCATCTGTTTTCCGGTAAAGTCGGGCATAAAATCAAGAACCGCACACACTTCCTTTTTCTCATACAGAAGGCGGGAGGCATAACGGCTCACCTGAAATACCGGAATGCCTGAGATCCCGTAGCCGGTCAGCTGAAGCTCCCCGGTGTCTTTTGCGATGCATTTTCCTTCAGACCAGACAGAAACGCTTCCATTTGCCCGGACTCCCGCAAGACCTTTGAAAAAATCTCCTCTGCACTTCAGCTGTACAAGCGCCGGAAGGACCGGAACGATCCGGTGTCCCAGTTTTTTTGCCAGATCGTACCCCGAACCGTCAGAGCCTGTGGAAGGAGCTGCTTTTGAACCGGTGCAGATGATCACACGGTCTGCCCGGACAGTTTCCTTTCCCGTATAAATGATAAATCCGTTCTTTCCAGGACGGATCTCCCGGCATTCCACCTGGGTCCTCAGCTCCACGTCGAGCCGGTCAAGCTCCAGGCGCAGAGCATCGAGCACCGCGGAGGCCTGATCCGAATTCGGATAAAGACAACCGTTTCTGTTCTTCGAGTACACCCCCAGCTGAAGAAAAAAGGCAACTATATCCCGGGAATTAAACTTTTCTATGACTTTCCAGGGGAATCCGGGATTATCGGAATGATAGCAGATCGGCTCCTGGCAGATATTGGTAAAGTTGCATCTGCCGTTTCCCGTTGACAGGAGCTTCTTCCCGATCCGGTCCTTATGTTCCAGAAGAATGACATGCGCTCCCTCTGAAGCAGCCGTAATGGCTGCCATCATGCCGGACGCGCCTCCTCCGATTACCGCCACAGTTTTCTTTTTCACGTTTTCCTCCTGTTCTCCCTGCCAGGATCTGGCAGGGAAATCTGTATTTTACAGAAGACTTCTGATCTTTTCCATAGAAATGGCCCCCGCGTCCACCATGCTCTGCAGTGATTTCAGGATGCCGAATCTTGCATGATGCCAGGTAAGCCCTCCCTGGAAATATACCGCATAGGGCGGCTTTATGGGGCCGTCCGCACTCAGTTCGATCGAAGATCCCTGTACGAACGCACCGGCGGCCATGATCACGTCACTGTCATAGCCCGGCATAGCCCAGGGCTCCGGGCTGACATAGCTGTCCACCGGAGCAGCAGCCTGGATGCCCTTGCAGAATGCAATGACGCCCTCTGCTGATCCAAGCGTAACCGCCTGAATGATGTCATGCCTGTCTTCACCGCCTCCCGGGACAACCGGATAACCCAGTTTTTCATATATGTTAGCCGCAAATACAGCCCCTTTAAGTGCGCTGCATACAACCACAGGAGCCAGGAAAAATCCCTGGTAGAAGGACTGCATGACTCCGAGGGAGGCTCCCACCTCCCGTCCCAGTCCCGGTGATGTAAGACGGCACGCACAGTTTTCGATCAGAGACTCTTTTCCAACTATATATCCTCCAATGGGAGCCAGTCCCCCTCCAGGATTTTTGATCAGTGAGCCCACTACCAGATCTGCACCCACATCGGACGGCTCAAGCCGCTCCACGAATTCACCGTAACAGTTATCGACCATGCAGATCACATCAGGACGGCGCGCCTTGATAAAGGATATCAACTCGCCGATCTCCGCTACCGAATAGCTGGGCCGGGTCTGGTATCCCTTTGAACGCTGGATGGTAACAAGCCGGGTCTTATCCGTTAATACCTGTTCGATCGCCGGATAGTCAAAATATCCATTGTCCAGAAGTTCGACCTGTCTGTATGTGATCCCGTATTCTGCAAGAGAACCCCGGGACGGTCGAATACCGATCACCTCCTCCAGTGTATCGTAAGGTTTTCCCACCGGGGAAACCAGTTCATCTCCAGGCCGGAGATTTGCGGAGAGCGCCAGCGCCAGCGCATGTGTGCCGCATGTGATCTGCGGGCGCACGAGAGCCGCTTCCGTATGGAATGCAGACGCGTATACTGCTTCCAGCGTATCCCGGCCCTGGTCGTTATACCCGTATCCGCTGGCGTATTGAAAGCAGCCTTCGTTTACCCGGTTCTCCTGCATGGCATGCAGGACTTTGAGCTGGTTGTACTCGGCCGTCTGATCAAATTCCAGAAAACGCGCTTCTAATTCTTTCTCTGTTTTCCGTCCAAACTTTAATATTTCCTCTGATATCCCAAGCTGTCTGTATATCGTTTCTGATGCTGTATGATCCATTTTTCTCCTTCCCGTCTGATCCATATTCATTCTCATGTTCTATTGTCCGGCGATCTATGTCACTGGATTCCTTTTTTCCTCAGATATCCCAGCATTTCCTCCAGAAGTCCGTCTCTGTCGGAAAACTGTCTTTTATCCAGCCAGATCACATCTTTTTCTCTTTTAAACCAGGTGATCTGCCGCTTCGCAAAATGTCTGGTGTCCCGCTTTATGATGCGCACAGCCTCCTCCAGAGAGCACTCTCCCTCCAGGCAGGCATACAGTTCCTTGTATCCCAGTCCCTGCATGGAGGTGCAGGCAGGCTTTACTCCTCTGTCCCGGAGAGTCCTTACCTCTTCCAGAAGTCCGTCCTGCATCATTTTATCCACCCTTCTGTCAATCCTTTCATAGAGCCGTGCACGGTCGTCAGTAAGCACAAAGTAAGCAAACTGATAAGGGGATTCCTTTTCGCGCTCTTTTCTGTTGTGTACCGAGATTTTTGTTCCTGTCTGCCTGTAAAACTCCAGCGCCCGGATCACCCTTTTTACATTATTCGGGTGCAGTTCATCCGCAGCTTCGGGGTCGACATCCCGGAGCATGCGATGAAGATATTCGGGGCCTTTTTCTGCCGCAGTCACCTCCAGTTCCCTGCGCAGAGACACATCTCCATCGTTTTCTGTAAAATCAATGTCATAGAGAACTGACTGAATATAAAATCCGGTCCCGCCGACAATCAGGGGAATCCGCCCGCGTGCATAAATTTCTTCCATCGCTTTTTGTGCAAGACTCTGGAATTTTACCACATTAAAATCTTCCTCCGGCTCCAGCACATCAATAAGATGATGTCTGACCCCGTCCATTTCCTGTGGAGTAATCTTAGCCGAACCGATATCCATGCCTTTGTACACCTGCATGGAGTCCGCTGAGATGATCTCACCGCCGACCGCCTTTGCCAGCCCGATCGAAGCCTCTGTTTTTCCCACTGCAGTGGGGCCTGTCAATATGATCAATGGTCGTTTCATCACACAATCCTCTTAAACTTCTTTTCCAGTTCCCGGCGGGTCATCGCGATGATCGTAGGCCTTCCATGGGGGCAGTGATACGGGTTTTCCAGTGTGAGCAGCTCCCCGATCAGCGCATCCATCTCCTGCGGAGACAGCCTGCTGTTTCCTTTTACAGCCGCCTTGCAGGACATAGAGGCCACTTTTTCGTCGATCAGTTCTGGAGCCATGGATGTAGTCAGGCCGTCCGACAGGCCGTCTATCATTTCCATGAGCAGTTCTTTTTTTGCGATCCCGAACAGATTGTCCGGGACTGCACGTACAGCGAACTCTTCTCCCCCAAATGGCTCGATCTCAAAGCCGATCCGGGAAAATCTGTCCATATTTTCATTCAAAAGTTTTGCCTCCTGCATGGTGAGAGACAGAATAACAGGCGGACTTAAATACTGGGATGTAAATTCCCGGTTTTTCATTTCCTTAAGTGTCTTTTCATACAGAACCCTCTCGTGAGCGGCATGCTGGTCTATGATATACAGGCTGTCCTGGTATTCTACCAGCCAGTAGGTCTCAAATACCTGGCCAATCAGCCGGTACTCTGCACGTACTTCCCGCTTCAGGAAATTTTCTTCAAACAGATCGAGCTGCACGGGCTTCTCCCCGCTGCGCGCCTGCCGTACCTGCTCGCTGATCCTCTCCTCCTGCTCCTGCGGGCGGAAGATCCCGCCATTTGCCGGAGCCTCAGCGGAGGAAGCCCGTTGATGGTAAGCTGTCACCCGCTCTTTCATCTTGCGGATAAAGTAATCCTCATCCCGAATCTCCGGCTCTGCGCCGGGAGCTGCCGCTTTTTCTGTTTTATCTTCCCGGGGGGCTCCTGCACCTGAGCCGAAGTCAGGGCCGGTATCCCGTAGCACATTCTGTACTGTTTTCGGCCGCAGGAGGAAGGGGCTTTTTCCCGTGCCGCTCTCCGCCGGAGACACCGGATCGGGAACCTGAGCTTTCTGGATCAGCTCCGGCTCCAGGAGCGTCCGGTGCACCCCTTCAAAGACGGCATTGTACACCTCCTGCTGTCGCTGAAATCTCAGTTCCATCTTAGTCGGATGTACATTAATATCAATCTCGTCCCCTTTTACATGGAAATGGAGCACAGCAAAGGGAAATTTGTGCTGCATGGCAAAATCCTTGTATGCGTCTTCCAGAGATTTTGAGATCATGGGACTTTTTACATAACGCCCGTTGACAAAGAAGTTCTCAAAATTCCGGTTTCCTCTTGTAATGACAGGCTTTCCCAGATAACCGGAGATACCAAAGCCATTTTTTTCATATGTTATCTCCAGAAGATTGGCCGCCACATCTCGTCCGTATACATTATAGATCACATCTTTCAGTTTTCCGTTTCCAGATGTGCGGAGTTTTTCCTGGCCGTTGTTCACGAACAGAAATCCCACCTCCGGGTGGGACAAGGAGAGGCGGATCAGCAGATCCTGGACATGCCCCGCTTCTGTCATGGGAGTTTTCAGGAACTTTCTCCTGGCAGGCACATTATAAAAAAGCTGCCGTACAAGAAAAGTCGTCCCGTCCGAGGCACCTGTCTCCTCCAGGATATGCTCTTTGCCGCCTTCGATGACATATCTTGTACCCAGTTCCGAATCAGCCGTTTTTGTGATCAGCTCTGTTCTGGACACGGCTGCGATACTAGACAGCGCCTCTCCGCGGAATCCCAGTGAGGTGATGCCTGTCAGATCCTCCACGGAACGGATCTTACTGGTGGAATGGCGCAGAAAAGCGTTCCTCACTTCATCCCGTGAGATCCCGCATCCGTTGTCCGTAACCCGGATCAGGGAAATCCCGCCGTCCTCTATCTCAACCGTTACAGAGCCGGCGCCTGCGTCGATCGCATTTTCCACAAGTTCTTTGACCACTGAAGCCGGACGCTCGATCACTTCTCCGGCAGCGATCTTGTCAATGGTAACCTGATCCAGCACCTGTATATGTGGCATGTTTTTCTCCTTTCCTGTCTCTTTTTCTTTCCTGTGTTATTATGTATCACCATCTGTTTTTCAGCTTGTTCTGCAGTCTGTAGATCGTATTGAGCGCGTCGATGGGCGTCATATTGCCCACGTCGATATTTTTCAGTTCCTCGAGCACATCATCGTCCTTTACTGTATCAAAAAGGGACATCTGAGCCATATCCACCTCATCGTATCTCTGCGGCCTGCGTTTCTTTTTTGACGTCCGTTCCTTTACAGCGATCTCACTGACCTTTGCAGTAATATCTTCGTTGCTCAGTTCTTCTACGATTTCCTTTGCCCGCTCGATCACCAGGTCGGGAACGCCGGCCAGCTTCGCAACCTGGATCCCGTAACTTTTATCTGCCCCGCCTTTTACGATCTTACGGAGGAACACAATGTCGTCGCCCTTCTCTTTTACCGCAATACAGTAGTTGTTGACATTGTCGATTTTCCCTTCCAGTTCGGTCAGCTCGTGATAATGTGTGGCAAAAAGGGTTTTTGCTCCCAGGAGCCGGCTGTCGCTGATGTATTCAATAACGGCCCAGGCGATAGACAGACCGTCGAACGTACTGGTTCCCCTTCCGATCTCATCCAGGATAAGCAGGCTTCTGGAGGTAGCGTTGCGCAGAATATTTGCGACCTCCGTCATCTCCACCATAAAGGTACTCTGACCCGACGCCAGGTCGTCCGAGGCGCCGACTCTCGTGAAAATACGGTCGGAAAGCCCGATATCTGCCTGGGCGGCGGGAACAAAAGAACCGATCTGCGCCATAAGCGCGATCAGCGCAGTCTGGCGCATATATGTGGATTTTCCGGCCATATTCGGTCCGGTGATCACAGAGATCCGGTGCTTTTTATCATCCAGATAAGTATCGTTGGAAATAAACATCCCATTCGGTATCATGCGTTCCACTACCGGGTGACGGCCGTCTTTAATATTGATGATTCCCTTCTCGTTGATCCCGGGGCGTACATAGCCGTTTCTCTCGGCAGTGAGCGCAAGTGAGGCAAATACATCCAACCGCGCCACGGCCTTTGCCGTGCGCTGGATCCTTTCCACCTGGGAGGCGATCCGGTCCCTGATCCCGCAATACAACTCATACTCCAGCGCATAAAGCTTATCCTCGGCTCCCAGGATCATGTCCTCCAGTTCTTTGAGTTCCGGGGTTATGTACCTCTCTGCGTTGGCCAGCGTCTGTTTCCGCGTATAATAGTCGGGCACCATGGACTTATAAGAGTTTGTCACTTCCAGATAATATCCGAACACCTTGTTATATTTTATGCGCAGGTTTTTGATCCCCGTCTTTTCCCTCTCTTCATTTTCCAGCCTTGCAAGCCAGTCTTTTCCGTCTGATTTGGCAGTCCGCAGTTTGTCCACTTCTTCGTTATAGCCGTCGCGGATAATATTTCCTTCCTTCATGGCTATGGGAGGCTCGTCGCAGATCGCACTTTTCAGAAGCCCGCACAGATCTTCCAGGGGATCCATCTCCTCATAAATCTCCCGTAGCAGGGCAGACTGCATCTCCTCCAGAAGATACCGCACAGACGGCAGCATCTCAAGAGATGTTTTGAATGCAGTCAGATCCCTTGGGTTGGCAGTCCCGTATGCGATCTTTGTGAGCAGCCGCTCCAGATCATAGACCGGGGAAAGGTATTCCCGGATCTCTTCCCGGGAAATCGCCTGATCTTTTAATTCCTCTACCGCGTCAAGGCGGCGTACGATCTCTTTTTTGTCGATCAGCGGCTGTTCCACATACTTTCGCAGGGTTCTGGCTCCCATTGCTGTTTTCGTCTTATCGAGCACCCAGAGAAGAGAACCTCTTTTCTGCTTTTCCCGAAGCGTCTCGCACAACTCCAGGTTTCTTCTGGTCGCACTGTCCAGCATCATATACTTTCCCGTTACATACGGAGTAATGTGGGTCAGGTTTGAGAGTGAATTTTTCTGGGTTTCCAGAAGATACCGGAGGAGCGCCCCCGCACTGATGATCCCGCAGTCATAATCCTCCAGTCCCAGACCGGCAAAAGCGGAGACATGAAAATGCTCCAGCAGCGCCTCCCTGCACAGAGCGTCGTCAAAATACCAGGATTCCAGAGAGTAGATCGTCATGCCGAACCGGTCTTTCAGGCTTTCCGGATCCATCCCGCTCATATAAAAAGCTTCGTTGCATATGATCTCAGCGGGAAGGAACCTGCTGATCTCATCCAGGAGCCCGGCACTGTCCGGAAGCTCCGTCACCAGATACTCTCCCGTGGAAATATCCGCCACAGATATGCCGTATCGGTCAGCAATATAAACAATACACATAATGTAATTGTTTTTTGTTTCGTCCAGCGCCTGTGTGTCCACATTTGTGCCGGGGGTGACGATGCGGACGACCTCTCTTTTTACGATTCCTTTCGCCTGCTTCGGATCTTCCACCTGCTCGCATATGGCCACTTTATAGCCCCTGGAGACCAGCTTGTTCAGATAGCTCTCCACAGCATGATAAGGAACACCGCACATGGGCGCCCTCTCCTCCTGACCGCAGTTTTTTCCGGTCAGCGTGATTTCCAGTTCTCTGGATGCAGTCAGCGCATCGTCATAGAACATCTCGTAAAAATCACCCAATCTATAGAACAGAATGCAGTCCTGATACTGGGATTTTGTCTCCATATATTGTTTCATCATTGGTGTTAATTCAGCCACATTCCCTACTCCTTTTAAACATGTTATTCACAGCTGATACAAGTATGGCGGGATACAGATATCCATGTAAGATCCTTCCGTTCCCGCTCTATTAGATTATCACAAAAAACCAGCCGCTTCAAGCGGACGAGGCCTCCCGCAAGGGCATATCCGGCTCTAAAAGCTATGGGTTCCCGAGTGCGGTGCGGACAGCAGCTTCTATAGCACATGAAATTCGGGCCGCTCCTCGCCGTAAAGAAAGAAGAGTGTATATCCGCTCAGAAAGATTCCAACAGCGCACAGCCCGGAAAAAATTATAACAAATGGGAGGCAGATCTGGCCCATGAACTGGAACGGAAGCCCGGTATAATCCCACACATTCCATCCCAGGAATTTATTGACAATTATTCCGGTGATAAACTCACATGCCGTCACAAAAATAATACACCAGCCGACCTGTTTCCACAGAGGTTCGCTCCAGTGGGTCCATATGCCCTGCTGGGCACAGAAGACCAGGCAGATTCCTCCCAGAAAAAACATCGTCCAATGGGAGAAACCCCGGAAAAGCATTTCAAATCCATAATAGGCTGTCCCGCCCAGAACGAGCAGGAACAGGTACTCACTGAGTTTCTTCATAAAAAACCGTCCTCTCCATGTATTTAGAAACATCTGCATACATAGTCTGGACGGTTTATGCTGATTTAATTAGTGGCAGTTTATACCCTTTCTCCCAGATAATAAAACCCTCTGCACTCTTTCAGTTCTACCGGAAGAAGCCGGCCTATCATGGAGCTGTCTCCCGGAAAATGTACGAGGAGATTATTGCTGAGCCTTCCCGTTATCAGAGAGGGATCATGCTCGTTCACTGATTCCGCCAGAACAGTCTGCACAGTGCCCTGATGTACAGCACAGGTTTGGGCCGCGATCTCCTGAACCTCTTTTAAAAGCCTGTTAAACCGTTCTTTTACCACCGCAGGCTCGACCTGATCCTCCATTGCTGCCGCCGGAGTCCCGGACCGCTTTGAATAAATAAATGTAAATGCGCTGTCATACCTGACCTTCCGCACCACATCCAGAGTTTCCTGAAAATCTTCCTCCGTCTCTCCGGGGAATCCCACTATAATATCCGTTGTCAGGGAGATATCCGGCACAGCCTTCCTGATCTTCCCGACCAGTTCAAGGTACTGTTCTTTTGTATAACGCCGGTTCATCTTCTCAAGGATCCGGCTGCTCCCCGACTGAACAGGAAGATGCAGATGCCTGCAGATTTTTTTCGAGCTGCCCATCACCGAGATCAGCTCATCTGATAAATCTTTCGGATGGGATGTCATAAAACGGATACGCTCTATGCCGTCAATCTTTTCCACCTCTCTGAGGAGGGCGGCAAATGTCACCGGACGCTCCAGCGTCTTTCCGTAGGAATTTACATTCTGTCCGAGGAGCATGACCTCCACGACTCCGTCAGCGGCAAGGCGTCTGATCTCCCCGAGGATCGCCTCCGGTTCTCTGCTCCTCTCCCGGCCCCGCACATATGGCACGATGCAGTAGCTGCAGAAATTATTGCAGCCAAACATAATATTGACGCCGGACTTGAAAGGATATTTCCTCTCCACCGGGAGATCTTCCACGATCTTGTCTGTATCCTGCCATATGTCGATCACCATTCCGCCCGACTCCATGCGGGTGTTGAGCAGTTCGGCAAACTTGTAGATATTGTGGGTTCCAAAAATAAGGTCTACAAATCCGTAGCTTTTTTTCAGCTTTTCTACCACCTGGGCTTCCTGCATCATACATCCGCAGAGGGCGATCATCATATGGGGATTTTTCTTCTTTGCCCGCCCAAGCTGCCCCAGTCTGCCGTAGACACGCAGATTGGCGTTTTCACGAACTGTACATGTATTATAGATCACAAAGTCCGCTTTTTCCTCCTCCAGCTCCTGTACATATCCGATCTGTTCCAGGATGCCCGAAAGTTTTTCCGAATCCCGGGCGTTCATCTGACAGCCAAAGGTCGTAACACAGAAAGTAAGAGGCCGTCCCGCCTCCTTTTTCTGTTCCTCCAGATGCTTTCTGGCTCTGTCTATAAAATAATATTGTCTTTCCGGCTCCTCTGTTGGGGCTGTCGGATACACACTTTCTGTATACAGTCTGTTTCTCTCCATTTTTTCTTTTCCTTATGTATTATTGGGAGGCAGGAATTCCTGATCCGTATGCATAAAAGCAGACACTGCTTCCGGCTTATACAAACTGGTTCCTGCCCGCATCATATTCATAGTCGATCGTTTTCAGATCACTTTCCAGTTCCGCCCGGCTGATCTGCATATCCTCGCACATTTCGTCCAGCGAGCCGTAAAAGTCTCTCAATTTTGTATTTACGACGCCAAGCAGCATAACCGGATCGCGGGGAAGTCTGTTCTGCATGTTCCACTCCTCTTTTCCTTCGCCTGCTATGAGGGAAGTTTTCCCTTGTTTCCGTATTTTTCTCCAAGGTTGACGATTGTTCCGTCCTTTTCTTCTATATCTATGTTGTTGAGCTGACCGCGCAGATTTCTTCTGACAAGAGTGATATATTCTTCCCTGAGCAGTTTCTGCTCCTTTCTCTCTGCTTCGGTCAGCCCCTCTGCCTTTGATTTTCTGTATAACTCATTAATCCTGTTTATCTTCTGTTTTTCCATACCTGATTCCTTTCAGACAATTTCCTGGATCTTCTGTCACAAAACGGTATTATACACTATTCCTGCCTCTTCGTCCACACCAGCCGGTATCAGCTCGAATAATTCTCAAGAAATGCATATAATTCTCCGTCTGTCGAGACGTATTTCCCTTCCGACACCTCCTGCTGGACCTCTTTTGGAAGATCCGTCAGCGGAATATCCGTCAGCTCATATATCGTGCTGCGGTCGCTCAAATATACAGCCACATATCCCTGCAGTTCACAGAGGTAATACCCTTCCTCTTCTCCCGGTTCTTCTTTGACCGCCTGTCCTTCCGCGGCAATGCTCTCCGTAGAAGACTCCTCCTCAGACCGGGAAGCCTGCCTGTCCATCACATGGCGGTAACTGATCTGATAACCGGCTGCCAGAAGCGCCACTACCAGAAGAAAAACAGCCAAAATGCCAATCACATATTTTGTCTTCATAAGGATCCGCTCCTTTTTTTCTACAGTATTGGCTGTTTTTCTGTTTTTTATTCACCAGCACTTGTTCACTTACTTTCATCATTGTAAGTGAAACAGTGCACTAGTGTGCTGCCGGCAGAAGATTCAGCCGCCTGCACAGGCGCAGAAGTCTTGCTCCCATTGGCAGAGCCTCTATATCGTCTTCTGACAGCGTACCGATTTTAAGCGCGATCACAATATAAACCACAACTGCCACAAGAATCGCTGCGATCGTCGGGATAAACCTGCCGCCGATCAGAAGATCGAGCACAAGATGAACCGCATAGGTCACAACACCCATGATCACGGCCGCGATCAGCGGTTTTATAAATGTATGTACAATATTTACACGGAAGCCGCACACTTTTCGGATCTTTCTCTGGTTCAGATAACACATGCATACAGCGAAAACAATATTGCTGCATACAAGGGCATATACATTCATTTTAAATACCGTCATCATGATCACAAAGGCGATCAGATGGATGACCAGCGATATCCCCGCATTCTTTGCCGGACTGGACATATGGTTCAGTCCATGCAGGATGGAGTTGGATACGGAGGACCAGCTGAAAAGCACGATCACGCCCGCTCCGAGCATGAGCAGATTTGCCGGGGTGGCGCTGGCGTCATTGTACAGCAGAACCATGAGAGGGGACGCAAGCGTAAGAAATCCGATACAGCATGGAATGGTGAGAAACATCGTCAGCCGGAGCGTCTGGTCTATCTTATAGTGAACCTCTCTTTTTGTACCTGTTGTCACCACAGCTACCAGGCTTGGGACAACCGAGGCGCTGAGTGCATATGGAATGGACATAGGCACATTGATCAGGGTATCGTATTTTGCAGTGTAGATCCCCTGAAGCGCCATATATTCCTGCTCTACATACCCCTGTGCGTCCATAATATGGTTAAAGATCGTCAGATCCAGGATCTGGTTGATATTGTAAACCGCAGTACTCAGTATAACCGGCACTGCGGTAAAAACAAGCACCTTTAATATATGCCGGTAGCTCTCCCTTCCGCTGGAATGATCTCTTTTCAGCTGTCTTTTGATCACATTGCGGTACAGCCAGAAGACAAACAGCAGGAAGAGAAGGCCCGCCACAGCCCCGGATACTGTACCGATCGTACTGCCTGCAGCGCCATAGGCAGGCCCCAGCAGCTCTTCACCTGCTTTCTCTCCGGCGCGCGTTCCGATCCCGAAAAGCACGCTGGCTCCTACAATGCTTACTACCGCATTGATCAGCTGTTCAATGATCTGTGAGATCGCAGTAGGAACCATTGTATTAAGTCCCTGAAAATATCCTCGAAGGACAGCCATAACCGCTACAATAAACAGTCCGGGCGCCAGAACTTTAAGGGCATATACGCTCAAAGGGGACTTCATCACATGCTCTGAGATGGCTCCCGCTCCGAAAAAGACGGCCAGCGTGATGATCAGCCCCACTGTAAAGGCAAATACAAGGGAGCACAGAAATACCCGAAATGCATTCCTCTTCTTTTTCGCTGCCACACGCTCGGACACAAGCTTCGATACTGCCGTGGGCAGACTGTAAGAGGAAAGCATCAGTGCCATTGCATACACCTGATATGCATATCCATAAAAACCGTTTCCTTCGTCCCCAAGTATGTTGGCCAGAGGCACTCGGTAGACGACCCCGATCACTTTGGTCATCACGGCCGCTGCAGCCAGGATTGCGCCCTGCACAAGATAATCGTCTTTTTTCTTTTTTCTGTTTGTATGTGATTCCGGCATTTCATTCCTCCTCGGTCTCATCCGGTACTGCATCTGATGTCATATGAAACTGCCCGCCTCTCCCGGGGCAGGCCGCTGCGGTCAGCTATCTCAGAATATTTATTTTATCCATGATCCCCCGCTGCCGCTCTTCCATCAGAAGACGGTCGTTATCTTCAATATGGTCGTATCCAAACAGGTGGAGCATACTGTGGGCGATCAGAAAGGCATACTCCCGCAGCGGAGAGTGTCCGTACTCTTCAGCCTGCGCCATAACACGGTCCTTTGAGATGACAATGTCGCCCAATATCAGTTCTCCGGTCTCTGGATTGAATGCATCCTGCGGCTCATCCTCCAGCCATGAAAAGTCGCCCGGTGCGTCATATTCCAACATGGGAAAGGACAGGACATCTGTAGGCCGATCCATCCCACGCGCAGTACAGTTCAGCTTTCTCACTTCTTCATCTGTTGTGAGCAAAAGGCTGACTTCTGTCTCGTAAGGACACTTTTCGTATTCCAGGGCTGCTTCTATGACCGTACGTGCAACGGCCTCTGCAGAGAACGGCAGAACTGTGCCGCCTTCCTCTTCAATAAAGATACTCATACCTTTCTCCTTCTGTTGTTTTTCTGCTTTGCGCTGTTCTTTTCATACTCTTCATAAGCCTTTACGATCTTCTGGACAAGGGGATGACGGACAACGTCTTTACTGGTCAGTGTGCAGATGCTGATCCCTTCGATTCCCTTCAGTACCTTACCGGCCACGTCCAGCCCGGACACAGCTCCGGCCGGAAGGTCTTTCTGCGTGGAATCTCCGGTAATAACGACCTTGGATCCAAAACCGATTCTTGTCAGGAACATTTTCATCTGCGCCGGCGTCGTATTCTGCGCCTCGTCCAGGATAATAAAAGCGTTGTCCAACGTGCGCCCGCGCATATAGGCCAGAGGCGCCACCTCGATCAGGCCCTTTTCCGAATTTCTCAGAAAGCTTTCCGCCCCCATGATCTGATAAAGAGCGTCATAGAGAGGACGCAAATACGGATCGATCTTGCTTTGAAGATCTCCGGGCAGAAATCCCAGCTTTTCGCCTGCTTCGATAGCGGGCCGGGTAAGGATGATCCTGCTCACGTCGTTTCTCTTAAATGCTGTGATCGCCATCGCCATTGCAAGATAGGTCTTTCCGGTTCCCGCCGGCCCCAGGCCAAATGTGATCATTCCGTCCCGTATGGAATCCACATATCGCTTCTGTCCAAGTGTTTTCGGCTTGATCGGTTTTCCCTGAAGTGTGTGACAGATCAGATCCTTGTCGATCTCCACCAGGTTCTCCTCCTGGTCTTCGAACACCAGGGATATGGCGTAGTCCACATTTTGTTCTGTAATTGTATTGCCGCGCTTTGACAGTTCTACGAGCTGGGTCAGGATGCGGAGAACCTTTTCAGCCGCCGCCCTTTCACCCACGATCTTTGTCTGCCCGTCCCTGGCGATCAGGGTGACATGGAATGTCCGCTCGAGCTTTTTCACATATGAATCAAACTGACCGAACACATTCGCCTCATGTTCGGCCGGAATTTCAATCATCAGTTCCGCCAGACTCATCTGTTTCTTTCCTTTCAACATTTAAAATCTCCGTATCAGCCTCCCGGGTGATCTTTTCGTTCAGATACAGAGTGCCGGAGGCAGATGCGGAATTTTCATACAGTTGTATTTTAACATCATTTTCTTTTATTTGAACACCTTTTTCCTCTAATTCGCTGCAAAAAAGTTGAAAATCCTCGCTCAGTTTCTGACGGATTTCCTCTCTGGTGTATTTTTCCGACTGCCAGGAATAGGATCTTGCCGTCTTCGTGCCCCAGGAAAACGGAAGGTAAAAGTTCTCCCCTATTTTCGCCTGCTTCTCCTTCGTATGGATTTCACTGTTCTCATATTTATTATTTATGCTGCCTGCAGAAACAGTCCAGCCGAAAATACGCACAAATCCCTGACGGCTCTCTTTTCCGTCATACACCTTTTCCTTTCTGGTCAGAGGAATACTGTTTTCATACCACAGTTCTGTGTCCGCATAAATATCCGCATCGGACTGCTGATACTGATACCCGGTTACCTCCCCGCTGTCATCCAGGACTTCGATCCTCCCCAGAACGAGGATATCTCCTTTTTTTACTTCATCCCCCACATGCACCTGGGGAACGCCGGAACGGGTCACGATATCTGTGATCACCCCGTCTGAAGAAGCGATCAGATCCGTTGGCTGCTCTCCTTTTGTATGCGTATCTTCCTCTTCCCGAAAAGTATCCTCGTTTTCCTTGATCTGGATTTTCAGCCGGCTGCCATCCACAGAAGCCGATACCCAAACGATATCATTATATTCCTTTCGGATGGCTTTTACAATACCCTGGCAGTCAACCTGGCTTTTCAGCATAAAAGGCGCCACCTCTTCTGAGGCCAGAAATTCCGTCAGCGCAGCGTCCGTCCACTTTTCATTTCCCTCGAAGTGAATGTCCCAGATAAATAAGGAGTACAGCTTTAAAAGCACCATACAAAGGATGGCGCCCACAAAAAAAAGCCTGCGTTTCCGGTAGCGGATCAGAAAAAACGGAAGCCCGTATTTTCTGATCACAAAAATTTTCGTATGGGTCTTCCTCGCCAGAGGGCGCAGCTTTTTAAATCCCGAAACCGTCATGTACATTTCATAGGCATTCCCCATCGGTGAAAGTCCCCAGATATAGATTCCGTGAAAGGAACACATATTCAGAAATCTTTCAGGCGAATATCCTTCGACACGGACCTTAACATATCCTTTCATACAGCGTATCAGCGAACGGATCAATCCTCTCTCCTCCCATCAGCAAATACCAGGCCTTCTATAATACCGGTGATCTTCATCTCGTCATTTGTATAATACTCGATATTCAGCCTTTTTCCTGTGAGCCGGAGCTGACCGTCCTTTGTCTGCAGTCTTACAAGACAGTCTGTATATTCTATGATACCCCTGTAATTTTCCACACATACTTCCGTTATGCCGGTTATTGTGATGATAGACGCTCCCAGCACAACGTCCTTCGGCATACTTGCAGCCGACGCAAGCTTTTCCCTGATTTGTTCTCTTTCCATAAAAACGCCACACATACGCCTTTTATAATCAGTATATGTGCAGCGCTTTCCGTCCTATTCCTTTTCTTTTTCTATTTTCCTTTCCCTCTCTATACAAGGGCATATTCTATTCAATAACCGCTCTGATCAGGGGCTGTTTTTCCGGCCTGGTCCCGGAAAACTCGTAGCAGGATGCAAGCCTTTCTTTTGCTTTTTCCAGAAGCTTTCTGTCATTTGCATGAATTGCAGCAAGCGGTTCACCTTTCCTCACATAATCTCCTTTTTTCTTATAAAGTACTATCCCCACCGAAAGGTCGATCACACTCTCTTTTGTCTCTCTTCCGCCGCCGAGCAGGAGACAGACTCTCCCAACCTCCTCCGTGTGAATGCCGCTTACATATCCTTCTTTATCAGAAACCGCTTCTTCCTGATAGGCTGCCTCCGGCAGCAGTTCCGGGCAGAGGGCTTCCCGTGGATCTCCGCCCTGGCTCTGGATAAATTCCTGAAATTTTTGAAATGCTTTTCCGTTTTCTATCGAATCCTCCAGCATTTTCCGGCCTTCCTGGGGCGTCTGCGCCCTGCCGGCTTTGACCGCCATGTATGAGCCAAGTACAAGGGAAAGTTCCCTCAGATCTTCCGGCCCTTCCCCCTGCAGTGTGAGGATCGCCTCCTTTACCTCCAGTGCATTGCCAACAGCATAGCCGAGAGGCTGATCCATGTCTGAAATAACTGCAGTCATATCTTTCCCTGCAAGCTTTCCTATGCTCACCATCTCTCTGGCAAGAGCCATGGAATCTTCCATCTTTTTCATAAAAGCGCCGTCTCCAGTTTTCACATCCAGCACGATGGCGTCTGCCCCGGAGGCAAGTTTTTTACTCATTATGCTGGATGCGATCAGAGACATCTGGTCTACGGTGCCTGTCACATCCCGGAGCGCGTACAGTTTTTTGTCTGCCGGAGCGAGGTTTGCCGTCTGCCCGGCGACGGCAATATGGATCTCATTTACATTGCGGATAAACTCTTCCGGTGTCAGGCTGGTAGAAAAGCCAGTGAAACTCTCCAGCTTATCGATCGTGCCGCCGGTATGTCCCAGCCCTCTTCCAGACATCTTTGCCACCGGGACTCCGATGGACGCGGCCAGAGGAGCAAGCACAAGAGATGTTTTGTCTCCCACTCCGCCGGTACTGTGTTTATCTACCTTTATTCCTTCAATGCCCGACAAGTCCAGCACATCCCCGCTGCGGGCCATGGCAAGGGTCAGTTCTTTCGTCTCCTCCGCGTTCATATCGTTAAAACAGACCGCCATCATCATAGCCGACATCTGGTAATCCGGGATCCTGCCCTCGGTATAGCCCTGTATCATCCAGTCGATCTCCTGTCCTGTCAGCATATGTCCGCGTTTTTTCTTTATGATCAGGTCGCACATTGTCATAAGAGACTCACCTCCCTTTCCCGCCGGCCTTTAATAATCCAGACAGGCTCTCTCTGTAACAAAAGGACGAACGTAGGTGTCTGCCACCGCCACATGAGCCGGATGGTTTCCGTAAACGGCAATATCTTCTGCTTTTTCCAGCACGCTCACCAGAGCAATATCATGGGTGCTGGACGAAAGCGGTTCATCCACAAATTTCATTTCCAGAAGCCCCGGCACCTTTCCCACAAGGCTGTTCAGGTTCTCCTTCATTGCTGCTTTCAGTTCCGGTTTTCTCTCCTCTGGAATTTCTGCTTTAAACTTCCACATTACAATATGATGTACCATGATGATGAATCATCCTCCTTTTTCTTTTTAATCTTCTCCGGTCACTGCGCTGTAAATCGCATATTCTCCGGCATAATATGCTGTTCCGGCGTCAGGTCCAGGGGTTCCCGACACCTTTACGTGTATCCCCAGATGCTCATTCCGCCTCCGGATCACGTCCTCTGAGCCTTTGATAGTAAAATCTCAGTTTTCCCACAAGGATTGTCAGATATCTGAGTACCGGCTCTGTCGCAATGGCAAATACAACGAACAGCATAATGCATTCCGTCGTCATTCCGGTGATCGCAAACAGATCGTTCAGATAGATGCTGCAGAATACAAGTCCCACAATGCAGCCCGCCAGGATCACTGTTCTGAGTACATTCATCGGCGCGCTGATCTTGTAGAGGATCATAAACCCTACGATTGCAAGCAGCATGGTGGCCGCTGTTGAGATATCTGTAGCTCCTACGCCAAAAGTACGGCCGAATATCACAAGCGCTCCGACTGCCAGCGCATCAGTAACCGCGGCAGGCAGCGCCTTCAAAAACACATTTGTAAGGAAATGGCCTTTGATCCTGTTCTTGTTCGGCTCCAGTGCAAGGAAAAATGCAGGAACCCCGATGGTAAACATACTGATCAGCGAGATCTGAGATGGCTCCAGCGGATACGTGAACATGAATACAACGGAGATCAGGCTGAGCAGGAAAGAAAATATATTTTTTACAAGGAACAGGCTTGCCGATCTCTGTATATTATTTACAACCCTTCTCCCCTCCAGAACCACCTGAGGCATACAGGAGAAGTCAGATTCCAGAAGGACAAGCTGAGAAGCCTGGGCCGCTGCGTCGCTGCCTGAGGCCATGGCAATGCTGCAGTCCGCATCTTTCAGTGCCAGCACATCGTTCACCCCGTCTCCCGTCATGGCGACTGTGTGTCCGGCATCCTTTAATATCTGCACAAACTTTCTCTTCTGATTGGGAGTGACGCGTCCGAATACAGTATTATCCAGGACTGCTTCCCTCATCTTTTCATCGCTGTCCAGCTCCGATGCATCCACATATTTGTCCGCATTCACGATTCCTGCCTGCTTCGCGACCCTTGAAACAGTGACGGGATTATCCCCGGAGATTACTTTCACCTCTACCCCCTGCTCGGCGAAATACCGGAAAGTCTCTTCCGCCGCTTCGCGGACCGGGTTTGCCAGCAGAAGAAAGGCCAGCGGAGTGACGCCGTGAGTCAGGGGCCTCCCGTCTATTTCCCCGTCATACGAGCCAAACACAAGCACTCTGGCTCCGGTTGATGCATGTTCTGTGATCTTCTCTGCATAATCTTCATATTTCTCCCGGAGTACAAACTCCGGGGCCCCAAGGACATATGCCCCATGCTTAAATGTGACGCTGCTGTATTTTGTGGCAGAAGAAAAACCGGTCTTTGAGACAGCCTTTTCCCCTGACGAAGACTGAAAATGTTCTTTTACGGCAGCCATAGTAATATTATCTCTGTCCATGGCTGCTGCAAAGTCGCCGATCATCATACTGAGCGGAGGCATTGTACCCGCATCATATTCTTCTGTCTGGATCACATCCTGTACCTGCATCGTATTCTCGGTGATCGTTCCGGTCTTGTCCACGCACAGGACATCCACGCGCGCAAGCGTCTCGATGCACTTCATGTCATGAAGAAGAACCTTTTTCTTTGCCAGACGGATGGAACTGACCGCCAAAGCCACACTGGCAAGCAGGTACAGTCCCTCGGGAATCATACCGATCACGGCCGCCACCATGGAAGTAATGCTGTCCCGGAACCCGTCATGCTGGACAAAAAATGCCTGCCAGAAAAGGACAAGTCCGATGGGGATAATGGCAACGCCCACACATTTTACAAGTTTATCAAGAGAGCGGATCATCTCCGACTGCTCGCCATCCTGCATTTCCTTTGCCTGAAGGGTCAGTTTTGAAATGTAGGAATCTTCCCCGACCTTATCCAGCCTCGCATGGCACTGTCCTGATACGATAAAGCTTCCTGACATCAGTTTTGCCCCTCTGCGTTTTGTGATCTCATCTGCCTCCCCGGTCAGGAGAGACTCATTGACCTGTACCTCGCCTGCGCATACTTCCGCGTCCGCGCACACCTGATTGCCCGCCGAAAATATAACAATATCGTCCAGCACGAGTTCCTCCGCATCGACAACAGATTTTTTCCCGTCCCGGACCACAGTGGCATGAGGCGCGTTCAGCATGGTCAGTTTGTCCAGCACCTGTTTTGCCCGGATTTCCTGCACAATACCGATCAGGGTATTTGCGATGATCACGGGAAGGAACGTAAGATCACGGAAAGAGCCCACCAGACACAGCATGACTGCAAGCACTGCAAAAATCAGGTTGAAATACGTAAATATATTTTCATGTATGATCTCTCCTGTTGTTTTCGACGGTGGTTCCACCGCACGGTTTGTCCACCCGTGAAGCCAGTGTTCCTGAACCTGCTGGCTGGAAAGCCCTGTTCTGTAATCCGGATTATATCGGGTCGTCTCAATCCTCCGGGGCCTTTGCGCCTCCGAAGCCTGTTGTTTTTTTCTTAATGGCATGTCGGTTTATCTCCTCTGTCTGCTTTTTTCGATGTCATCGTGTGTAAAAAATCACATGCTCGGGATCTGTTTCTCATTGATATGGCAGTTCCGCCATATTCTGATTATCCCTCTTCTTTCCTGCCGTGTCAATCAGGAAAAGCCGGTACGCAGAAGTTCATTCTGCATACCGGCCTCCCTTACTGACAAAACCCGAGCCTTATCTGTTTTTCTTAAGAAGTAGCCGGAATCCTTTCAGAAGCTGAATGATCGGAATATTCACTGCAGCCAGCCCGTATACCGTGAACAGCTGTGTCAGAGTCAGCGTCTGTACCTTAAATACATTGTGCAGTCCCGGTATCATGACAACGCCTGTGATCAGGACGATACCGAGGACAAACGCCCCGATCAGGAACTTGTTGTTGACCACTTTACGGGTAAATACGACCGGTCTGTCGGATTTGCAGTTAAACCCGTGGAACAGCCTTGCGGAGCACAATGTTGCAAAGGCCATCGTACTTCCAAGCAGTTCGTTTCCTCCCTGATAGCCGATCATAAAGGCGATCATTGTCGTTACAGCGATAGAAAGTCCTTCTGTGCCGATTTTCAGCAGAAAATCTTTCGTAAGGATCGACTCGTTCATCGGCCTTGGCTTTTCGTTCATCACATCTTTTGTTCCCGGTTCCAGCCCCAGCGCGATTGCCGGGAGACTGTCCGTCAGAAGATTGATAAACAGCAGATGCACCGGTGCAAACGGTACGGGAAGCGCCATGATGGATGCATAAAGCACGGCCAGAATAGCGCCGAAATTACCTGACAGCAGGAACTGGATGGAAGCTTTTATATTACGGTAAATATTTCTTCCGTTCTCAACCGCTTTTACGATCGTTGCGAAATTGTCATCGGTCAGCACCATAGCCGCAGCGTCTTTAGACACTTCGCTGCCGGTGATTCCCATAGCGACGCCGATATCCGCCTGCTTCAGAGCCGGAGCATCGTTTACGCCGTCTCCCGTCATGGATACAATATTGCCTTTATCCTGCCATGCACGCACGATACGGATCTTATGTTCCGGTGACACACGCGCATACACAGAGATTCCTTCTACAAAGTCCTTCAATTCTTCATCCGACATCTTGTCGATTTCGGCGCCCTCGCAGGCTTCCGATTCATTTTCAAGAATACCGATGCGTTTCGCGATAGCTGCCGCAGTCACCTTGTGGTCTCCGGTGATCATGATCGGACGGATACCAGCCCTCTTACATTCTGCCACGGCCGCCTTGGACTCCTCTCTCGGCGGATCCATCATGGCGATCAATCCAATAAATGTAAGATCGTATTCATCATCCAGGGTGAGTTCTTCTTCATCCGACACAACTTTATAGCCAAAGGCCAGCACACGAAGCCCTTCTCTGGAAAACTGCTGATTCTGCTCTTCAATCTTTTTGCGGTCGTCTTCCGTCATCGGACGTACTTCGCCGCCGATCTGGATCTGGGTCATACGGTCAAGAAGCACATCAACGGCTCCTTTGATCACCATAGTAGGTATGTTTTCCATCGTATGCTTCGTAGACATCAGCTTCCGGTCGCTGTCAAAAGGATTTTCGCTTTCTCTTGGATATTTCGCGCGGACAGCTTCCGGGTCAAGTCCCAGTTTGATGCCCAGGTTGATCAGGGCGGTCTCAGTCGGGTCTCCGATTTCCACCCCGTCTGTGTTTTTCGAGTCGTTGCAGAGCATACTGCCGATCAGCAGACGGCTCTGTGAAGGATCATTAATATCTACATCCGCTGCTTTGATGCACTTCTCATCTACATAATAATCTTCCACCGTCATTTTGTTCTGCGTGAGCGTACCTGTCTTATCAGAACAGATGATCGATACGCTCCCCAGGCCCTCCACCGCCTGAAGCTTGCGCATGATCGCGTGCTCTTTCGCCATCTTCTGCGTACCGAAGGAGAGAACGATCGTAACAATAGAGCTGAGCGCCTCCGGAATTGCAGCGACCGCAAGGGCAACTGCAAAAAGGAAGGCATCGCCGATATTGTCTCCTCTGAAAATGCTGATGCCAAACAGGATAGCACAGAATACAAGGATCAGAATAGAAAGTTTCTGGCCGAACTGATCCAGATTGATCTGCAGCGGCGTTCTCTTCTCTGAAGTCGTCTTTAAAAGACTTGCGATCTTGCCGACCTCTGTCTCCATACCGATACCGGTCACAACAAAAGAACCTCTTCCGTATGTCACAAAGCTGCCGGAATAAACCATATTAAGCCGGTCTCCCAGCGGCACCTCTTCTTCCGCGATAATATCTGTTGATTTTTCTACGCCAAGGCTCTCTCCTGTCAGCGCACTCTCATCCACCTTCAGGCTGGCACATTCCGTCAGCCGTCCGTCAGCCGGAATATAATCACCGGCGTCCAGCATAACGATGTCTCCTACCGTAACCTCAGAGGACGGGATCTGAACCACATTTCCGCCGCGCAGCACCTTTGCCTCCGGTCCTGACAGTTTCTTTAAACTGGCAAGAGACTGTTCGGCCTTGATCGTCTGAACGGTTCCGAGAATCGCATTCATCGTGATCACGATCAGAATTACGAGCGCACTCTCCACATCTCCCATAAACCCGGATGCGATCGCTGCAATGATCAGGATAATGACAAGAAAATCCTTGTACTGCTCGAGAAAAATCTGAAGGACTGTCTTTTTCTTTCCCTCAACAAGCTCGTTCGGCCCATATTTCTCCTGATGCTCTTTTACCTGTCCTTCCGTAAGAGGCTCTGTGCTTCCGTTAACCTGGCGCATGACTTCCTCGCCGGACATCTGATAATAGGTTTTCATTTTTGACCTCCTTTTACTGTTCGATATACTGTGCAATACGGGAAACCTGTCATTGGCGGCTTTCCCCCAGTAGCAGAGCATAAAAAAGAGACTTTTTATTGCACCTCTTCTCTATGCAATAAAAGTCTCACCGTTTAATCGCGATACGGATGAACAGCAGCCCATCGTACTGACGACATCGCAAACGCCTTTTCAAGCGCCAGTTACTCCCTTTTATCAATGGATAATATAATTGATTTTGGGAAATCTGTCAATAAAGTTCACACAATTTTTACCATATTCGAGCAAACGGTTCGCAATCTTCTATTATCATTCCCGATTTTCCGCGCCTTATACATATGAAGATGTCTGAAAGTTTTTGTGAGCGCAGCCCCGGATCTTATATTTATCTACGACACAAAGTATGTTAAACATCCGAAAACAGCGGATTGCGAAAGACTCATTCTGTCATCCGTAATCCGCTGTTTCCTGCATTCATCCGATCGGAAATGTCCGCAACAAATACAACGGCCATCCCTTCTCACACCCAAATGTGACTTTTAATCTTCAAAAACTTCTTTTACTTTGTCCATAAACCCTTTCTTTTTCTTTTTTTCGGATTTATTGTCCCCGGCATCGTCGTTTTGATGCAGAGTGTTTCCAGTCAGTTCATCAAACTTCCTAAGGGCTTCTTTCGCCTCAGCGCTTAAGCGTTCCGGGGTCTGGATGACAAGTGTGACATAATGGTCGCCTCTCACCTGCGGATTGCGGAGCGACGGCACACCTTTTCCTTTCAGGCGTACTTTGGCGTCTGTCTTTGTCCCTGGTTTTACAGTATAGATCACATCGCCGTCCACCGTCTTAATGCGGATATCGCCTCCCAGTGCAGCGACAGCAAATGAGATCGGCACGGTTGAAAAGATATGGACATCCTGTCTCTGGAAAACCGGATGATGCGATACATTTACCTCTACAAGCAGATCGCCTCTCGGCCCGCCGTTTATGCCCGGCTCTCCTTTGTCGCGGATACGCACGCTCTGGCCATTGTCAATTCCCGCAGGAATGGAAACTTTAATCCGCTTTTTGCTTGAAGTATATCCGGTACCTGCGCACTTCTGGCATTTCTCTTTGATCACTTTACCGGAACCGCCGCAGGTCGGACAAGTCTGGACATTCTGCACTGTCCCGAAGAACGACTGGGAAGTATAAACCACCTGCCCCCTTCCTCCGCACTTCGGACAAGTCTCCGGTGATGTTCCCGGCTTCGCACCTGTGCCGTGGCAGTCTTCGCAGGGATCCTTCAGGATCAGTTCAAGCTCTTTCTCACAGCCAAAGACCGCCTCCTCAAATGTAATGCGGATGCTCTTTCTGATATTCGCGCCTTTCATTGGGCCGTTTCCTCCGCGGCCGCCTCTGCGTCCTCCGCCGAACAGATCGCCGAATATATCGCCGAAAATGTCGCTGAAATCGGCACCGCTGAAATCAAAGCCGCCGAATCCGCCTGCACCGCCGGCACCGCCCTCAAATGCCGCATGACCAAACTGGTCATACTGACGCCGTTTTTCGGCATCACTTAAGACGGCATAAGCCTCGGAGGCCTCCTTAAATTTCTTTTCGGCCTCTTTGTCTCCCGGATTCATATCGGGATGATATTTTTTCGCAAGTGCACGATAAGCTTTCTTGATCGCCGCATCATCAGCGTCTTTGCTTACTCCGAGCACCTCATAATAATCTCTCTTTGCCTCTGCCATAACTTGAATACTCTACCTTTCACGAAAAAATCTACGAAACCACCCAGTGGTTCCGTAGAATTTTTCTTATTCCTATCATGAAACAATGGGAAGATTCCCTGTGCTCTATTCACATCTCACAGCCGTGAACGGGAATTTAAACTTCTTTATAGTCCCCGTCAACCACGTCATCGCCCTGGAAACCTTCCGGTGCCGGACCTGCGCCAGGGTTCGGGCCTGCGCCTGCTCCCGGATTCGGACCGCCGGCCGCGCCTGCTCCCGCCTGCTCATACATCTTTGTGAACAGTTTCTGAGCACTCTCCATCAGTTTCTCTTTTGCAGCATTGATCTCAGCTACATCTGCATCTGCTGCAGTTTCCGGAGTAGATTTTGCAAGCACATCTTTAAGTGCCTGAACGTCCGCCTCAACTGCCGCTTTGTCATTTGCATCCAGTTTGTCGCCTACATCTTTGAGGGCCTTCTCTGTCTGGAATACCATTGCATCCGCTTCATTTCTTGCATCGATGGCTTCTTTTCTCTTCTTGTCCTGAGCCTCGAACTCAGCCGCCTCTTTGACAGCCTTATCAATATCTGCATCAGACATATTGGAACCTGCCGTGATCGTAATGTGCTGCTCCTTACCTGTTCCCAAATCCTTAGCTGATACGTTTACGATACCGTTCGCATCAATATCGAATGTAACCTCGATCTGCGGTACTCCGCGCGGAGCCGGCGGGATTCCGTCCAGTCTGAACTGTCCCAGAGATTTGTTGTCCTTAGCGAACTGTCTCTCACCCTGTACTACGTTGATGTCAACAGCTGTCTGATTATCTGCGGCTGTTGAGAAGATCTGGCTCTTCTTCGTCGGGATCGTTGTATTTCTCTCGATCAGTCTTGTAGCAACGCCGCCCATTGTCTCGATGGAAAGTGACAGCGGAGTAACATCCAGAAGAAGGATATCTCCTGCACCCGCATCGCCGGCAAGCTTGCCGCCCTGTACGGACGCGCCAAGTGCAACGCATTCATCCGGATTCAGAGATTTGCTCGGCTCTTTTCCGGTCAGTCTCTTCACCTCTTCCTGTACAGCCGGAATACGTGTGGATCCGCCGACAAGGAGTACCTGCCCGAGATCTGCCGCTGTTATGCCGGCATCGGAGAGCGCACGTTTTACAGGCTCTGCCGTCTTGTCTACAAGATCTCTTGTCAATTCGTCAAATTTTGCTCTTGTAAGGTTCATATCAAAATGCTTCGGTCCCTCAGATGTTGCTGTGATGAACGGAAGGTTGATATTCGTCGTTGTCGCGGAAGAAAGTTCTTTCTTTGCTTTCTCTGCCGCTTCTTTCAATCTCTGGAGAGCCATCTTGTCACCTGAGAGATCTACGCCTTCCTTTGCCTTGAAGTCTGCCAGCATGTAGTCTGTGATCTTCTGATCAAAGTCATCCCCGCCGAGACGGTTGTTTCCTGCGGTGGAGAGAACCTCGATAACGCCGTCGCCAATCTCGATGATCGACACATCGAAAGTACCGCCACCCAGATCATATACCATGATCTTCTGCTCTTTCTCATTGTCAAGTCCATATGCCAGTGCAGCAGCTGTAGGCTCGTTGATGATACGCTTTACATCAAGGCCTGCGATCTTGCCTGCATCTTTTGTAGCCTGACGCTGAGCGTCATTAAAGTAAGCCGGAACTGTAATAACAGCCTCTGTTACTTTCTCGCCAAGGTATCCCTCTGCGTCTGCCTTCAGTTTCTGAAGGATCATCGCGGAAATCTCCTGGGGAGAATATTTCTTTCCGTCAATGTCTACCTTGTAGTCTGTCCCCATCTCTCTCTTGATCGAAGAGATTGTTCTGCCTGCGTTTGTTACAGCCTGACGCTTTGCCGGCTCTCCCACCAAACGCTCACCCGTCTTTGTAAATGCCACAACTGACGGTGTTGTTCTTGCACCTTCTGTGTTTGCGATGACTGTCGGCTGACCGCCTTCCATAACAGCCACGCAGCTGTTTGTCGTACCAAGGTCAATACCAATTATTTTGCCCATTGTAATGCTCCTCCTTTAATTGATTTGTTTTTTATATTCCAATGATTGGTTAAATTTTATTTAATGAAGATACAACCTCGCACCGCTCGGTGTATCGACTTTCGCACCAGGCTCGAAAAGACCCCGCCAAGTGCTCAATGTCAATTTGCCACTTTTACCATGCTGTGTCTCACGACGCTGTCACGGTACATATAGCCTTTCTGGAATTCCTCTGTGATGATGTTCTCACCCAGTTCCTCGTCCTCCACATGCATCACTGCATTGTGGAAATCCGGGTTGAATTCCTGGCCCACTGCCTCGATCGGTTTTACTCCGATCCCCTCCAGTGTTGTCATGAACTGTTTGTAGATCTTTTCCATTCCCTCTGCAAAGGGGGTGGCTTTTTCATCTTCCGGCATGGAGGCCAATCCTCTCTCAAAATTGTCAACCACCGGCAGGATCTTTTCTATGATATCTTTCGCTCCTATCTCGTACATTTGGGATTTTTCCTTTTCTGTACGTTTGCGGAAGTTATCGAACTCTGCCATCTGACGGGTAAGACGATCGGTAAGCTCATCAATCTTCTCGTCTTTTTTATCTTTCTTGTTCTTTTTTCCGAAAAGCTTCTTTTTCTCTGATCTAGAGTCCTTTTCATCGGCAGGATCTGCATTTTCCGCTTCTGTCTCCGCCGCGTCCTCCTGTTCTTCGACGGTCTCGTCTTCCTCCGGGGCAGCTTCCCCGGCTTCGGACGTTTCCTCCGAAACTTCCCCGGCAGCCTTTGACTGCTCATCGCTTTCTGCATCTGCAGCAGCTTTTGCTTTTGCCTCTTCTACGGCTTCCTTTACCATATCTTCTTTGCTCATCTTGTCACTCACCAGCTTTCTACCTTCCTATTCTTTCGGATTTTTATTGTAAATCGCGTCCAACTCTCCCTGGAGAGTCTTCAGCGTCTTCATGACATGTTCATAATCCATCCGCTTCGGGCCAATGATGCCGATCGTTCCTTTCATCCCCTCGCCCAACTCGTATGTGGCTGTCACCACACTGCAGTCCTTCATCGTTTTCACCGGCGCTTCGTCACCGATGTAAACCTGTATTCCATGGTTGTTCTCGCTGGCAAGAGTTTCTGTAACCAATTCCTCAAGCTGCTGCTTCTCCTCAAATGCACTTATGATCTCCTGAGCGCTCTGCTTGTCGCTGAGTTCCGGATACTTGAAGATGTTCGTGGCTCCGCTTGTGTAGATCTTCATATCGTCATCCACATGTATGATCTCTGCCACTGCGTCCAGCACATGGCCGACCACCTCGCTGTGGATCCCCGCCTGTTCTTTGAGCCTTGCGATCAGTCCCAGAGTGATCTGATCGATCGGCATGCCGTTAAGCGTCGTGTTCAGAAGCATATTCAGCTTAAGCAGTGTCTCATTACTTAATGTTTCGCCGACTTCAATGATCTTATTCTTGATCACATTTCCTCCAAGCACGATAACTGCCACGACCTGTTCTGCATCCACTTGTGAGAGCTGGATAAATTTCAGCGTGTTCCGGCTGTTGACCGGAGCGGACACCATGGTCGCATAATTTGTGTTGGACGCAAGCACTTTTGCCGCCTGCTGCAGCACTTTTTCGACCTTGTCAGCTTTCTCAAGCATGGCGTTCTCGCGTTTTGTGATTTCCTCTTCTTTGTCCTCCATCAGCATATCCACATACAGCCGGTATCCTTTATCCGAAGGGATACGGCCTGCAGAAGTGTGCGGCTGGAAAATGTATCCAAGATCCTCCAGATCCGCCATCTCATTTCGGATCGTCGCAGAACTGAGATTCAATTCCGTATATTTTGAAAGAGTCCGCGAGCCGACCGGTTCTCCGGTCTCAAGGTAGTTCTGAATGATAGCCTTCAATATGATAAGTTTTCTTTCGCTTAACGAAGTATCGACTGCCACTGCATTCCCTCCCTTCTCGCTATTAGCACTCCCTTGTTTTGAGTGCTAACACCTTCCGTATATTAAGATAGCACTCACTTTTCGGTTTGTCAACCATGTTTATACATTTTTTATTGAAATAATGTAGCAGTTCAGCTGCTAAAAGATAAACTCACTGAACACATAATTGCTGACATCGATTCCTCGCTCTGTCAGCCTTACTCTTTTGCGGCGGCATTCGATCAGTTTCTGTTCTTCCAGTTTTTTCAGCTGCAATCCGTACACTTCTCTGATATTTCTTCCAAATGCCTCATAAAAGTCTTTTTCAGAAATGCCCTCCATCTTCCGAAGGCCGAGGAACATAAATTCTTCCATCTGATCTTCGGTGGTCAGATTTTCGATATCTTCACTGAGTTCTGTAACATCTGTATCTCTTCGGATATTTTTCCGGTCTCCGGCATCACCAGATCTACATCTATGTTCCGCCGCAGAGCAGGTCGTACATATTTCCATATACTTTTCCATATCGGCGGTATTATGGAACCGGCATCCGCCGATCAGGGACGAGGCGCCCAGCCCGAGTCCCAGATATTCTTTTCTCTCCCAGTAGCCGAGATTATGGCGGCATTCATACCCGCTTTTCGAATAATTAGATATTTCATATCGATGGTAGCCGAATTCTGCCAGGATCTTCTCCGTGGCCTTGTATATCTCACGCTCTGTATCCTCGTCGGGAAGCGGCGGCATAGGATGAGTTTTACAGAAAGATGCCCCTGTACTTTCTTTCTCCCCATACCTCTCGTAGAAGGGAGTTCCCTCTTCCACGATCAGGCTGTACGCGGAGATATGTTCCGGGTTTAATCCTGCCGTTATGCGGAGCGTCTCCTCCCAGCTTTTTAAACTCTGTCCTGGAATGGCTGAGATCAGATCGATATTTATATTTTCAAACCCTTCCCTGCGCACCAGTTTCCATGTATTCAGGAATTCCCGGTATGTGTGGATGCGTCCGAGCATCTGCAGTTCTTCATCGTTTACAGACTGAAGCCCGATACTCAGCCGGTTGACGCCGCAGGTTTTCCACGCCGCGGCTTTCTCCTCGGACACGGTTCCCGGATTTACCTCCATGGTGATCTCAGCATTGCCTGAGATGCGGAAGCTTTCATAAAGAGCGCGAAAAATACGGGCGGTGTCATCCCCTGCCAAAATTGAAGGGGTGCCGCCGCCCAGGAATATCGTGCTCACGCGGTAATCACCATAATCGTTTTTTCTGCTCCTGATTTCTCTGGTCAGAGCGTCCACATAAGCGGTCCGTTCCCGCCCGGAGGCGGGAGCGGACAAAAAATCACAGTATGCACACTTCTTTACACAAAACGGGATGTGCACATATAGTTCCAGTTCTTTCTTGTTTTTCATACACTGCTCCGTTGTATCAGTCGTCATCCAGCTTTAACACGCTCATAAACGCCTTCTGCGGAATTTCTACATTTCCAACCTGGCGCATCCGTTTCTTTCCTTCTTTCTGCTTCTCGAGCAGCTTCTTCTTACGCGAAATATCTCCGCCGTAACACTTCGCCAGCACATCTTTCCTCATCGCCTTGACCGTTTCCCTGGCAATGATCTTGCTGCCGATGGCCGCCTGAATCGGAATCTCAAACAGCTGTCTGGGTATCTCTGCTTTTAACTTCTCGCACATCCTTCTGCCTCTGTCGTAAGCGCTTCCCGCAAAAACGATGAAAGAAAGGGCATCTACCTCTTCTTTATTGATAAGGATATCCAGCTTGACAAGCTCTGATCTCTGATATCCCATCATCTCGTAATCAAAAGATGCATAGCCTCTTGATCTGGACTTCAACGCATCAAAGAAATCATAGATAATCTCGTTCAGGGGCAGATGATAATGGAGTACAGCACGCTTTTCTTCAATATATTCCATGCTCTGGTAGATACCTCGGCGCTCCTGGCACAGATCCATGATAGCGCCGATATACTCAGACGTTACCATGATCTCCGCTTTTACCATTGGCTCTTCCATATAGTCGATTTCCGCCGGATCCGGCATATTCGTCGGATTGGTCAGATCTACGACCTCTCCGTTTGTCTTGTGTATCTTATAGATTACGCTGGGGGCGGTTGTGACAAGATCCAGGTTATACTCTCTCTCCAGACGCTCCTGGATGATCTCAAGGTGAAGAAGCCCCAGAAATCCACAGCGGAATCCAAATCCAAGCGCAACTGAGGTCTCCGCTTCAAACTGAAGAGCCGCATCGTTTAGCTGCAGCTTTTCCAGCGCGTCTCTTAAATCCGGGTATTTCGCGCCGTCCGCCGGATAAAGGCCACAGTAGACCATGGGATTGACTTTCTTATACCCGGGCAGGGGCTCGCTGCAGGGATGCTCTGCGTTTGTGATCGTATCTCCAACTCGGGTTTCCTTTACATTTTTAAGGCTTGCTGTAATATAGCCTACCATACCTGCGCTAAGTTCATCGCAGGGAATAAACTGTCCGGCGCCAAATGTCCCCACTTCCACCACTTCGGCTTTTGCTCCGGTAGCCATCATAAGCATCGGCGTGCCTTTTTTCACCGTTCCTTCTTTAATCCGGCAGAACACGATAACGCCCTTGTAAGAATCATATTTTGAATCAAAAATAAGAGCCTGGAGCGGTGCGGACGGATCTCCGCCCGGAGCGGGAATCTTTTTTACGATCTGCTCCAGCACGTCATGAACATTCTCTCCTGTTTTTGCGGAGATCAGCGGAGCGTCTTCGGCGTCAATGCCGATCACGTCCTCTATCTCCTCTTTCACCCGGTCCGGCTCCGCGCTGGGCAGGTCGATCTTATTGATCACAGGCATTACATCCAGGTCATGATCCAATGCAAGATATACATTTGCAAGAGTCTGCGCCTCCACGCCCTGGGCTGCATCCACAACAAGGATCGCTCCGTCGCAGGCCGCCAGGCTTCTGGACACTTCGTAGTTAAAATCCACATGCCCCGGGGTGTCGATCAGGTTGAATATATACTCCTCCCCGTCGTCCGCTCTGTATACCGTGCGGACCGCCTGGGCTTTGATCGTGATCCCCCGCTCCCGTTCCAGTTCCATATTATCCAGAACCTGAGCCTGCATCTCTCTGCTGGTCAGAAGACCCGTCATCTCTATGATACGGTCCGCCAGAGTGGATTTACCATGATCGATATGTGCGATAATACAAAAATTTCTTATTCTGCTCTGATCTATAACTGACACTTTTCTTCCTCCAATTACCTCATTTTTATCCTGAAACAGCTCCGTCAACTTTTCGCGGAATATTTTACGATAAACAGCTCTACCGCCAGACTGTCGGACAGAAGTCCCGTTTTCACATCCTGTTCGATGCGCGCCCCTTCTTCCATTACGGAACGCAGTTCTCCCAACCGGAACCTTTTTGACTGATCCATATATTTCCCCACCACAAAAGGATGCAGGCCGGCCCTGGATGCGATCTCCTTTCTGCCGTACCCCTGCTGTACAAGGGATTTCACATGAAATAACAGTCTGTACTGTCTGGTCAGCAGAAACAGGATCCGCATGGGCGGCTCCTTCAGGGCCAGCAGTTCATAATAAAGATCCAGCGCACGTCTCTGGTTTTTCTCGGAGACCGCGCTGACCATATCAAAAATATGATTGGATATCTGTGTGACACAGACCGCGTCTACATCCTCTCTTCCCAGTGTCTGGCGCTCCAGCGCATAACACACCAGTTTTTCCAGTTCTTTCTGGATATTTTCCATATCTGTGCCGACTTTGTTCAGAAAATAGAGGATGTCGGCATCCGCCATGCTTTTCCCTTCCTTTTTTAAAATGCTCTGTATCCAGCGCTTCAGCGTATTTTCATCCTGCGTGGCCAGTTCCACAATATGCCCTTTGGTCTTTACTGTCTTGTACAGTCTGCTTCTTTTGTCGATCTCGCTTTCAATAAAAATATAAAACGTTGTTTCCGGCAGTTCTCTGACATAATCGGCCAGATCATTCCCCCCACTTTTAAAAAAGCCGGTATTTTCGAACACAACAAGACGGCGCGGAGCAAAAAAAGGCAGCGTCTCTGACAGATCGATCACTTCCTTTATATCGGTTCCTTTCCCCTCATAATAGGCATAGTTCATCGTATCGCCTTCCGGGAGCATGGCTTTTATAAAGCGCTCCTTGTACTGCTTTTTCAGATAGCCCTCAGAGCCGTACAGCAGATATATCTGTTTAAATTTTCCTGTCTTCAGATCTTCATTTAAACTTTTCATAACTTCTCTATTATATCTGAAACCTGTCCTTTTTGACAAGAGGCGGCTTAAAATCCCTTCTTCCTCCCATCCGCGGGCGGGGAATGGAACCCGGTGATCTTTACCCGGCTTCCGTCCGTCCATACAGACACGGCTCCGAAGTCCTGGGTGGAGTACACCGTACACCCCGCTTTTTCCAGCCGTTCCAGTGTCTCAGGGTGGGGATGGCCGTACCGGTTGTCCCTGCCCGCAGATATGATCGCACAGGAGGGTCTGACAATATCAAGAAAGTCCTCCGTCCCGGAAGAGCCGGAACCGTGATGGGCAGCCTTCAGAACCGTACACTGTTTAAGGTTCCCGCTTTCCACCAGACTCTTTTCTCCATCTTTCTCCAGATCTCCCGTGAGCAGCATGGAAAAATCCCCATATGACAGTTCAAGGACCATGGAAGCCGCATTGCCTTCTGTGCCGTCAGGGAGAGAATGGTCCGGCGCAAGACAGGTCAGGCCGAATTTCTGACCTGTGCCCTCCTCGCAGATACTGTCTCCGGGTTCCATTGTTATCACCCGGGTTCCGTTCTTTCTGGCGATACCCGCTATTCGGGACAATTTTTCATCAATATAGGGTTTTGGAGGAAGGACAAGATTTTTGATACGAATGCCCAGTTCCTGGTCTTCCAGCATTTCTTCCATGCCGTTTATATGATCCGCATCTCCGTGTGTTAGAAATACATACTCCAGGCTTCCGGCGCCGGACGCCAGAAGAAACGGCTCGATTCTGTATGTCCCCGGAGAAGAGACGTCACTGCTCCCGCCGTCCACAAAATATGACTTACCGGAACAACTTCGGACAAAGATGCCGTCTCCCTGTCCCACATCCAGCACGGTAATCTGAATCCCGTTCATATGGCAGCTGTCCCACCGGCAGGCCGCAGCCATAAAGGCTGCAAAACACAGCAGTACGGCTCCGGGGAGCCTTGCTGCCCACGAGCGCTCTTCCGGTTCTGGAATACCCTCCGCAGCTCTTTTTTTCCGGCAATGCCTGATGCACCGGTAAACCAGATACACCAGGAACAATCCGCAATAATACACAGCCAGCCACAGGGGAGACGGCTGTCCCGTCACAAACCGGCTGCCCGGCAAATATCCTGCCGTGGCGCATATACCGTCATATGCTGCAAGCACCGCCTTACAGATCGTCAAAACCATTCCTCCCAGGCCGTCCCACAAAAGAGTAAGAACGGAGCCGAGGAGACCGGCTCCCATGACCAGAGACATGGCCGGTATCACTGCAAGATTCAGCACCGTAGAATATGGCGGGATTTCAAAATAAAAATACAGAAGGGGACCCATCAGAAAAATACTGACCGACAGACTGGCCGCAACCCCCGCAGTCAGCTGCTGCGCCAGCGCCGCGGTTCTCCCTGCGATCTTCCCTTTTATGCCTTTCTTTTTTGTCTTTTTAGAGGAATCCGGCCGGGCAGCTTTCTGTCCGGCCATCATATCTTCAAACAGAGGGGTCAAAAGCGCGATCCCCAGTATGGCCCCATAAGAGAGCTGATACGCAGCGTCCATCAGGTACAGCGGCTGCCACGCTCCCGTAACGGCAGCCGCTGCAGCCAAACTGGTAGGCAGATCATAATCTCTTCCTGCCACATCTGCCCCGGCCCTTATAAGAAACATGAGCAGGGCGCGTACGGCTGATACGCTCCCTCCTATCATCAGTGTATAAAAGATCAGGATCCCGCCGCCGCACAGCCCGGCGACGGCAAAAGACAGTCCGGCCTTTCTGAGCATGCCGTATATGCCGGATCCGATAAAAGACATATGGAGCCCGGAGATAATTTTCGGCACCACTTAAAAAGTGGAAATAGCCATTTTACAGGCTTTACACACAATACACATCTATTTTTGATAATGTGTTCCATGTAAAGCCAGCGTAAAATAGCTATTTTAACACCGTTTACATATGTAGATAATGTACGCCTTTCTGATTATCAATGGCGTAATCAAATGCATTGCTACAATAATTCTTTTGGTAATTCTTTAGGAACTTTTCTTCTAATAATTTTATAAAGCCCGGGCTTTTTCCCATCCTCTTCATAATTTTGAATCCATCTCTTCTTTTTAAATGCCTCCAGGATTTTCTTACTAATCGGGCTGATTTCAAATCTAGGCCGGCTGCGGTTATCGAAAATTTTAATATAATCATCGAACCCCCATTCCGCCAGTACAGGCTTTACATATTCCATGTCTAAGTCGGACAGCATCGCTATCAGCAAGTCAATTCTACTCTCAATATTCAGTTCCCTAGAGTACAGCAATCTGTTCTTCAATTGAGAAGAGACATTCTGGGGATCCGCTATTATGTCGGAGATATATGCTAATGCTAAAGCATATATCTTAGCCTGCATTTCTTTATCCCAATTATCATATGACTGCAGCAATTCCGGTAAATCGGATTTCAAAAAATTATTTTCAAGAATGTATATACATACTTTAGTTGAATAGTGCTCGTTGATTATAGAAATTGCCTGATTTGTAAAGGACATAAGTTGGATTTTTATCTCATCACTAACCTTCCATTTCAGCACTTCTAATAATTCTTGAAGAGAAAAAATCTCAT
>DXDR01000029.1 GCA_019115385.1 Candidatus Mediterraneibacter avicola | reverse complement strand
GAAGAAACGATTGAGGAAATCCGCACTTTTGACAGAGAAGAATTTAATTCCGACAGACGGTTTTACACACGCTTGAATGATGTTGGGGAATACATAGCGGAAACTGCCATGCAGGAGCCGCCTATGGAGGTCAACACAGTCTGGGATATGCTGAATGAAATCGAGGACGAAAATCTGTACCGTGCATTGCTTACGGTGGACAAGCGTACCCTGCAAATTGTCCTGCTGAAAATGCAGGGATATTCCCTAAAAGAGATTGCGCCGATGGTTGATTTGTCGGCGGGTGCTGTCTATGCAAGGTTAGACCATCTGCGGAAAAAGCTGAGAAAACTCTTGTAGTATCTAAAGCCCTGCTGTTTCCTACGGGCTACTGGGTGAGAGGACAACCCCTCTCACCCATTTTTTAGCAGGAGGAAAAGGCAATGGCGATACCTAAACGGTCATACTGGCTTCGGGAAGTCGCAACGGAGGCAGGAACAAGCTATCATATCAGTTTTCGTGACGGGCAGGGAAAAATCCAAAAGCTATGCGTATCCTATGACTTCTATATGGCGTTTCGGAGACTGGAACTTGATGAACGGAAATTAGAAGGTTGGGATTACCGTCACAGGGAGTTTTCGGAGATTATGGAGGAAACCTTGAACTGGCGGGCAGTAAGACAGCCCAAAAGTATTGAGGAGATTATTCTTGAGGAAGAACGGGCAGAACTGCTCCAGAGAATTATCAGCAACCTGCCAGAAATGCAAAGGCGGCGTTTCCTGCTCCACTATGAGTATGAAATGACTTATAAAGAGATAGGGAAAATCGAGCATTGCAGCCAACAATCCGTAGGTCGTGCTGTAACTGCCGCCAGAGAAAAGATAAAGGCGGAGATGAAGAAATACCTAAACGCATGACCGTTAAGCATACCCTTATATCTTTGGATATGAGGGTATTTGCTTTGTGTTCTCTAATGGAACTTCACAGAAGTGATACTGCCACAGGAAATGCAAAAGTTCCTACATATGAAAAAGCGTTCCAGGCTATGCGCCTGCCAGAGAGAAGAACGTGAGCAGGAGACAGAGCGTGTCAGACTGCAGGAGCATATCAGTCTGGTGAAACGTCTGCAGGATAATTGTTTTCAGTATAAAACATTTTCCAACGCTGTGTTTAAAGATCTGGATGGAGAGAGCAGGCAGGAAACAATTTCCAGGAGGTATGTACAAAACTGGGAGAAAGTAAGAAAAGAGAATATCGGTCTTTTATTCTGGGGTGATGTGGGAACAGGGAAAACATATCTGGCGTCCTGTATTGCCAATGCACTGATGAAACAGGAAGTATCCGTGAAAATGGTAAATTTCAGCTACATATTGAATGTTGGATTTGAGTACCGTAATGAACTGATCCATTCGCTGTGCCATTTTGGACTGCTGATTATAGATGATTTTGGAACAGAGCGAGGAACAGATTATGGGCTGGAAACAGTGCATAGTGTTCTGGATGCCAGGTATAACAGCGGGAAACCGATGATTATTACGACCAATCTTTCTCTTCAGCAGATGAAGAATCCGGAAGATGAGATGCATAAAAAGATTTATGACCGGACAAAAAACTGTGTGCCTGTCCAGTTTGGCGGAGAAAGCAGACGCCACGCCGCGGGAAAAGATAAAATGGAGCAATTCAAAAAGATGCTGTTGGAAGCGGAGGAAACTATATAAAATGCCTTCAAAATCTATTCTAATCTGTGACTGATTTTCATAGGCTGTAAAAAATGGACAAGGAGGTGGGACTGCCGTGAAGAAGAAAAAGCTGAATTACCGCTTTCATGATCCGAATAATCCGGCAGTTGCTGCCGAGTACATATTGAAGGTGTTTATTGAGGCAAATCAGAAAAAGGTGGAAGAGGTGATCAGAAAGGCGAGTATGGAGAAACAGATATCGGAAAATGAAGGAATACGAATTCAGGTTTGAAGATATGTTTTTTGAGATGAAAATCATCTGATACGATATTGCATCAGGTGATTTTTATATTAAAATAGAATAAAATGGGAATTATAGAGCAAAATATGAGATTTTATCTCAAATATTGTTTACAAAATAGAAAAAATGAATATAATAGAGGGTGAGAGAATATAAAATTGTGGTGTTGAAATAAAATGGAGGTAAACACAAATGTTATGCCAGTTTACAGTAAAGAATTTTAAAAGCATCCGTGACGAAATGACATTTGACATGCAGGCAGCCGCCATTTCAGAGCATGAAGACAGGGTGATCAAAGATAGAGATGGAGAAATGTTCCTCCCGGTATCAGCGGTTTACGGACCGAATGGCGGGGGAAAGTCCAATGTGCTGGAGGCACTGAATAGTCTGGTGTTTAAGGTACTGAGACCGCTATATGCGACCAGTGATAATGAAAATGTGGCAATCAGAATAAAAAGAATATTGATCGAACCGTTTGCTTTTTCTGCTGAAACAGTGGATGCGCCGACAGAGTTTGAATTATTTTTCAGGACCGCATTAGCAGAATACCGCTACGAACTGACTGTCAGGAAAGATGTGATCGAGTATGAAAGACTGGATCGAGTAAAACTGGAGACCGGACGCAGATCAGCGCTTTTTGAGAGGGATGAAAATGAAATCACGCTGAAAGGTGTTTTTTCAAAATTAAGGATCAGTGAAGATTTATCCGAGACTTTGCCACTGCTTTCTTATTTGGGAATTACCTATGCTAAGAATGAAGTGGTTCAGGATGTATTGAGCTGGTTTGATGATGGAATCGACTTCCTGAATTACGGAAATCCACGTCAGGAACTGCGTATGGCGCTTTCAAATTCGGAACATGTGAAAAAACTGATGCTGGATATGATACAGGAAATGGATCTGGATATCGTGGACTTCCGGGTGGAAGAGAGAGAACATGATCGGATTGAAGTATTTACAAAACATGCCGTTGACGATTATGAGGCAGAATTAAATCTGTTCGATGAGTCCAGCGGAACAAAGAAGTTATTCGGTCTTCTTCCGTTTATTGCAAAGAGCCTCTCAGTGGGAACAACGCTGGTAATCGACGAATTGGATGCCAAGATCCATCCGGCTCTTCTGAAATATATCATTATGATGTTTAATGATATGACAATCAATAAACACGGGGCACAGATGATCTATACATCTCACGATCTGTCTACAATGAACAGCGAAGTGTTCAGGAGAGATGAAATCTGGTTTGTTGCAAAAGGGAACAAAGAGAATTCTAAATTGTATTCTCTGGTAGAGTTTAAAAATGACAAGGGCGAGTCAGTACGGAAAGATGCAAAATTCGACAAGCAGTACCTGGAAGGAAAATATGGGGCTGATCCGTACCTCAGAAAAATCATAGATTGGGGGAAGGTTAATGCCTAAAAAAGCCGGAATGGAGGCGTGGAAGAAAAAACGACGCAAGGAATATCTGGAAAAGAGGGAATTCCGATATTATATTTTTGGTGAAAGCCAGTAGATAGAACTTTTATACTTCGAAGAATTTTAAAATAATTGATTAGACATAATGAAGATAAAATGAGCAATATTAGCTATAAAATAGGGAGGCGTTTTATGAATTATTTATATCATTACACAAGCTTAGAAACATTAGCATTAATTTTAAAAAATAGAACTATATGTTTTAATAATCTTCTCTATGTAGATGATATTGAAGAAGCAGAGACAGAAGATATGGGGAAATTTGGAAGATATGTGTATGTGAGTTGCTGGACAGATGATTCTGAAGAATCTATACCATTGTGGCACATGTATACGCCTAATATGCATGGGGTTAGAATTCGTATGCAGCATTTTCCTTTTAAAAAATATTCTTTTAAGAAAAGGTGAGTATTTTTTATCTGAAGATGTTATATCATACATTAATCTGACAAAAATTTATGAAGAAAATAAGGCGAGCATCGTTTCGGATCAGCCTCATTTAGAAAAGGTTGAGTATACCGATGATAAGGAAAAGTTGTTTCCGAAAATAAAAACAGAATCTTTTCATGGGGCAGTAGAGTTATATTTAGCGGCAAATAGTATGTCAGATATCAAAGCTAATAATTTAAATTTTACATATTCATTTAAAGATTTGGGGAAGTACAAACGTAAAAACTGGGAATTTCAAAAAGAATGGAGATATATAATAACGCTTTCACCAATGGGATTGCAGGAGGGAAATCCGCCAAGTTTTGCAAAACAACAGGAACAGATAAGAAGAATAGAAAATCTTTCCTTGGAACCACCATATAAACAAATTTTTTTAGATATAGATAGTGATGCACTGAAAGATATTGAAATAGTTTTCGGTCCCAAAATGAGTGAAGCAGAAAAAATTATGGCAAAAACATTGATTAAAGAATATTGCCCTGAGGCGACATATCGTGACAGCATATTGAGGATTGGGTAAATGGATGTGCAAAAATAACAGAAAAGTACATATAAAATAATACGCAATCAACTAAGAATGTGATATGATTAATAAAAGTTCAAAGGATGATGCAAATATGACAAACTCAGAATATGACAAACTGATGGCATTGACAAAAGTATTTGTAAAGGAAAATATTAATTTGCCAAGGAACGGTGAATTTGCAACTTATGACTTGGAAAGCAGAGAGTCCAGAGACAAGTTTTATCTGGATATTGATAGGCGGGGAAGGATTGAACTGTCAAAATTTAAATTGCAAAACAGATATGCTGTTACAAAACAACCTCTTGTCCGAGTTGATATAGATTCACCACCACATCGTAATCCAGATGGAACTGTGACTTCGAGGAATCATATACATATTTACAGAGAAACGGATAATGATACAGGTAATCTTCCATGGGCATATGATCTGGAAACGATTATACCGATGACATCTGATCAAAATAACATTAATTTTATGACGATTTTTTCAATGTTTTGTGAATATTGTAATATATGTATAGATAATGCGCAGGGTGTGATATGATGAAAGCGGATATGGATTTTGGGAAAATATATGTAGACTGGTTAAAACAGAATATTGACCAGTATAGAGTGAATGAAATGACGTTTCGTCTGACATTGCCTTTCTTGGATCGAAATAACGATCATATAGAAATGTATATTATTGATAACGGGAACGAAACGTATACCATAACTGATGATGGAGCAACGATTGGAGATCTGCAGTTGGGCGGATTTGATTTCTCTGGCAGTACCAGAAGAAAAATAATCTTAGACTCCATCATATCGGCACATGGAATAACAAAGACAGAAAATGATGAACTGACAGTGAACTGTACTGTCAGCGATTTACCATTAAAAAAACACATGCTGGCACAATGCATGATTAAAGTCAGCGATATGTTTTATTTGTCAAGAAGCAATATTCAAGCTGTGTTTTTGGATGATGTACAGAAGTTTTTCGACTTACATGATGTGCGATATATTGATAATATCTGTCTTACAGGCAAGAGTAAATTAACGACACATTATGATTTCGCAATTGCAAGATCCCATAAAGCTGCAGAAAGATTCATCAAGGTTGTAAACAATATGGATTTGAATGCAGCACGAAATATTATTTTCGCATGGAATGATACCAGAGATATGCGGCAGCATGAAGCGAAGCTATATGCCTTTATTCAAAACAGTGATAAAAAAGTATCCGATGATGCAATTGGTGCATTAAAGGAATATGGTATTAATCCTGCTTTGTGGACAGAAAAGGATAAATATATTTCTGAACTTACGGCGTAAATGAACATTATATAATACTTGAAAACATCCGATGAGTTGCAGTGTCGGATGTTTTTCTTTTTCTTCTGTACAAATCCCTCTCATATGTTATAATCAAATCATGAATAGTAACTGATTGTAATAGACGTAACAGAAAGGTGAACGTTTATGAATATTGTTGCCTACTGCCGTGTCTCCACGGATAAATCTGACCAGCTGAATAGTTTAGAGACCCAGAAGCAATTCTTCACCGAATATGTTCAACGTACTGGTGATCATCTTGTTAAAGTATATGCAGACGAGGGCATTTCCGGAACCAAAATCAAAAACAGAAAAGAGTTTTTACAGATGATGGCCGATGCAGAACACGGCCTTTTTGACATGGTTGTTGTCAAGGATATTTCCCGTTTTGCCAGAAACACAGTGGATCTGCTCCAGAATGTACGGAGATTAAAGACCCTTGGCATTGAGACACAGTTCCTCACTGCTAATATGACCAGTATGGGCAACAGTGAATTTGTTCTGACTATATTCGGAGCCCTGGCGCAGGAGGAGAGCGCCAATACATCAAAGCGTATCAAATTTGGCAAGAAAGTGAATGCGGAGAAAGGCCGGGTGCCCAATATTGTTTACGGCTACGATAAAACGATAGGGGATTATTTCAATTTGACGATCAATGAGAAAGAGGCGAACGTGATCCGTCAGATTTTCCAGTGGTACATTCAGGACGGTTTTGGCTGTGCATCTATTTCCAATAAACTGAATGAACAGGGGATTCGGACGAAACGGAACTGCCGATGGAGCCAGAATGCCATCAGCCGTATCCTTACGAATGAACTTTATACCGGGAAGATTATCAACGGGAAACAGGAAGTGGCAGATTTCCTCACCGGTCAGCGGAAAGAAAAGGACGAGACGGAATGGTTTGTGACAGATAGACCGGAACTGAAGATTATTGATGAGGAAGTGTTTGAGCAGGCACAGAAGATCCTCCGTTCCCGTCATCAGGCATTTAACTTGAATCATGAAAGGCAGAGCAACAAGTATCTTTTCTCCACGCTGATCAAATGCAAAGAATGCGGCTGGTCGTTCCGTCGGACGGTCCGTAAGTATAAGAATACCTATGTCCGCTGGGTGTGCTCAGGGCATAACGGACGGGGCGCAGATTCCTGCCCTAATGCGGTGACACTGGATGAGGAGGAATTGATTGAAGTTTTACAGGAATATTTTGCAAATGTATTGAAGAATAAAAAGAAAGTGATCCAGTATGTGGTAAAGGAATTCCAGCGGGTATATAAGGCGAAAGATGAAAATGTGGAGTACGAAAAAGAACTGCGGGACAAGCTTTCAAAACTGAAAGCCATGCGTGAGAAATACATGGATATGTACACCGATGATCTGATCACACGCCAGGAGCTCAATGACCGGATCGGCGGGGCAAGGCAGGAGATCGAGCGTCTGGAAAATGAACTGAAAATGGTTTCCTATCAGATAACCAAGGGCGACCAGTTGGAGGAACTATTGAATACAACTTTCAGGGAAATTGAGGATATTACGGATGTGCACCAGATGACGAATACGCAGCTGAAAAAGATTATCCAGAAGATTGAGGTGGACAAGGATGGAAACGTGGATATTTATCTGAAACTTCTGGGAGATCTGGGGCTGGATGAAGCGATACTGATCGAAGATGGATCTGCTGAAAATAAAACAGTTCAAAATCATTACGACCGCACATAAAGACGTTACCGAGCGGCTCCTCCAGATCAACCCATCCCTTGCCCGGGAGGCCCGCAAGGTGCTTGACATGAACAAATCTGAGCGCCATATCCGGGGAGGGATGGCTACGAGAGAGAAATATCTGCACCAGCATTCATAGTGTGTTATACTGGTAACAGCTGCTCCTGACAGAACACAGATATGTCTGTCAGGAGAGAGCGCCGTCGGACAGGCAGCCATTAGGAATAAAATACAGATGAATCCTTCGGTGCCGCATGTACAGACAAATGAGAAGGGAGGACCAGATGCGGATTGTAATCGTAGATGGTGAAGCACAGGTCAGGGAAGAACTTGAGAAACTACTTAAGAAAGCCGAACCGGAATATGAGCTGGCGGGAACTGCGTCAGATGGAAGAGAAGGCTATGAACTGATCAGCCGCGAGCAGCCGGATCTTGTCATTATGGACATTCAGCTTCCCAGGATGAGTGGAGTGACTATGCTGAAGAAGCTCCGCGCAGATGAAGCGGCCTGCAGAGTCATTGTTCTGACTGCTGATACAGATTTTAACAGGGCCAGGCAGGCTATTGAACTGGGAATAGACAATTATATATTGAAGCCATTAAAGAGAGCACAACTGAAAAAAGCGGTGCTCAGTGTAAAGGAAAAGGTGGAGAATGAACGGGTAATGGCGGCGGCGTTTACTGTGGAAAATATTTTCCGGGGCTGTCTTAACGGGCAGATTCATCCGGATAGTAATTTCCATGCTATGACCCTCGAAAAATACGGATTTACACTGGACGAACCAGTGTCTGCCTGCACAGTCTGGCTTGGGAGTAATTATACAGAGCAGAGAAAAGAGGTGAGAAATCTCCTCGAAAATGCAGCGGCAGACAGGAGTTTTTCGGTCTGTGCGCTGGAGGTCGATGCGTGGCGTGTTGTGGCTGCAGTGGTATACCGGATGACAGATCAGAAGGAGGCGTATTCTTTCTTCAAAGAGCATGTAGTGCCGGTACTCTGCGGGAGTTTCCGGGGAGAAATTGTCTGTATCTGGGCTGATATGGAAAATGGTCTTGAGCTTCTGGAAGGACTGAAGAAAATTGAGCGTATGCGGGAGTGGAATCTTCTTTTCGACCGGGGAGAACTTATACGCAGGGAAGATGTGTCGAGACTTGAAGTAGTTCCGCTGAAATATCCCGCAGAGCTGGAACGCCAGGCGCGGCAGGCGGCCCTTGAATCAAAAGGCGAGGAAATTAAAAAATGCTATTATAGACTCTATGACCATATGCGGAGAGAACCACACAGCCCCGCAGAGATGAAGGAAGGCCTGATCCGGTTTGACCTTGCAGTGGTAAATGCATATAAAACACGGCATGAAATTGAATCAGAGCTCAGAATACAGAGCTGTATGCAGGCAATTACAGTGGCCATGAGCTGGGGACAGATACGTACTGCTATGGAAGAGTTTTTTCATGTTATTAATTTTCGCGCTTTTTCAGAAGAGGGAGATGATCAGTACAGCCCGTTGATTCGGAAAGCGGTGGAGATGGTGCGAAAATATTATGATCAGGGCGTGACTTTGGAAGAAATTGCCGGGCAGCTCTTTGTATCGGAGGAGTATTTAAGCGCTCAGTTCAAAAAAGAAACCGGAGCAGGTTTTACGGAGACTGTGAGAAACTACAGAATTGAACGAATCAAGGGCCTGCTTATAAATACACGCCTGAAGCTTACACAGATCGCGGAGCTGACAGGATACGCAGATCCCAAATATATGAGTCGGGTGTTCAAGGAAGAAGTAGGGATGCTTCCGACAGAATACAGGAAGTCAGTTCATTAAAAATTTCATCTTATTATAAAAATTTCACCCTTTTTAAATTAGAAAAGTATGGTATGATACGCTTTGGTCAGAAAAGGATCTAAGCGTGGAGCACAGGAAAGTCTCCGCCAATCACAGCCAGATGAAAAGAGAGGTGAGATGAATAATGAGCGAAATGAAACTTACGTTTAAAAATCCGGATGAGATTGTAGAATTCGTAAACACAGTATCCAGGTATGACTTTGATGTTGACATCAAGAGAGGAAGAATCGTGGTAGACGCAAAATCATTGCTTGGAATTATGCATCTTGGACTCAACAGCACCCTTGAACTGCAGGTGCATTCAGATAACTGTGAGAAAATTCAGTCAGAACTTGCCAAATATGCGGCATAGTTTCTGGATATATGGAAGAAAGCTGGCTTTTGAATCTTAAAAGAAATGACAGGAAAAATTACAGAATATAATAAAGACTGATTACAGGGGAGTCCCGGCGTAAATAGGCCGGGATTCTTATTTTTTTGGCTAATCTTATATATTGACAAAATATTTTTAAATAATCATAATAAAGTCAGAATTATTTGAAAATATGATAAAACGAAAGTATCAGCCATTCAAGAAACTATTGTTAAGATTCTGTGCGCCGGCTGATATCGGGCGCTATGAATAGAGTGAGAAGAAAGGAGAATGCCTATGAAGTATGTCTGTTCTATTTGCGGCTATGTCTATGATGAGGCAAGAGAAGGAATATCCTTTGCAAATCTGCCGGATTCCTGGGCCTGTCCTGTGTGCGGCGCGGGGAAGAGCGCTTTTGCTCCGGAAGGCAAAGCGCAAGAAAAGGAATCAGGGGAAGCTGTGAAAAATCTGCAGAAAGTGTCTGCCCAGATCGAAGAAGGACTGTATGACGGGGACATGAGAAAATTATCTGCCGGTGAACTGTCTGCAATCTGTTCTAATCTAGCCCGGGGATGTGAAAAACAGTACAAAGACCGGGAGGCGGAACTGTACCGTCAGATTGCGGATTATTTTGCAGCGGCAGCACCGGATGAGGAGGGCGCGGATCGGGAAGTGCTGGCAGATCTTGTTAAGAATGACCTGCAGAAAGGCTATCCGGATGTGCGCGCAGCCGCCGCAGAAGAGGAAGACCGGGGAACTCTCCGTATCTGTACCTGGGGCGAGAAGGTGACAAATATTCTGAATTCCCTTCTTCAGAGATACGAAAGGGAAGGGGAGAGTTTCCTGAAAGATACCCGGATTTGGGTCTGCACAGTGTGCGGATTCGTTTATGTGGGAGATCAGGCGCCGGAACTGTGCCCTGTATGTAAAGTACCTGCCTGGAAGTTTGAAAAAGTAGAAGGGAGGGGGATCGCATGAAACAGATTGCCGTAAGAAACCTGCGCCTGTGTACAAAGGACTGTCTTTGTCTGTATGTCTGCCCGGTGGGAGCTACTGACACAGAGAACAGCATTATCGATGCAGATAAATGCCTGGGATGCGGAGTATGCGCTAAGGCCTGCCCCAGCGGAGCTATTTCTATGGTACCTGCAGCATATCCGCCTCAGCAGAAGAAGGCGGAGACTGTGACGGCTCTGTCCTTTGCCCTGGCAAAGAGTAAGGCCAGGCAGGAAAAGACAGCTCTTCAGCTGGCAGAGACAGCAGACAATGACGGGCTGTACCGGCTGATGAAAGCATTTGCCAAATCTGTCCGTCTGGTCAATGAAGACCTGCTCCGGGAGTCGGGGTATATGCTGCCGCAGAGCGGGAATGCCCGGAAGCTTTTGCAGGAACTGGTTAAAAATCCGCCTTCCGATGATTTCCCGGCAGAGGCGGCAGAAGAACTGCTGGAACTGATCCCCTGCAATGAAAAAGATGAATATAACAATAAGGAGAATGAACGGGAATCAAAGGCCGGAGATGATGCGGAAATAGAAAAAGATATAACCGATGTGAAGAAGGAGGCGGGCAGCAATATGAAAAAGTATAAATGCAAGATATGCGGAGCAATTTTTGAGGTTCCTGACGGAGAAGAACCTGTCTGTCCGGTATGCAAAGCAAGAGGAGAGAACCTGGAACTGATCGAAGGACAGGAGAAGACGAATCCCTATGCGGGAACACAGACGGAGAAAAATCTGGAAGCTGCGTTTTCCGGGGAATCTCAGGCCCGCAATAAGTATACATATTTTTCTGAGGTGGCAAAAAGAGAAGGATATGAACAGATCGCCGCTTTGTTTTTGAAAACTGCTGAAAATGAAAGAGAACACGCGAAAATGTGGTTCAATGAGCTGAATGGTATTGGCAGTACTGCGGAAAACCTGCTCCACGCAGCAGAAGGAGAAAACTATGAGTGGACGGATATGTACGATGGCTTTGCCAGGACGGCTGAGGAGGAAGGCTTCCCGGAACTGGCAGCAAAATTCCGCCTCGTTGCGGCAATCGAAAAGCATCACGAGGAGCGCTACCGCGCTCTGCTCCATAACGTAGAGGCCGCAGAGGTATTTGCACGGAGCAGCGTCAAAGTATGGGAGTGCCGAAACTGTGGACATATTGTTGTGGGAAATATCGCACCTGAAACCTGTCCTGCATGCGGCTATCCTCAGAGTTATTTTGAGATAAACTGTGAGAATTACTGAAAGGAACGTACCGGCCGAAAATGAAGTGCTTGTAAAAAGAGACCTCCTCAACTATAATTGTTAAGAGAAAAGAAAACGTGCCGTCCAAGGCACATAATCAGGAGGAAAGCCTTGAAGAACGAATTAGTGATCGTCCTTGACTTCGGCGGGCAGTATAATCAGCTGGTCGCAAGACGCGTCAGGGAATGTAATGTGTACTGTGAGATTTATTCTTACAAAACGGATATTGAAAAGATCAGAGAAATGAACCCGAAGGGAATCATCCTCACCGGAGGTCCCAACAGCTGCTATCTGTCCGATTCACCGACCTATTCGGACGAACTGTTTAAACTGGGAATCCCGGTACTCGGACTCTGCTACGGCGCGCAGCTTATGATGCATGTGCTTGGCGGTGAGGTGAAAAAAGCGGACGTCAGAGAGTACGGGAAAACAGAAGTGCTGATCGATAAAACCGCATCCAAAGTATTTGAAAATGTATCAACACCGACAATCTGCTGGATGAGCCATTTCGATTACATAGCGAAAGTGGCGCCGGGGTTTGAAATTTCCGCTCATACAGCGGACTGCCCGGTGGCAGCGGCGGAAAATGAGGCGGAGAAGCTGTACGCGATTCAGTTTCATCCGGAAGTTCTGCATACGGCGGAAGGTACAAAGATGATCAACAACTTTGTGAAAAATGTGTGTGGCTGCGCCGGAGACTGGAAGATGGATGCATTTGTGGAAAATTCCGTGAAAGCCATCCGCGAAAAAGTCGGAGACGGAAAAGTTCTGCTGGCGCTCTCGGGCGGCGTGGATTCTTCCGTGGCGGCGGGACTGCTTTCCAGAGCCATCGGAAAACAGCTGACATGTGTGTTTGTAGACCATGGTCTTCTTCGCAAGAATGAGGGGGACGAAGTGGAAGCGGTATTCGGGCCGGAAGGCAGCTTTGACCTGAACTTTATCCGTGTGAATGCGCAGGAGAGATATTATAGCAAGCTGGCAGGTGTGACCGAACCGGAGCAGAAACGTAAGATTATCGGGGAAGAGTTCATCCGCGTATTTGAGGAAGAGGCGAAGAAGATCGGAGCCGTAGACTTCCTTGCACAGGGAACCATCTACCCGGACGTGGTGGAGAGCGGTCTGGGCGGAGAATCCGCAGTGATCAAGTCCCACCACAATGTAGGCGGACTTCCGGATTATGTTGATTTTAAAGAGATTATCGAGCCGCTGCGGGATCTGTTCAAAGATGAAGTCCGCAAGGCGGGTCTGGAACTGGGAATTCCGGAGGAACTGGTATTTCGTCAGCCATTCCCGGGACCGGGACTTGGAATCCGTATTATCGGAGAGGTTACGGCAGAAAAGGTGCGGATCGTGCAGGATGCGGATGCAATTTACAGAGAAGAAATTGCAAAGGCGGGATTGGATAAGGAAATCAATCAGTACTTTGCGGCGTTGACAAATATGAGAAGCGTAGGAGTTATGGGGGATGAGAGAACCTATGACTATGCGGTGGCGCTCAGGGCGGTGAAGACAATCGACTTCATGACAGCAGAGGCGGCAGAGATTCCGTTTGAGGTGCTGCAGAAGGTGATGAGCAGGATTATTAATGAGGTTAAGGGAGTTAATAGAGTGGTCTATGATCTGACGAGTAAGCCGCCGGGGACGATAGAGTTCGAATAGTAAACAGGGAGCCGGGAGACCGCATAAACACTGGGTTTCCCGGCTTATCATATGCTCCGTGGTACTATTTTGGAACTAAAATTGCAATGAGTAAAAATGAATAAAGAGATAGAAATGTGCAGAAAGCCGTTTGTTCTTTTAACTGAGAGCAGGCGGCTTTT
>DXDR01000006.1 GCA_019115385.1 Candidatus Mediterraneibacter avicola | reverse complement strand
GGGTATTTACCGGTGCGCCCCTGTCGCAGGCTGTGACGCTTTTGTGGATGTTCAAGCTCCCCTGGCAGTGGGTAGACGTGAGGTTTGTGGCCCCGTGGATTGGGCAGTTTGCCTTTGGCTTTTTCGGAGTTATGCTCACCTCTACCGTTTTAGGGCTTGTGACAATGGTGTTGTTCCGGCCCCGGTCGTGGTGCGTATACTGCCCGATGGGAAGCATGACACAGGGAATTTGCAGATTAAGAAACGGAAGGAAGGCAAAAGGATATGGAAGAACGTGCAAAGAAGATAGCGGAGCTGCTGAAGCTGTTGGCGAATGAGCATCGGCTGCTGATTTTATGCGCCCTGCTCAACGGACAGCTCACCGTAGGAGACATTCATCAGTATACTCCAAACATTACTTCTTCGGCTTTGTCGCAGCACCTCAATCAAATGAGGATGTTCGGTATCCTTTCGTCGCAAAAACAGGGCACGAACGTGTTTTACCGGATTGAGGACGAACGGGTAATTGTCTTGATTGATGCCATTAAAAAGGAATTTTGCGGTTAATTCCTGTCACTTGATACTAAGGCAGACAGCCCGGCCATCAAGGATTTACGGAAGCATCCGCTCTTCGTGCCAGAACTCCTGGTGGCTCTGCAGCTGCTCCATCTGCGCGGATTTCTCTGTCCACAGGTGTGTAAAAAAATCAAAATCCGACCTGTATGTAGGGAGATAGTCACTCCCCACCGGCATCCCGCTTACGACCACCGCCAGAGCCAGCACGCCTGCCGCCAGCACTGCCGCGCCGGCAAGCCTGCGCCGGGACACCTTGATGAGAAGGACTGCCGGGACGACCGAGGCTGTGGTCAGAAGGAGCGCGAGCCTGAAAAGCCCGATCAGGCAGCAGAGCTGTCCGTCTGTCACCTGTGTGCTCAGACCCCCGAAGTAGGCAGAGAGCACTGCCTTCGCATTGTCTGAGGACTGCTCTGACGTCTGTTTTCTGACCGTGACCCCATGAAACAACGCCCCCTCCTCAGGAGAGATCACACAGATTTTGCGGCCACTGTCCACAAGCCCTGTGATCCGATAGTCCTCCCCGCCCAGGACCAGGCTGCACCCCACTACGTTCCGGGAACCGAACAGTTCTTCTGCTGTCCTTAAGTCGATCAGGCACACCCCCTCCTCCCCGGCAGTAAAATATCTTCCGCGGAAAAGGGTATCTCCAAATACGGCCTGCAGATGTCCTCCCATCATGTAAATGTCTGCCCGGACACTCTGCCCTGATGCTTCCGCGCTCACCGCCTGTTCTCCCTGGGAGTCCCACACGGCCACAGAAGAAAAGACTTTCGCCTCCCTGCTCTCCAGAAAGCTGTCATAGCTTTCCATTGTAAAAGAGGCATCCGGGTACGCTATGGAGAGATAATCGGCATATCCCCTCAGCCAGACCATATGCGCCACTGCCGAGGCCGCCTCCGACACAATCAGGCAGTAATTTCCCGCGGTATCCTCCCGCAGCGCGGCCAGAGGGATCTTATAGTCATAGCTTCGGGCAGAGGGAATCTGAGCTTTCCAGGTAAAGGTGTCGCCATATCCCGCGCTCATCCCTTCCGGGAGGGAGCTGTACCAGAATCCTCCGCCTTTTGTTCCGCCATCTCCGGAGCTGTCCGTGGATGCGGACGCACCTGCCCCGGCGCCTGAAACACTGTTTCCATCCCCACTTCCGTCAGAGCCTGACCGTGTTGAATCAATAGTCACTTCCCGGGACCGCCCGCCGGCATCCATGCTGATGCTGACCTTCTGCCCCTCCGCCAGCTTTTTACTGTCCGCCTCATCCAGGGCGCCTTTTAACTTCCACCCCCCGCTTCCGGTCACGATCAGTTCAGCTCCGGAAGTGATGGTCCCGTCTGCCACATTGTTTTCCAGTACAACACAGTCCTGTTCCGCGCAGATTTTCCCTCCTGCCTCCTGATACGCCTTTAACGTATCGAGATCTTTCCGGGCCTGATCGAGCTGGATCTGATACTGCTGTGCGGCCAGGTGCGCCGTCTCTGCCGAGCTGGCGTTGTTTGCCGCCTGTGCCGCGTCCTGCGCCGCGGCGTCCGCATAGGCGTTCTGGGCTTCTGTCAGGGCCTGACCGGCAGACGCCTCCTCACTGACGGCAGCCTGGAGCGCTTCATAGAGCGCCTGCCTTTCCGCCTCGTTCCCCCCTGACCATCCGTCATATGCCTCCCTTGCCTGGCCCGCCCTTTGGGATGCCTGGTCAAACTGTACGCGGGCAGCCTCCACTGACCGGGCTGCGCTGTCCGCGGAAGGGACATAGCTGGTCCCTGCCGCCGAGATCTCCTGCTGTTTTAACTGAAGATCCAACTGATCAACCTCCGCCTGTTTTGCGTCTATTTTCTGTTTCAGGTATTCCATGCGGAACTGGACGAGGGTTTCGCCCTTGGCGACAGATGTGCCTGCCGCCACGCTCGTCTCCACCTGCTGGTCCGCCCATAAAAAAATCCGGGTCTCGGAGGAAGCCGCCACTTCGCCCTTGCCTGTGCATGTATTTGTCAGCGCTCCCCCTGTGGGATTGAGCACTTCCACCCGGGCTACGAGGACCGAGGAGGCTGTCCCGGGCAGAACGGTACAAGCTGCCATTATGGCAAAGAAACCTCCCAGCACGCGAAGCGCAGTCCTTTTCCTTCTGTTCATCCCTTCTGTTCATCCCTTCTCTGCCCCTTTCTTTCCTTTCATCGCTTTATCACTCACGGATTCCTGACACCGCGATCCCCTGCCCCATCCACCTGCGCAGCCTTCAGGACCTCATGGGGGATGGCAGCGAAGGTCTTTCGCAGGATAAAGACCGGGAGTGTGGAAAACACGCCAGGTATGATGACTGCCCAGTGGGTGTCCATCAGCCCGACGGCATTGAGCACAAGATACCCGGATACCATTGTGACCTGAAAGGGCAGGATCATAAGCAGCATATAGAGAAACCAGAGCATCCGCTTTCCGGGAAAAGGATATCTGGCAAACGCCCACGCCGCCGGGACTTCCACAAAGATCTGTCCTGCCACCACTGCCACGGTCTGCAGTGCCGAGTTCCAGAAGGCCACGAAAAACTCCGGCGAATCCAAAAGCAGCTTTACATAGGCTCTCAGAGTCGGGTACATGGGAAGCAGGGTAAACTCCGCCATCCCCTTTGTCCCCGCCAGCACCGGACCGAATTTTTCGGTAAGCTCCCGGCTTCCCATAAAGGAGTCCGCCACAAGGATGAACAAGGGGAACACCATAATGAGAAGGAACAGCCCCGCCTTTATCACTTTATCCCCGGTGTTTTGCATAGATCTCATTTCCAATCAATATCCCTCCGATCAGGACTACAAGCATAACAGCGGCAGCCGTCGTTTTCTGTATGTCCAGATTCGTAAACAAGTTATTAAACAGATGCCGCATCATGTAAATGCCCTCATGGGGGGGTAGTCCCCGGCGATCAGGTATGCCTCCCGGAATACCCGGAACGCATTGATAAACGAGAGCAGGGCTGTCACAAAAGCCGTCTCTTTTAACTGGGACAGGGTGATGAAACGAAAACACGCCATCCTGCCTGCCCCCTGCACCTTTGCCGCCTCATACTGCTCCGGGGGATGGCGCACAGTCCCGCAAGCCAGAGGATCATATCATACCCCAGATTCTTCTAGATGTAGCACGCTGTCAGCACCCAGAAAGCGCTGTCTGACGCCAGCCAGTCCCGGCCCTCCATTCCCAGCCCCCCGAGCAGTCCGTTGAGCCACCCGCTCCGGTCAAATACAAGCTGGAAGAACACGACCGCAGATGCCGCGGGAATCGCCATGGGAAGCAGGAACCCGGTCTTGAACAGGCGGTTTTTCCTCAGCGCCTGTTCAAGAAGGACCGCCGTGACAAGAGAGAGGAATAAGAGCAGCGGAACGCAGACCGCCATAAACGCCGCTGTATTTTTCACCGCCAGATGAAACGCCTCGTTCCCCAGCACTGCCCTGTAATTATCCAGTCCCACAAATCCGTTTCCCGCCGCCCACAAAAAGGACCGGCGTACTACGTCCAGAAACGGCAGGAACTCGAACCCGCTCGTCCCCAGCAGGCTGGGGAGCAAAAACAGGTATCCCTTCCACATCTTCCGTCTATTCTGACAGGTAGGTATCCACCTTCTGTGCGATATTTCCCGCAGCTTCATCAGCATCCACGCTTCCTTCCAGATATTTGTCTGCTTCCTCCTGGTAAATATTCCATACGACCCGGTTCTGTTCCATTGGTTTGTCCAGGGTGTGGCACACCTCGATAAAGCCCTGTACTTCCGCTTCTTCCGGATATCCTGCGTCAAGTTCCAGAGAAGCCCCATCCTCTCCTTCTACTGCCACTGCCATACCGGCTTCCGCATTTGCCGCTTGCTCCACCTTGGCGTCCAGCGCGGATATGAGCACCGGGAATCCGTCATTGAGAGACGCGGACTGCACCTCTGTCCCAAAGAGGAAACGCACAAACTCCTCCGCCAGTTCCTTCTGTTCTGACCCGCTGTTAATGCCCACAGTTCCCAGCGGATGGTACATTTTCTGGACAGACTGAGGCGTAAGACCTGCCTGGCGCATCACCGCATAGGGCAGCATCATCCCCCACAGGTTGCCGATATCCGCCGTGGCTGCCGCTTCAGGATTTCCTGCCACTCCCAGCCCGCTGTCATTGTCAAAGGGCGAAGATACGGCAATGTCCTCCCCGCTATAGTATATGCCGCCTATCTCGTCTGATCCTACATTTTCAACGATCCTTCCTGCCGCTTCCAGGAGCTTTGAAAGGGCGTCCTGATCCACTTTCCCATCCTCCCCGATGATCTCATCCTGATAAAGCATGAACAGTACATCCCTTATGTATGTGCTGCCCGCATCTCCAAAGATGTCTGTCTCCGGGTTTGCCTCAAGATATGCGATCAGGCTGTCAAAGCTTCCCAACGCTGACACCGCCGCCTCGTTTCCAAACGTGATGGGCACGCTGAATTTGACAGGCAGGCCGTATATCTTCCCATCTTTCTGCACTGTATTTTTCATCACGGATTCCATGTAGTCGTCTGCCCCAAGGATATCCTCAGACAGTCCTGTGATATCCTCAAGGATTCCCTTTTCTATATAAGAATCCGATGACATGCCGTCCAGCACAAGGACATCCGCCCCATTTCCGCTGAGAAGCTCTGTATTCAGCGTGCGGATATCATCTGACGTGACTTCTTCCGCTGATTTCCCGAGAGTGTGAAACTCTACTTTTACGTCCGGATTTGCTTTCTGGAACTGGGTAACTGCCTGCTGGATCGTATCGCTTTTTGTCAGTCCGAAAACCGTCAGTGTATGTTCCGGGACAGCAGCGATATTTTCGTCATATACATAGTGTTCCAGACTGTATGTGTAGCTGTCAGCCTGTGTATAGAGCGCATAGAACTCTCCATCTCCTCCGGGGATCATCCCCATGACCGAATTAAGGGGTGAGCCCATGGCACCGCTGTTGCCGTCCATGATGATCTCCTCGATGTCATTTCCCATTCGCATCCTGCTGATGCCGTCAATGCTGATCTGATACCAGTTGTCCCCGCTCTGGCAGAGCGCGTATCCGTCGTCTGTGGAGCTGTCCGTACTGAGAGTGCCGGTCTCCTCCAGCGTCCCTGCATCGTAGATCGTGTATTTCCCCTTTTCGTTACACACTGCCACCTGTCCGTTCTCCCCGGAGAAAAACAGCTTCTGTGTGGTAGAAAAACTCTGGGGCGCCGGAAGCTCCAGAAGGGTCTCCCTGGTCTCTCCATCCACCACTGTCACCTGAAGTATATCGTCGAGCCAGATATGCCCAGCTTCATCCACGAACATGCCGTTGACATAAGGATACCCGAACTCCGTTTCCTCCTGCATATAAGGGATATCCACCTGTTCCCCCGGAGTTCCTTCTGCTGCTCCGGCTTCCCTCCTCGTCAGCGTACTCATCAGTGTCTCATTATCCATTGTCAGTACATACTGGGTTCCGTCCCCGGTTTCCTCCACGCCGACGATGGAAGCTGCGCCGTCGGCCATCAGCTCTTTTGTCCACGAAAGCTCCGCCTTCTCCCAGCTGTCTTCTTTATATTCATACCGGAAAACCTGCTCTGCGTCCGATGAGAAGAGAAGCGGATTGCCCTCACCTGACCTGGTAAAATTCACAGCGATCTCATCTTCCCCAAGGGGCAGCTCCATGTCCTTCTCCACATAGCGCCCTTTGCCGCTGGCAGCGCTGCCCGCGTCTTTCGCGCCCGGACTGCAGCCTGTCAGAGCTCCCACAGTCAGGACCGCTGTCATGATCATTGCCGTTATCCTTTTCATAATAAGTAAAAACCTCCTGCTTTCTTATTTTATCAGCATCAGCACAAAGAGGCGGCAGGCTTTCTCCTGCGCTCTCTTTGTACACTGCTGCCATTGTAGCGGAAAAATCTCAAAAAACATTTAAGCCGGACACAGATTTTTAAAGATTTCTTTGAGATTTGTCTGCTATACTGTCTCTGCGGACACATGCCGCTGCAACGAAAGAGGTGACACAGCATGCATATATTAGTAATCGAAGATGACCGGGAGCTCTGCCATGCTCTCCAGCTCCAGCTCGCGGCCAGAAACCACACGGCTGACTGCTGCCATACAGGCACTGAAGCCCTGTACTACGCCGGGAAGGATTCTTATGATCTTATCCTCCTGGCCGATGAGACCGGTTTCCGGACCAGACTCATACGCGCAGGATTTGTTGCCGCAGCCTCCCACGAGCTCCGCTCTCCCCTTGCCGTCATACGGACAAGCGCCGCCGCGCTCCTGGACTCTCCTGAGCACAGCCCCAGGCTTGCGGATACGATAATAAGCGAGTGCCGGCGGGGAGGCAGGCTCATTAAGAGCCTTCTCCTTATGGCTTCCGCAGACGACCAGACCCTGGATATAAAGCAGACCCGGTTTGAGCTCGACGAGCTTCTCCTGAACCTGCTGGAACTCTATGAACCGCTCTGCCGGTCCCGGGGCGCAAACCTCCTGCTGGAACTGCCTGGGGAGCCCCTTCCCTCCGTCTGCGCGGATCAGGATATGTGCTGGCAGATCCTGATCATCCTCCTGTATAATGCCATTGCTCACGGACTCCCTGGAGATCATTCCGGCACAGACAAAGAAACAGCCCCGCGCACGCGAGACAGGGAAAAAATTGTTATAAAAGCAGAGTACGACCAGAAGCATGTGAGCGTCTCGGTCATTGACCACAGTCCCGGCCACACAGACGCAGAAAAGGGACTTGTCTTTGACCGGTTCTACCGGAAAGACAAGTCCCGAAACAGTAAGGAGCATTTCGGTCTGGGGCTCTCTATCGCCGCCAGCCTCGCCGGCGTGCAGAAGCTGAAACTCTCAGCAGAGGATACGAAAGGCGGTGGATGCACATTCCGGCTGGAATTTTAGCCGCAATGCCTCATCAGTGCGCGCCCAGGCTGCCCATGGCTCTTAAAAAACGTTTCACCAGAGGTGACGGTTCCTGTGAGTAGAGGATCCCATAGGGGATGGTGTACTTCCAGTCCACCGGAATGACCTTCAAAAGCGGATGAACGTCCTTCCAGTTCTCGACTGCCATCAGGATATCGTTGCTGTTCTCACAGCGGTTGAATACTTCCACGCTGTAAATATCAAAATCCGTCACCCGGATCTCCGGATGTTTTTTCCAGATATCGTCCCGCAGCTCATCTACATAGTTGCTCCATCCCCGGTGCATCATGAGAAAGTTCTCTCCGTACAGATCCTGGAATGTCAAAAGCTCCCTGTCTGCAAGGCGGTGATTCACGGACATCGCGCAGCAGAGCTGCTGTCTTGACATCTCCATGCCGGAACACCCGCGCAGTTTCAGCATGGTCTCATCAAAGATACCTCCCACCACGTCAATGTTCTGCCCCAGATTCTTCAAAATCTCCCTGGCATTTTCCAGGCTGTTCATAAATGGAACGATCTGCAGCTTTATATCCGGGTGCTCCTTCTGTACCTTTGCCCACTCCTGCACAAGAGGAGCCGCCGGGGTCATGGGAGAAGTTCCGATGCGGATGATATTATCCTTCTCCTGCATGGCCTTCTTCGCCCGGCCAACGGATTCCTTACAGTACTGGATGATATACTTGGCGTCCCTGTACAGCGATTTCCCGGCTTCTGTCAGCGCCAGCCCCCGGTGGGTCCTGACAAACAGTTTTAAATCCAGATCCTTTTCGAGGAGATTGATCTGCTTCGTGACAGCGGGCGGAGTGATATAGAGGGCTTCCGCCGCCTTGTTAAAGCTGCCCATATCCGCCACGATGATAAATGTCTCAAGCTGCAGGTTATACATGGATCAGTCTCCTCCTTTTATCCATTCGGATCTTTCATCTGACGCTCGCATGAGTATTGTTTCAATTTTCACCGTTCCTGGTCCCACGGTGTTCCTTTTTAAATTATCATAACTCCCTGTCCCCTGCAAGCGCATTCTTCCCGCCGTGCTCCCCCAATTCTTCCTGCCGCGCTCCCTCTCAGTTCATCCGGAAGATGGGGCTTATCTTTTTGTAGATCAGAACTACGAGCAGCGACACAAGGGCTCCTTTTAGCAGATTGAACGGCGCCACTGCAAATAAAACAAAGGTCGTCAGATCCGTGATGCCGGAATTGACGGCGCTTCCCATGCCGATCAGGGCGTCTATCGGCATCCCGAAGGCAACGGCATATGTGGGGAGGAGGACAAACGCATTGATGATGCAGCCGACTGCTGTCATCAGCACAGTCCCCACTGCCATGCCGGCCAGCGCGCTTTTCCTCGTCTTGTTCTTCTTGTAGATCAGACCTGCCGGCACACAGAGAGCGCAGCCTATGATCAGATTGGCGATCTCCCCCACCCCGGCAGTGTCCGTGCCTGTGAAAACAAAATTGAGGAGTATCTTTACCAGTTCGATGATAGCGCCCGCAAGCGGCCCCATGGCAAAGCAGCCTACCATTACGGGCACTTCGCTGAGATCGATCTTGTAAAACGATGGCGCGAATGGGAGGGGAACGTCAAAAAGCATCAGCACGATCGCAATTGCCGAAAGCATTCCGATCTTTGCCATCCCCTTTACTCCGAATCTGGTTTCTGTTGTTCCTGTTTCTGTTGTTCCTGTCTGTGTTGTACTCATTTTCAACTCTCCTCTTTCCGCGCAGCCTGCGCATTTCATATTACTGAAAAAGGTAATCTTCACAGAAATCCCAGGCATAAAAGAGTCCCATCCGCTGCTTGCAGACATAAAGACCCCGGACATATATTGTCCGGGGCCTGTTCTTCTCTTTCATTGCGCGCTCGCCGGGCTGTAAAACCCATCAAGGCCGGAATCTCTTCTCTCATCCAGACTATACTGTCGGTACCGGAATTCACTCTCTCATAGAATGTCGCCGGTTCAGCCGCTTATTCAGCGGGTCGCGGACTATACCGCCGGTTGGGACTTTCACCCGACCCCGAAGATTTATTCCTTTTACGCAATATAATATAACTCTTTAAAATCGCGATTTCAAGAGGTTTTTTGGTATTTATGAAATTTTACATTTTATCGATGACATCCGGCATCCTTCTGTCTGTGAATACTCTATGACCGGATACTCCGCTGCTGAATACTCCGCTGCTTACTGAAAAGCCAGCCCATGATTTCCTCATCCTCCGCGAACAGATTTCCACCACCGTGCCGGACGGTCACACCCTGACTTTCGAAATATTCCGCATCCTTTATGTCCAGTACAAGGAACTCACTGATCTCTCCCTCAGAAAGCCCTTCCTGACGGTACATCCCATACAGGGTCTGATATGCCTCCGCCGATGGCTCAGACCCATAATACTCATCCGATTATCCGACCACAATGTAGACCGGCGTCCTGCTCTCTGCCACCGGCCCATACGCCCCATCCCACTGGGAACTGCAATGGAGATAAGCCGCGAAAAGCTCCGGGCGCTTCTCCATGACCCGGGACATGATTTCCCCGCCTCCGGAGTATCCCTCCGCATAAACTCTGGATCTATCGATGTTATAACTGGTCAGGAAATATTCCGCAAGGGCAATAGCCTGGTTCGCTGAAGTCTCTCCCCAGTCCCCAAGCTGAAGCGCCACGACGATCATATCCTGTACATACTCCTGAGCAGCAAATCCAAAATTCTCGCTGTACAAATTCTCTCCCACTCCCTGAAAATACAGTCCCTCATATCCGGGCAGTGTAAAGAACAGCGCATACGCCTCGCTGCCGTCATAGCTGTCAGGAATATAGAGATTGTAATGAATGTCACCCTCACTTTCTGAGTGGAGCACATTGTCAAGGATAAATCCCCGGTATTCCTCCGTCCCTTCTGTCACATATCCGGTCTGTCCCTGCACATACCCACCGGCAGCATCTGTATCGCCATTTCCCGATACCTCCTGCATGTCTGCTTCCGGAGAAGGACGTATCTCCTCCTGAGAAATATCTTCTTCATTTCCACACGCACTCAGAAGGAGCATACTTCCTGACAGAAGCAGGCCCATCAGTTTTTTCTTCATATACACACCTCTTTCAGGAAATATTAAAAAATCATCCCTTTTTAATCTGTAATGATTGTAGGATGATCTGCGTGCAGATTGAAGAAAAAATAAGTTCTCAGGTATATACTCCCGGGTTATGTCCGCTTAAATTGTACTGTACTATTTGGAAATTAAATAATGAAGTTCGCTTTCTCTTTTACTGCGTCTTTCTCATAGCAACAGCAGCTTGTATTAATCCTGCCAATGCCAGGATCACACCTGCGAACAGATAAATATCTTTCAGATCAACAATCTTAAACAGCACGATTAGATAATCCAGACTTCCTTTCCAGAATATTTTATCTGTCAGTGAACAGATCGCTCCCGCTTCAAGTAATAACAGCCCGGTCCTGCAAAGAGTGTTATACGCCCCCTGTGCCTTTGATACCCGGATATTGTATTCCAGGATAATGAGCATGATCACATTTATTATAATCAGTATTCCGGTACTGATATTTAATCCCAATTCATTATTAAATATACTCAACTGCGTCTTGTTCAGATATGCCCTAAACCCTATCAAGTCAAAATAGCTGTATTCGATATCACTTAAAAACAGCGATACAACAATCTTAATAGCTGCATCAGCAGAAAACATGAGCAGCAGGGCTACTGATCTTCTTTTCCCCTTCATAAAGTCACCTCATTATGGATAGTTCCTCAAGTAAATCATCGTTATCCTTTACACACCATTTTCTTTTTTTCCGTTAAAATCTGAATACTTGCTATATATCAGTTTCCCTATATAAGCAGCCACGACAAACAATACATACTGAATAAGAAAGCTGTGCTCCGCCATGAAAATATTTCTGCCCTCAGTGTGAAAAATAACAAGTGCCGCAATATTATAAGGTATAAATATTCCGTTCCAGATAAAATTGAGCAGATGGCGGTCCGGCTTCTTTGAAAACCAGATTACCACCAGGATCATTATCGCTATACATATATTGGCATATGTGTAATAATGCCGGAAAATGACCGCCTGAAATATTGCAAATATAAGGTTTACACCTGCTGCAGAAACGAAACTCTTTTCATGCTGTATACCTGCCTTTATCAACCTCTTTAAAAGACACTTGTTAATACTATCATTATATACTTTTTGTTCTCCGGCTTACTGATCCTTTGACAATTACTTTTGAATACGTTTCATATTTACGGCATACAAAGATCCTAAGATGATCATGAGTAATATAGAGAGACCATAGGGAACAGGAATCATTGGAATTAAGCATGTTCCTAAAACGAAGAGCGGATCACAAAAAACCTTTTTACTTTTTGTCGATTTATAATAACTATTGTTGTTATATGCTATGATCACAATGCCTAAAACAAACAGTATTCCCCAAATTACTAAAAATGATTTTGTCTTAATATAATAACCATAGTAACCAGCACTCCCTATCATACATAAGTAATAACCTAATAACTTATTTTTCATTTCCAATACCCAAATTCAAGCGGCGGATAAGATAATACCGGCTTTATATAAATCCCTTGACCAGTGGCGATTGCATATGTGACCCTGCCACATAATTCTACAAGCGATGGTGCAGCAGCTACTGAAGCAATACTTCCAATAACGAACCCTACAGGTCCTGAAAATGCTGATGTTAGAGCTGTCAATGCCGCTGCCATTGCAGCTGGACCAGCAGACGCTGCGGTTCACATTACTGCCAATGCTCCACCCGCTAGTTCATCATAACTAATATACAATGCACCATTCTTTATAGATGCCCTTGTCATTGGAATGCCAGAGCATTCATCGTAAACCGCTTTACCAATCACACCTGTCATGAGACGATCATACTGTTCCTGAGTAAAGTGAAAATCATTAAGCAGCGCATCCTCTGATAAAGAAATCTTCAATATTTCATTCTCAATATAATAATAATCTGCTACTGATACCACTTTTTCAAGATATTCCCCATCGTGATCTGACCACTGAAGATCAGCAGTATAATATGCCTCACCGACTTCTGTTTCCGCTGCAAAAGCGCTTACCGCAAATAGATTTAAACATATAGCTACAGCAACAATCCCTGATAATAATCTTTTAATTATTTTCATATTTTTTCTCCTTTAATATTTTCTGTAAGCCAGAACAATACTGACTTTTTACAAAACTTTATATCTTCTTCGTTATATAGAAATGAAATAGAACAAAGCTCCAATAGCCCCTAGCAGCACTCCACCAATGAATATGTATTTTAAAATTTCTTTAAAATTCATTACTTTGCGTATCCTTCTTCTATAGAAGCATTATCAGCTTCTTTTAAAAATATGTTGTCCGCAACATTCAGAATAGTTTATAAACAATATATTTTTCACTTACTCGCTATGATGTTTCAAATTAGCCGAAAGCCCATTTACACAGATAATATCCACCGACTACACAAGCTGCTCCTAATACAATACCACCAGCTCCTACTCCTGCCAATCAGGAGAAGGTCGCAAAACCTTCGCCCGCATCGTTTTAAACGTATCAGTTTTGCACTAATTCTGTCTCATGCCTTTTTAGTTTGTAATAGACCCCAAAAAACATTCATTCCTGCTAAGCATAGAGTAACAAATATGGTTTCTGCACTTATATTTTTGTATTGTATCATCATATAAATCTGATCGATCACACAGAATATAAGTATCACAGACATGATTACAAAAATGTTTTTCTTAAAAAAATTAATTTCCCTCAAACTTTACCTTCTTTCTGAATAGCATAATCGGAGCATTAAGGTGACCAGACGTATTATTTATACCCTAAATAGAATCCCAGACCTGCCGCCCCACCAACTGCAGTTACTCCACCTGCAATCGCTGCTATCGCCTTAGCTCCAACCAACGTTACTCCAAAAATAGTAAGTGTAATCACTCCACCTTCTACTTCCTGTAGTTCATCATAATTTAAATTTTCTAACATACTTATTTACCTCCTACATCATTCTTATCTTCCTTGAGCAGATTTAACATGACTTCCCAGTGTGTAGCCGGCCATATAAGCTTCTCCTATTAATGCTGCCCCTTTAGCTAAGGCTGCTCCTGTAATAGTCAGTGCTCCAATCACGATGACAAAACCACCATTAGTACGATCCATTTCCTCGTAAGTCATTTCTGAAAAAGCATTGTTTTTTGTTAATTCCATAAAATGATACCTCCTTATATATTTTGTATTCTAACAATCTTTAAAGCCGTACGCTCTTTAAAAATTATCGTGATACCTTATTTAAGAAACGATTCTTAAGACAACAAATGTTTCCGCCTATTTCTCAAATCGCATATGCCCACTATTTTTCCTCTGATCTCACTATACAGTGCTTACTGATCCTTTGCAATACACCTGTGCTATTTGGTACTTTATCCGTGCTATTTAGTATAATAACAAAGTTTTTGCATCACTCATCCACCAGGTTGATCTTCTCCAGAAGATACCCAAGCACGCTCTTCTCTCCTGTCACCAGCTTCGCCCTAACTGCCATCCCCTGTATAAACTCTGCAGGCTTTTCCCCCTTTGCACTGCCGCGGACCGTGATCGTAGCCTCGACTTCATAGCAGCCGGTCCCGGTATCCTTATTCACCTTGATATCTTTGGAAACGGATGTCACTTCGCCTTCAAATATCCCATACCCCTCTGTCTGGGAATAGGGCGCCACATCATATCTGATCTTCTGTCCCTTGCGCACCGAACCGATATCCTGGTTTTCTACATAGATAACTGTCTTGAACACACCTTCTCCGTCCGGAACAATACTTCCGATCTGCTCCCCGGCTGACACATGGTCCCCCTTTGTTTTTTCCACGCTCAGATTCAGATATCCGTCTGACTGCGCTTTTACATCACACTCTTTTATCCTCGCCTGCAGCGTGTTGAGCGTATCTTCATATTCTTTTTTCTGGCTTTCATATGTATTGATCTCGGTATTCACCGCATTCTTTTCATTTATTATGATCTGATCGATACTCAGCTCCAGAGAGCCATTATTCAAGCCTGCCAGATTGTTTTCCGCCTCACTGCGGCTTGTCCCCAGAGAGCTAAGGTTGCTCTGATAAAGACACCCTCACAGTAGGAGCTATCGGCGGTACGATCATAGAATTCGTTGCCGCAACTGCACTGTTCATATATCGGAAAACACTGGATCAGCTGAACCACTACTATCGTTCTCTGCACGAGAACGAACGTTTTCTTTCAATTCTGAATCTGACTGCCCGGGTATCCCGCGGCAAACAGGACGATATCTACCTGAAGATCATCGAATCACAGCTGTCATATGTAAATCAGGAAAACTGGATGAATATGAATAAAAAAAGCGACAGTACAGAAACACCATAAATCAAAAAAGCCACCGCTTGCCGTACTTGTAACTTAGTACGAAAAGCGGTGGCTGTACACCCTCCTCTGTGTATCGCGCGAAACATACACGGCGCTCTCGCTTTTTCAACTCCTGGCATAGTACTGTTCTACATATAAAAATGAGAGACTGTTGTGATTCGTACAGTGAATTGTCGCCAGTTTCCTAACTTGACATTCGCTCCACGGAAAACCTGCTCTTGCTTATGTTTTTGTATCAGCAGCAATCTCACGCTTCACAGCTTTATCAGTATAGCGGGTGGTGGAATTTATTTCAAAAGATTTTTGAGAAATATTCTATTTTTTAGTACATTTTTTAATTTCAATCCCTGCTGAAATCAAACCACCCAATACCAAACCGATGCTGACAATTACCGTTCCTTCTAAAGACAATCTTGGAAAGATCACCCCGCCAAATAAATTTGTCAGCATGTGCATGCAAATTGCATTTTTCACTTTTCCTGTTCTTACAACAATCGCGCCACAGATACATCCTACAAATGTCGAATAAAGCAATTGTTCTATATTCAAGTGCATAACTCCAAATAAAAATCCACTCAGCAACACAGCTTTACACGTTCCATATGGGAGAAGATTTTCCAGAAGAACCTTCCTAAACAGTATTTCCTCTATAATAGGAGAGATAATCACTGCGCATAGAATCAGCCAGTAGACAGGAATATTTTCTGTAAGATTTCCGATATGATCGGATGCCACAATTTCTTTACCAAATAAAATATTGATGATATCTATAATCCATTCTGTAAAAAAGCTGAAAGCTACAGAACCTCCTAATATGATCAGACAGTAACGAAGCCATTCTATAAGGCAAGGTTCTCGCA
>DXDR01000028.1 GCA_019115385.1 Candidatus Mediterraneibacter avicola | reverse complement strand
TTCGTCATTTTTTCACTTGCTTTTAACCATTTTCCTGCTTTGTTACTTTGAGTTATTTCCTGTAACCGGAGCCGGGATCAACCTTTTTCTCCGCCTGCGTACACGCAAGTCAGGTCGCTGTATATTGCTGTATTTCGGACATTTTCTGTACTATCAGCCAGTACGATAAATCCGGTATTTATTCATCCCATCCTTCGTAGAAGCGGATGTTCACTGAAATGTTTCTTACGACATCCCCATCTTGTACTTTAATATCTTCAATATCAGATACATAAGGCATCACAGGCTCGTCCTCTTCGAGTTCTACTTCAATCCATGTCCGGCATGCTTCATTTGCCTTTTCGATGGCATCATCAAGCGTCTCACCGTCTGCTTCGCAACATTCCAGATCCGGGAAGAAAGCGTGGTAGCCGCCGCCTTCATTTTTGCGGAAAACCGCAGGGTATATAAATTTCATAAATTGATAACTCCTTTTCGAAATGATTTGCTGTAAGTATATTATAAATCTAAGGAAATGACAATAAGATTTCCTTTGCCCAGCTGGAAAACATATGTTATACTCGTTCCACGGAGTAACTGTGTTACAGGGTGGCTGACCTCTATTCCTACATAGAATGGGGGTGGTGCTGATGGATGCTCTCGGCATAGAAAAACCACCCTTATAAACTTTGACCGGTTTAGGGTGGCATTTCTATGTTCAATCTCTAAATAAGGTCAACCCCTTGTGGGCGGTTGCTCCTTTTTCATTTATAATATATCATATTCGATAAACAGTTTCAAGATTTCATTTTATTATGTGGTTTCCGTATCAACAATACCCCGGTCATCAGCAGCAACGGGAAGATCACAGCCCACTGGATTCCGGTCTTCAGGCTGTTTCCTGCATATTCTGAGATAAGGCCTACATAGGTGGGACCTCCTGAGCATCCCAGATCACCTGCAAGGGCGAAGAATGCAAACATCACTGTGCCGCCGCCCTTTAATACGGATGCGCCGATACTGAATGCGCCCGGCCACATGATCCCGACGGAGAAACCGCAGACACCGCATCCGAGGAGGCTTAACGCGGGAATCGGCGAGAGTGAGATCATGCAGTAAGAGAGGATGCATAACAGCCCGCTCAGGATCATTGCCCGTTTCAGGTTCAGTTTTTCCCCGTACAGCCCATAGAGCAGCCGGGAACTGCCCATGCAGCCGGCGAAAAACATAGGTCCTGTCAGATCTCCGATCGTTTTGCTGACACCCAGTCCCTGTTCCGCGAAGGTAGATGCCCACTGGCTGACTGCCTGCTCGCTGGCTCCGGCGCAGACCATAACTATCATAAGGATCCAGAATGCCGGTCTGCGGACAAGATCAGCAAAGGAAAGGCCTTTTTCGCCTTCTTCCGTAAGCGTGCACATAGGTACTTTGCAGAAAACAAAAAGGTTATAGATTGGAACGAGCGCCCATAAGACTGCCATGATCCGCCAGTTCTCCACACCGAACAGAGCGAAGAACACAGTCGAGAGAAGCACGACCGCTACATGTCCCCAGCAATAGAACGAATGGAGCATACTCATCGTTTTTTCTTTGTTTTTGGTAGGAAGTGCTTCTACCACGGGGCTTACCAGAACTTCCAGGAGCCCTCCGCCTACGGCGTATATCCCGACGGCAATGAGAAGACCGGCAAAAGGATCAGGCAGAAGTTCCGGCAGGAGAGGGAGACAGATGAGTCCGGCAGCTGACGCTGCATGCGCGATCAGCATGGATGCACGGTAGCCGATGCGGTCGACAAATCCTGCGGAGAGAAAGTCTATCATAAGCTGTATGATAAAGTTTATAGTGATGAGCAGTGTGATCCTGCCCATGGAAATACCATATGTACTCTGAAAAGTCAGAAACAGAAGCGGTGCGAAATTGTTTACAATGGCCTGCACTACATAACCTGTATAACACGCGGTCAGTGTGCGTGTATATGTCTGTTTCACTGAAGAATCCCTCCATTTATCTGAAATATCTGAAGTGCGGTGCAGTAAAAGAAAGATTTTTCTGACGCCGCGACCAGATTATTATAAAAGAAGAAAGGCTGTTTGTACAGAAGTATAATGGGGATTCTTCGCATTTTGAAAATGGTGTGCTGAACGAGGCGGATAATGAATTTTTGAGTGAGATACTGGCAGATAGAAAAATGATAGAAAAAAATAAAAAAAGTTGTTGACTTTTAAAAAAAGGTGTAGTATAGTATTCATTGTTCCGGTCAGGAAAAAGAACGGAACACAGTAAATGCGACAGTGGCTCAGTTGGTAGAGTACGACCTTGCCAAGGTCGGGGTCGCGGGTTCGAACCCCGTCTGTCGCTCTGAATTAAGCACTTGAGATTCCGGAATGGGGTTCAGGTGCTTTTTCTTTTATCAGACAATACCCGCTGTACAGGAGAATAGGTTCATGAAAAAGCTGACAATAAGAGAAATCATAGTAGTTGCGAGCATGTTGTTCGGGATGTTCTTTGGAGCGGGAAATCTGATTTTTCCGGTCTCTATGGGACAGCTTTCCGGAAGTAATATGTGGCAGGCAGCAGCAGGATTCCTGATCCCCGGCGTGGGCCTGCCGCTCCTGGGCGTTGCTGCACTGGGGATCAGCCGTCAGGACGGGCTGCTGGAGCTGAGCAGCCGGGTGGGCAGAAGGTACGGTCTTTTCTTCACGTGTGCACTGTATCTGACGATAGGCCCTTTTTTTGCCATTCCCAGATGTGCCACTGTGTCATACACGGTCGGAGTGGAGGGAATCACGGCAGGTGCTTCCCATACAGCAGGACTTGCGGTCTTTTCGTTTCTTTTTTTTGCTCTCGTTCTGTTTTTTTCACTGCGGCCGGGAGAGATCATGACTTGGATCGGAAAAGTACTCAATCCTCTGTTCCTTCTCTTTTTGGGAATTCTGCTTGTCAGAGCGCTGGCATCGCCGGCAGGAGCGATCCGTGATGTCGCGCCGGAAGGCGGATATGTACATGGAGCTTTCTTTACCGGGCTGCTGGAAGGATACAATACAATGGATGTTCTTGCGGGACTTGCATTTGGCATCGTGGTCGTGGATGCTATACGGGGGCTGGGTGCGGAAGAACCGGGAGAGATCGCGAAAAGTACGGTGAAGGCCGGTCTCTTCAGCTCTCTCCTGATGGCACTGATCTATGTGATGGTCACTGTGATGGGCGCGCAGAGCCGGGGAGTATTTCCTGCTTCGGAGAACGGCGGAGAGGCTCTTGCAAAGATTGCCGGTTATTATTTCGGAACAGCCGGAGCGCTGATACTTGCAGTTACAGTTACGGTAGCATGCTTAAAGACGGCGGTAGGTCTGATCACAAGCTGTGGCAGGACTTTTGTCAAGCTGTTCCCCGGCGGCCCCTCTTACCGGATCTGGGCGGCTGCATTCTGCGTGCTGTCCTTTCTGATCGCTAATCTGGGGCTCAATACGATCATTGCATATTCCATGCCTGTGCTGATGTTCCTGTATCCGCTGGCGATCGTGCTTATCGCCCTGACATTTTCAGACCGGCTTTTCCATGGGAAAAAGGGTGTGTATCAGTGTGTGATGGCTTTTACGGCATTTGGAGCTGTTTTTGATTTCCTGCGTGCGCTCCCGGATGACATCAGTTCGCTGCCGGTGATCGAAAGGATCACGGAGACGGCTGCTTTGCTGCTTCCGTTTTCAGAGCAGGGGGTTGGCTGGGTATGTCCGGCGCTGGCAGGATTTATCGTCGGATTTTTATGCAGTCATAAATCCGACCTTTGATAATGATTTTCATTGCGGTGAACAGTACCGCTATGCTATACTGTGGATACTGAACGGAAACAGGATGCAGAAAAGAGGAGTTTGGATGAAAAAGATCAAGATCGGCCTGCTTGGCCTTGGAACAGTCGGAACCGGTGTATACAAACTGATCAGGATGCGCTCGGATGTAATGGAACAGACAGTCGGCGCGCAGCTGGAGATCAAGAAGATACTTGTCCATAATAAGAATAAAAAAAGAGAAGGAGTGGACGAAAGTCTGCTGACCGATGACTGGAAAGAAATCCTTGAGGATGAAGAAATCCAGATCATCATTGAAGTGATCGGCGGTATGGAACCGGCTAAGACGATGATCATGGAGGCGCTGCGCGCCGGGAAAAATGTAGTCTCTGCCAATAAAGATCTGATCGCAGAGGAGGGAAGGGAGCTGTTCGACGCTGCCAGGGAACATGGGAAAGATTTCCTTTTTGAGGCTGCAGTGGCAGGCGGTATTCCTATTATCCGTCCTCTGAAACAGTGCCTGGCAGCCAATGAGATTTCAGACGTGCTTGGCATCGTAAACGGCACGACCAACTATATCCTGACGAAGATGTTTGAGGACGGAATGGAATTCGGTGACGCGTTAAAGCAGGCGCAGGAGCTGGGATATGCCGAGGCTGATCCCACAGCGGATGTGGAAGGACTTGACGCAGGCCGCAAAGTGGCGATCATGGCGTCCATTGCATTTCATTCAAGAGTTGTGTTCTCTGATGTTTATACAGAAGGCATTACAAAGATCACGGCGGCGGATATTGCCTATGCCAAAGAGTTTGACAGTGTGATCAAACTGCTCGGCGTTGCGCGCAATGCTGAGGATGGGATTGAAGTGGGCGTGTATCCCGTGATGCTGTCAAAGGATCATCCG
>DXDR01000027.1 GCA_019115385.1 Candidatus Mediterraneibacter avicola | reverse complement strand
GCTGCCGGTGATCGGGATCGTACTCGTACTGTGTTTTACAGTTGCGCCGATCGAGCCGGGCATCCTCCTGGCGTTCCTCCTGGGCGCGGTGCTGCTGATCGTGGGGATGATGTTTTTTACTCTGGGGGTAGAGACATCCATGACCCCTATAGGAGAAAATGTAGGAACTTGTATGACGCAGACCAGAAAACTCTGGCTGATGGTGCTTCTGAGTTTTGTGCTGGGGTTTATCGTGACCATATCAGAGCCGGATCTGCAGGTTCTGGCGGAGCAGGTGCCGTCGGTGCCGAATATGGTGCTGGTGCTGTCCGTCGCTTTCGGCGTGGGGATATTTCTTGTTGCGGCGCTTTTGAGGATGCTGTTTAATATTACTTTGAGTTATATGCTGATCGCGCTTTACGCCGTTGTATTCACCCTGGCATTTTTTGTGCCGGACAGTTTTACGGCAGTGGCATTTGATTCGGGAGGCGTGACCACCGGGCCAATGACTGTGCCATTTATCATGGCTCTCGGCATCGGTATTTCCGCCATCCGAAGTGATGAACGGGCGGAGGACGACAGTTTCGGCCTGGTCGCACTCTGCTCGGTGGGGCCGATCCTCTCTGTGCTTGTGCTGGGGCTGATCTACCACCCGGAAAGCACGGAATATGTGTCGGACGCTATCCCGGAGATTGGCGACTCGGTTGAACTGTGGGGTATTTTTGCAGAGGGATTTCCAGAGTATTTGAAGGAGATGGCGGTGTCCCTTTTTCCCATTATTTTGTTTTTCGCTATTTTCCAGCTCGTTTTCCGGAGAATGCAGAAAAGGATGCTCATAAAGATCGGAATCGGAATGGTCTATACCTATGTGGGGCTGGTCCTTTTCCTGACTGGTGTGAACGTGGGCTTTATGCCGGCCGGAAATTATCTGGGCCAGGTCATGGTGGACAATCCATATAAATGGGTGATCGTGCCTGTCGGTATGCTGATCGGTTATTTCATCGTGCGGGCTGAGCCGGCGGTTTTTGTCCTGACAAAACAGGTAGAAGACATTACTTCCGGTGCGGTCTCATCCGGCGCCATGAGCCTGAGTCTTTCGGCGGGAGTGGCGGTCTCGCTGGGACTTGCCATGATAAGGGTGCTGACCGGGATTTCCATATTCTGGTTTCTCATACCGGGCTATATAACCGCCCTTGCGCTTTCATTTTTTGTGCCGAAGATTTTTACAGCCATTGCCTTTGACTCGGGAGGCGTGGCGTCGGGACCGATGACGGCCACATTTCTGCTCCCCTTTGCTATGGGGGCCTGCCAGGGTGTAGGCGGAAATATTGTAACAGATGCGTTTGGAGTCGTCGCCATGGTCGCTATGACTCCCCTGATCACGATACAGGTGCTTGGTCTGGTATATCAGCTGAATTCCAGACATCTGGAGAAGAAAGAAGCGCGGAAGGCTGCAGCGGCTTTTGCAAGGCTTCCGGATGACGATATCATAGAGCTGTAAGAGGGACGGACATATGAGTGAAATATATTTGATGACAACAATAACAAAACGTCTGACAGGCCGGAAAATGCAGACATTTTATGACCAGAACGGATTGTCCGGGGTATTATGTACTCTGGCGAGGGGGACGGCGACCAGTGAGATGCTGGACTATTTCGGGCTTGAAGCGACGGAAAAGATCGTTATGATGTCTGTGGTGACAGACAATACATGGAAACAGGTAAAAAGAGGACTGGAGGAACAGGTTCAGATCGACGTTCCGGGAAGAGGAATCGCATTTTTGATTCCGTTGTCCAGTGTGGGAGGCAGGAAAGTCCTGGAGTTTTTTACAGACGGACAGGAATTCCAAATAGAAAAGGAGAGCGCCATGAAAGATACAAAGTATGAGCTGATTGTTGTAATAGCCAACCAGGGACACAGCGACGAGGTAATGGACGCGGCCCGGGCTCAGGGCGCGGGCGGCGGAACTGTGATCCATGCAAAAGGGACGGGGCTGGAAAAGGCAGAAAAATTTCTGGGCGTTTCCATTGCCGATGAAAAAGAGATGATATTTATTGTAGCGAAGACGGGAGATAAAAACAAGATCATGAAATCGATCATGGAAAAGGCCGGGCTTGAGAGCAGGGCAAGGTCAGTGGTGTTTTCCATGCCGGTGACGGATACGGCAGGACTTCGGCTGCAGGAGATCCAGTGAACCAAAAGGAGCGCTGTCTGCCGCTGTGGCGGAAAACAGTGGTATCCGTTGGGGAACGGCTTTAGAAAAAGTTCATTTGTATAATGCGGGTAAGTATACTATAATATGGACAGACCTGCGGACAGCGCCGCAGAGTGCAATCAACAGCTAAAGAAGGGATTATGTATGTCAGATAACGATTTCATTATATTGGACGAAGAAGAGAAAAAGGAGCACGGAGACGGGGAGCCCGGGAAAGAAGAAAGCCGGGAGCTTACCGCCGCCGGGGAGGGAAAAAAAGAAGAGGACGACGGCGGATATGAAAAAATATGTTTTATCTGCCACCGGCCGGAGAGCGTGGCCGGAAAGATGATCGACCTGCCGAATAATATCACTGTGTGTTCGGACTGTATGCAGAAAAGTTTTGACGCCATGACGAGCGGCGCTGTGGATCTGAATCGTCTGATGAACATGCCCGGCGTGCAGTTTTTGAATATGTCTGATCTGGAGAATATGCAGCCGAAGCAGCAGAAGATCAAGAAGAAAAAAGAAAAGCCCAGGGAATTTCACCAGCTTGATGTGAAAAATATTCCGGCGCCTCACAAGATCAAGGCCCGGCTGGATGAGTATGTGGTGGGACAGGAATATGCCAAGAAGGCTATGTCCGTCGCCGTCTACAACCATTATAAACGTGTTGCGACAGACACGATGGACGATATAGAGATTGAAAAGTCTAACATGCTGATGATCGGGCCTACCGGATGCGGAAAGACCTATCTCGTAAAGACGCTGGCAAGACTGCTGGATGTTCCGCTTGCGATCACGGATGCAACTTCCCTGACTGAGGCCGGCTACATCGGCGATGATATCGAGAGCGTGGTTTCCAAACTTCTGGCAGCTGCGGACAATGATGTGGAGCGCGCCGAGCAGGGGATCATCTTTATAGATGAGATCGATAAGATCGCCAAGAAACACAACACAAACCAGAGGGATGTCAGCGGCGAGTCTGTCCAGCAGGGAATGTTAAAACTCCTTGAAGGAAGCGAGGTAGAAGTGCCGGTGGGAGCCAACAGCAAGAATGCCATGGTCCCGCTTACAACGGTAAACACAAAGAATATTCTCTTTATCTGCGGCGGTGCATTTCCAGATCTGGAAGATATTATAAGGGAGCGCCTGCAGAAGAAGACTTCTATGGGATTCAACGCAGAACTGAAAGACAAATTTGACCATGACAGGGAACTTCTGTCAAAGGTGACGGTGGAAGATCTGAGAAAATTCGGAATGATACCGGAGTTCCTGGGCCGCCTTCCTATTATCTTTACCTTGAAAGGTCTGGACAAGGACATGCTTGTTAAGATCCTGAAGGAGCCGAAAAACGCGATCCTCAAGCAGTACCAGAAGCTGCTCGCCCTGGATGAGGTGCGGCTGGAGTTTGATGACGATGCACTGGAGGCGATCGCGGAAAAGGCGATGGAAAAAGATACAGGAGCCCGGGCTCTCCGTGCGATCATTGAGGAATTTATGCTGGATATTATGTATGAGATACCCAAGGACGACAGCATAGGCGAGGTTACTATTACAAGGGCGTACATAGAAGGGACCGGGGGACCAGTGATCCGGCTGAGAGGTCAGGCGGTTCCGCAGCTTGGATAAAGGCGAAAAGGGATGCTGCTTAAACTGCAGTATCCCTTTTTTGTCCTGGCGAGGAGCCAAAGTCCGGTTCATAGCTGCCGTATGGTTTCAAATGTATTGTACAGATTGAGCTGGCCGTAGCCCCATTCCCGATTTGGGTATTCCATTGTCCTTGGGCGTACCGTGCCCAGGATCAGCAGGCTTTTGACCTGGTAGGTGTCGATGCCGGGGACGTTTTCATAGTAGAGAAGCCACTCCAGCATGAGGGCAACTGCCCCGGCAGTTACGGCGGCAGCGGCGCTGGCTCCGGTCCTGGCGGCGAACCGGCCTCCCGGAAGGGCACCCGGCACATCGACTCCGGGCGCCGTGATATCCGGGTTGATCCGCTGTGAGCGTGTGTACCCACGGCCGGATGACTGGGATACAGCGTCGGTATTTCCGTTATAGTAGGAGACCACAATGGGGCTGTCTGTGGTGGCGGGATTCGTAAGGGTATAGTAGGGATCCGGCTCCAGAAAATATACCTCGCCGCTGAGAAATTCGGTGACGGGAAGCCACATATGAAATTCGCCGTCCGCAAGGGTCAGAGGTTCGATCACAATTTTCCAGATGCCGGGGGCAGGTGCGTCGAAACGGAAAAAAACCAGCTCTGAGGTAGACTTTTCTACCAGAAGACGGTAATCTATGGAGACTTTTGTGCGCTCAAAAAGAAAGTCCACTTCTGCGCTGGCCCCTACCCGGAAAGGGATCCGCGACGTATTTTCGCCGGATGGAGACAGGATTGAGATGGACAGGATATTCGGAATGTCGGTCCACAGTTCCAGAGAGAAGCCGGATACATTTTCTCCAACCCGGATTTCTACACTTTTATTATCTGATATATCGGCTATTGTATTGAAATAGTGGTGTCTCTTATCCGCTTCGTTTCCGACTCCGATCACAGTAATATGATTTGCTTTGGAGCTGTAGCCCTCGATCAGATAGGAGAGAGGAAGAGTACCTATATGCCCGCCCATACTCGAGCCGACTGTAATGCAGACAACAAGGGGAAGAGAGAGGGAATCTGCCAGATCGTTTAAATATTTCAGTCCCAGCATCAGGTCGGTCTCCTGGTAGCAGACAGCGTCTTCCGGGATAAAATAGTAATCTTTGAGATACTGCTTTGCCTGTTTCAGCTTGACTACTGCGATAGAAGCTTCGGGAGCTGCGCCCAGAAACTGTTCCTGGGGATTTCCTGACCCGGCAGCCAGGCTGGCAGTGTATGTCCCATGCCCGGTGTCATCTGAAGAGGGAACCAGGGCAAGGGGATTTTCCTGTTCAAGCGCTTCGTTGATCTGCATTTTTGTAAATTCTGAACCATAGGCAAAACCCTCCGGGGGCGTTCCGCTCTGAACCGTCTGATCCCAGATGGCTGCAATCCGTGTGGAGCCGTCGATATTGCGGAAGACTTCATTTGTGTAGTCGATCCCGCTGTCCAGAAAACCAATCAGAACTCCTCTTCCCTTAAGCTGAAGAGTCGGGTAGTTCTGCACCGGAAGAATGCCGGCCTGGTTCAGGGTTTCCAGACTGGTAGGAGTAAAACATTTCGGAATGGAATTATAGGAGAATCTGGAAAGGCTGATAGGACCGGTGAGCTCGGAAGGCAGATAGAAACATTTATAATCAAACCCGGCGTCCTGTTCACACTGTCCGTCCCGCATAATACTTTCAAAGAACGGCGTCCGCACATGATTGCCGATAAAATCCCGGTAATCCTCCGATAGAATATGCCGGCGGCATGTTTCAAGATCTGTCATGTTTTACCTCTTCGTTTTTCATAAGTATATGAACCGGCGATCGGATTTATGAGCGGGGAGGCGGAGCCGTGTATGCCCCTGCAGAGAGAGTAAAAAAGTAACAGTTCAGCCCACGCTATTCGGAAAACCGCACTGCGTGCGTACTGCGGCTGACGCCGCCGTTTTCCTCATAAGCTGGCGCTCAGCACATCTGCACATCAGGAGACGGATGGCTGGACTGTTACATGAAAAATGTGAAATAAAATGGATTTTGTTGAAGTTGGCACATAATCGGGTATAATAAGATATATGAAGCGCAGAATTTCTTACAGATACATTTCCTTAACAAAAGGAGAAGAAGGGAGAAGGAAAATGAAAGATTTTTTTGAAGATTTGGGAAAACGCCTTGGCGAGACGGCGGAGACAGTGACAAATAAAGCGGGCGAAGCCATTGAAATACAGAGGCTGAAAAGCAAAGTGCGCAGGCTTGCAAGGGAAAATGCAGTGGATCTGATGGAAATCGGGCGGATGGTTTACGACCGCTATAAAGAAGGCGGGAAAGTGGACGAAGAGGCGGAATCCCTGTGCGAGTCTGTAAGCAGCCGGGAGGCATCTATGAATGGCTATAATAAAAAAATAGCGGAACTCAAGGGAGCATTCGAATGCAGCTCCTGTGGGAGAATGGTGGCGAAGGATATGTCTTTCTGTCCATACTGCGGCGCAAAAGCTGAGAAAGATGATGAGGCGGAGGAAGTCTTTGAAGGAGAAGTATGCGACGAAGCCGGGGAAGAAAAAGAGAGCAAAGAAGGTGACGGCGTGATTTCCGATGAGATGAAGGAGAAGGCTGCGGATGCAGCAAAAAATGTAGCGGAGAAAGCAGGGAAAGCTGTGAAAAAAGCCTCCGAGATAGCAGAAAAAGCAGCGAAAAAGACATCCGAGATGGCGGAGAAAGCAGCGGGAAAAGTAGACGATATTGCAGAAAAAGCTGCAGAAAAGGCAGAGAAGGCCGCAGAAAAGGCGGTGGACAAATTAAAAGAATAAAAATAGTCTTGCAGGGCGGTATAAAATGAAAAAATGGTGGTTTATCGGAGAGAGCGCGGCTCTGGCTGTTTTAGATCAGAGTTTGAAATCATATGTGGAACAGAATATAAAGCCAGGGGAAGAAAAGCATCTTACGGAACGGGTCGTACTGCGTAATGTTAAAAACAGGGGAATGTGCATGAACCTCCTGCAGGAGAACCCCAAGGCCGTGAAGATATGTTCTGTCTCCGCCGCGCTTGCCCTGACGGCGGCTCAGACAGTCACTTTGTTTCGGAAGGGATATTTTTTCAGAAAAAAGGGATTTGCACTTTTGCTGGCAGGGGCCTGGAGCAATACTTTCGACCGGTGGGCGAGGGATGGCGTGACAGATTATATCGGTGTAAAATCCGGCAGCAAAAGACTGTCGGCGATTACATACAATCTGGCGGATTTTTTTATCCTTGCAGGGAATGTAATACTCACGCTGACGGCACTTTTCCCTTCCGGGAAAAGAAAAAATGGGAAAATGAGAAAAAATATGGTATCATAGACAGGTAATAAAAGTATGGCCCGCAGGCAGCAAGTTGCTTTGCCTGCGGGCTTCGCGGGAGATAAAGACTATGATTCAGGATATACAGCCCCATCAGTATGATAACCGCTATCGGCCGCAGGCGCCTGACGGAAACAGTTTGGTACTGTACTGTGAGGAACATTCTGTCCTTGTGAAAAAGACGCCGGATGGAATTACTTTCCCGAGGTTTTCCGAGCTGGAACGTCTCAATGAAGATATTTATGACGATTGTATTTATCTTTTTTCAATAGACGGGGTGAGATATTATCTTGCAGAGAATATCAGCCGGGAGCCGCTGTCCGAATTCTCGATGGAAAATACGGAGATTTTCCGCGGCGCAGAGCCGCAGTATCAGGCATTTGCAGGAATCACGGGATATCAGCTGTATATTTGGTACAGAGATCATAAGTACTGCGGACGCTGCGGGCGCCTTCTGGAACGGGACAGAAAAGAGAGAATGCTGCGGTGCGGAGAATGCGGAAATATGGTCTATCCCAAGATTTGTCCCGCAGTGATCATAGGAGTGACCGATGGCAGCAGGATACTGATGTCAAAATATGCCGGGAGAACATATAAAAAATATGCCCTTCTTGCTGGATTTGCAGAGATCGGCGAGACGCTGGAACAGACGGTAAAGCGGGAAGTTATGGAGGAAGTCGGGCTGAAGGTAAAAAATATCCGGTATTACAAAAGTCAGCCCTGGTCCTTCAGCGATACGCTGCTGACAGGATTCTACTGTGATCTGGACGGCCCGGATGAAATTACTCTGGACAGGGAGGAACTGGCTCTGGCGGAATGGTTCGAACGGGAAGAAATCCCGGTGGAACCTTCAAGGGACAGTCTTACCAATGAAATGATCATGAAATTTAAAAACAGTGAAGTATAGGAGGAACAAAAGTATGAGAGCAGTATTTGACGACAATCTGGTAACAGGAAACGAAATGATCGACGGACAGCACAGGGAATTGATCGAAAAGATCAATAAGCTTCTGGACAGCTGTGAGAACGGCAACGATAAAAGAGTGGCGATAACAACCCTGGACTATCTGGCAGATTATACGGAATTCCACTTTGGCGAAGAGGAAAAACTTCAGGAAACTATAGGCTACCCGGGAATAGACGCTCACAAAAAGGAGCATGACAAACTGCGCGAGGTTGTGAAAGACCTTTACAATATGCTGGAGGAAGAGGAAGGCCCGTCCAACGCATTCGTAGAGCAGGTCAATAAAAACGTGATCGAGTGGCTGTATGGACACATCAAAACCTTTGACCGGTCTGTGGCAGAATATAAATACATGAACAGCAACAGCGAGAGGCTGTAGATTCGGATCTGTTGAAGGGACTAAAGTATCTGAAAATTAATGGATACGGGCGATGGGAAAAATCATGAAACCGGGGAAACGGCTAAAAACAAGATATACAGCAGGCTAACTCGTATAGCTCGAATAAGCCTGCTGTATATCTCAATGCCGTTTCCCCGGTTTCTGTCTTTCTACGGTACATTCTAAATGCTGTTACCAGCGCTCGAAGAAGAGGTTGTTTCCGATGTTTACGCCTGTCCTGTCGGTGTAAGGCGCATAGAGGAAAAAGTAGCAGTTTGCGACTGCGGCAAGTCTTTTCCCGTTGACTGCGTCAGTCGCCGCCTGCCGCGCTAAACTTGTGGGACCACGCCTGAGGGCTGCGTCGAGACGGCCTGTCCAAGTAGGCTCAAACTGTCCCTTTGCGTAGATGACTCCCCGGATCGTATTTGGAAAACGGGGACTTTCTACACGATTCATGATTACAGTAGCGACAGCAAGCATAGCCTCATAGTTATGGATGGCTTCGCAGTCCAGAAGCGCTGCCATCAGAGTGATGTCATCCGCAGAAGCATTGATGCTCCCGCCGGATGTGACCGAGCCGGAAGTCTCCTCGGCAGCCCGGGCTTCCTCTTGTCTGGCTTTTTCAAGTTCAGCCTGTACTTCCGCAAGATTGGTGGAAGTCTCGTCGGCTTTTGCCTGCAGCTCTGTTTTCTTTGTCTGGAGGTCTGCCTGAAGCGTCTGCAGGGAAGCCTGCTGCTCCTCCAGGGCTGTTTTCTGATCCTCAATCTCCTGATGGACTGATTTGAGCTCTTCCAGAGCCTCCCTGTCATATTCGCTGAGGTGTTCGATAAAATCCGCTTTGTTTAGAAAATCCGCCATGTTTTCGGCAGAGAAAAGCATCTCCAGCAGTGATGCGCTGCCGTTTTCATACATATATTTAATGCGGGTTTTCATATCCTCGTATTGCTGTTCCTCGTCTTCAACGGCTTCAGTAAGGGCATCAGAGGTTCGTCCGATCTCGCCCTCCAGTATTTCTATCTGCATTTCTGCGGTAGTAATTTCATCATTCAGAGAGAGAATATCCTGATTGATATCCGCAAGTTCATTTTCAAGGGCAGAGGTCTGGTCTTCCAGGCTTTCAACGTCTCCGTCCGCAAATGCAGGAAGCGTGGAAAACCCGATCGCGACAGAACAGAACAGAGCAATTCCTGTCTGGAACCATCGTTTTTTACTGATATCCATAATCTCAAATCCTTTCTTGGGTAAATTGCCGCCGCCGCTGGCCGGCGATCCGGTCCGCGGCAGTGATCAATTATCGGTTGCCGGATAACTATTATACTATAAATTGCGTTATTAATCAAACTCTGTTACAATGAAACAAGAAAATTATGTAATGTGAACAAATATTATGGAGATATGCGGAGCAAAGCTGATGAAAAAAACATCCCGAACGGCATGAACGGAGAGATAACCTTTACTATAGAAAGGAACGGATAAAGTGAAACGGAAAATAAAAATGATCGGACTGGATCTGGACGGTACTCTTCTGAGCGATAAAAAGGAACTTCTGCCATATACAAGGGAGGTCCTGCGAAGAGCGATAGAAAGGGGAATCGTAGTGCTGGCGGCCACGGGACGCCCGTGGACGGGAATCCCGCAGGAACTGAGGGAGTTTCCGGGGATAAGGTACGCGCTCACAGCAAACGGCGCCCGGATCATAGACCAGCAGGAAAACCGTATAATTGAGGAAAAGCTTCTCTCGCCGGAACAGGCATTGAAGGCATTGGAAATATGCGGAAGATATGACACACTGCAGGAGGTATATTTTGACGGGCAGGGATATCTTGCGGCGGACCAAATGTCTCAGATAGAAAAATACCACAAAAATCCTAACATGTGGGAATATGTGAGAACTACAAGGCTGCCTGTCCCGGATATCCGGAAGCTTGTGGAACAAGAAAACCGGGGCCTCGACAAAACACAGGCGCTCTTTGCGGATATGGAAGAGAAACAAAGAGCCTGGGAAGACCTGGAGGCGGAAGGAGAGTTTGAACTTGTCGGTTCACTAAAATATAACATCGAGATTAATGCTCCGGGCGTGAATAAGGGAACCGGACTTGTTACTCTGGGCAGATATCTTGGAATACGCAGGGAGGAGATCATGGCCTGCGGTGACGGGGATAACGACACGGCTATGCTCAGAGAAGTGGGTTTTGGAGTCGCTATGGAAAATGCCGAGGACGAGGTAAAACAGGCGGCGGATTATATTACGGCCAGCAATGAAGAAGAAGGTGTGGCAAAGGCCATTGAAAAGTTTGCTCTGAACAGTTGAACAGCGTGATTAAGAGGAGGAAGAAAAATGATAGAAGCATTAAAAACGATTATTTTTGGAATTGTGGAGGGAATCACGGAATGGCTGCCGATCAGCAGTACGGGCCATCTGATCCTCCTGGACAGTATTATGCCGCTTCAGCAGGGGAACGATTTTTTCAAAATGTTTGAAGTGGTGATCCAGCTTGGAGCGATTCTTGCGGTAGTGGTGATCTATTTCCATAAGCTGAACCCCTTTTCGCCGCGGAAGACAAAGAAGCAGAAGCTGTTTACGATACAGATCTGGATCAAAGTCCTGATCGGATCGATACCTGCCGGGATCGTAGGAGTTCTGTTCAATGATTTCATAGAGGCGAAACTGGGCAGTGAGCTGGTCATAGCGGCTACCCTGATCATCTATGGCGTGCTTTTTATCGTGGTGGAAAACTATCAGAAGGGCAGGAAGCCCAGAGTGACGGAAATGTCCCAGCTTACTGTCCCAATGATCCTTTTTATCGGCGTATTTCAGATGCTGGCGCTGATACCGGGGACATCCCGTTCCGGCGCGACGATCGTGGGTGCGCTCATGCTCGGGATCTCCAGGGGGCTTGCGGCTGAGTATACGTTCTTTCTTGCCATACCGGCGATGTTTGGGGCAAGCGCTCTGAGGCTGTTTAAGTTTGGACTGAATTTTACAGGGATGCAGGTATTCCTTCTTCTGCTTGGGACGGCGGTGTCATTTATCGTATCTGTCCTGGCGATCAAATTCCTGTTAAAATACATCCAAAATCATGATTTCAAGGTATTTGGATATTACAGGATCGTGCTTGGCGTTATCGTGCTGCTTTATTTTGGACTCCCCATGGTCCTCTGATACAGGGAAAACGGCTGACGGGGGAAACAGATCGCCGGTTGACGCCGGCATACAGGCATATAGTTATGGAAATGCATAGGAAAGAACATATATTTCAGAATTAGTCTTGTTTTTTGGCGGAAACATGGTAAAATTATTAAGATAATCTGTATGATTATGCAATTTGAAAGTATATGGAGGAAGAAAAGATGAAAAAGTTTTTGGCAGTATTTCTGTCTGCAGCGCTTGTTGCAGGTCTGGCAGCAGGCTGCGGAAGCAGCGGTGATGATGGAAAAGGCTCAGGAGCAAAAACGGCAAAGGTGATCGACGTGGATCTTACCAGTGAAGAATATGCATTCGGCGTAGACAAATCACAGCCTGAACTCCTTGAGCAGGTAAATGCATTCATTCAGAAGATCAAAGCGGACGGAACCCTCGATGAGATCTGTGATAAATATTTTGGCGGCGGGGAGCCGACCCCGGTAGAGTCCGCAGCGTTGGACCCGTCAAAGGATCAGCTGGTCGTTGCGACGAATGCGGCGTTTGAGCCTTTCGAGTATATGCAGGGTGACAGTTATGTGGGAATCGATATGGAGATCGCAGCGCTCCTTGCCGAGGAGCTGGGGCAGGAACTCGTGATCCAGAACATGGATTTTGACGCTGTCTGCCTTTCTGTAGGACAGCAGAAATGTGATATTGCTATGGCTGGTCTTACAGTAAGTGAGGACAGAAAAGAATATGTGACGTTTTCCGAGACATACTACCAGGCGTCCCAGAGGCTGATCGTACCCAGCAGCGATACAAAATTTGACGATATGACAGACGCTGATTCTATCGCAAAAGCCCTGGGTGAGCTGGATTCTTCTGTGAAGATCGGCGTACAGCAGGGAACAACAGGAAACAGCTATGTAGAGGGCAGCGAGGATCTCGGTTTCCCGGGTCTTAAAGCGACTTGTCAGACATATAAAAATGGTTCTCTGGCAGTGACAGATATGCTCAACGGAAATATCGACTATGTGATCATCGATGCGGCTCCGGCGGCAGCGATCACGGAATCAATCAACGAAATGCGGTAAGCAGGAATTACGGAAAAAACCAGATTGACTTGAACACAGGAAGGAAAATACAGGCATCTCAGGCAGCGGTCATAGATGCAGGCATTTTCCTTCTTTTGAGAAGGGATAACGATGGGTGATTTTAGTCAGAAGATAGATAAATTTTTGGAGATATTTATAGAGCAGAACGGCTATACGAGAGTTGTGGAAGGTCTGCAGAACACGATTCTGATCGCAGTGACCGGACTGATCGTCGGGATCATTATCGGCACACTGATCGCGACAGTGCGCGTCGTGCCGAAATATAAGCGGCTGCCCCGGATCTTGAACGGATTCTGCAGTTTTTATGTAGCATTTTTCCGCGGTACACCGATGGTGGTGCAGCTCCTTGTATTTTACTATGTGCTCTTCCCGCTGATCGGTCTGCATGTGACCGGCGTGCAGGTGTCCATGCTCGTATTCGGCCTGAACAGCGGCGCCTACATATCGGAGATTATGAGAAGCGGCATCCAGTCTGTGGATGTGGGACAGATGGAGGCTGCAAGGGCAGTCGGATTAAGCTTTAGAGAGGGGATGACAAAGATCGTGATCCCGCAGGCGGTGAAGAATATACTTCCCACACTGGGGAATGAGTTTATTACGCTGATCAAAGAGACCTCGGTGGTAAGTTTTGTCGGCGCGGCAGATCTGTATGTGGCATTTAGCTATATCGGAGCGAATAATTATGAATTTATGGTTCCGTATCTGGTGATGGCGCTGATTTATATCGGGCTTGTGCTCGTGGTTACTCTGTTGATAAAAATACTGGAAAGGAGCCTGAGGAAGAGTGATAGACGTAATTAATCTGAAAAAAAGCTTTGGTGGCCTTGAAGTCCTCAAAGGAGTCAATATCACCATTAACAAAGGCGATATTGTCGCAGTGCTCGGGCCTTCCGGCTCCGGTAAAAGCACCTTTCTGCGGTGTCTCAACTGTATGGAGGATCCGACGTCCGGCAGTATTATTTTTAAGGGCGTCGACATCGCGGATATGAAAGTGGATATCAATCAGCACCGGCGCCATATGGGAATGGTTTTCCAGCACTTTAATCTGTTCAATAATAAGTCGGTCCTCCAGAATGTGATGATGGCTCCGGCTTACCTCAGATGCAAAGATCTGAAAAAGGCAAAGCGTAAGAACAGGATCATACGGATTAAGAACCTGTTCCGCGGTAAAAAAGAAGAACTGATCCCGATCACGACGACAAAGGAGCAGATTAAAAGCGAGGCAAAGCAGCAGGCGCTGGATCTGCTGAAGCGGATCGGGCTGGACGACAAAGCCGACGCGTATCCGTCCACTCTTTCGGGCGGACAGAAACAGAGAGTCGCCATTATCCGATCCCTGGCCATGAACCCGGATGTGATCCTTTTTGACGAGCCTACATCAGCTCTGGATCCGGAGATGGTAGGCGAGGTGCTTGACCTGATGAAAAAGCTGGCCAAGGACGGCATGACGATGGTGGTCGTTACCCATGAGATGGGATTTGCCAGAGAGGTGGCAAATAGGGTGCTTTTTATGGACGACGGACAGATCCTCGAGGAGGCTCCGCCGCAGGAATTCTTCTATCAGCCCAAGGATGAGCGGCTGCAGGAATTCCTGTCAAAGATATTGTGATAGTGTCAAACGAGAGACCAGGCGATAGAAAAGCCTGGTCTTTTTCTGTGACAGCCACGAGCTAAAGTCCGGGCTTGTCCGAGACCTTAGCGGCCGCATACAGTCCCCGAATATGCCTTTTGGAGCTTCCGGCGGTTGACTGTATGTGATAAAATGTGAGAGATAAAATCAGAAGAAGACCGTGAAGTATAAATCACGGCAGGGAGCAGAAAGTATCATGAAATACGAGAGAATTGAGCAGGCTGTTTTTCTGGAACGGCCGAATCGGTTTATAGCATATGCCGGCATCTGTGGAAAGAAGGAAACGATCCATGTAAAAAATACGGGGAGATGTGCAGAACTGCTGGTTCCCGGAGCAGTGATCTATGTGCAGGAGAGCCGGAATCCCTCCCGAAAGACAAAGTGGGATCTGATCGCTGTGGAGAAGGGGGAACGGCTTATCAATATGGACTCCCAGATCCCAAATCAGGCGGTGAGGGAATGGATCGAGCAGGGGAAATTTATACCGGGCATAACGCTGGTCCGCCCGGAGACTGTATACGGTTCTTCCCGGTTTGACCTGTATGTGGAGGCGGGAGAGAGAAAAATCTTTATCGAGGTAAAAGGCGTGACACTGGAAGAAGGCGGAGTATGCCGCTTCCCGGATGCGCCCAGTGACCGTGCGGTGAAACATCTGGAGGAACTGATGAGGGCCGGGAAGGAGGGGTATGAGACGTATGTCTTTTTTGTTATCCAGATGAAAGACGTACGGTACTTTACGCCCAATACCGATACCCATCCGGCCTTTGCCGAAGCCCTTTCCAGGGCAGCGGCGGCGGGGGTAAAAATTCTGGCATATGACTGCACGGTGGAGCCTGACAAAATAGCGATAGCCGATCCGGTGGACGTGGTGCTTGGGAGTCCCAGGCTAAAAGAGGCGGCAGAGCCTCTGACGGCATGGTTCCGGGAAAATAAAAGAGACCTGCCCTGGAGGAAACGGATGAATGCCTACCGGGTGTGGATCTCGGAGATCATGCTGCAGCAAACACGGGTAGAGGCGGTAAAGCCTTATTATGACCGGTTCCTGAGAGAACTGCCGGATGTACAGGCTCTGGCGGAGGTTCCTGAAGAGAGGCTTCTGAAGCTGTGGGAAGGCCTGGGATATTACAGCAGAGCGCGCAACCTGAAAGAAGCCGCGCGCCAGATTATGGAGGAATACGGGGGGCATTTCCCCGAGACGTACGAAGCGATCCGCTCGCTGAAGGGAATCGGCAGCTATACGGCCGGGGCGATCAGCTCGTTTGTATACAATATTCCGAAACCAGCGGTGGACGGCAATGTGCTCCGGGTGGTCACACGGCTTCTTGCGGACCCGGAGGATATTACAAAAGCATCAGTGAAGAAAAAAATTGAAGGTATGATAGAAGAGATCATCCCGCGGGGGAAGGCCGGGGATTTTAATCAGAGCCTGATCGAACTGGGGGCGATCGTATGTCTTCCGAATGGGGAACCGAAATGTAAGGAGTGCCCGGTAAAGCACATCTGTCTTGCATATGAGCAGGGAAGGCAGACTGACTACCCGGTTCGTCAGAAAGCGAAACCCCGCCGGATCGAGGAACGCACGGTGTTTGTTTTCTGTGACAGTCGTTCAGTCGCGATACAGAAGAGGCCGGCCAGAGGGCTGCTGGCAGGGCTGTATGAATTCCCGGGTGTGGAGGGACATCTGAGTCAGGAACAGGCGGTAGAGTACGGAAAATCGCTGGGTCTGGTTCCTGTGCGCATCAGAAGCCTGGGAGATGCAAAACATATATTCAGCCATGTGGAGTGGCACATGACGGGGTACGAGATCCTGGTGGACGAATTGGAGAGAAGTATGCCGGGGAATGTGATCTTTGCCGGACGTGATGAACTGGAATCAAGATATCCCATACCGTCGGCCTTTGCGCCCTATCTGGAAAAGGTAGGACTGGGGAGGACGGCACGGTCCGGGACGTGAGACAGAGTCCGCTCTGTTTTCTTGAATCCGTCTGGAAGATGTGGTATACTGTCCACGAAAGACCCGGGCATTCCCGGAGTCCGTCCAAATAACAGGAGAATACAGCTATGAGTGAGAAAATAGAATTATCCAGACAGCAGCAGAAGTCCCGGGAGACAAAGGAAAAGATTTTTCAGGCTGCCAAGAGGATTCTTCAGAAAAAGGGATATGAGGAATTATCCATCAAAAATATATGTGAGGAAGCAGGGGTTTCTAACGGAAGTTTTTATCATCATTTCCGGACAAAGGATGACCTGCTTTCGTATTATATAGAGGATCAGCCCACGATCAATCCAGATCTTCTGGAACTGCCCGAAAATGCAGCCGGAGTGAAGGAAGGGATTATTCAGGTATATTTGAATTATGTAAAATACTGCCGTGAATTGGGCGTGGAATTTATGTCCGGGTATTATGATACAAAAAACCAGGCGCTCAATGCGGCAATCCGCACGGAACGTCCTTATCCGATCGTGACGGTACAGACTTATGTGGAAAAGGCCATTGCTGCAGGAATTGTCCGGCTGAATGTGGAAATCGAAGAATTTACTACGGATATACGGATGATCGTGATCGGAAATGTTTTTGAATGGTGCCTGAGAAACGGAGAGGTGGATTTTGAGGGGAATATGAGCCGTTCCCTTGGGAAATATCTGGACAGCACACTTTGCGGGGAGTAGCTTGTATGGATGAAAAATACGAATTTATTGTAAACCCCCAGGCACGTTCTGGAAGAGGGAGAAAACTCTGGGAAAAGATCGAGGCAGAGCTGAAAAAGCGGAAGACAGACTACCGGGTACATATGACAGCAGGAAAGGGACACGCGGGTGAAATCGCGGGCGCGCTGAGTTTATCAGACGAAAAATGTACGATCGTGGTGATGGGCGGAGACGGAACGATCAATGAGGTGTTAAACGGTATTGTTTTTTCAGAGAATGTTACGCTGGGATATATACCCATTGGTTCCAGCAATGATTTCGCCCGGGGAATGGGAATTCCGAAAAAACCGGAAAAAGCGCTGGATGTAGTGCTCTCTCCTCAAAAAGTTATCCAGATGGATGTAGGAAAACTTTACACAGGGGAAAAAACGATGTTCTTCGGAGTCAGCAGCGGTATAGGCTTTGATGCGTCTGTGTGCCATAAAGTCAGCGTATCCCGCTGGAAAAATATGCTCAATCGTCTTCATCTGGGAAAACTGACCTATGCTGTAGTGGCTTTGGAAAGACTTCTTAGAGATAAGCCGGTGCGTGCGGAGGTCATTCTGGAAGACGGCAGGAAATATACCTTTGAAAAAATGTTTTTTGCAGCATTCATGAATTTGCCCTGCGAAGGCGGCGGGTTCCGGTTCTGTCCCGACGCGCTGCCGGACGACGGAGTGCTGGATGTTTTTCTTGTTTCCGGCATATCAAAACTGAAAATTTTGTTTCTTCTTCCCGCGGTATACCTGGGAGCCCGTCTGAACTGCAGGGGAATTACCAGGCTCAGGTGCAGGTATCTGGAATTGAAGACGGAAAAGCCTATGACTGTACATACGGACGGAGAAACGTATACCGGCTGCAGAGAGATGGAGGTTCAGCTGCACGGCAGAAAACTTAAGGTGATCGCGGGCTGAGCTGAGAGTGCAAACCGAGAATCTAAAGAATTCTTAGGATTTTATAAAGTTGGTTGTTGCCCTGTATAAATCGTGCTATAATCGAGTCGAATCAGCAGAAGGACAGGGGGATCCGAGCCCTTCGGAAGGAAAAAGGGAGTATCAGATATGAACAGGAAAGCACAATTTATCCAATTTGTAAAAAAATATAAACATGCATGGGTGTTTTTATATATCCTTATATATCTGCCGTGGTTTTTCTGGCTGGAAAAACATGTTACAACACACTATTATGTGGTCCAGACAGAGGCGGACAAATATATACCTTTTATTGAATATTTTATTGTGCCGTATTTGTTGTGGTTTTTCTTTATTGCCGCGGCATTTCTGTACTTTTTCTTCACAGATGTGCCCGGGTTTTACAGAATGGCGGCATTTATGTTTACCGGGATGACAATATTCCTCATTGTTTCGACACTATTTCCGAACGGACAGGACTTGAGGCCGGTGGTGTTTGAGCGTGATAACATTTTTGTAGATATGGTGAGGATGCTTTATCGGGCCGATACCTGTACAAATGTATTTCCCAGCCTGCACGTCTTCAATTCCCTGAGCGTGTGTGTCGCGGTGTTTGAAAGCAGAGAACTGAGGAAGCATAAAGCGGTAAGTATCGGGGTATATACCCTGGCCGGACTTATCATTCTGGCGACTATGTTCCTGAAACAGCATTCTGTTCTGGACACGATAGGAGCATGCATAATGGCCGGAATCCTTTATCAGTTCGTGTATGCGCCCCAGCGGAAAAAAATGCCCCGCTACGCAAAGCAGAAACAGCCGGCGAAAACATCCGAGTATTGAAAAAATCCATGAAACCGGAAAAGCGGTTAAAAACAAGATTTACAACAGGCTGACTCGCATAGTGCAAACAAGCCGCCGTAAATCTTAACGCCGCTTTTCCGGTTTCTGTTTTTCTATGGCACATTACAAAGCCGTCTTAATTTCCCGCACGGTGTCCCTTTTCACTCTCACAAATCTGAATTGTTTCACAGGAAAAATCTGGTTTTTATTGAATCTGTTTTGGAATCCATCTAAAATAGTATTAAATGTACTACAGGAGAGCGGCAAATGATTCGTAAGATGAGAGATATATATTCCCGTTTTATAAAAGTAAGGCTGTCGAACCAGATTATCTTTGTGATCGCCATGATCTGTCTGATCCAGATTATAGGCACATTTTTCATGTACATTTATTTTTATAATGTCAGAAAAGAAGAGGTCATAGAAAATAATATGCAGATGCTGCATCAGGCCAACAGCAATTATTTTTCCGGGATCGTAGAGGAATTGTCAGCTGCGTCCAGGGATGTGTTTGTAGACGAAGTGTTCTGGGAAAATGGCGGGCAGGATTCCGGCACGGAGGACAACCAGATTTACAACATACTTGCCAGTCAGTATCATACGGGCAATAATATCGACAGTATTTATCTGTTTTCGAGTACTTCTGATAAATTGTATATTATGGATGAGGCATCCTTTAATGAGATACCGGTTGCCACGACACAGAGCAGCACCTTGTATCTGCTGGACGATCAGGAACTCCGCCTGATGCCCTGGTTTATGAACGCGAAGAAAAACGGGGGCAGCCTTACTGTTACCAAGGACCGCGCCATCAGGGACGACACCAGAGATATTATCTGTTTTTCAAGATATATTAAATATCCTCTGAAAAATGACGACTATTATTTTATCATTTCCGTAAATCTGAATAAAAGCCGTCTTGATGACCTGCACAGACAGGTGGACAGCGAGGGAGAATCCCTGCTCATTTTTGATGACGGGCTGCAGCAGATCTATGCCAGCGGAGAGGGAAATGAGGAAGACTATCAGGCGGTCAGAAAGGAGATCGGCAGGAGGGAAGAAACCAGCTACTGGTTTACCCGGGAAATTGGCGGTGAGACCTGTATTGTTATTGGTGACAACTCAGCCACAGAGGGCTGGACGATGGTAAAGATCATACCGGAGAGCCAGGCTCTGTCCAGCGTACAGGTTCAGTTTATAAGTACCTGCGTTATAATTTTTGCCATGTTCATATTCGGAGGGCTGGCGCTGTACTATATCATAAACCGCACAGCCAGGCCGATTGAAAATCTTGCCCGCACCATGCGGCACTACCGGCAGGGAGAACGGTATGAAAATATGCTTCCGAAAGGCCGCAACGATGAGGTGGCGACGCTGTACAGGAGCTTTGAACAGATGAATGAGAGAATCAATCGTTTGATCGAATCAGAGTATCAGAGCCAGATCCAGGAAAAACAGGCGCGTCTTGAGGCACTTCAGGCGCAGCTTGATCCGCATTTCCTGTATAATACGCTGCAGACCATCAGCGGGATCGCCATAGAGAAGGGAGTGCCGGAGATTGAGATGATCGATAATTCTCTGAGCCGTATCCTTCGGTATAATCTGAACAATGGGAAGACGATCGTGACTGTGGCGGAAGAAATGGGGATTGTCAGAGATTATATTGAGATACAAAAGTTTCGGTTTGGAGAGCGGATCAGCCTTAAAGTGAAGCTGTCAAAGGGAACAATGGAGAGCAAAGTTCCGGTCTTCGCCCTCCAGCTTGCAGTGGAAAATGCAATCAAACACGGGATGGAAACAACAGTTGAAAATGTGGAGATCTGTGTTTCGGACTGCATATCAGAGCAGACCAGAGAATTTATTATATCAGATAACGGGCGCGGGATTGATGAAGACCGGCTCCGGGAAGTGAGAAAAATGTTGGAAGACAGCCATGAGATGAAGCAGAAAGGATATAGCCAGAAAGGACTGGCTAATCTGAACGAACGGATCAGACAATATTTTGGCAGCGGTTACGGCGTACAGATCGAGAGAGGAAGAGAAAGAGGCACTGTTGTCAGAATTATTCTTCCGAAAGGAGCGGATGGGAATGATAAAAGTACTGATAGCTGACGATGAAAATATTATCCGCCGTACAATCCGGCTGATCGGGAACTGGGAAGAAAATAATATGGAAATCATCGGTGAGGCGAAAAACGGACTGGAAGCCGTAGAACTTATTCGGGATAAATCTCCGGCTCTCATTTTGCTGGACATGAAGATGCCGGGATATTCCGGGGAAGAGGTATTAAATATCATTGAAGAAAATAATATCGGCAGTTCGGTTATTGTGATCAGTGGATATGATGACTTCCAATTTGCAAAAGTGGCCCTGAAATATGGCGCTGTAGATTATATTCTGAAGCCCATAGACCGAAATGAACTGAACCGCGCACTGGAGCAGGTGCGGAAGAAGTATTCAGACAGGCCGGAAGAAAAGGGGATTGTCCGCCAGAAGGATACGACGGAACAGATCAAGGATCGCATTGACAGAGAATATGCGGAAAATCTTTCCCTGAGCAGTCTGGCGAAAGAATATTACATGAACAAAGACGTGCTGTCCCGGACATTTAAAAAGAAATATGGGGTGGGGCTGACAAGTTACATCAACCATATAAGGCTGGAGCAGGCAAAGGCATATCTTCTGGCCGGTTACAGCAGTACTCAGGCCGCAGAACTGGTCGGGTATCATGACGTGAATTACTTCAGCAGGATTTTTAAAAAAGCATACGGGATCTCTCCGTCAAAGTATGCGTCAGAATCATAAAGGCAGAATTGTCGGGCGGCTCATGTACGAGCGCCCGGAAACATCCGCCTCACATTTTAGGATCCGATCATCTGTTCAGCAGCTCGTCTGCCGTGATCCCCAGTATCTGTGCAAATGCTTTTAATTCAATATCTGTTACAAATCTTTTTCCGCATTCGATTCTCTGGATAGCATTTTTGTCCAGGTCAATGCCCAGCAGCTGCAGTTTGTCCGCAAACGCTCTCTGAGACATTTTCGGCACACTTTCTTTTCTTAAATGGGCCAGTTTTTCTCCACAAATATTATTTTTCCCTTCAATGGATTTGTTTTTGTACATAGAAGCTCCTTGAATGTATATTTTGACATTTAGTGATTGTCAATAAAAACAGGATATGCTAAAATCTTAAAATAAATGACATCTACTAAATGTCAAAATGAAATATACATCTGAGGAGATGAAATGAGAATGGGAACGGAAACAGATATTTTGGGGATTATTATTGTGGGAATACTGGGACTCTTCAGAAGCGTTCGCAGCAAATTGAAATTTCGGACAAATGAGGGGAAGTCAGCAGAATTGCAGGAAGAAGGTCAAACCGGGCGGGATGGTGCGGCTGGCAGGGACGCCATACCACCCCTGCCCGGGGCCTCTTTTCATATATACAAATATTTAAGCTCCTATTTAGAACCGGAAATCTCTGCGGTTATCCTGCTCGATCAGGCGGAGATTTTCCAGCACCACATTTCTTACCTTTTCGTTCGGTACATTGAGGACTTCCTTTTCGATCAGGCGGTCGCCGACGGACTTTGTCTCGGGCGAAGCGTAATCCATCAGATATTCTTTCAGGGTCATCAGTGCGTTGGGATGGCAGCAGTTCTGGATCTGGCCGCTCTTGCACAGGGACATAAACCGGTCGCCGGTGCGGCCTTCCCGATAGCATGCTGTACAGAAACTGGGAATATAGTCCATCTCCATCAGCCATTTTACGACCTCATCCAGAGTGCGGTTGTCGCTGACGTCAAACTGTTCTGATCTGGCGTCTTCCGGTTCCGGCTCGTAGTAGCCGCCCACACTTGTGCGGGAGCCGCCGCTGATCTGGGAAATGCCCAGATGGAGCACCCGCTCCCGGGTTGCCTGATTTTCCCGGGTGGAAATGATCATGCCGGTATAGGGGACGGCGATACGGATGCAGGCTACGATCTTGGCAAATGTATCATCGTCGATTCCGTTGTCAAACTGATCCGGATCGATATCGTCGGCGTGTTTCAGCCGGGGTACGCTGATCGTGTGGGGACCTACTCCGAAAGCTGCCTCCAGGTGCTCGGCATGCATCAGAAGTCCGGCAAACTCATAACGATATTTGTCAAGACCAAAAAGAACCCCCAGACCCACGTCGTCAATCCCGCCTTCCATCGCACGGTCCATTGCCTCGGTATGATAATTATAGTCATGCTTCGGCCCGGTGGGATGAAGTTCCAGATAGCTCTCTTTGTGGTAGGTTTCCTGGAACAGAATATATGTACCGATTCCGGCTTCCTTCAGAAGTCGATAGTTGTCTGCAGTGGTAGCGGCGATATTGATATTTACGCGGCGTATGGAGCCGTTTTTGTGCTTGATGCTGTAAATGGTCTCAATGGATTTGAGATAATAGTCCATTGTGTTGCGCACCGGATCTTCCCCGGCCTCCAGTGCCAGACGTTTATGTCCCATATCCTGAAGGGCGATAACTTCCCGCCGGATTTCCTCCTGGGAAAGCTGCTTGCGGGGGATGTGCTTGTTTTTTGAGTGATAGGGACAGTAGGTACAGCCGTTTATACAGTAGTTGGACAGATAAAGGGGAGCGAACATAACGATCCGGTTCCCGTAAAAATCTTTTTTGATCTGTTCAGCCAGGGCATAGATTTCCTGATTCTTTTCTTCAATGGGACAGGCCAGGAGAACAGATGCTTCCCGGTGGGACAGGCCCTTTCTCTTTTTGGCCTTTTCGATCAGCTCATCGATCAGCTGGATATTTTCTTTGTTTTCATCTGCATAGGCGAGGGTATCCAGTATTTCCTCGTGGTTGATAAAATCATCTGCACATTTTGAGTTTACGTCGTACATTGTAAAATTCCTCCTGTTTTTTCTTGATGAATATATTGATGTTTGGGGTCAAAAGGTATTCAGTGAGTCACCGCGGGCAGTTACAAGCCGGTATCCGATCGCTTCCATGCGGGCTCCCAGGCTGTTCAGGCTTTCTGCAGCCTCGTCGCCAGTACAGATCTTGTTGTCATAGAGAAGGTATTTCTCCCGCACCTGGGGCGGAGAGAGGTTCGGCATGACCACATTTGCCCCGGCCAGAATTCCCCGCTCTCTTCCGTCTGGTGCGATGGTGCCCAGAGCGGTCGTGGAGGGGAGGAGTACCCGGGGGAGCATGAGACGGATCAGGGCCAGCATAAAAAGCGTGAGTTCCAGTGTCCCCGCAGGCTTTCCGGCAAAGGGTGTTTCGTGATGGGGGATAAAAGGTCCGATCCCTACCATCTGGGGATTGAATTCCTTTAAAAACAGCATATCGTCCGCCAGATTTTCAGGCGTCTGATAAGGAGATCCGACCATAAATCCGGTGCCTGTCTGGTAACCAAGTTTTTTCAGATCCACAAGGCACTGCCGGCGGTGAGCGGCGCTCATACGCGGGGGATGAAGTTTTCTGTAATGCGTCTCGTTGAAGGTCTCATGGCGGAGCAGATAACGGTCAGCCCCGGCCCGGGCAAAACGGCGGTAGCTGGCATAAGATTTTTCGCCCACGGAAAGTGTGATGGCACAGTCCGGCCATCTCCTGTGTATGGAAGTAATAATATCTTCCAGAAGATCATCCGTATACCATCCGTCTTCTCCCCCCTGGAGGACGAAAGTGCGAAATCCCAGGCGATAGCCCGTTTCACAGCAGGCGAGGATATCCTCCCTGGATAGCCGGTAGCGGGCGGCGGCTTTATTGCTTTTCCGAAGGCCGCAGTAATAGCAGTCGTTCCGGCAATAGCTGGTAAATTCGATCAGCCCCCGGATATAAATATCACGTCCGTAGTGACGGGTGCGGATAATTCTCGCCCGTTGAAAAAGATATTCTGCAAGTTCCGGGGTGCGCCCGCGGATTAACCGGATCCACTCTTCGCGGGAGAGGGAGCGGGTCTGCTCCAGCCGGTCAATCAGAGATTTCAGGTCAGTGTTCGTGCTCATAGGTGTTTCTCCTTTATTTTTCCGGCGAAATGTTTTTACCGTAGATTGTTTTCGTGCTGATGCCCGGCAGCATTCCCAGCTTGCCGGAGAGCGAGCTGATCACATTATTTGGCGCATCCAGCGCCACGCTGATAATATGAATGCCTTTTTCCCTGTAGGGGATGCCCATCCGGCCGATAATGTAATCGCCAAATTCGGTAAGCAGATGGTTCAGGGCGTCAACAGATTCCCGGGATTCCAGTATGATCCCGATCAGGGCAATTCTTGTGTCCATTCTATTCTCCTTAAAAATGGTCTTCAGGCAAAGAAAAAAGCGCCGGAGGGCGCAAAAGACAGGGAAAAGAAGGGGAAAGCATCCCCTTGAATTTATAACCTATATCTGCGCCTTATGACTCAGGAAACCCTTTGCCGTCAGAACGTGTATCTTGTTAAAAAAGTGTAACATATCGGTAAAAAATATACAATAGAGTAAATGTGACATTTCAAGCTGAGAAAATTTTTCTGCCATTTATCATTATATTAGTTTTATATCGGGCCGGAAAGGTGATATAATAAGACAGATTTGTTTTATGGGAATTTTCCGCCAGGGGGTGAATTATGGCAAAAGGGAGATGCAGTCTTTGCGGAGGGAAACTGTCCGGCGGCAGATGTACTCTCTGCGGGCTGGATAATTCAATATACAGAAGGGAGCGCTCGTATGCGAAGGATGGGTCATCCAGGTATGGCTCTTGGAAGGAGGAGCGGTCTCACACGGCGCCGTCGGCTCAGGAGAAACCGCTTCATAGTATACCGCATACACAGAAGCCCGAAACCGGGCATGCTGCCGGCGGCAGGCAAAAGCCGGCCGGAAATGTGCAGCGTCCGGGCAGAGGAAGTGCAGTCCGACGGAAACCGGGCACCTGGGGGTGTATAACCGCTGTTATTATTCTGGCGGCGGTACTGCTTAATTTCCTGCCTGATCTGATAGAGTTCGGTGAAGAGATTATCCGGGATATCAGCGGAGAAAGTTCCGATTCAGGAATGTCCGGCGATACATATGATGTCATGATGGACTATGACCCGTACGAATATGTGACCCGCCAGATCCCGGCGGCCGGGGAGCCTTATGAGACTGTGGCCGGGGCCGGTGTATATAAAGTCGGAGTCCATATCCCGGAAGGCGTTTACCGGGCCGAACTGGAAGAAGGGAGCGGTGCGCTGAGCATTTCGGATGAGGAAAACGGGATTTATTATTCTGTATACTTTGACCCGGATGAAGGGTATGGCTGGGTGACGGAAGAAGATGATATACGGCTTTATAACGGAGCAGAGCTGAAGATTGACAGCGGTGTTATCCTGAAGTTAAGCGCAGAGAACGCACAGCCTCTGGTTCAGACGGCTGCGGAGAATCCGCTGACTGAGCCCGTTACCCTTGAAGCGGGTGCTTATGTGGCCGGAGAAGGAGAGCTGCCGGAGGGCATCTATGATATCACAGCAAAGGAAGAGCGGGAGGATGAGTACGGATATACCAGCATTTCTATCATATATCCGAACGGATCTACCGAATTCTTCTGGGTGGACGGCCCGGATTATGCGCTTACCACAGAAAACTATACGGATATCAGTGTGAAAAATATTGTGATCCCTGCCGGGACGGAAATTTCCGTTGAATATGGGGACGCCGTCCTGACGCCGGGGGAAGGCTACTATGATGTTGACTATTCAGAGTATATGGAGCAATGATTCTGAGGCATAAAAACGAAAGAAAGGAGATAATATATGGGAACTGACATTCTGATGATTTCACCATCCATGCTGAATCTGATCTGGCTTGGCCTGTTCATTGTACTGCTTATCATTGAACTGTTTACAGTCGGCCTGACGACCATCTGGTTTGGAATAGGAGCGCTGGCGGCCCTGGCGGCCAATGTATTCGGCGCGGATCTTATTGTGCAGATTATTGTTTTTCTGGCAGTATCCATTGTACTTTTGATCTTTACGCGTCCGCTGGCGGAGAAGCATCTCAACCGGAACCGCGTCAGGACGAATTACGAAAGCGAGATCGGGAAGGTTATACGGATCACAGAAAAAGTCGATAATCTGAACCAGACGGGAAGGAGCGTCGTAGACGGTCAGGAATGGACAGTACGGGCGGAGAAGGACAGAGAAATATTTGAAGAAGGCTCTCTTGCCAGAGTGGTGGCTGTTTCAGGAGTCAAATTAATTGTAGAAAGATATGAGGAGGAAGCGGTATGAACTATTCGTTTATAGGTATTGGAGTAATTTTATTTGCAGTCATTGTAATTCTTGCAGTGCTGATCCTGATTTCGTGCGTTAAGATCGTGCATCAGGCTCAGGCGGTTGTTGTGGAGCGCCTGGGTGCTTATCTTACCACGTGGAACACAGGTCTTCATTTTAAGATGCCCATTATTGACCGTGTGGCGCGGCGGATTGACTTAAAAGAGCAGGTGGTGGACTTTCCGCCTCAGCCGGTTATCACAAAGGATAACGTTACAATGCAGATCGATACGGTCATCTTTTATTCGGTCACAGATCCGAAAATGTTCTGCTACGGAGTGGCAAACCCGATCATTGCCATCGAAAATCTGACAGCAACTACACTCAGGAATATTATCGGTGATCTTGAACTGGATCAGACGCTTACTTCCCGTGAAACCATTAATACGAGAATGCGCGCGGAACTGGACAGGGCTACAGATCCGTGGGGGATCAAAGTAAACAGAGTAGAACTTAAAAACATTATCCCGCCCACGGCTATCCGCGATGCCATGGAGAAACAGATGAAGGCGGAGCGCGAGAGACGTGAAGCGATTCTTCGGGCGGAAGGAGAAAAGAGATCCACGGTTCTTGTATCAGAGGGCCAGAAGGAGTCTGTGATCCTTGAGGCGGAAGCGGCAAAGCAGGCTGCGATACTTAAGGCAGAGGCTGAGAAAGAAAAGATGATCCGAGAGGCGGAAGGTGAGGCAGAGGCGATCCTGAAAGTACAGCAGGCAACTGCTGACGGTCTCAGATTTCTGAAAGAAGCGGGGGCCGATAATGCTGTCCTGACCCTGAAGAGTCTGGAAGCATTTGAAAAAGCAGCTGACGGCAGGGCAACCAAGATCATTGTCCCGTCAAAGATTCAGGAAATTGCAGGGCTGGTCAAATCCATTACAGAAGTGGCTGCGGATGATGAACAGAGCCCGGTACAGTGAGAAAAGCGTATGTCAGAAATTAGAAAACATATTGTATTTTACGGTCGTGTCCAGGGTGTCGGGTTTCGGTATACAGCAAAGTATCTCGCCCAGTCTCTGGAACTGACCGGATGGGTGAAAAACGACTGGGAAGGAACTGTGACAATGGAAGTGCAGGGGAGGGAACAGCTGATCAATAAGCTGCTCGTGGGATTGAACAACTCCCGCTTTATTACCATTGACTGGATGGACACAAAGGAAATACCGCTGAAAGAGGAAAGAACATTTGATGTAAAATATTAAGGAGAAACAGATATTATGAAATTAGGATTTATTGGAACGGGCAACATGGCAGGCGCGATCATGGGAGGAATCATCCGAAAGGGGATGATCCCTCCCGAAGAAATCATAGGCGCAGATATTATGGAGGAAGGCAGAGAACGGGCGCGGAGAGAGCACGGGATCCAGGTGACTGCAGACAACTGCGAGGCTGCAGAAAAGTCAGAAGTGCTGATCCTCTCAGTGAAACCCCAGTTTTATGCACAGGCGATCGCAGAGATCAGAGACTGCATCCGTGAGGAGCAGCTGATCATCACGATCGCTCCGGGAAAAACACTGGCGTGGCTGGAAGAGCAGTTTGGAAAACCGGTCAAGATCATACGCACCATGCCGAATACTCCGGCTTTGGTAGGAGAAGGGATGACGGCCGCATGCCCGAATTCCCGTGTCACAGAAGAAGAAAAGAAGTATGCACTGGAACTGCTCGGCGCTTTCGGCAAGGTCGAAATCGTGCCAGAGCATCTGATCGACGCGGTCGTGGCAGTAAGCGGAAGCTCTCCGGCGTATGTATTCATGTTTATCGAAGCGATGGCTGATGCGGCTGTAGCAGAGGGTATGCCCCGGCAGCAGGCATATCAGTTTGCAGCCCAGGCAGTGTACGGAAGCGCGAAAATGATACTCGAGACAGGAAAGCACCCGGGCGAATTAAAAGACATGGTATGCTCCCCTGCCGGTACAACGATAGAGGCCGTGAGAGTTCTGGAGGAACGTGGATTTCGCAGCGCAGTGATCGAAGCCATGAAAACATGTGCTGAAATCTCCAAAAAATTGTAAACAATTCGTACAATACTTCCAAAAGGGGTCAGGCCCCTTTTGAAGAAAGCGGTAAACAATTCATACAATATTGTCAAAAGGGGTCTGACCCCTTTGGGAGGAACCATGAATATACAGGGAATTCAAAAGCTGACGCTTTTGGATTATCCGGGCAGGGTTGCCTGCACGGTGTTTCTGGCGGGGTGTAATTTCCGCTGCCCGTTTTGCCACAATGCGTCTCTTGTAACTCATATCCGGCCAGAGTATTCGATTTCGGAGGAAGAGGTTCTGACGTTCCTGAAGAAGCGCCAGGGCGTTCTCGACGGAGTGTGCATTACCGGGGGAGAGCCGCTGCTGGCACCGGAATTGGAGCGGTTTCTGGAAAAGGTGAAAGAGCTGGGATACCTGATTAAGCTGGATACTAACGGAAGTAATGTAAACCGCCTGAAATATCTGGTAAACAAACACCTGGTGGATTATGCTGCCATGGATATTAAAAACGTACCGGATAAGTATGGCCTGACGATCGGAATTGCGGATTACAATCCGGATAATATTCTAAAAAGCGCGGAATATCTGATGTCGGACGCAGTGCCTTATGAGTTTCGGACCACGGTGGTGAGAGAGTTTCATAAACGGGATGATTTTGAGGGGATCGGCCGCTGGCTGAAAGGCGCAAAGAGATACTATCTCCAGAGTTTTGTAGACTCCGGGGATGTGATACAGCCGGGGCTTCGGGCATATACGAAGGAAATCCTTGAACAGGCGCTGGAGATCGTAAGAAAATATATTCCCGCTGCGGAACTAAGAGGAGTCTCGTGAGAGAAAAACCGGTATCTGATACGCAAGAAACGATGGGACGCTGCAGGATCGGAAAATATAAACACACCAATATCTAGTCATTGTTAAAAAAGAAACACACTAGATATTGGTGTTTTTTGTTGACATGCAATGTGTGGGGGTGATAGAATATTTTCAGACGCTCCTTCTGGGGCTGGGTACGTGAGAAGCGGCATAACAGAAGCCTGAACGGCTGAGGTTCGGAACGCCGCTTATGATAATCAGAACATGATAAATATGCAGGAGAAAAGAAAGGGGAACCGGGAAAATGTATCAGGTAAAAAAGCGTGACGGCAAGGTGGCGGAATTCAACCTTGTGAAAATAAGCGAAGCGATCCGAAAAGCGTTTGAGGCGCAGGAGAAGAATTATAATCAGGATATTATCGACATGCTGGCTCTGAAGGTGACGGCATCTTTTGAGCCGAAGATCAGCGACGGCCTGGTTTCTGTGGAGGATATCCAGGACAGCGTGGAGTCTGTGCTGATCCAGGCAGGATATGATGATGTGGCGAAAGGCTATATTTTATACAGAAAGCAGAGAGAGAAGATCCGCAATCTGAACTCCACACTTCTGGACTACAAAGAGATCGTGGACAGTTATGTAAAGGTGACGGACTGGCGTGTAAAGGAGAATTCCACGGTAACCTATTCGGTAGGAGGACTGATCCTGAGCAATTCCGGCGCTATCACGGCAAATTACTGGCTGTCGGAGATTTATGACGACGAGATCGGGAAAGCACACAAAAATGCAGATATTCATATCCACGATCTGTCCATGCTCACAGGATACTGCGCAGGATGGTCCCTGAAGCAGCTGATCCAGGAAGGGCTTGGCGGAATTCCGGGGCGGATTACGTCGGCTCCTGCCAAGCACCTTAGTGTGCTCTGCAACCAGATGGTGAATTTCCTGGGGATTATGCAGAACGAGTGGGCGGGCGCCCAGGCATTCTCCTCATTTGATACTTACCTGGCACCTTTTGTCAGGACAGACCACCTGACATACCCCGATGTGAAAAAATGCATTGAGTCTTTTATCTACGGGGTAAATATCCCGTCCAGATGGGGCACGCAGGCGCCCTTCTCCAACATTACCCTAGACTGGACGGTACCCAACGATCTGAAAAATCTTCCGGCGATCGTAGGCGGAAAAGAGATGGACTTCACCTACGGCGATTGTAAAGAAGAGATGGATATGGTAAACAGGGCATTTATCGAGACGATGATCGAGGGAGATGCAGAGGGGCGCGGTTTCCAGTACCCGATCCCCACCTATTCCATTACCAAAGACTTTGACTGGTCGGATACGCCGAACAACCGCCTTCTCTTTGAAATGACGGCCAAGTATGGCACGCCGTATTTTTCTAATTACATTAACAGCGATATGGAACCCAGCGACGTGCGCAGTATGTGCTGCCGTCTACGCCTGGATCTGAGGGAACTGCGCAAGAAATCCGGCGGTTTCTTTGGAAGTGGGGAGAGCACCGGTTCCGTGGGTGTTGTCACAATAAATATGCCAAGAATCGCATATCTTGCGGAAAACGAGGAAGACTTTTACAGAAGGCTTGACCGCCTGATGGATATTTCTGCACGGTCTCTTCACATTAAGCGTACAGTAATAACAAAACTTCTTGATGAAGGCCTTTATCCTTACACAAAGAGATACCTGGGGACATTTGACAATCACTTCTCAACGATAGGCCTGATCGGCATGAATGAGGCCTGCCTGAATGCAAAATGGATCCGAAAAGACCTGACGGATGCAGAGGCTCAGCAGTTTACCAAAAATGTGCTTAACCATATGCGTGAGCGCCTGTCTGATTATCAGGAGATGTACGGAGACCTGTACAATCTGGAGGCAACGCCGGCAGAGTCCACCACATACCGGCTCGCCAAGCACGATGTAGCCCAGTTCCCGGATATTATCACTGCGTCAGAGAAGAACGGAACGCCCTATTATACAAACAGCTCACATCTCCCGGTGGGATACACGGAGGATGTATTTGAGGCGCTGGATATCCAGGATGAACTTCAGACGCTGTATACTTCCGGAACGGTGTTCCATACATTCCTGGGTGAGAAGCTGCCTGATTGGAAATCGGCGGCATCCCTTGTGAGGAAGATCGCAGAAAACTATAAACTTCCCTATTATACCATGTCGCCCACGTATTCCATCTGTAAGAATCATGGATATCTTACGGGCGAGCAGTATAAATGCCCGCACTGCGGCGCTGAGACGGAGGTTTACAGCCGTATTACCGGATATTACCGTCCGGTAAAGAACTGGAACGACGGAAAGACCCAGGAATTTAAAGAACGCAGGGTATATGACATAACAAATTCCCATATGCGCCCGCGGACGATGGCGGCGGCCGCAGAGACAGAAAAAACAGAAGGCGGGGCAGAGGGTGCAAAAACCCTGCTGTTTACGACGAAAACTTGTCCCAACTGCCGTGTGGCTGTTAATTCGCTGGAAAAGGCGAATATCCCATATGAGATCGTAGACGCGGAACAAAATCGGGAACTGGTTGAACGGTACGGAGTGATGCAGGCGCCTACTCTGATCGTAATAAAAGATGGCGAGATTTCAAAATTTGCGAATGCATCAAATATAAAAAGTTTTGCAGAAAAGGAAGGCTGATTTATGTACGATATTGGAATTATAGGAGGCGGGACAGCCGGAATGACGGCTGCCATCTACGGGCAGCGGGCAGGAAAGCGGACGATCATTATTGAAGGGGGAAATTTTGGCGGTCAGATCACCTCCTCTCCGAATGTAGAAAATTATCCCGGGATCGCAAGTGTAAGCGGCAGTGAGTTTTCCATGAATCTCCTGGATCAGGCGATGAAACTGGGGACGGAGACTGTGGTGGAAAAGGTGACAGGAATCCGTGTTGAGGACGGGATAAAGGTCATTGAGACGACGGATAAGGCATACCCATGCCGCAGCGTCATCCTTGCCACCGGAGTTACACACCGTCATCTGGGTGTAGCCGACGAAGAGCGCCTTACGGGAGCCGGAGTTTCCTACTGCGCAACTTGCGACGGAGCTTTTTTCCGGGGACGGGATGTAGCCGTGATCGGCGGAGGCAGCACAGCTCTCCAGGATGCAGAGTTTCTCTCGAACTACTGCAATAAAGTTTATCTTGTACACAGAAGAGACGAGTTCCGGGGCGAGGACAGCATTGTAAAGAGGCTTGCCTCTAAAGAAAATGTAGAATTTGTGCTGAGCGCCGTAGTAAAAGAGATACTTGGTGAAAATGTGGTGGAAGGGCTGGTCCTGACGGACAAAAAGACAGGCGAAGATTTCAGGCTCGATGTGGCTGGCGTGTTTATCGCCGTAGGACAGATCCCTCAGAATGAGTGCTTTGCAGACGTGGTAAAACTGGATGCAAACGGCTTTATACTGGCGGCAGAGGACTGCGTTACATCTGCCCCGGGTATCTTTGCAGCGGGAGACTGCCGGACGAAGGAAGTGCGCCAGCTTACAACAGCAGCGGCTGACGGAGCGGTGGCGGCACTGGCGGCATGTAAATATATAGCAGAATAGAGTATCCGGGATATAAAAACTCTGAGAAAGCGGCGGGACATAAAAGCAGTCCGCCCGGGAACTTCTCAGAGTTTTTTGCTTTATACGAAAGCTTTTCTGACTGCAGCCTGAAGCTTTGGCCCGATCAGAGCGGCGGCAGCGATTTTTACGCCGTCTCCCGGGAGATAAGGAATGACTCCGGCAGCCAGCGCAGCGCCAAAAGAAAGTCCCATCTGCCAGGCCAGCCACAGAGTTCCAAAGAAATAGCACACAGTGGTTCCGAGGATCATTCCGGCTATGGCAGCCGTATTTTTCCCCGGGAATCCGCGCATAAACGATCCCTGTACCAGCGCGAGGAAGAAAAAACCGATCAGATACCCTCCGGTAGGTCCGGCCAGCTTTGCCAGACCGCCGCTGAAAGCAGAAAAGACAGGAAGACCTGCGGCTCCCAGACAGAGATAGATCAGACAGCTTATGGTCCCGTCCCTTAGACCCAGGACATAGACAGCCATGTAAACCGCAAAATTTGTCAGGGTGATGGGCACAGGGCTGACTGGAAGTGGCAGGGAAAGCGGACCGATTATACAGGTGAGCGCTGTCATCAGGCCGGTAAGAGTCAAAAATCTTGTGCGGTTCAGACGAGTGTGAAAATCAGTTTTAGCGGACATGGCATTTACTCCTTGCATGAATGAATAAGTGAAGCATAGTATAATTGATATTTCTGCATATGTCAACTAAAATAAATAATTGGTTAACAAACAAGCGGTCAGGAGCTTGTACCAGTCCATCTGCGGGAAAAGACCAGGAGCATAAGGCTTCTATTTGGAGCGGATCGGAGTTTTTTTATAAAAATGTTATGAACAGGGCCGAATATGCATGATATAATAGCAGAAACAACGCTCCAGATGAAAAAGCGGAGGATGCGAATAAAGATTGGAGAAATCATGTTTGGCTATGTGACCATCTGTGAACCGGAACTGAAGGTGAAGGATCTGAAAAAATATAAGGCGTACTATTGCGGACTGTGCCGTGTCCTGAAAGAAAAGTACGGATTTATGGGGCAAATGACGTTGACCTATGATATGACGTTTGCCGTTATCCTGCTTTCCTCTCTGTATGAGACAGCGACGGAGACGCAAATGCACCGCTGTAAGGTTCACCCTGTGAAAAAACAGAAAATGCTGCGAAATGAGATTACGTCTTACGCGGCAGCTATGAATGTGCTGCTTGCGTATTACCATATGGAGGACGACTGGGAGGACGACAGGAAAGTCAGCAGTCTGATGACGAAAAGTATGCTCGCCGGAAAGGCACGCAGGATCGAGGCGGCTTATCCCAGGCAGAGCCGGGCTATCCAGAGGGAACTTCAGAATCTTTCAGTATGCGAAAAGGAGAACAGCACAGACATCGACCGCACGGCAGGCTGCTTCGGACGTCTGATGGAAGAACTCTTTGTCTATCAGGAGGACGGCTGGGAGAGAAGTCTGCGGAAAATGGGCTTCTTTCTTGGAAAATATATATATATTATGGATGCATACGAGGATCTGCCGGAGGATATTCAGAAAGGCCGCTACAATCCTCTGAAAAAGATTTATGAAAATGAGGACTATGAGGAGCGGATGCAGCAGATCCTGTGTATGATGATCGCAGAGAGCACGGCAGAATTTGAACGCCTCCCGTGCCTGGTTGATGTGGACATTTTGAGAAATATATTGTATGATGGTGTCTGGAATCGCTATAATAAGATACAGATGAAGAAAAGTGAGGAAAGGAAAAAATGACAAAAAACCCATATGATGTGCTTGGCGTGTCCTCCAGTGCATCGGATGATGAGATAAAAAAAGCATACAGGGAACTGACGCGCAAGTATCATCCTGATGCAAACGTGGACAATCCGCTTGCTGATCTGGCGGAGGAAAAGTTCAAGGAAGTGCAGGAGGCATACGATACGATCATGCATGAGCGTTCGTCCGGGAACTCCGGCAGTTATTCCTACGGAGGGTCATCATCCGGAAACTCCGGCAGTTATTCCTACAGCGGCGGAACTTCCCAGGGAGCAGCGCCTGATCCGCGTCTCCAGGCAGCGGTTAATTACATCAATAGCAGACGTTTCCGTGAGGCGCTCAATACGCTGGATCAGGTTCCTGAGAGGTCGGCGCTTTGGTATTACTTAAGCGGCTGCGCGAATGCGGGATTGGGAAATAATGTTCTCGCCAGAGATCATGCGGCTCAGGCTGTTAATATGGAACCAAATAACCCGCAGTACAGACAGCTGTTAAACCAGCTTGACTTCAGCAGCAGAAGATATCAGAGCAGTCCTTATGGTGCAGGATATGGCTCGGGGGGATCTTCCTGCGGCACAGGAAATATGTGCTGCGATCTGTTTATTGCTGACCAGCTCTGTGAATGTATGGGAGGAGATCTTTGTTCATGCATGTAAAAGCAAAGACAATGGCATTTGGAGGACTGCTTCTCGCTCTGGCGGTAGTTTTTATGGCACTTGGAAGTGTTATTGAGACAAGTACACTGTTTCTGCTCGCGGCGGCATCCTTTTTTGTCGGAATTGCCGTTCGTGAATTCGGGCTGCGTGTGGGAGCGGCTTTCTATATTGCCGCAGTGCTGCTCGGCTTTATCACGGCGCCGAATAAGTTTTACGTTGTTACATTTGCCGCAATGGGATTTTACATCTGGGGAATCGAGGCGGTATGGAGATGGCTGGAAAAACGCAGCCAGATGCAGAAAAGAAACGTGGTTTTCTGGATCTCGAAATATGTGATCTTTAATATTATGTATATTCCGATCGTGATCCTGTTCCGTGATCTGCTTTTTTCCCGGGCCATATCGGATGTGGTGATGGCCGGCGTGATCGCTGGCGGACAGATTGGCCTGTTTATCTATGATCGGGCATATGATTATGTTCAGGCTCATGTGTGGGGGAAGATAAGAGGAAGATTCATGAACTGATACAGAAGAGAAGATGGAGAATAAAGGGCTGCTGTGCTAAGTCAGTTTTAGCGCGGCAGCCCTTTTATCTTACTCAGCGCTGCGCGGTACTGAATTCCGGTTCCGGCGGCGCAATTTTTTCACAAAAAGGAAAGAGTCACATTTCTGTGACTCAAAGGGGGAAAAAGTTTATGAAAAAGTGTTCTTCTTAAGAACAATTATAGTATATAAATTAGTTGTGTAAAAAGTGTGATAAACTTTTGAATGGATTATGAACAAACAGGAAAAAAAGTGTGAAACCTAAAAGTAACAGTTCAGCCCGCGCCATTCGGAAAACCGCGCTGTGTGCTTACTGCGGCTGGCGCCGCTGTTATACCTAAAATGCAAAAAATGTAAAAATATCTTGAAATCGCGCTTATAAAGAGTTATATTAGTACACGTAAAAGGAATAAAATCTTCGGGGTCGGGTGCAAGTCCCAACCGGCGGTATAGTCCGCGACCCGCTTTTTAAGCGGCTGAACCGGTGACTTTCTGTAAACAGAAAAATCAGAGAAAGGATTCCGGTACCGACAGTATAGTCTGGATGAGAGAAGAGATTCTTAGCTGCGCAAATCAGATGATTTCGCAGAAATTTTGTTGAAGAAAGCGAAAACCCCGGGCAAAAAAGTCCGGGGTTTTTTTGTCGCTGAGTACAGAACAGTAAGAAGCATACTGTCTGTATCCGGACAGAAATTCTTTGACGGAGGATTTCCAGGAAGATTGCCTTTTTCAAAAAGATTAACCGCGCAAACGCGGAAGAAAAAGGAGAGATAACAATGACAGAAGGACAGATGGCCGTAAACAGCGGAAAAACAATGAAAATGGTGAAAATGGGAGCGATGGTGGCAATATCGGTGGCGCTCGTCTACCTGATCCACTTTCCGATTTTCCCGGCAGTAGCATTTTTGGAGTATGATCCGGCGGATATTCCTATCCTGATCGGAACGTTTGCTTTCGGACCTCTTGCAGGTCTTGTGCTGACAGTGGTCACGTCGGTTGTCCAGGGGCTGACAGTCAGCGCATCCAGCGGACTGTACGGCATTCTGATGCATGTGATCGCTACAGGAGTGCTTGTGACGGTCTCAGGAACGATATACAGCAGAAAGAAAACGAGAGCAAGAGCGGCTGTGGCTCTTGTGTGCGGCACGGCTTCCATGGCAGTTGTTATGCTGGGAGCCAATATGGTGATCACGCCGCTGTTCATGGGAGTTCCTGTTTCTGCAGTGTGGCAGCTGATGCCGTTTATTGTCGGATTTAATGTGATCAAGGCCGGAATCAACGGAGCTGTTACCTTTATCGTGTATAAGAGGATTGCCAATTTTCTCCGCAGGTAACAGGCATATAATGGATGGAGCTGCAGTGGGATCAGATTATTCATCTGCTTCTGCTGCAGCCCTTTTTTGTTGTGTGCCTTGGAAAAAGTGAAATAAAAAAGTTGACAAGATAAGAGTTTTATATTAGAATAGCCTCCGTAACATTTTTGTAATATCTGTAATACAATCGAAAATACTGCATATATTTAATTAAGAACTACATAAAGATATTGCAATAAGTTAAGAGGAGGAGTATATGAAATATAATAAAAGCAGGAGGATTATCCTGTCTCTATACCTTGCAGCTTCCAGTGCGGCTCTGTTGACAGGGTTTTCAAGTCTGGGCGCAGACGCAGATGCATCCTTATTTATGCTGCCGGCGGCAGGGGCGATGTATGCAGAGTGGGATTTTTCCGAGATTCCGCGTGATATGCATACAGAAGTGCTTGAGAAAACAGTAACTGCGGCGGAAGAAGCGCACAATGAGTATCTCAGAAAGCTGGAAGAGGAGAGAAAAGCAGCAGAGGAGGCGCAGCGGCTTGCTGAAGAACAGGCGGCCAGAGAAGCCGCAGCACAGGCAGATAAAGAACTGCTTGCTGCCCTGATCTTCTGCGAAGCAGGAAATCAGCCATATGAAGGGCAGGTGGCCGTGGGAGCGGTTGTCATGAATCGTGTTAAGAGCGGTTCATATCCGGATACGATCTCAGACGTCATATATCAGTCCGGGCAGTTTACGCCGGCTATGACGGGATGGCTGGATTCTGTACTTGCAAGCGGCGGTTACACAGATTCCGCCATGCAGGCTGCAGAAGACGCGCTGGCGGGAAGCAATCCCGTGGGCGGCTGTCTGTATTTCAGCACCGGGGGAGGAGGATATCAGATCGGAGATCATTTCTTCCGATAGATTCGGATTTATATGAGAGAAGGAAGGGGCGCCGGGAGAGACCGGCGCCCTTTCTCTCATTCACGATTTCCCTCTCCAAATCCTATTTTTTTAAAGGCATCTGCAAATGCGTTGTTGAGGGGTTGTTCTGCCTCTTTGGACTGTTTTTTCATATATGCTGCCACGTCTCGTTTGTTCGCACCCTTCCCTTCTTTCTTTTTTCTTTCCTGAAAGGCGGAGAGCTTCTCTTTATGTCCGCAGGAGCATACAAATCTCTGGGCGTCGCCCTTTCCGATAAGTTCCATTTTTTTGTGGCATACCGGACAGCGGGCATTGGTGTGCCGGGATATTGTTTCACGATATCCGCATTCCCGGTCCTGGCATACAAGCATTTTCCCGTGTTTTCCGTTTACTTCCAACATAAGTTTCCCGCATTGGGGGCATTTATGGCGGGTCAGATTATCGTGGCGGAAAGTGCCGTCTGCATCCCGGATCTCCCGGATAAGCTTCTTTGTATAATTCTGGATCTCGTCCATAAATTTTCGGTCAGAATCTTTTCCCCGGGAAATGGCCTGCAGGCGCAGCTCCCACCGGGCTGTCAGCTCCGGGCTTTTCAGATCTGGCGGGACCAGAGACAGCAGCTGTCTCCCCTTTGAAGTAATATGGATTTCATTTCCTTTCTTCTCCATAAGAAAACTGTTAAACAATTTCTCAATAATGTCTGCCCGTGTGGCAACAGTTCCCAGTCCGCCGGTTTCTCCCAGTGTCCGTACAATGGCCCTGTCCTTATTCTTCAGATATTTTACCGGATTTTCCATTGCTGAGATCAGCGTACCTTCTGTGAAATATGCCGGAGGCTTTGTGGCGCCTTTTGTGATGGCAAGGCCGGTGACAGGAAGAAGGGCACCGGGGCGAAGAGCAGAAGTGTCCAGGCCATTGGGAATGGCGCTGCCATAGCCAGAGGAAGCAGCAGTTCCGCTCTGTCCGGCAAATCCGCCCTCGTCCTCTTCTTCCATGTCTTCCCAGTCGGATCCGTATATCTGCCGCCAGCCGGATTCCTTTATTACGCTTCCTTTTGCTGCAAACCTTTCATTACCGATAAGGCCGCTGACAGAGATCTCCTCGGATTCACATGCAGGAGAGAGAACTGCCAGGAACCGGCGGACTACCATGTCGTAGATTTTGCGTTCGTCGGAAGACATATTTTCCAGGCGCACATATTCCTCCGTGGGAATGATGGCGTGGTGGTCAGAAACTTTTGCATTATTTACAAAAGATTTTGACGGATGGATCTCCTGTTTTGCCAGAAGGGCTGCGGTCTTTCTGTAGGGACCTGTCGCACAGGCCTCCAGGCGCTCCTTTAAAGTACCGGTAATATCTGTGGTAAGATACCTGGAATCTGTTCGCGGGTAGGTGAGGACTTTATGGTTTTCGTACAGCCGCTGCATGATATTGAGAGTTTCTTTTGCAGAAAATCCATACCGCTGGTTCGCTTCGCGCTGAAGAGCAGTCAGGTCATACAGAGCGGGAGAATAACTTTTTTTCGGCTTTTTAGATATCTCTGTAATTTTGAGGTTCTTCTGTGCATTTTTGTATATGGCTTCAATCCGCTCTTTGTCAAAAGTTCGGGACGATTTTGAAGTTCCGTCTGTCCATACAAAAGAGATCCCTCCTGCAGATGCTTTCAGTCCGTAGTACGTCTGAGGCACGAAGTTTCGGATTTCTTCCTCTCTGGCTGCTATCATGGCAAGCGTCGGAGTCTGTACGCGGCCACAGGAAAGCTGGGCGTTGTATTTGCATGTCAGAGCGCGTGTGGCGTTGATGCCCACGACCCAGTCGGCCTCTGCCCGGGCTACTGCCGCGTGATACAGGTTTTCGTAGTCTTTGCCGGGTCTTAAATGGGCGAATCCCTCCCGGATGGCTTTGTCGGTGACAGATGAGATCCACAGTCGTTTTACCGGTTTGCGGTTTCCTGCCTTTTCCAGGATCCACCTGGCTACCAGTTCTCCTTCGCGTCCTGCGTCTGTAGCGATGACTATGTCTGAGACATCTTTGCGAAAGAGCAGATCCTTTACCGCGTGATACTGTTTGGCTGTCTGGCGGATGACGACAAGTTTCCAGCGCTCGGGCAGCATGGGGAGGGTATCCATATTCCATGCTTTATATTTGTCCCCGTATTCCTCCGGATCGGCCAGAGTCACCAGGTGGCCCAGAGCCCATGTGACGATATAGTCTTTTCCCTCCATAGAGCTGGCAGATTTCTGACTGCAGTGAAGGACGCGGGCAATATCCCGCGCCACAGAAGGTTTTTCGGCTATTACCAGATGTTTCATATATAAAATGCTCCTTTCTCATACAAAAATAAGAATCCAGGATCAGATACTGTGAAATCCTTTTCCGATGATCTCGCTGGTGTTGGAGATCAGTATAAATGCCGTCGGTTCCTGCTGTTTGATGAAGTTTCTCAGCTTTACGGCCTGCACCCGGTTCAGAGCCGTCAGGATCAGGTATTTGTCTTTCCCTGAGTAGGCGCCTCTTGCGAGGCAGACGCTGGCGCTCCTGCCAAGAGAATGGACGATAAAGTCGCAGATGGGTTCCGGGTGGTCGCATACTACATTAAAATATTTTGAAAGATTAAAACTCTCGATAAAGTTGTCGATCATAAAGGAACGGATGGCTAGCCCAAGGAAAGAGTACAGTCCTGTCTCAATATCGAAAACGAAAAAGCTGGCCGTGGTGATGACTGCATCCGAGATCATCAGTGCGCGTCCGATATCAAAACTGGAATATTTCTTCAGGATCATGGCAATAATATCTGTTCCGCCGCTGGAGGAGCCGATATTAAAGAGAACCGCGCTTCCCAGAGCCGGCAGTGCTATGGCAAAACACAGTTCCAGCATAGGCTGGCTGGTCAGCGGCTCAGATATGGGCCACAGACGCTCCATGGCGGAGAGGGCGACCGAGAGCAGGATACTGCAGTAAGCAGTTTTGGCTGCAAATTCTTTGCCCAGAATGATCAGACCGGCGATCAGTAAAAGCATACTTGCGATCATGTTGAAATCTCCTGCGGACATAAGTCCCGTTTTTGCCACAAGAACAGCCAGACCGGTAATTCCGCCGAAAGTAAAGTTGTTGGTAAATTTAAAAAAATAAGTTCCGAATGCCATAAGAAGCGTGCTGGCAGTCAGAAGAAAAAAGTGTTTAAAATTCCATTTCATCTTTTGTCCCTCCCTCAAACAAACCGGCGTATCCTATTCGAATTGTAATCTCTGGAATATAAAAAGTCAACGCATTAAGCCGATCACCGGGGGAAATACTATATATCAGAATTTTAGAAGGAGGCGGCTATGGACAGACAATTACCGATTCGTGATATATTCGCAAGAGAAATCCTGGACTCCCGGGGGAATCCGACTCTTGAGGCGGAGGTGCTGGCAGGAGAGGATACCGTGGGCAGAGCTGCGGTTCCTTCCGGCGCTTCGACGGGGAAATATGAGGCGCTGGAACTGAGGGACCAGGAGAAAAGATACGGAGGATACGGAGTGGAGCGGGCGGTGGAAAATGTAAACAGCATCCTGGCCCAGACAGTGATCGGAAGAGATGTGTTTGACCAGGAAGGACTGGATCGTGCCATGCTGGAAGCAGACGGAACAAAGGATAAAAGTAATCTGGGTGCAAATGCCATCCTTGGTGTCTCCATGGCGGCGGCTCATGCGGCTGCCGCGGCTCTGAAGCAGCCCCTCTACCGGTATCTGGGAGGCGTCCGTGCGAAGCAGATGCCGGTCCCTATGATGAACATTATAAACGGAGGAGTGCACGCGGACAATTCTCTCGATATCCAGGAGTTTATGATCGTCCCCTCAGGGGCAGGCGGATTTCGGGAACAGCTGCAAATCTGTTCGGAAGTTTACCATTCTCTGAAATCCCTGCTTAAGGAGAGAGGCTTCCATACTTCTGTGGGAGATGAGGGAGGGTTTGCACCTGACCTTGCAGACACGAAAGAGGCCCTCAGGTTCTTACGTGACGCCGTGGAAAAGGCCGGTTATAGAATGGGACGGGATATCCAGATCGCTCTGGACGTGGCTGCGTCTGAACTGTACGACCCGGCGAAAAGAGCGTATTGTTTTGAGGGAGAGGGGAGAAGGAAAGGAGAGAGTGTGATTCGGACTGTGGAGGAGATGATAGAATATTACGCGGATCTGCTTTCCGAATTCCCGATCTGTTCGATCGAAGATCCTCTGGATGAAGAGGATTGGGAGGGCTGGAGCGCGCTGACGGAGAGGATTGGCGGCAGTGTGCAGCTTGTAGGAGACGACCTGTTTACCACGAACCCGGAACGGCTGAAAAAAGGGATTGAAATGGGTGCTGCCAATGCTATTTTGATCAAGGTGAACCAGATCGGTACGCTCACCGAGGCGTTTGAAGCGGTGAAGCTGGCTCAGGAAGCCGGGTACAACACGATTATTTCACACAGATCCGGGGAGACGGAGGATACGACGATCGCAGATATCGCCGTTGCATTTAATGCCGGCCAGATTAAAGCCGGAGCGCCCTGCCGTTCTGAGCGCGTGGCAAAATACAACCGGCTGCTCAGGATAGAGGAAGGGCTTATAAAAGAGGGCATGAAACAATAGATCAGGATTGACAAACAGAAAAAGGTTCTGTAATATTGTACTAAACATATAGTACAATAACTGCGCCATGATATCCGCGCGCGCAGCAGAGCCTTTTTCTGTTGGAAGCAATGCAGGGAAAAGGGGATGCGAAGAGGAGGAAAAGATGAAAACAGAACAGACTCGTTTAGAGAAGCATATGTCCGGGACAGAGGTCTATGAAAAGCTTTCCAAAAGAGCACTTTCCTGTATGTATATGTCTGGGATTGTGACTGGAACGGTAATCCTGGTCATCATTGGAGCGGTGAACTGGTTCTGGCTGATACCTGAGGGTATTTCCGTGGGGATGTGGATTTCAGCGGGGCTTGCCGTACTGATCCTGCTGGATGTGATCGTCAGCCCTTATTTCCGTTATCACCGTTATCGGTACAGTATCAATGACGAATGTATTGACATTGTGGAGGGCTACCTTTTTATAAAAAGAAATATTGTTCCCATTGAACGGCTGCACAAGCTTCAAACAGCCAGAGGGCCTTTTGATCAGTTGTTCAAAGTGGCGAAGGTGGTTGTCACCACAGGCGGCGGAGATGTGACGATTTCTTTTCTGGAGGAAGAAAAGGCAGAGCAGATCGCAGACAGTCTGCGCAGAAGGATCAACGAAATTGTGACAGAACAGAGGTCGGAAGATGGAAACAGGTAAGAAATTCAGGAATCATATCTCGATCGTGGCTGAGGAGACATGGAGCGGAATCCTTGTACTCCTGGTGTTTGGCATTACCCAGGTGCTGCCTGAACTGGCAGAGGCGTCTGCGGAGGATGTATCATTTCTGGCAGACAGGACATTGTGGATCACTCTGGGACTGGGGGCTCTGCTGGCAGTCTTCCTGGGAAACCGCTTTCTTGTCTGGGCGAGGACTTACATATATATAGTGGACAATACCATTGTTATTGAGAAAAATACAGTAAACAAAAAGAAAAATACGATTGGGATCAGAAATATATCCAATATCAATCTGGAACAGAATCTCTTTGAAATGCTGATCGGGACGTGTAAGGTAAAGATGGATACAAACAGTCTGTCCACAGCGGATAAGACAGATGTGAAGATCATCCTTAAAAAGGAGGACGCGGAAAATTTCCGCAGGGAAATCATGGCGCGGATGCAGATGACCGGCGCACCGGCGGTTTCTTTCGGAGAGGGATCGGCTGTCGATCCGGGCGCCGCAGATTTCGCGGACAGCAGTTTTATTGACGGATCCTGTGCGCCTGGAATGGGGGAACGGGTTACTCTGGAAGAAGATTATGATATCCGTGCGGATTTTGGGGATATTATCCGGCATGGACTGTACTCTGTCAATATTTTTTCCGTTCTTCTGCTGCTGGGAGGGGCCGCGGCGACAGCAGGAGCCGTTGTTCAGGTGATGCAGAATCCGGGACTTGTGAAGTCACTGCTGGGAGCGGCTGCAGGAATACTGGTGGCCGCCTCGATCGTTTTTTCGGCGCTTTGGGATACAGTAAAGGACTTTGTCAAATATTATGATTTCCGGGCGAAGCGCAGAGGTGACCGGCTGTTTATCCGGTACGGCCTTCTGAAAAAGATAGAGTATACGGTTCCTGTGGACAAAATCCAGGCGCTGAAGATCAACCAGTCTCTCGTGGCCCGGCTTGGTCATCGGTATATGGCAGAGATCGTCAATGTAGGTATGGGAGACGAATCGCAGGAGAAGAATTCTTTTCTTGTACTCTACTGTACAAAAGAGGAAATGCGCCGCCGGCTGGAGCTGCTCCTGCCGGAGCTGGCCTTCTCTCTCGATCAGGAGGTAAAGCGCCAGCCCATATCTGTCTGGGGCGTGTGGATGCCGCTGTTTTTTGTATATGCTCTGGCAGTAGGCTTTTCAGCACTGGTTGGGACTGCACTGACAGATGGTATGGAATCAGGAGACAAAATACTGGCGCTGGCGGGCATCTGGGGCGGGGCGGCTCTGCTCATCCTTTTTGTGCTGGCGGGAATGGGGCTGTCCTATAAAACGGCCGGCGCAGGAGCGGGAGAGAAGACGCTTACCCTGTGCAGAGGCTATTTCGGCAGACATTATACTATAGTGAAGTATTCCAAGATCCAGTACGCAAGATTTTCTGAGAACTTTCTGGCGAGAAAATGCGGCATTCGGAAGGGCGCTATTCATCTTCTGGCTTCTGCCGGAAATGCCAGCCACGATATTCCCTGGTTTCAAGAAGGACTCGAAGAGAAGGTAAAAGCGGGAATGCTGGCAAAATAAGAACGAAAGGGGACGGAAGAAGATTCTGTCCCCTTTTAAACTGCACTGATTAGTGATATACTATGAAAAGCACCGGTTTTCCGGAAAAACAAAGAGCGCACGCTGCCTTTTCCGGCGGCCGGGATAACAGGAATAACAGAAACAAGGAGATTTGCATATGAGCATATATGATCTGAAAGCATATGAAGTGATTCAGAAGGAGGACTTATCAGGTATAAAATCCCAGGGGATCCTTCTGAAACACAAAAAAAGCGGGGCGCGGGTCCTGCTGATGGAAAACGATGATGAGAACAAGGTATTTGCCATCGGATTCCGTACGCCTCCGTCAGACAGCACAGGAGTTCCCCATATCATGGAGCATTCGGTGCTCTGCGGATCCCGGGATTTTCCGGTAAAGGATCCATTTGTGGAACTGGTCAAGGGTTCTCTGAATACATTCCTAAATGCTATGACCTACCCGGATAAGACGGTTTATCCGGTGGCCAGCTGCAATGACAAAGATTTTCAGAATTTGATGCACGTCTATATGGACGCTGTATTTTATCCGAACATCTACCAGCATGACAAAACTTTCCGGCAGGAGGGATGGAGCTACAAGCTGGAAGAGCCGGACGGGGATCTGACTCTTTCGGGGGTGGTTTACAATGAAATGAAGGGGGCGTTTTCTTCGCCGGACGGCGTGCTGGACCGGGTGATCCTGAACTCTCTTTTCCCTGATACGTCTTATGCAAATGAGTCCGGCGGGGACCCGGAGGCAATCCCGGAGCTGACCTATGAACAGTTCCTTGATTTCCACCGGAAATACTATCATCCGTCCAACAGTTACATCTATCTCTATGGCGATATGGACATGGAGGAAAAGCTGAGATGGCTGGATGAGAAGTATCTTTCGGATTTTGATAATATTGAACTGGATTCTTCTATCCGTTTTCAGCAGCCGTTTGACCGGATGAGAGAGGTCGTTCAGACGTATTCCATAGCCAGCGAGGAGATCGAGGAGGACAATACCTATCTTTCCTACAATAAAGTGATCGGAACGTCTCTGGATGAGAAGCTTTATCTGGCTTTCCAGATCCTCGACTATGCTCTTTTGTCCGCGCCCGGAGCTCCACTGAAAAAGGCGCTTCTGGATGCAGGGATCGGAAAGGATATTTCAGGTTCTTACGACAACGGTGTATATCAGCCGATTTTTTCTGTGATTTCCAGAAATGCCAATCTGGATCAGAAGGAAGAATTTATCCGTGTGATCGAAGGCACGCTGCGTGAAATTGCAGAACAAGGAATTGATAAAAAGGCGCTGCGGGCGGGGATCAACTACTATGAGTTCCGGTTCCGGGAGGCGGATTTTGGAAGTTATCCCAGAGGATTGATGTATGGCCTGCAGATGTTTGACAGCTGGCTGTATGATGATAAAAAGCCTTTTATCCATATGCAGGCGCTTCCTACTTTTGAATTTTTAAAGGAAAATGTTGAAACAGGTTATTTTGAGGAACTGATCCAGAAATATCTGCTGGATAACACACACGGTTCGATCGTTATTATCCGGCCGGAAAAAGGGCGTACCGCCCGCATGGACCGGGAACTGGCAGAACGGCTTAAAGAATATAAAGAGAGCCTTTCTGAAGAAGAGGTGAAGGAGCTTGTAAAAGCAACAAAGGAACTGGAGGCATATCAGGAAGAGGAGTCTTCCCAGGAACAACTGGAAAAGATACCGGTTCTGAGCCGGGCAGACATTTCCCGGGAGATTGCTCAGGTCTTTAATGACGAGATAGATGCGGACGGCGTCAAAGTAATCCATCACAATGTGGAGACCAACGGGATTGGTTATGTATCGCTCATGTTTGATCTGTCCGGTATTGAGGAGGAACTGCTCCCCTATACGGGAATCCTTCAGAGTGTGCTGGGCATCATCGACACAACGAATTACGAGTATGGGGAGCTGTTTAATGAGATCAACGTAAATACAGGAGGTATCGGCACTTCTTTGGAGCTGTATACGGATGTGACCAGGGTGAAGGAAAAAGAATTCCGGGCTACATTTGAGATCAGGGGAAAGGCGCTTTATCCGAAGATGAATGTGCTCTTCTCCATGATGCGGGAAATTTTGATGGAGTCCAGACTGGAGGATGAGAAGCGGCTGAAAGAGATTCTGGCTATGCTCAAATCCAGGCTTCAAATGTCCTTCCTCTCATCCGGCCATACAACCGCCGTACTTCGGGCGCTTTCCTATACATCGCCTGTGGCCAAATTCAAGGACGATACGGATGGAATCGGATTATATGAAAAGGTAAAAGAAATTGAGGAAGACTTTGACGGATGCAAAGAGGAGCTGATCAGGAGCTTAAAAGAAATTGCAAGAAGAATTTTCCGCGTAGATAACATGATGATGAGTTATACCTCTTCCAGAGAAGGTCTGGCGCCGGCGCTTGACGCTCTGGCGGCAGTAAAAGGAAGCCTGAACGCCGGCGGGGAAGCGGACCATACCGCATGTGTCATCCACTGTACAAAACGCAACGAAGGATTTAAGACATCCTCAAAAGTCCAGTACGTGGCCCGCTGCGGCAATTTTATCGACGGAGGCCAGGAATATACCGGAGCGCTTCAGATACTCAAAGTTATCTTAAGCTATGATTATCTGTGGCAGAATATCCGTGTGAAAGGCGGCGCGTATGGCTGCATGAGTAATTTTAACCGGGCAGGAGAAGGCTATCTCGTATCCTACCGCGATCCAAACCTGGAAAAGACAGTAGAAGTATATGAGGGTGTAGTGGACTACCTGAAAAACTTTACCGTAGACGACAGGGACATGAATAAATTCATCATAGGGACTATGAGCAATCTGGATCGTCCCATGAATCCGGCGGCGAAAGGAAGCCGCTCCATGAATCTGTACATGAACCACATCACAGAAGAGATGCTCCGCCGGGAGCGTGCCCAGATACTGGATGCCAGACAGGAAGACATCCGCAGGCTGGCCGATATTGTTCAGGCTGTGCTGGACGCAGGTCTGATCTGCGTGATTGGAAGCGAAGAAAAAATCGAACAACAGAAACAATTATTTGGAGAAGTCAGAATACTTGCTTAAAAGGGGTCAGGCCCCTTTGGAGGGAAAATGTGCGACAATTTTAAATCAGGATTTGTTACACTGATCGGCAGGCCGAATGTGGGAAAATCTACATTGATGAACCAGCTGATCGGACAGAAAATTGCTATTACGTCAAATAAGCCTCAGACCACCAGGAACCGGATTCAGACGGTTCTTACCACGGAGGAGGGCCAGATCGTATTTGTGGATACGCCCGGTATTCACAAGGCGAAGAATAAGCTGGGCGAATATATGGTAAACATCGCGGAGCGCTCGCTGAACGAGGTGGATGTGGTGCTGTGGCTTGTGGAGCCGTCCACCTTTATCGGGGCGGGAGAAAGGCATATTATTGACCAGCTCAAACGGGTGAAGACTCCGGTGATCCTTGTGATCAACAAGGTGGATATGGTGAAGCGGGAGGAGATCCTTCCGTCCATCGACCTGTACCGGAAGGAGTATGATTTTGCAGATATTGTGCCGGTGTCCGCCCGCACGGGAGAGAATACGGATGAACTGGTAAAGGTCATCCTCAAATATCTTCCTTATGGCCCTCAGTTTTACGATGAGGACACGATCACGGATCAGCCGGAGCGCCAGATCGTAGCGGAACTGATCCGGGAGAAAGCCCTTCACTGCCTGAATGAAGAGATCCCTCACGGAATCGCGGTAGCGATTGACCGTATGAAGATGGAAAAGAAAGTGATGCATATTGATGCGACCATCATCTGCGAACGGGACTCACACAAAGGAATCATAATCGGAAAACAGGGCAGCATGCTCAAGAAGATCGGAAGCACGGCCCGCTATGAGATTGAGAAAATGCTGGACTGCAGGGTGAATCTGAAACTTTGGGTAAAGGTACAGAAGAACTGGAGAGACAGTGATTATCTGATGAAGAATTTTGGGTACAGGGCAGATGAATAAAGAGTAACGCGAAGAGCAGGCTGTGGAAGCAGGCTGCTTTTCCTTGTACACTGACGCTATTAAAAAAGAACATAAAAAATCCACTGTATTGAAACTTTTTCATACAGTGGATTTTTAGCTTATTCCATCCATTGGCTTTACCTCCTTATTTTATTTTTATCTATGTAAAACTATTCTTCTGAATAGTGTTTTCTGATTTTGCTTTACCTTCCCATTGGACTATACCTCTCTTTTCTTAAATTATGGAGTTACGATTAAGTTTTCGGTGGTCCGTCCTCCTTTTCTTTTGATGTAATTATAATAACTCATAATAAAATGATTGTCAATATAAAATCAGATAAAAAATATATAAAATTAATATATTCGGAATATTCAGATAATAATATCCCGAATATACTGTTCCGAGAATTAAATCTCATGATATACAAACCGGCGGACATAAGGTATAATCGGACTGTAAAGCGCCGGTATTCTGTATGAGGCCCGGTGGGAGAAGAGAAGGAGAACAAAATGAAGAGAAAAGAGCATGGAAGCTGCGAAACATGCGCCTTCTATATATATGATGAGGTGTACGGGGCATATCTGTGTGATATGAATATGGACGAGGATGACTATGTGAGGATCATGTCTGACCGGTATTATCAGTGCCCGTATTACCGGAACGGGGATGATTATGCGGTGGTAAGGAAACAGATGTAGGATGGCAGTGCACATAGAATGAAATATCCTTTGTCTCAAATATGCCGAGAGGGGGGATATTCGTGTCTGTTTTGATGGATGAGCGGATTTGTGGGAGGGAAGCGATATGCCTGGACAGGGAAAGAAAAAAGCAGTTTTATTTGATGTAGATGATACATTATATGACCAGACTGTTCCGTTTATGGAAGCATATGCGGAATATTTCGGGGAAGATCCGGCCATTCCGGCAGAAGTAATCTATCCGGTTACAAGGAAATATAGCGACCAGATGTTTTCCCGGGCCATGTCAGGCGGGATGACAATGGATGAAATGTATATTTACCGGGTGCAGAAGGCGTTTGAAGACTTTGGAATCTCAATTTCAGATGAAAAAGCCCTAGCGTTCCAGCGGCTGTATGCACATCGACAGAGTTATATCAGAATGTCGCCTCTTATGGAGGAAATCCTTGAGTATTGTTCAGGAAAAACAAAGCTAGGGATTATTACAAACGGTCCTTCCGGGCGGCAGTGGGATAAAGTGAAAAGCCTGCGGGCAGAACGGTGGATCCCTCGCGAAAATATTTTTGTATCGGCAGATGTGGGCTGTGAAAAGCCGGATCGGAGGATTTTTGATCATGCAAAACAGGCAATGGGTCTGAACGACGCGGAAATCTGGTTTGTGGGGGACGCGTACCTGCTGGATGTGGAAGGAGCCTTAAACGCCGGATGGAATGCAGTATGGATGAATCGGCGAAACCGAAAAACATCAGATCGGATAAAAGGCGACATACAGGGAATGGCTTGCGCCGTGAATAAAAAGGAATCAGAGACGGGGCGTCTGATCTGTGTTAAAACGGAAGAAGAGTTGTTCGGAATAATCCGCAATCTCCTTCCAGCCGCAGAATAGCAGGGAAACTACAGAATTTACTATGGCCGACCCGGATAAAACGACAGTGGAAATAGAGTGGAGTTCCTGGATAGCTAAAACGCAGCTGCAGAGAAACTGTCGCCCGTCTGGCGACCAATATCTTTTTCGGCTGCGTTATACTCCTTTCAAACAAATGAAAGGGGACAAGGAATATGAACCAGAATCTGACAGAAATGATATTTATCTTTGACCGGAGCGGGTCAATGGAATCCCTTGCAGAGGAAACAATCGGAGGATTTAATTCTCTGATTAAAAAACAAAAAGCAGAACACGGCGAGGCGCGAGTTACGACGGTACTGTTTGATGATGAGTATGAAGTGCTCCACGATCATGTGCCGATACAGCAGGTCGGCAGGCTTACCGGGAAAGAATATTATGCAAGGGGATGTACGGCACTTCTGGATGCAGTAGGTTTTACTATTGACCGAACGGGATCCAGACTGGCAGAGACAGCGGAAGAGAGCAGGCCGGGACGGGTTATCATGGTGATTACGACAGATGGATATGAGAATGCCAGCCGCCATTATTCAAAATCGCAACTCCGGGAGATGATCCGGCGGCAGACAGACGTGTACAAGTGGGAATTCCTGTTTCTTGGAGCTAATATGGATGCGGTAAGCGAAGCGGATTCTCTGGGTATCAGACCATGTATGGCGGCCACATATTCTCCGAACAGAACGGGGATGCGATCTGTCTTTGGAGCGGTCGGCCGTATGATCGATATTATGAAATTAAGAGACGACGATTATTATGATGAGGATGAATTTATGGATCAGTGTGAGGACATCATGTCGTCAGTTAAATAGAGGCAGAAATATTACTCGCCAAAGCACGGTTCATTAAAATGGAAGAGTATTTCATTTACAGTATCAATTTCATAGACCTGGTCATCAAGAAGGAATTTGATGATCAGGTCATATTTTTTGTGATGATTGAATGTATATCCGGCCAGACTCAGGAATTCTGTGCTTTCTTTCAGGTTCAGACGCAGAGCGATGCAGAGAGCAAATACAGTTTGTTTGGACGGATGGTAGTCTTTTGAGGAAATGATTTTGGAGATAAGTTTCCTGTCGACAAAACTGCGCTGATATATCATAGCTGTGGTGATGGCCTTCTCGCTCATATAAAGATTCAGGCGTTGTGAGAAGCTGAGGCGGGCATAGTTAGAGTCAACATAACTGCGTATGCTGTCAATATTGCAGGAGCCGGAAAAGATATTCCTGAGCTTTCCCCCTTTTGAGGCAGAATGTCGTCGGGGCTTCTGGGACGGTGCGGAGGATTCTGTCTGGGGACAGAAGGGACTTTCATCAGAAAACTGTGTCGAAGAAGGTACTTCATCGCAGAATTCATCATCGCATAGTTCATCCGCATAGAATTCATCATCGCAGCTATCGTCGTTCAGTCTCATAATGTCCAGATAGTCCCGAGGAAAGCGGGCCGATGAAGCGGAAGAAAGCGCTGGATCTACGACCAGATTTTTACGGAGATATTTTGAAATCCTGCGAAGCAGAAAATGTCTTTTCACAGATAACATAAGGCATCCTCCCTGCTGTGTGTGCTCCGTCCTATTTATGCGGAGCCTGTTATGCTATTTCAATAGTATGCGCTTTGGCCTTCCCGGTCAATAGCCAGATAAAATACCGGTGCTGAATCCGGCATATTTCAAATCCGGTATATTTCGATTGTCTGCTTTACAATTTGAAGGTATAATATTTTTGCAGAGCAGGGCTGTGACCGCGGCGGCCTGTCAAGGCTTTTTCGAAAAAAAGGCCTGGTATTTTTTTCGGGGTATATCGTGTTTTTAATCGGACAACCTAAAATATATCAGTAAGATGAGACACTTAAGAAGAGGTGAGCCGATGAAAGAAACATACTGGAATCAGTTTATGATGACAGGAAAGATTGAAGATTATCTCAGTTATAAAATGAACCAGAATAAGGCTGTGGAAGAAAAAGAGGATTCTTCTGTGGGCGGAAAGGAAAAATGTGAACCAGATTGTACTGACAGGAATGGTACTGTCCGCCACACCTGTGGGGGAATATGACCGCAGGGTGGTTATACTGACAAAAGAACAGGGTAAAATATCAGCTTTTGCCAAAGGAGCCAGACGTCCGAACAGTCCGCTGGTGGGGGCGGTGAATCCGCTGTCCTTTGGCGAATTTACCATGTATGAAGGCCGGTCGTCCTACACGATCCAGTCAGCAAATATAACAAATTATTTTGCGGATCTGAGGACGGATATTGAAGGCGCTTATTATGGATTTTATTTTCTCGAGATAGCAGGATATTATACGAAAGAATTTAATGATGAGCGGGAAATGCTGGGACTTCTCTATCAGTCTATGCGGGCGCTTCTCAATCCCCATATTCCAAACCTGCTTATCCGATACATATTTGAACTCAAAGCTTTGTGCGTCAACGGACAGGGACCGCAGGTGTTTCAGTGTGTCCAGTGCGGCGACAAAGAACGTCCAGCTGTATTCAGCCCGCGCAAAGGCGGCCTTGTGTGCAGCGAATGCAACTCTGATGTGTCAGACGGAATCATGCTCGATAATTCTACCCTGTTTTGTATGCAGTTTATAGAGAGCAGTAAAATAGAAAAATTGTACACGTTTAATGTTACAGAGCAAGTGCTTGACCAGCTCGGAACTGTGATGAAGCGTCTGATGGACATTTATGTGGATAAAAAGTTCAAGTCACTGGAGATTCTGGAAACATTGTTGTGAAAAATGAGAGGAATCTGTAACCTGACTGCATGTGCAGTTGCGGAAAATTCTCCATCTGGCGACGGGCCGGACAAGAGTTGTCAACAGAGGGACAGAAAAGTTGCTCAGAAGCGGATAAAAGCAGGGAGAGAATAGAAAGCCGCTTCTTTACAAATGGATATCAAGCCGTTATAATAAGTAGCGTCAGTTTAAAAGAATGTGAGGAATTGAGACATGGTTGAAAAAACAATGGATAAAATTGTGGCGCTTGCCAAATCAAGAGGATTTGTCTACCCGGGTTCCGAGATCTATGGAGGACTCGCAAACACATGGGATTACGGCAATCTGGGTGTTGAACTAAAAAACAATGTAAAAAAAGCATGGTGGAAAAAATTTGTGCAGGAGAATCCGTATAATGTAGGAGTAGACTGTGCAATCCTTATGAATCCTCAGACGTGGGTTGCATCCGGCCATCTGGGCGGTTTCAGCGATCCGTTGATGGACTGTAAAGAGTGCCATGAGCGTTTTCGCGCTGATAAGCTGATCGAAGATTTCTGCGAGGAAAACGACATCAAGCTGGAGGGCTCTGTGGACGGATGGTCGCAGGAGCAGATGAAAGCGTTTATCGACGAGCATCAGATTCCCTGTCCTTCCTGCGGAAAACATAATTTCACTGATATCCGCCAGTTCAACCTGATGTTCAAGACATTCCAGGGCGTAACAGAGGATGCAAAGAATACCGTGTATCTGCGTCCCGAGACTGCCCAGGGCATTTTTGTGAACTTTAAGAATGTACAGCGTACTTCCAGAAAGAAACTTCCGTTTGGTATCGCCCAGATCGGAAAATCTTTCCGCAATGAAATCACACCGGGCAATTTTACATTCCGTACCAGAGAGTTTGAGCAGATGGAACTGGAATTTTTCTGTAAACCGGATACGGATCTGGAGTGGTTTGATTACTGGAAGAACTTCTGCCTCAACTGGCTTTCCTCACTTGGACTGAAGAAAGACGAGGTGCGTTACCGTGACCATGACAAAGAAGAACTTTCCTTCTACAGTAAGGCCACCACTGACGTGGAATTCCTTTTCCCGTTCGGCTGGGGCGAACTGTGGGGAATCGCTGACCGTACGGATTATGATTTGACGCAGCATCAGAATGTATCCGGGCAGGATCTTACTTATTTTGATGACGAGGCAAAAGAAAAATATATTCCATATGTAATCGAGCCGTCGCTCGGAGCAGACCGCATGGTGCTTGCATTCCTGTGCAGCGCTTACGATGAGGAAAATATCGGAACAGAAGAAAAGCCGGATATGCGTACAGTTCTTCATTTCCATCCTGCGCTGGCGCCGGTAAAAATCGGCGTGCTGCCGCTCTCCAAGAAACTTAACGAGGGCGCTGAGAAAATATATACCGAACTGTGCAAATATTATAACTGTGAGTTTGACGACCGTGGAAACATCGGGAAACGCTACCGCCGACAGGATGAGATCGGGACCCCGTTCTGCGTAACATATGATTTCGAGTCCGAGGAAGATGGAGCAGTAACAGTACGCGATCGCGATACGATGGGGCAGGAGAGAATCAAAATCGAAGACTTAAAAGCATATTTTGAGAAAAAATTTGAATGGTAATTATTCGGGGACGTAGTAAAATTGAATTTTACTACGTCCCCGAATAAGAATTACTGTGTCCCAAATTGAGTTTTACCCTGTCCCAAACTGTGGAAGGGGTGACAGAATGCCGCGTACCGCACGAAAAAGAAGCAGTACAGATTTTTATCATGTGATAGCGCGAGGAATTAACAGGGAACGTATTTTTAAACAACAAAGAGAGAAGAACAATTTCATAAGGCTTCTTCTGAAGCATCTTGATAAGCATGATGTTGAAGTATATGCATACGTTATTATGTCAACGCATTTTCATCTTTTGCTTCATGCTGATCTGAAACTCTTATCTCATTATTTAGCCATTGTCTTGGCGGAATTTGCAGAATATTACAATTATAAACACAATCGTAACGGCCATGTTTTTCAGGATAGATTTAAAAGTGAATGTGTGGAAAATGAACAGTATTTTTGGAATTGCTTCAGATACATTCATATGAATCCGGTCAATGCTAATTTGGTAAAAAGACCTTTGAATTATCAATTTTCAAGTCTTAGAGAATATGAAACTGAAAAAAGTAAGATAATACACTCTAAGGCAATAGAAATTTATAGATCAAAGTTTACGGATTTCGAGGAATGTCTGGACTTTCACCAAAAAGGTCAAAAACAAATATTTTTAGACGTACCAGAAGAAGTGGAGACACAGTTCATTAAAGTGGCTTTAGCTATTTTGGAACAGGAAGCGCATCTGAAAGGACTTGAGGGTTCCTATGAAATCATAGAAGATATAAGCCTGAGATGCCAGTATAAGGATAAACTTCAGGAAGAACTAAAAATTACAAAAGCAAAAACGGAACGATTGTATCGCAGTGTAAAAAGCTGTATAATTGGAAAGTAGTAAAAAGGGACAGGGTAAAGTTCAATTTGGGACATAGTAAAATTAAATCGGGGACGTAGTAAAAATCGATTTTACTACGTCCCCGAAGAAAGGTGGCAGAAAATGGAAAGAAAGAATGTATGGAGTTTATATGACAGCAGTCAGCTTGCTGAACTGGGACGTATTAATGAACGGTACAAATCCTGCCTGGATGCGGGAAAGACGGAACGCGAGTGTGTAGAACTCAGTATCCGCATGGCGCAAGAGGCGGGGTACCGTGATCTTCAGGATGTTATGGCGAAGGGGGAGACTCTGAAATCAGGGGATAAGGTTTATGCCGTGTGTATGTCAAAGATGCTGGCTCTGTTCCGTATAGGGGAAGAGCCGATTTCTGCGGGTATGAATATCCTGGGCGCCCACATTGATTCCCCGCGTATTGACGTAAAACAGAATCCTCTTTATGAAAATGAGGAATTTGCGTATCTTGATACCCACTATTATGGCGGTATCAAGAAATATCAGTGGGTGGCCCAGCCCCTGGCTCTCCACGGTGTTGTGGTTAAAAAGGACGGAACCGTTACAAAAGTAAGCATTGGAGAGGAGGAGGGGGATCCGGTGTTTGTAATTACGGATCTTCTTATCCATCTGGCGCAGGAACAGATGGAGAAAAAAGCCTCTAAGGTAATCGAAGGCGAGAAGCTGGATCTCCTGATCGGAAACCGCCCCGCGGAGAAAGTCCTGGATGAAACTTCAGAGCCGGATCAGAGTAGCGATAACGGCGGAAGCGGGAAAAAGAGCGATCAGGTCAAGGCAAATGTACTGCGCCTTCTGAAAGAAAAATACGATATGGATGAGGAGGACTTTACCTCTGCCGAACTGGAAATCGTGCCTGCGGGCAAGGCCAGAGACTGCGGTCTTGACAGAAGCATGATCATTTCCTATGGGCAGGATGACAGAGTGTGCGCGTTTACTTCGCTCTTTGCAATGCTGGATGTGACGGATGCAAAGCGCACAGGATGCTGCCTGCTTGTAGATAAAGAGGAAATCGGAAGTGTGGGGGCAACCGGAATGCACTCAAAATTTTTTGAAAATACAGTGGCTGAGCTGATCGCTCTGACAGAAGGAGAATCCGAACTGAAAGTCCGCCGCGCTCTGGCAAATTCCAGAATGCTTTCTTCAGATGTCAGCGCCGCCTACGATCCCATGTTTGCAGAGGCGTTTGAGAAACGCAGTTCCGCATTTTTTGCAAATGGAATCACCTTTAATAAATTTACAGGAAGCCGTGGGAAATCCGGTTCCAACGATGCAAATGCAGAGTATATCGCCGCGCTTCGAAAGGCGATGGACGATGCCGGGGTGGCATATCAATTTGCAGAACTTGGCCGGGTAGACCTGGGCGGTGGCGGAACCATTGCCTACATTATGGCGAATTATGGAATGGAAGTGATCGACAGTGGAGTCGCTGTCCTGAATATGCATGCGCCTTATGAAGTGACCAGCAAGGCAGACGTGTACGAAGCAGTCAAAGGGTACCGGGCATTTCTGAAAATCTGACAGCTCTTATGCGTCGGTCTGTTCCGGCATGACCAGTACAGTGCAAAAATAATAAATAAGCGGTCATTTCACATGCCTGATTTTTAACTGTGCTGGTATACTGTTTCATTTCTTTTCAGTGTAATAATGCAGAATGAATTTTCAGAGGCCCGAAAACCGCAGGAATAGGGGCGCATAGATTGATAAACATCCTCGTAAAAGATTGAAGAGTTTCCTTATATAACGCTTGACGCATAGCGGCAAAACCATTAAAATATTATATGCGAAATATTGCAGAAATATCCGCAAATTTTTTTAGGAGGTCATTGGAACATGGCAACAAAATGGGTTTATATGTTCACAGAAGGCAACGCAACTATGAGAAACCTTCTTGGTGGAAAAGGTGCCAACCTTGCAGAGATGACAGGCCTTGGACTCCCGGTCCCGCAGGGATTCACAGTTACAACAGAGGCTTGTACTCAGTACTATGAGGATGGAAGACAGATCAATGACGAGATCATGTCACAGATCATGGAGGCTATGACAAAACTCGAGGAGATCACAGGAAAGAAATTTGGAGACAAGGAGAATCCGCTTCTCGTTTCCGTCCGTTCCGGTGCAAGAGCTTCCATGCCGGGTATGATGGACACGATCCTGAACCTCGGTCTTAACGAGGAAGTTGTAGAGGCTCTGGCAGAGGCGTCAGGCAATCCGCGCTGGGCTTGGGACTGCTACAGAAGATTCATCCAGATGTATTCTGACGTAGTTATGGAAGTTGGCAAGAAATACTTCGAAGAGCTCATCGACAAGATGAAAGAAGAAAAAGGCGTTACACAGGACGTTGAACTGACAGCAGAGGATCTGAAGACTCTGGCAGGACAGTTCAAGGCTGAGTATAAAGAGAAGATCGGCGCTGATTTCCCGGCTGACGCAAAAGAGCAGCTGATCGGCGCAGTTAAGGCTGTATTCCGTTCATGGGACAACCCGAGAGCAAATGTATACCGTCGTGACAACGATATTCCGTACTCCTGGGGAACTGCTGTCAACGTACAGATGATGGCATTTGGTAACATGGGAGACGACTGTGGTACAGGTGTTGCATTTACCCGTGACCCTGCTACAGGAGAAAACGGTCTGTTCGGAGAATTCCTTACCAATGCACAGGGCGAGGACGTTGTTGCCGGAGTTCGTACTCCGATGCACATTTCCGAAATGGAAGAAAAATTCCCGGAGGCATTTGCACAGTTCAAAGATGTATGCAAGACTCTGGAGACTCACTACAGAGACATGCAGGACATGGAGTTTACCGTAGAGCACGGCAAACTGTACATGCTGCAGACACGTAATGGTAAGAGAACTGCAAAAGCTGCTCTGAAGATCGCATGCGACCTGGTTGACGAGGGCATGAGAACAGAAGAAGAAGCTGTAGCAATGATCGATCCGAGAAACTTAGACTCTCTGCTTCATCCGCAGTTCGACGCAGACGCACTGAAGAAAGCTACCCCGATGGGTAAGGCTCTTGGCGCTTCTCCTGGAGCTGCATGTGGTAAGATCGTATTTACCGCTGACGATGCTGTAGAGTGGGCAGAAAGAGGAGAGAAGGTTGTTCTGGTTCGTCTGGAGACCTCTCCGGAAGATATCACCGGTATGAAGAGCGCTCAGGGTATCCTGACTGTTCGTGGTGGTATGACCTCTCACGCAGCCGTTGTTGCACGTGGTATGGGTACCTGCTGTGTATCCGGATGCGGCGACATCGTTATGGACGAGGCAAATAAGAAATTTACACTGGGCGGAAAAGAATTCCACGAAGGAGATCCGATCTCCCTGGATGGATCCACAGGATGCATTTATGATGGAATCATCCCGACCGTAGACGCTACAATCGCAGGCGAGTTCGGACGTATCATGGGATGGGCTGACAAGTACAGAAGACTGAAAGTCCGCACCAATGCAGATACACCGGCAGACGCTAAGAAGGCAGTAGAGCTCGGCGCAGAGGGTATCGGCCTTTGCCGTACCGAGCACATGTTCTTCGGAGAAGGCAGAATTGACGCATTCCGCGAGATGATCTGCTCTGAGACCGAGGAAGAAAGAGAAAAGGCTCTGGAGAAAGTCCTGCCGTATCAGCAGGGAGACTTCGAAGAGCTGTACGAGGCTCTGGAAGGAAATCCGGTAACCATCCGTTTCCTGGATCCGCCGCTTCATGAGTTCGTTCCGACTGAGGAAGAGGATATCAAGAAACTGGCTGAGGCTCAGGGTAAGACTGTTGAGCAGATCAAAGCCGTTATCGACAGCCTGCACGAGTTCAACCCGATGATGGGTCACCGTGGATGCCGTCTGGCAGTTACCTATCCGGAGATTGCCAAGATGCAGACCAAGGCTG
>DXDR01000026.1 GCA_019115385.1 Candidatus Mediterraneibacter avicola | reverse complement strand
GCTAAGATCTTTGAGAACGATCCGTTCGCAAAACTGGATCAGACAGGCGTTGGCAAGCTGATGAACATGGCAATCGAGTTAGGAAAACCGGTTAATCCGAACCTGCACGTAGGTATCTGCGGCGAGCACGGCGGAGATCCGAGCTCTGTAGAATTCTGCAACAGCATCGGACTTGACTATGTATCCTGTTCACCGTTCCGTGTACCGGTTGCAAGACTGGCAGCGGCTCAGGCAGCAATCGCCAGCAAGTAAGACATCCGCTTTTTCGCAGGCTGAAGGTGATTTTCTGAGAAAAGGCCGGCGGAAAGAGCCATATATTGATGTGTATATAATTTAAAGAATAACAGCGCTTTGTTCTTCGGAACAGGGCGCTGTTCTTTTATAAAACATTCTTTATGTAATAATACGGGCTGGAAATAACAGAAAAAAGTCTTTGCCAGAATACAGATAATAAGATATCAAAGGAGAGGAAAGGAAAATGAAAACAAAAAAGCGGCTGGGGAAATTTGCATGTACGCTAGTTATCATGGCGATGACATTGGGATTGGCGGGTGAAATCCCTTTATTTAACGGGCAGGAACATGTAAATGCAGCAGAAAGGTGACATCAGGCCCAGATGAAGACACGGCAGTCGAGGGAGATATAAATGTAGAGAAGATCCCGAATCTGCCGGATGATTATATTATGGGAATGGACCTCTCTTCTTATATATCGCTGAGACAGAGCGGAGTTGTTTTTCGTGATCATGACGGAAACGAAATAGATGATCAGACCTTCTTTAACGCCCTTAAGAGCTATGGAATCACGCACATACGGGTGAGAGTCTGGAACGACCCGTATGATGCAGACCGAAACGGCTACGGCGGCGGGAACTGCGATCTGGACAAGGCCAAAACGATCGGAAAGTGGAGCACAGAAGCAGGTTTAGGCGTGCTGATAGATTTCCAGTATTCCGACTTCTGGGCAGACTCGGGAAAACAGCAGGCGCCGAAGGAGTGGGCCGGATTGAGCCTTGATGAAAAGGCAGCAAAAATCAAAGAATTTACCAGAGATTCTCTTACAAAACTGATAGAGGCCGGTGCGGACGTGGACATGGTACAGATAGGAAATGAAACGACAAACGGCCTTGCCGGCGAGACCGATGCAGACGCTATGTGCACGCTTTTTCAGGCTGCCTCCGAGGGGGTCAGTGAAGTGGAAGAAGAGATATCGGAGGAAATTAAAACAGTACTTCATCTCGCAGACCCGAAGGAGACGGGACAGCTTGCAGAATGGGCGGCAAGACTTCAGACAAACGGAGTTGATTATGACATCCTTGCCACATCCTATTATCCGTACCGGAACGGGACGCTGGAGAATCTGAAGAGTCAGCTTCAGACCGTAAGGGAAACCTACGGGAAGGACGTAATGGTAGCGGAGACAGGGTATGCATATACGCTGGAGGATTCCGACGGACAGGAGAATACCGTAAGAGCAGGAAGCAATGATTCTATGGATACGGAAAAGGATTACGCCTTTACGCCCCAGGGACAGGCTGACTTCCTGCGGGATCTGATGGCGGCGGTAAATGAGGCAGGCGGACTCGGCGTGTTTTACTGGGAGCCGGCGTGGATTACCACAGGCGATACCACAGGACTTACAGGAGCAGAATACGAAGAGCGAGTTGGGGTAAACAAACATTTGTGGGAAAATTACGGCTCGGGCTGGGCCTCAGGCTGTGCCGCAGCATATGACACGGATTACGCAGGAGCGCCGTACGGCTCTAAGGTGGACAACCAGGCGATGTTTTATCCTGACGGTTCTCCGGTGGAGAGCATCAATGTATGGAAGTATGTGAGGACAGGCTCGATTTCATATGTGTCTGTGGATTCGATCCAAAACTGCTCAGAAGTGACAGGGTTGAACGGGACCTATACCCTTCCCGGGAAGGTTACGGTAACGTACAGCAACGGCGCAGTGGATGAAGAGGCAGAGTGGGACTACAAAGATATAGCAGAAATTGACACATCGAAGACAGGGATCTATGTGGTAAACGGCAAGGTTCGTTTCTCAAAAGAAGTCAATACAGGAAGCTATTCGGGGGTGACGGAAGCGGACGTCACATACACGCTTACTGTAAGAGAGGACAATCTTATCATGGACAGCGATGCGGCAGGATTTGAAACAGCAGACAGCTATGATATAAGCGGAAACGGGATAACACTTCCCTCCACTGAGGATGTCCTGGAAGGAAACGGCAGCCTTCATTGGAACAGCGCCACGGCAATGACGGGCACTGTAACTTACACCGGCGCCATAAGCCTGAAAGCAGGGTGGCATACGTTTGAGACCACTGTCATGGGGTGCGCAGGAGATACGGTTACTCTGAACATACTGGATGCGGATGGAAATGTTCTTTTCTCAGGGGATGAGACAGTGCTCACAGGAAGGGCGAACAGCCCGGCGGAATATCTCGCTCCGTCTGTGACATTCCGGCTTGAAGAGGACACAGCAGTCACATACCAGCTCGTATTAGGCATCCAGAATGGCGGATGGGGAAGTGCAGATGCCGCGTATTTCCACAGACATGAGACTGTAGAATATACCGATAACAATGACGGTACCAGAGATGTCAGCTGTGCGGACTGCGGTATGCATCTCGCTGCAGAGACCATTCCCGAAGAGGAGGAAGACCCGGAAGAGGATATAACGGTTCCGGCGGAGGATGAGTACGGTACCGGATCTGAGCCGCCGGCGGGCGGAGAGGGGACGGATGCAGCGCCTCCGGCACAGCCAGGGGGTACAGACGTTGAAAATACGGCAAAGGATGCCGCGGTTGAAACGGGTGACGAAACAGTCATAATGCCATATGGCGTGATTTTATTTCTCTCAGCTTGTGTTGTTTTGGTGACAGCACTGGCAGGACGGAAAAGCAAAAGATAAAATATTTTAGTTAAAGCTGTGCGACTTCAGGTGAAGCTGCGCAGCTTTTTTGAAGGGACAGTGTCGGAAAACACCGCCAGCTGCTGACATTACCGCCTGTGAATGGCGGTGTTTTTCCTTGTATGGGCGGAAGATCAGTCACGATAAACAGAGAGGGCCGGCGGCCCTCTCTGTCTTCTGGTATCAGATCGTTACAATCGTATCACAGCATTTGAAGTCCGTGTCGATATTGTGAGCGATAACACGGGCCTTCAGTTTTCTGGCGCTGCACATTCCGCCGCTAAAGCTGCAGGAAGCGTCAAGGTCATCCGGAAGTACGAACCGGATACATTTCACAAGAATATCCCTGCAGGACGGGTAGCTGTGCGCCGGTATGGTAAGCGTTTTTATACCCCGGGGATATTCCTCTCCGCCGCAGCCGGTTTCAGTCAGGATAATACCGACTGCCACGCGCCTGCCCGGGCATACGTTTTTGATCGTTACATCCAGTTCAATGATACGCCCGGTGGATTCCAGGTACGTATCTCCCAGATCAACGACCATATAGTCCTCGCATCCGTCCACTGTAAAATCTACCGGTGCAGGACAGGGCTCAGGTGTAATGATGATACCACAGTCCACCTTGACGGATGGCTCGGGAAATGTAACGATATTCCCTTCCTTATCAGAATAGGTTACGGACTGATTTACAAGCTTTGTACCGGAATTCAGAGATGTGTGCTGAATATAAAATTCCAGGGTGGCCCCTTCGTTTCCGGATACTCCCAGTTCCGGTATTTTCCACTGCAATGTGGTCGTATTTACCGCTATTGCAGTTCCTTTTGTAGGCGGAGTTATACTCACAATGGTAAAATCGGAATGGATGATCTCATTTATTATGATATTTGTTGCTCTCGGTTTTGAGATGTTGGCGGCCAGATCGGCAAACAGCTCTTCAAGCTCGGAGTCGTCCGGTGTGACTGCTACGTGAGAGGCATCCGGATCGGTGGCCCAGTCGTTGAGCACACTGACGTCTATGCCGTCAGCACCGATAAGGCCGATGCAGTAGATGATGATTCCGGCTGCCCGAGCGGTCCAGGACCAGGACAATATCCGTAGGATTGGATGCTATGTCAGGCGATGCGGAAAGTGCAAGAGTGACTTTCAGAGTGCCGTCGCAGCCAATCTGCGGGGTGTCAATTTGTTTGTTAGAATTTGTAATACCCATTGCATTACCTCCATATATTATTAATTTAGGGAAGATGCATCTTCTTCTAACATCATATGAAGGTGCGGTGAAATAGGTACGAGATAGGAAGGGGCTGCAAATGTATTCACAGTCCCTTCCCGTCAATCAGTTTCTCATATGAAATTTCAAATATTTCGCACAACGCCTTTACTTCAATATCTGTCACATATCTGTTGTTTGTTTCAATCCGGGTTATAACATTCTTATCCATATCATAACCAGCAAGCTGAAGCCGATAGGCCAGAAGACGCTGCGACATATTGTGCATTTTTCTAAGTTCGATCAGGTTTTTACCGATCAGATTTTTTTCGCCTGTTTTGGAGCGCGGTTTTGGCATACATAAATCCCTCCGTTTTTAGTATATTTTGTCTCGTTTTTCCAACCATTATTATTGATTTTAGATAGTCGGGAATATATAATCGGTTGTAAAAGTGATACAAAATGGAGCGAATATGACAAAAAGCAAAAGGAAACTGTCAAACATAATATTAATCACATTCGCAGTTGCTGTATTATTCTTAATTTATTCTTGTATGTACGGCGATTTTGAAAGACAGAAAAAAGAAAATTCTGGAATTCCGGACGTAGTCAGCAGCAGGATGCTGAATGATGACTGCTATCTTGCAGTGGTGGCGAACTGTAACGCGATAGAGAACCGAAAAGCATTTGCGGAAAAAGTCATATATATGTACCAGAAAAATGAATTTTCAACCACAAAATTTTCTACAGACATGGAAGAAACACCGAGAAATCTTTATGTCACAGTATATCTGGAAAAAAGCGACATAAAGAAGGGAAATGAAATATTCCGGTTTTGCTACGATGCAGATACTCAAAAAATTTTGATTAAAACAAATTATTTAGAAAATTAGTACAGCTTTATCAAAAGGGGTCAGGCCCCTTTCGCAGAAGTTGTCTGACGATTCTAAAAATACTGGACGTAATGCTCTGAAAGGGGTAAAATTATCCTATAGGTTTCGGGAGGAAGACGATTCTTCCTGAATGCATGTGTATCGAGAAAAGACAGAAAGGAGATAACATTATGAAATCATTTGCTTATGTTATCGCTGACAGGGTGGGTATCCACGCAAGGCCTGCCGGAATCGTAGTAAAGGAAGCAAAAAAGTATGAGTCCTCTGTGTTGTTTAAAAGTGGGGATAAGGAAGCTGACGGCAAGAAACTTGCACCACTTATGGCAATGGGGATAAAATGTGGGGATGAAGTTGTGGTTGAAGTAGACGGGTCCGATGAAGAGGCTGCCTGTGCTGCACTGGAAACGGTTTTGAAGGAACATTTATAAAGGAAAGGGGGATAAATATGGGAAGCATCTGGCATGATATCAGCGAGGAAAGGATTTTTCCAACAGATTTTATCGCGGTGATCGAGATATCAAAGGGCAGCAAGAAAAAATATGAACTGGATAAAGAGACAGGGATGATTATTTTAGACCGGGTTTTGTATACGTCAACCCATTATCCTATGAATTATGGTTTTATTCCGCGCACGCTCGGGGACGATGGGGATCCGCTGGACGTGCTGGTGATGTGTTCAGAACCCTTAGAGCCGCTGACTCTTGTGCGCTGTTATCCGATCGGTGTAATGCGTATGACGGATGGAGGCGCTGGAGATGAAAAGGTAATTGCCATTCCTTGGGCGGATCCGACATATGAGATGTATACGGATATTTCAGAGCTGCCGAAGCATATTTTTGACGAGATAAAACATTTCTTCTCTGTATACAAAGATCTGGAAGGAAAGAAGACCGCGGTAAATGAGTTTGATAATGCCCTCGGCGCAGTGCAGGTAATCGAGGAGTGTATTGAACGGTATAAGGGAAAATTCGGAAACGCGCAGGCTGAGTAGAAGCCGGTCGGGGACTGTACATACAATATGCACACGGAAGGGAGGCAGGACTTATGGACAGTTTTGGTGAAAATATTAAAAAACTTCTTCTTGCAGGAGTCGGAGCAGTAGCTGTGACAGCAGAAAAATCAAAAGAGCTGCTGGACGAGATGGTGGAAAAAGGTGAACTGACCGTCGAGCAGGGCAAGGTGCTCAATGAGGAGCTGAAGCACAATATTAAAAAGACTGTAAAAGAAAATGTGAATGCCGGTGAAAAGAAGACGGCTTCGGAGGAAGTTTCCGAGCTGCTGGACAAGATGACTCCGGAACAGATAGCGGCTCTCAAGGAGCAGATTGAAAAGAAGGAAGCAGAAGACAGGGCAGATGAGCGGTAGTATCGAACCCATAGAATATAATTCAAGACTGCGAGAGATTACTGCTGTACTCCGCAGGCACAAGATCACAAGAGGTGTCACGCCGAAGAAACTGAGACTCATTTTGGAAGAACTGGGACCTACATTTATCAAGCTGGGGCAGATTATGTCCATGCATTCGGACATCCTTCCAAAGCGGTACTGCGATGAACTGATGCTGCTCCGCACCGAGGTGACGCCGATGCCATTCCAGGAAGTGCTGGATGTGATCGAAGAGTCCTACGGACGCTCGTGGAAGCGGGTATTTTCTTCTATTGAAAAGCAACCCCAGGGTTCTGCTTCCATTGCCCAGGTACATGCAGCCGTGCTACGCACCGGGGAGAAGGTTGTGATAAAGGTCCAGAGAAAAGGTATCTATGAGAAAATGGCCCGGGATATCGCCCTTTTGCACAAGGCGGTAAAGCTTCTCCCGCCCGTAAGCATCAAGGGGATGGCGGATCTGGATCTGGTTCTGGATGAAATGTGGTCTGTCACAAGAGATGAGATGAACTTCCTGACCGAGGCTTCCAACATGGAGGAGTTCGCCCGACGCAACAAAGATGTGGCGTTTGTGGGAACGCCGGTTCTGTACCAACAGTATACTACCGTCCATGTGCTTGTTATGGAGTATATTGACGGCTGCGGGATTGATGATAAGGAAGCCTTGCTGGCGCAGGGGTACGATCTGAAAGAAATCGGGAGCAAGCTTGTCGATAACTATATCAAGCAGGTTATGGACGACGGATTTTTTCATGCGGATCCTCACTCTGGAAATGTTAAGATACGCGATGGCAAGATTATCTGGATTGATATGGGAATGATGGGGCGTCTGACGGAACACGACCGGGAGATGATCGGAAAGGCTGTGCAGGGTGTGGCATTAAGCGACGTCGGACTCATCCAGCAGGCTGTCATGGCTCTTGGGGAGTTCAAAACCCGTCCCGACCAGAGAAAGCTTTATGAAGACATAGACGGACTGCTTATGAAGTACGGAAATGTCCAGATGGGCCAGATCAACGTGGCGGAGGTCATGACGGATCTGATGGAAGTAATGAAAAATAACAAGATCAAAATGCCTCATGGCCTGACCATGCTTGCCAGGGGACTTACCCACATGGAGGGCGTACTGGCTGATATTGCTCCTGACATCAATATGGTGGAGATCGCCACAGCCCATATGTCGGGTGATTTTTTACAGAATTTTGATCTGAAGAAGGAACTCAAAAGCAGTGGAAGAAGTATTGCAAAATCATTTCGGAAAGCGCTGGATATTCCCTCACTTGTATCCGATATGATGCATGGTTACCTGAAAGGGCAGGCTAAGGTCAATCTGGATCTGCAGGTCACAGATGACCTGGCACAGCTTCTGAGAAGGCTGGTGCGAAATATCGTCATGGGTCTTTGGGTCATGGCGCTGCTGATCAGTTCCAGTATCATCTGTACAACCGATATGACCCCGAAAGTCATGGGCATTCCCGCCCTGGGAGCGTTTGGGTACTTGCTGGCATTTGTAATTGTGCTGTATGTGTTCATAAAACATATGATATCGAGAAAATAAGGAAATAAATAAAAGATTCAGACAGTTTCGCCAAAAGGGGACTGACCCCTTTTGGCGAAACTGTCTGAATTCTCTTTTTCCTTTTGCTCAACGGGATATTGTGCTATAATATTCTCCGGAAGTGAGTTTTACAGGAGAAAGCGATTATGAAGAAGGAGAGAAAAAATCCGCTTTCAAAGAGTTTTGGATATGCTTTTGAAGGGATCCTGACCGGTATCCGGCAGGAACGGAATATGAGAATTCATTGTATGGCGGTCATTCTTGTGACTGCGGCAGGCACGCTTTTTCAGATTACGGCTGTGGAGTGGTGCGTTTGTCTTCTGCTTTTTGCCCTGGTGGCAGGGCTTGAACTGGTCAATACGGCGGTAGAAGCTGTGGTAGATCTGGTGACGGAAGAGAAGAAGCCTCTGGCAAAAATTGCGAAGGACACGGCTGCAGGGGCTGTGCTTTTTGCGGCGATTATTTCTGCGTTCGTCGGCTGCATTATTTTCCTTCCTTATGTGTTTGAACTGGCAGAGAAGATTTTCTGACGGAAGGATCAGACTACGACCACAGATGCCTGTCTGAAGGGAAAATCTACGGAAAATGAGAAAAGATTGTTGAATCAGAAAGGGAAAGAACTAATATGAAAGAGAACCAGACAACAGTTACCAAACAGGAGACATTGGAGGCACTCCGCCATCCGGGGGAATTATATGTTATCATGTCTGCCGCCACGAAAATGCCTTTTGTGTTCTGTGATGAAGACACATATGATGACCAGGTGTTTTTATATTATAGACTGGAAGATGCAAAAAATAAGATTAAAGAGCTGGAAGAAAGGAAATATAAGACGGGAGCTGCGAAACTGGAGGAAAAAATCCTGCTTGGATTCTATACCAGTCTGTATACAATGGGTGTGAACTGTCTGGCGGTAAATGAGGGTACAGATACAGCAATCAGTATACAGCTTGCGGATCTTGTAGTCAGGAAAAACCCGGAGCAGATGGAAGAGGGAAAGAAACTTCTGGAAAATCCAGAACTCCATTTGACTGCGCTGTATTTTATGCAGGAACTGAGGCGCATCCCGTCGCCGGAGATGACGGATCATCTGAAAGAACTTCAGGAAGAACTGCTTGCGCATTATCAGAAAGGAACTTTTATCCTTGCGGCAGAGGAGGATGGTCAGCTGCCGGTGCTGAAGCAGAAAGACGGAAGTATGTTCCAGCCGATTTTTACAGATATTTTGGAACTTAACAAATTTGCCAAAGGGAAAAAAATGAAGCTGAGAGTTGTCCCGGCGGGGAAAATTCCCCAGGTACTTTTTCCCGAGGCAAAAGGCGTGGTGATCAATCCTTTAGGGGCAAATGTGCAGCTAAGAGTCGCCAGGACAAAAAAACCAACTGCATAATAGCAGCCAAGGCAGGGAGGAGGCGCAGAGATGTCAATCCCATTGTACATAAGAAAAGATTATTTCAGAGCAGTAACTCTGTCCGATAAAAGCGCCCACATTCTTCAGTTTATATACAGCGGGGAAAATGTGGATGTGTTTGAAAAAGATACCCCGGTGTTTCATCTGCAGTATGTCCTGAAGAGCAAGACAAAGGCAGAAATATTGGAATTTTATGTTACGGATTTTTCTCTTCGGGGAAAGGGGTACGGAAGTGTGTGCCTGGATGAGATTACAGATCAGCTTGCGAAAAAGAATGTAACTTTTATCAAGGCGCCAGTGGGATACCGGCTTGCGCCCCTGGGTTACGAAGGGCCGGAACAGTACCGAAGGCTTATGGCCGGTTTTTATGAAAAAACCGGATTTTCCATTAGCGGCGACGGAGATCTGGCAATGAAGATTCTGGATCAGTACGAATAAAATCTGTCAAAACTGCACAGTTTTCAGCCCTGAAATTAGTTTAATATTCTGGGTTGACGGCTGTGCATCTTTCTGTTTATACTAAGACAAGAAAAGCGAATACATAAGATAGTGTGTTACTGTAAGGCAGGCATAAACTATCCTTCATTCCTACTATGGAACCCAAGGATTAGTTTATGCTTTTATTTTTTGCGCGAAAGCCCAAAGCCGTGCACCTTCTTGAAAATGCGTACGGAAAGCTGGCTTTCCAGTACGCATTTCCAAGAAGGTATAGGGCGAGAGCCCGCGACCGAGACGGAGTGGAGCGAAGGCGAGGTGCGCAGCACGGCGGAGGGAAGGAAGCGAGAGCCCGCGACCGAGACGGAGTGGAGCGAAGACGAGGTGCGCAGCACGGCGGCCGTATGTATTCGCAGAAATAAAGAATACTTGATCAAGAAGGAGGAAAACAGATGAAAGACAAGATTTTTGGAGTATTGCAGAGGGTCGGCCGAAGCTTCATGCTTCCCATCGCAATCCTTCCGGTGGCAGGACTTCTGCTTGGAATTGGAAGTTCTTTCACCAATGCTGCCATGATTGAAGCCTACGGGCTGGAAGGCATACTGGGAGATGGCACGATATTAAATGGACTGCTCACGATCATGAGCAAGGCGGGCAGCGTGATCTTTGACAATCTGCCCCTGATCTTTGCAGTGGGCGTAGCTATTGGAATGGCGAAGAAAGAAAAGGAGGTCGCAGCTCTGGCGGCTATGATTTCATTCTTTGTTATGCATGTGTGCATCAATGCCATGCTGGTGCTTAACAGGGACATCCTGGCGGACGGTACGCTGGCAGAACACATGTTGGACGGAACAGTTTCCACGGTCTGCGGTATCCAGTCGCTGCAGATGGGCGTGTTCGGCGGAATTATCGTAGGCCTGGGCGTGGCTGCTCTGCATAACAGATTTTACAAAATCCAGCTGCCAAGCACACTGTCGTTTTTTGGCGGCTCAAGATTCGTACCAATTATTTCTACAGTTGTGTATGTAGGCGTAGGAATTCTGATGTATTTTGTGTGGCCGGTCGTACAGGAAGGCATTTACGCATTGGGCGGGGTGGTTCTTGCCTCAGGTTATGCAGGGACATGGATTTACGGAATTATAGAGAGAGCGCTGATCCCATTCGGGCTTCACCACGTATTTTATATGCCTTTCTGGCAGACCGGAGTGGGCGGGGAGATGCTTGTGGACGGCAATCTGATTCAGGGTGCGCAGAATATTTTCTTTGCACAGCTGGCTTCCCCGAACACAACAGAATTCTCTGTTGAGGCGACAAGATTTATGGCAGGAAAGTTCCCCTTTATGATTTTCGGGCTCCCTGGCGCTGCTCTTGCAATGTACAAATGCGCGAAGCCGGAAAAGAAAAAGATCGTAGGAGGTCTGCTGCTCTCAGCGGCTCTGACATCCATGCTTACAGGGATCACAGAACCTCTGGAGTTTACATTCCTGTTTGTAGCTCCTTTGATGTATGCAGTCCATTGTGTATTTGCAGGTCTTTCCTATATGCTGATGCACATTCTGAATGTGGGCGTAGGTATGACATTTTCCGGCGGAATTATCGATATGACCCTGTTCGGAGTCCTGCAGGGCAATGAAAAAACACACTGGATCTGGATTATAGTAGTGGGTGCTGTCTACTTTGTTCTCTACTACTTCGTATTCCGATTTATGATAACTAAGATGAATTTGAAAACGCCGGGACGAGAGGACGACAGTGAGGAGACAAAGTTATTCACAAAGGCGGATTACAAGGCAAAACAGGGAGGGATGGATTCAGCAGGCGGCGCTGCGGCGGCAGGCAGTGATGAAAAGAGTATTCTGATCACACAAGGGCTTGGCGGGAAGAAAAATATTTCTGATGTAGACTGCTGTGCAACCCGGCTGCGCTGTACGGTTCACAACCCGGAACTGGTAAGCGAAACTCTGCTCAAGGCCACATCTCCATCGGGCATTATTCGGAAAGGTCAGGGTATTCAGATCATATACGGCCCTATGGTGGCAGTGATCAAATCCAATCTGGAGGACTACCTGGAGAAAGCTCCGAATGAAGAATACATTGCATCAGGGCAGATGGAGCAAGGAAGCGAAGGAGCTGATACGGAAGCGGGGACGGGAGGAACCGCCGGAGAAGAAAATGATGGCAGACAGGACCGGGGGACAGTAAAAAAAATCCTTTGCTCTCCATTTGCCGGCGAGGCGGCGCCTATTACGGAGGCTTCTGATGAAGCGTTTGCCGGGAAAATGATGGGCGACGGATATATTGTAAGGCCGCAGGACGGCATGGCATATGCGCCGGAGGACGCGGAAGTTTCCTTTGTATTTCCATCCAAACATGCGGTGGGACTGAAGAGCGGCGACGGTACAGAGTACCTTCTGCATATCGGTGTAGATACAGTCAATCTGAACGGAGAAGGATTTGAGACATTTGTAAAAGACGGAGACCGCGTGAAAAAAGGTGACAAACTGATAGGCTTTGATATAAAATATATAAAAGAGCATGCAAAATCCGATGAGTGCATCGTTGTATTTACGAGTCTTCAGGAGGGCGAGGAAATTCGTCTTACTCGGCCGGGCAAAGTTGCAGAGCTGGACGAGACGGCGGAGATTGTATCCTTTAATTAAGAGAAGGGACATTCAGATATGTATCGAATCATTAAGGTGCTGAACAATAACGGAATTCTCGTTTACCACAATGAGACGGGCCGGGAGATGATTCTTCTGGGAAATGGGATCGGTTTCGGGAAAAGGCCGACACAGCAGGTTGAACAGGTGCAGGGAGCAAAGGTATACTCCCTGGTCACAAGGCAGAAGCAGCAGTCTGTACTTAAGGTTGTCAACGGCATACGCCCGGAGTTTATCGAGGCGGCCGGCCGGATTATCGACGAGGCGGAGAAAGTGTTTCAGAAGATGAACCGGGACATCCTGCTTCCCATGGCAGATCATATCGCCCTGGCAGCAAAGCGGGCAGAGGGAAACCGGCAGATGCCAAACCCTTTTACGCCGGATATCCGTGTCCTGTTCGCAAAGGAGTTTGCTGTGGCGCTGAAAGGCAGGGAGATTATTCGTGATTTGATCGGCTATGAGATATCGGATGACGAGGTTGGGTTTATTACTCTCCATATCCATGCAGGACTTTCGGACGAGCAGGTGTCGGTAACGCTGGATACGACGAGAATTATCAATGAAGGCATCGCGATGATCGAGAAGGCTTATGAACAGCGTTTTGATACAGATTCCCTGGCCTATACCCGGCTGATGAGTCATTTGTATTATATGGTAGCAAGAACCAGAAACGGGGAGTCCACAAATGCTGATTTCAATGATTTTATATTCAGCAATTATCCCAGAACGGGCCGGGTGGCGCAGGAGGTATGCAGCTATATGGGCAGGGAACTGAAAAAAACGGTGGCAAAGGAGGAGATTGGATTTCTGGCCATTCATATCCAGAGGGTGATCTCCCCGGAAACTGTGTAAAAAAGTCCTGCAGGCGCAGGGGTGAAAGAAAAACACCGGTGAAAATCGGAAAATAATGTAGAACATAAGAAAAGGCGGGCAGCCGGGTGAGGGATCATCCCGGCCCCGCCTTGCCGCTGTTTTCTTCATTGACTGGTGCTCTGATGACAGATGGCCGAACTGTTGTCATATATGGCAGTAAAATCGGTTTTCTGATTGATATATCCGGATGAAGTTGATATGATTTACAGTGTGGATATTATAATGCCGGAGACATTTGAAAATGACAGGCTGATAGAGGAGGATGGCATGTACAAAATACTGATTATCGAAGACGATCTGCTTATGGCGCAGGCAATTCAGCAGGAAATGACAATGTGGGGGCACGAAGCGCAGTATGTGAAAGACTTTCGGGGCGTGCTGCAGGAGTTTACGGTATATGATCCCCATCTTGTGCTTATGGATATTACTCTTCCGTTTTTCAACGGATATCACTGGTGCAGTGAGATCCGGAAGATCTCGGACGTGCCGATTATATTTATCTCTTCCGCGGCAGATAATATGAACATCATTATGGCCGTGAATATGGGCGGAGATGATTTTGTGGCAAAGCCCTTTGACTTAAGTGTTCTTACGGCAAAGGTGCAGGCCGTGCTGAGGCGCACCTACGATCTGGCGGGAAAGATTCCGGTATTGGAGCATAGGGGCGCTATTTTAAATCTGTACGATACTACGCTGACATATGAGGGACGGAAGATCAGCCTGACGAAAAATGAGTTCCGCATACTGCAGACGCTGATGGAAAATAAAGGGCGTCTTGTAAGCCGGGACACTCTGATGACAAAGCTGTGGGAGACTGACAACTATATTGAAGAAAACACGCTGACTGTCAATATAGCCCGGCTGCGGCGCAAGCTGGAAAACGCGGGGCTGAAGGACTTTATTACCACCAAGGTTGGAGAAGGGTATCTGCTGGAAACATCTGTTCCGGCGCCGGAACCGCAGCCGGCCGACAGGGAAAAAGGGGGAGAGGCATGAAACTTTTTGTCCAGTATCTCTACAGCAGAAGGCATGTTTTTTTCTGTTTCCTTTTCTGTGCGGCAGCATATGCGGTCGTTTTTTCTCTGTATGGGATCGATATGCGGGCGGTATGGTATCCGCTTCTGATCTGTCTGTTTTTTGCGCTGATTTTTGTTCTGGCCGGATATTTCCGCATGAAAAAGCGGCACCTGGAACTGCGTCAGATCGCCAGGTGCGACGGGGCTGCGGGAGAGTGTTTTCCCCGGCCCTCCGATGTGATCGAGAAGGATTACCAGGATATCATTGTCCGGGTGGAAGAAAAACGAAGAAAAGAACGGGAGGGCCAGGAACTGGCGAAAAAGGACATGCAGGATTACTATGCCAGGTGGGTTCACCAGATCAAGGCGCCTATTGCGGTCATGCGGATCCTTCTTCAGCGGGACGACACGCAGGAAAATCAGGAACTCCGGTCCGAGTTGTTTCGCGTGGAGCAGTACGTGGATATGGCGCTCTGTTATACCCGCCTGGGAGAGGGCGGATCGGATCTTGTCTTTCAGGAATACGATCTGGACGAGATTATTAGAAAAGCGATACGCAAATATGCGGGCCAGTTTATCAGGAAAAAGATACGGCTGGTCTATAAGGGGACAGAGGAAAAAGCAGTTACGGACGAGAAATGGCTTTCTTTTATAATTGAACAGCTTCTCTCAAATGCGGTGAAATATACATCTCAGGGAACAGTGACTATCGAGGTGGACAAAAAGAAGCGGCTCACCGTGTCCGATACAGGGATCGGCATTGCGCCGGAGGATCTGCCCCGTATTTTTGAAAAAGGCTATACAGGTTACAACGGAAGACGGGATAAAAAGTCCACGGGGATCGGTCTGTATCTGTGCAGATCTGCGGCAGAGAAGCTGGGACATGCCTTGACGGCCCAGTCTGAGCCGGGAAAGGGCAGCAGGTTTACCATAGATCTTGCTTCCTATCCCTTCCATGCAGAATGATCGGTCTTACGAAAATGTCACACGGGGCGCCCGGAATGTCACAGGATCAGATGTCGGCATTCCGGCCGCCCTGTTATACTTTTACCGAAGCGTATGACAGGGGCGCCTCAGGCAGGGCGCATCCGAATAAAAAAGGAGGTCATTGTACATGGCTGTTTTGGAAGTGAGAAATCTGAAGAAAATATACAGAACCCGTTTCGGAGGAAATCAGGTGCAGGCGCTGTCCTGTGTGAATTTTTCCGTGGAAGAAGGGGAGTATGTGGCAATTATGGGCGAGAGTGGTTCAGGAAAGACTACGCTGATCAATATTATGGCGGCTCTGGACCGGCCTACGGAGGGAGACGTTTATCTCGACGGAAAACCGCTGTCCGCCATTAAGGACAAAAATATTTCCGAGTTCAGGCGGGATAACCTGGGATTTGTTTTTCAGGATTTTAATCTTCTGGATACTTTTAACCTGAAGGACAATATTCTGCTGCCCCTTGTGCTCAAGGGCGTGCCGTATAAAAAGATGGAAAGGAAGCTTTTTTCTGTTGCAGATGAACTGGGTATCCGGGAACTGCTGGAGAAATATCCTTACGAAGTCTCTGGAGGACAGAAGCAGAGGGCGGCTGTGGCCCGCGCTGTTATCACGGATCCACGGCTGATCTTTGCCGACGAGCCTACAGGAGCACTGGATTCGCGGTCAACGGATGAACTTCTGTCTCTTTTTGCCAGAATTAACAGGAGGGGGCAGACCATACTGATGGTGACCCATTCGGTCAAGGCGGCCAGCCGCGCCGGAAGGGTGCTGTTTATCCGGGACGGTGAGGTGTATCATCAGCTCTACAGAGGGGAGATGACGGATGAACAGTTTTACCAGAGGATTTCCGACACACTTACCATATTGGCAACGGGCGGTGAGAAAAGATGAGCGGAACATTTTATTTTAAACTGGCAGCGACAGGTATATCAAAGAATCGGAAAATGTATTTCCCTTATCTTCTGACCTGTGTCTGCATGGTAATGATGTACTATATTATCTCATTTTTATGTAGAAGCAGCACGCTCCGGGAAATGCATGGAGGGGACACCGTGCAGCAGATGCTCAGCCTGGGGGTAAATGTAATTGCTGTCTTTTCGTTGATCTTTCTGTATTATACAAATTCTTTCCTGATCCGCAGACGGCAGAGAGAATTCGGATTGTATCACATTCTTGGAATGGGCAAGCGGAATCTGGTAAAGATTATGATCTGTGAAAATCTGCTGACGGCGGCGGTCTCGATCGCAGGAGGTCTTGTGCTGGGCGTCCTTTTCTCAAAGCTGGGCGAACTCGTGATCACAAGACTTTTGGGAGCGGATATCAATTTTGACATGGAGATCGATCCCCGGGCGATCGTGACGACGGTCCTTCTTTTCGTCGTTATCTTTGCTTTGATCATGGTACGTATGCTTGTATTTCTGTGGCGTTCCCGCCCGGTGGAGATGCTCAGGAGCGACAAGGTGGGAGAAAAACCGCCAAAAGGCAACTGGTTTTTTGCACTTGCGGGAATCGTTCTTCTGGGAGCAGCCTATTACCTGGCGGTAACCATTGAAGATCCGATCACTGCTCTGATGTGGTTTTTCATTGCGGTGATCATGGTAATCGCAGCTACTTATCTTCTTTTTATTGCAGGGTCTGTTACGTTTGGAAGACTGCTTCAGAAAAATAAGAGATATTATTACCGGACGAACCATTTTGTATCTCTGTCTTCCATGATCTACCGTATGAAACGGAACGGAGCGGGACTCGCCTCCATCTGCATCCTTTCCACCATGGTGCTCGTGATGGTGTCGGGTGTTATGTGCCTGTGGATTGGAATGGAAGATATGCTGCATGTCCGCTATCCACGGGAAATCACTGCTGAAATCTATACAGAGGATGAAAAAGAAGCGGCTCAGGTAAAGGCTGTTATGGATCAGGTGGTAGAGGAGCACGGTGCCGGAAAGGAAAATATAATTGAATATACAATGCTGCAAACCTCAGGCGTTCAGAGAAAAGACCAGATTTTATTTGATTTCATGTCCATGAATGAGTTTTCCATAGAGGATACCAGCAGTCTCCGGGCAATCCATGTGATCACCATTGATGATTACAACAGACTGAAGGGGACGAATGAGACGCTGGAAAAAGACGAAGTGATGATCAGCATGCCGAAAAACGAAGAACCGTACAGTTTCGATACCATTACTATAGGGGACGGATCTGTCTGGACTGTCAAGAGCACGATAGATAAGTTTAACCTCTACGGAACGGATGCTGCCTCCATTGTGCCGTCTATATATATATTTGTGCCGGATAAAGATGCCCTGAAAGAAATATACGAGGCTCAGGCGAAATATTATCAGAATGCTTCCAGTGAGATTGAACAATACTATGGGTTTGATCTGGACTGCCCCAGTGAGGAACAGATCGCAATTCTTGAGGAGATATTCGACCGGTTTGCCCAGGATCAAATTGGAGACGAAGGTTTCTCTCAGAGGATCAGCCTGGAAGGAAGAGAGATGGAACGCGCATACTTCCTTGGGATGTACGGCGGCCTTTTCTTCCTGGGAATCATTCTGGGACTTGTATTTATCGCCGGCATGGTAATTATCATCTACTATAAGCAGATATCAGAAGGATATGAAGATCAGGAACGGTTTGATATTCTGATGAAGATCGGCATGACCAGAAAAGAGGTGCGCAAAAGCGTAAATTCTCAGGTGCTGACGGTTTTCTTCCTGCCTCTTATAGTAGCGGGTCTGCACACAGGATTTGCCTTTCCGATCATACGGAGAATCCTGAATCTTATGGGGTTTGTAAATACAACCCTGCTTATATGGGTCACTGTGGCGTGTTATCTTGTATTTGCGCTTTTCTATATTATCATTTATCTTTTGACATCAAAGAGTTATCTGACGATTGTTGGAGGAAAAATGGAAAAGAGATAACAATATTTATCTATAATAAAAAAAGAAACAATATATAGAAAAAATAAAAGAATTATCTGTCCGAACCGGCTCTTTGATGGTATACTGTTCCTAGAGGCAAAACAGCAGTCCGCACTGTTTTCTTCTGGTCAGCGCGAAATATAAGGCGCATATTTGCAGAGAGGAGTGACAGATATGATGAAGCACACAATTATTACGATAGGCAGACAGTTCGGGAGCGGAGGCCATGAGGTTGGGAACCGCCTTGCCGAGAGGCTGGATATTCCCCTTTATGACCACAATCTGCTTCATATGGCGGCCCAGGAACTTCGTATCAGCAATGAGGACGCTACCAGAGTGGATGAGACGGTGTTGGGAAGGTTTTTGTCCGCATATGCGGCCAGCAGCGTTGAATACCGGGCATTTGTGACCAGTGACGAGTCCGGGAAACCCCTGAGTGATAAGGTCTTTGAGAAACAGTCTGCGATTATCCGAAAACTGGCGGAACAGGGGCCGGGAATTTTCGTGGGACGCTGTGCGGACTATGTGCTGGGCGATTACTCCAACTGTATAAATACGTTTATTTATGCTTATAAGGAAGACCGCGTCAGAAGAATTATGAAGCTGTATGATCTGGAAGAAAAACAGGCACGGGATAAGATCAAAAAGACGGATCGGGAAAGAAAAGTTTACTATGAGACAAGAACCGGCAGAGAATGGGGCAGTATTGAAGCCAATGGAATGATGTTTAACGTAAGTCTGCTGGGAATTGACGGAACAGTGGATGCTCTGGAAGCCATTTACAGAAAATGGGAGTCCAGAGATAAATAGGCAAATGGTAAAAGATATTGAGATTGTGCAGAGGCGGCTTTCCAGAATGGAAAATTCCATATGGGAAGCCGCCTCTGTGAACAAAATAAACGGTAAAAGACCGATGGGGGAGCCATCGGTCTTTTGAGGGGAGTATAAATAATTAATAAGGGGTTGTAGAAAGTAACCTTCCTACAAGACATAGTATAATATATGAAATTGGAAAAAGCAAGAAAAAAATAAAAAAAGTTCGGCCCGCGTGTAACAGCCGAACATACCGACATAAATCAGCCTTTTCCTTACCTTATGGCCGAACTGTTATTTTAAAAATAGTATAAAATTATGAATAAAAAATACCGGAGTAAGAGACAATAACACTGTACCAAATAAACAGGAGGGAATATTCATGGCAAAGAACTACACGAATACAAACAATTCCAACAAAAACACAACTACAAACAAGAACACAACTACAAACAGCAATTCCTATTCATCCTACGCTGATGAGCAGAGCAAGAACAAGAATGCCAGCAAGAACACTGTTCAGGGCAACAAGAACTGCGGAAAAATCAGAGACGCTTACGACGAAAGCGACCGCTATTAGTAAAAAAACCAGATAGGATATGCCGGGGCAGAGTAAAGTTGAACTTTACTCTGCCTTTGATTTATAGTAATATGAAATAAGACAAACTGCGAGGATGGATGAAATATATGGAAAAAATGGAGTGGATCGCGCCCTGCCATTTTGGGCTGGAATCTGTTCTGAAAAGAGAAATCCAGGATCTCGGATATGAGATTGTACAGGTAGAAGACGGACGGGTCACTTTCCGGGGAGGCATGGATGCAGTATGCAGGACCAATATTTTTCTGCGCACTGCAGAACGGATTCTATTGAAAGCAGGATGCTTCCGCGCCGTTACGTTTGAGGAACTGTTTCAGCGGACGAAGGATATCCCCTGGGAGAGATATATCCCGGAAAATGGCAGATTCTGGGTGACAAAGGCGGCGTCTGTGAAGAGCAGACTGTTCAGTCCGTCAGATATCCAGTCCGTGATGAAAAAGGCTATGGTGGAAAGGATGAAATCCGTTTACCATACTGAGTGGTTTACAGAGGACGGCGCTCCTTATCCGGTCAGAGTCTTTCTGATGAAGGACATGGTCACGATAGGGATTGATACGACAGGTGTGTCCCTGCATAAGAGGGGATACAGGCCGGCCGCCGGAAAAGCGCCTATTGCAGAAAACCTTGCCGCGGCTCTGATCATGCTCACTCCCTGGAGGAAGGACCGGATTCTTGTGGATCCTTTCTGCGGGAGCGGAACGATTCCCATAGAGGCGGCCATGATGGCAGCGAACATTGCTCCGGGCATGAACCGGGAGTTTACGGCTGAAGAATGGGCCAATCTGGTTGACAGAAAATACTGGTACGAGGCCATAGATGAGGCGCACGACCTGATGAATACGGATATTGACACGGATATCCAGGGCTATGATATCGACGGGGAGGTTCTGAAAACAGCCAGAAGAAACGCTGCGGATGCGGGTGTGGAGCATCTTATCCATTTCCAGCGCCGGGAGGTCAGCCAGCTGAGCCATCCGGGTAAATATGGGTTTATCATAACAAATCCGCCCTACGGGGAACGGCTGGAGGAAAAAGAAGCGCTGCCGGACCTTTACCGGGAATTTGGCGAAAGTTTCCGAAAACTTGATACATGGTCAGCCTATATGATCACAAGTTATGAAGATGCAGAGAGATATTTCGGGAGGAGAGCAGATAAAAACAGAAAGCTCTACAACGGAATGATCCGGACATATTTTTACCAGTTTACAGGACCGAAGCCGCCGAAACAGAAAAGATAGAAGGTACATATGATGAAGAGAAGAATAGTATTTGCCACCGGAAATGAAAATAAAATGAAAGAAATCCGCATGATCCTGGCTGATCTGGGTATGGAGATCGTGTCTATGAAGGAGGCCGGGGTAACAGAGGAGATAACAGAAGACGGCATGACGTTTGAAGAAAATGCCGAGATCAAGGCCAGAACGGTTTCCAGAGTACTGACAAACGATATTGTGCTTGCGGATGATTCCGGGCTGGAAATTGATTATCTGGACAAGGCTCCGGGAATTTATTCGGCAAGATTTGCGGGAGAGGAAACATCCTATGATATTAAGAACAGGATCTTTCTCGACCGGCTGGAAGGAGTGCCGGATGAGGAGAGGACAGCCCGCTTTGTATGTGCAGTGGCTGCGGTGTTCCCTGATGGGACGTCCTGCACGGTGCGGGAGACGATAGAGGGCCAGATCGCCCATGAAATTGCCGGGGACAATGGATTTGGCTATGACCCGATTTTCTATGTGCCTGAGTATGGATGTACGACGGCTCAGATGGATCCGGAACAGAAGAATCTGCTCAGTCACCGGGGGAAAGCTCTCCGTGCAATGAAAAGGATTCTGGAGGAAAAGCTGAGAGAGGAATAGTGGAGTTATGAGAGTGTTGATTGTTAGCGACACACACGGCAGACATGGGGGATTGGACCGTGCACTTCAGGAGGCCGGGAACATAGACATGCTGATCCACCTGGGGGATGTTGAGGGCGGAGAGACCTATATTGATGCAGTGGCAGACTGTGAAAAGCATATTATCAGGGGAAATAACGATTTTTTTTCAGAACTTCCGCGAGAAGAGGAATTTTATATCGGAAGCCACAAAGTATTTATCACTCACGGACATGCCTATTATGTGTCTCTCGATCCAGAGTATATCCGGGAGGAAGGAAAGGCCCGGGGAGCGGAGATCGTTATGTTCGGACATACGCACAGACCTTTTTTTGAAGATGACAACGGGATTATCGTCCTGAATCCGGGCAGCCTTTCTTTTCCGAGGCAGGAGGGAAGAAAGGGCAGTTATATGATCCTGGAGATGGATGAGGACGGAGGCCTCGAGTTCAGTCAGAAATATCTTGAATAAAATGCGGACATAGACTGAGGGAATGAAAAAACTTAAAAAAAATGTTGACAATGGAATTGCGATATAATATAATAGTCAATGCGCTACGGGTTAGACAGGAAACGTAGAGAAATACCGGGGTGTGGCTCAGCTTGGCTAGAGCGCCTGGTTTGGGACCAGGAGGTCGCAGGTTCGAATCCTGTCACCCCGATCTGTGCGGGTGTAGTTCAATGGTAGAACACCAGCCTTCCAAGCTGGATACGTGGGTTCGATTCCCATCACCCGCTTTCTCATAGCCGGTCGGGTATTTCGACGGAGATGAGGGGCCTTTAAAAAGGGGATATTGATATGAGTCTGTAGCTCAGCTGGATAGAGCAACGGCCTTCTAAGCCGTAGGTCGAGGGTTCGAATCCCCCCAGGCTCGTTATGGTGGGTATGGTGCAGTTGGTTAGCGCGCCAGATTGTGGTTCTGGATGTCGTGGGTTCGAGTCCCACTACCCACCCTTTTCTTTTATAATTTACTGGCAGGCAGTGTCAGACATAAGTCTTCGATGGGCTATCGCCAAGCGGTAAGGCACAGGACTTTGACTCCTGCATTCGCTGGTTCGAATCCAGCTAGCCCAGTTTACCTGGGAAGCCGGGAAGAAAATGCGGGCGTGTAGCTCAGGTGGTAGAGCACTTGACTTTTAATCAAGTTGTCCGGGGTTCGAATCCCCGCACGCTCAGTGGATGAGGTGACGGAAGCTCTGGATGTTGAGTTTCCGTTTTTTCATTTATTCATTAGCGGATATGGCGGAATTGGCAGACGCGCCAGATTTAGGTTCTGGTGTCTATGACGTGCAGGTTCAAGTCCTGTTATCCGCATCATAACGAATGTTTTATAACGCGACTGAACATTCTTGTACAGAGGGGCTGTTGCAAAATAGATGAGTGATCTATGGGACAATGGCTCCGTTTTTTTACAGACCATATAGGGGAAGGAGAAGTACATAATGAAAAAGAGGCTTTTGACAAAATGGCTTGTGCTGCTTAGTTTTTTGTGCGGAACTATGACAAACACAGTTTCGGCGGCAGGATATGATGCTGCATATCCCGCTGCGGTTTCAATGGAGGCACCAGGCGAGAATTCGTCCCTTTCAGAGGCCAGTGGATCTGAAGAGGTGAAAGAAAGCGCAAAAGATGAGCAGAGCGGTGTTCTCTCTGAGGACACGTCACAGCCGGTAACAGATACGGAGACCGCTGATACAGAGATCAACGGCCCGGAAACTGCTGAAGGTGAGATTACAGAGGATTCAACTGCAGAAAATGGAGCACAGCCTGAATTTGATGGAGAAACAGCGGAGGACGATATCATTGGATTCGAAATAACCGATGTGGACTCTTCTGATGCTGCGGCCGCTGCTTTGGCAGAAATACCGGAGGACCAGGGATATATTTATCTTTCTGATCTTTCCTATGATACTTCCATGTCGAGCACGAACTACGACCTCATAAAGCTGGATCAAAATTCGTCAGGGAATAATATTTCTTTGATCGTGAATGGTACTTCCATGGAATTTTATAAGGGGATTTTCGCCCATGCCACCTCAACGGTGGTATATGATGTGTCCGCCCACTCGGATGTGTTTACTCGTTTTACGTCCTATGTGGGAGTTGACCGCTCTCAGGGAAGTAAAGGGAATGGGGTCTGGTTCACCATATCTGTCTCACAGGATGGCAAGGGTTGGACTGAGGTTGAGAGAAGTTCTGTCCTGAAAGGGGACAGTGAGGCACATTTTTTTGATATAGATATCACAGGTGCGAAATATATCAGATTATATGCCAATGATAACGGAGCAAACGGCAATGACCACGCTGTATATGGGTTCCCGAGGATCTTGAAGTCGGACTATGATGATTCCGAAGAAGTGGCAGAAGGCATCAGGACTGTATCCGAGTATGACGAAATATTAAAGCGGGATTATACCATTGACCAGGAAATAACAGGAGAATATGAGAAGCTCTTATTATTGCGTACATTTGTGAACAGGGTCGGCTATAATAATATACTTACGGCATCTTTAAAAGATTCCAAGATCAAAACGGCAGTAGAGTGGCTGACAACAGATATCGAAGCGTTGAGAATGTATGTCAACGGCGGGGAGATCGAGTCCGGCTCATACCTTAATTCTCTGACGGCGTTAGGCGATCTGTATGCAGCTTATAAAGACGATTTTTCCGATGCGCAAAACGGAGCACTCTATAAAAAATTAGTGATCTCCATTTCATTAAGCCATGCAAGGACCATCAGTCTGTGGACAGGAAGCGGTCCGGCTTCTGTACCTGTGGAAAGATACCGGCTGTTTAAGGCGCTTTATAGTGATGGACGTATGACTCAGGGTGGGAATACAGAGCTGTTTAAGCAGCTTCCCATAGAACTGATGCGCTGGGTGGTTGACAGCAAAATAGATGATGAAGAAATAGACTGGCTGGTCGCCCATGCGCTGAAAACAAAAGGAAAAGGCGGAAATTATCTTGACGCCTATACCTATATTGTATATACCATGGGCTTCAATTATAACCGCGACAAATATTATCTGCCGGAGAATTATGATACCTGGAATGAAAAATATGACATTGACAGTCTCACCGGATATGGACAGCGGGGAGTACATAAGCTGTGGATGGTATTTGAAGAAGGCTCTGTGTGCGGGGGCCTTGCGAAAACTTACGCCAATTTAGCGCAGGTATTCGGTATGCCTGCCGCTGTCATCGGCCAGCCCGGTCATGCCGCTGCCCTTACATACAGCCTGAACAGCAAGGGTCAGGGAATATGGTCTATTAAAAATGATATTACAGGCTGGGTACAGTCTGAGAAAGGGGAGCGTCTCCTTCTCGGCTGGGGTTCGAAAAACTGGGATTCTTACTACAATGTCAGCTATGTTCTTCTGGCGCAGCATGCGCTGAATGACTATGCGAATCTTGAAAAAGCGATGCTGTACAATTATCTGGCAGACGTTTATAAGGGCGAGCCTGACAAACAGATCGAAATATACAATAAAGCATTGGAAATACAGAATTTCAACCTGGATTCTTTGGTAGGCCTCATAGACGCCTACAAAGCGGCCGGCGGCAAGACCAGTGCGGATTATTTAGCGCTGGCGAACAGAGTGGCTGAAGCTCTTGCCTATTTCCCACTGCCGTTCCATGATGTTATGAATCTGCTGAAAGGCAATATCACAACATCTGAGGACCGCATCGTCTATGACGCGTTAAAAAGCGCAACGCTGGACAGAGCTCTCCAGGCAACGGAAAATGACACGGAACAGCCCAATGCATGCATTGCCATGGCAAAGTATCTGAAAGGGGATAATGACTTCCAGTTAGCGGACTTTTCGTTTGACGGAGAAAATGCCGGAAAAATCATTGTAAATGAAAAGTACGACGATTATAAATATCCCATAGATTACAGCTTGGATGGGGGAGTAAACTGGACAACCACATATGATCATGTCATTGTGCTCACCGAGGAGAAGATAGCGGGAATCACCGCGGAAAATGACATTAAGTTGAAACTGTCCGGCACCAGCCAGGAATATACCATAGATATCTTGACTGGCGAAAGAGTCACTACTGATATCGTGTCCAAAAACGATGATGAAAATACCCTGGTAGGAAAGATTGCGAATCTGCAGTACAGTCTGGATGGAGGAGAAACATGGGAGGACTACACCAGCGATATTATATTTGAAGGCTACCAGGTTGTGAAGGTGCGCTACAAGGCACATGACAGATATTTGGCTGGGGCGATTGATCAGTTTACTTTCCATGAAGCTACCAACCCCGATACGATCAAATATATTCCTGTAAAGCATATCAGTTTTGTTTCCGCGGGAGAGTCTCAGAGCGGACAGCCTGCCCAAAACATGATAGACGCCAGCCCCTTTACAACATGGCACACAAAATATGGGCAGGTTGCCAGTGATAAGTCCTTTGTGGTCAGCTTTGACAGTGTCAGATATTTATCACAGATCAGCTATGACCCTGCAGGCACAAACGGAAGGGTCAAAACCGTTGACGTATATACTAGTCTGGACGGAGAAGACTGGGTGCTGGCAGGCCAATCCTCTGTGTGGGGGAATAACACTTCCCGAAAAACACTGACATTAGAGGAGTCTTCCCTTGCCAAATATGTGAAAATAGTGGCAACTGCCACTTACGGCAATGGCAGTGAACCGTCAGACAAATATGTGAGCGGGACTCGCTATAATTACTATGAGGACCCCACGAAAATATACGAGGAGGAAATACCGGTTATCAAGTATTCTCCCGATTCTGCCACGAATCAGGACGTAACGGCAACGATGGTACTGCCTGACGGCTTCACTGCTGTGGGAGAAACAGCACATACATTTACAGACAACGGAGAGTACACTTTTACATACCTGAATGTGGGTAAGGAGGAGAAAACGATCACAGCTTCGGTAAACTGGATTGACAAAAAAGCTCCGACCGCTGAAGTAGAGTACGATATCACCGGCCCAACGAATAAAGACGTGACGGCGACCCTTATAAATGAAAGCGAGACCATCAGCGTAACGAATAATGAGGGCTCAAAAAGCCATACGTTTACGGAAAACGGAGAGTTTATATTTGAAATCCAGGATGAGGCGGGAAATACGGCTGAGATCACTGCTTCGGTGGCCTGGATCGACAAAAAAGCTCCGACCGCTGAGGTAGAGTACGATATCACCGGCCCAACGAATAAAGACGTGACGGCGACCCTTGTAAATGAAAGCGAGACCATCAGCGTAATGAATAATAAGGGCTCAAAAAGCCATACGTTTACGGAAAACGGAGAGTTTGTATTTGAAATCCAGGATGAGGCGGGAAATACGGCTGAGATCACTGCTTTGGTAAACTGGATCGATAAAACTCCTCCTGTCGTAGAAATCCGATATGAAATAGTTGATGACCGGATTGTAGCCACTGTGGCAAGCGGGGAGGAAATCACCATTTTGAATAATAATGGCTTGAGCAGTTATGCCCTGGATGAAAGCGGACGGTTTACTTTTACCATCCAGGACAGGGCGGGCAATATTACGGAAATCACCGCTTCCCTTGATCAGGTTGACAGTTCGCTGCTGGCTTCCCTCAACAGGACCGACAGCAAACAGCCGGTACAGTCGGTGAACGGCGGAGATACAACACCTGTGAAAGTATCTGACCAAAATAGTTCGAATCCTCAAACCGGCGACAAGAACGATCTGGTGCTCATCCTTATCGTCGGTATGGCCGCTCTTGCTGTTTTTCTTCGTTTGGCATATACTACACAGAGCGCTTCAAAACAGGAGGACTAATGACATGGTCGAAAAGAAGATCAAATTCACGACTTCGGGACAGATAATGAGCTTCTGCAATATATGCCGTAAAATGAGAGCAGATATCGATGTAACAGATATGTCCAATCGGAATTTCCGCATTGACGGAAAATCACTTCTTGGACTGATGTCTATTAAATTAGGACTGCCAATGCGCCTGGTCGTGAATGGTGAGGATGAAGAACTGGCGAACGAGTATTTCACAAACTATGAGCTGGAAGGCTAAGCGTTGTGGAGAGATCAGATAAAAAGACTGCAGGCATTATGCCTGCGGCCTTTTTTCTTTGTCTGACAGGCGAAAAGGGGAAAGAGTCCCTTTTTCGTAGGATCTCAGGAGTAAAAGAGCTGCTATGGATGCGCACAGTTCTCCGGCCGGAAAGGAGATCCACACGCCGACCGGGCCCCACAGCTTCGCAAGAAGAAAACTCAGTGGGATCGTGATCACAAACTGCCGCAGCAGGGAGATGATCAGTGAGTTCCTGCCATTCCCAAGGGCCTCGAATGTACCGGAGTAGATGATGCCTACAGAGGAGACCAGAAATCCGAGGCAGATGATGCGCAAGGCAGTGACGCCGCACTCCAGAAGCTCTGCGTCCGCGTTAAACAGTGCGAAAATCTGCTCCGGGATAAGAAGGGACAGCAGAGTGCCCAGGAGCATGAGGCCCGCCGCGCAGGCGAGGCTGTACCGGATGGCGGAGCGCACCCGATGAGTTTCTCCTGCTCCGTAATTGTAGCCGATGATGGGACGCATCCCCTGTACGATCCCATTAGCCGGCATGTAGATAAATGTCTGGAGCTTGAAATACACGCCGAGTACCGCCACATATACTCCGGAGAATGCGGTGAGGATACTGTTCAGTATGCTGATGAGGACGGATGGGAGCAGCATCATGATGCTGGAGGGGATTCCCACACTGTATATCTGACGGATGATGCTCGGGTCGAAACGGAGATATTTCGCCCGAATATGGATGGCGTAAGACTTTCTCAGATATACAACGATGTAGAGCAGGAAGGCGCTGATCTGTCCGATTACCGTGGCAATAGCGGCGCCGGCCACTCCAAGCTCGGGGAATCCGAGAAGCCCGAATATAAGGATGGGGTCCAGGATAATATTGACGACGCATCCCACGATGAGCAGGATCATGGTGATCTTCATCTGCCCGATCCCCTGGAAGATCTTTTCAAAAGCGATCTGCAGCAGAGAACCGAACGAAAAGCAAAGTACAATGTAGGTGTAAGCACAGGCATCCTCCAGCACTGCAGACTTGTCCGTGAACAGTGACAAAAAGGGTCTCGTGACAACGAGCCCGGCAAGAATAAACAGGATACAGTGAAAGACTGTCAGACCGATCCCGATGGTGGCAGCCCGGTCTGCCTTCTCCTGATTTCCTGCGCCGAGATGGATTGAGATAGCAGAACTGATGCCTACGCCGATCCCGACTGCCACGGATACGATGGCGTTCTGGAGCGGATAGGCGAGAGAAACAGCGGTCAGCGCATCGGTTCCGAGCCATGACACATAGATACTGTCTACGATATTATAGAGTGACTGGATGAGCATGGACAGCATCATGGGAACAGACATGGATACCAGAAGGGAAAAGATGGGTTTTGTCTTCATAAACATATTATTTTCCTGCATGATATCATCGAAACTCCTTTCATTGCTGCTGAAAGAGCGCCGTCACAGGAAGCGGCGCAGAGTAATAAAAAAAGCCATATGCCTGTTTGAATTCTGAAACAGGAAAACCATATGGCTTTTTATTTTTATCTGTGGTATTTACAATAACATATCCAAATGCCCAAGTCAATAAAACAAAGCTGTTCCTTTCACCTGCAGCACGTTGTTCTTTTCGGCTGTGGAATAAGCCTTTTCAGCAGCTTTTTCTCTTCCTTTTTACCGCGCAGAGCACTATGCCGCATGTTGCGAGGACAAGAGCTGCTGTCATTCCAAATACGCCGGCTGCCGGGGAATCCCCTGTATTGGGCGGTGTGTCTCCCGAAGTGCCTGAGGGACCGGAAGTATTTGGAGTGCCTGAGGAGCCAGCTGCACCTGTACCTCCTGAAGCGCCGCCAGGCGGATTACTCATGTTATCAGCAGGTGCGACTGTGAGTGTTATCGGTGAGCTTACAACACCGTTTATGGATGCCGTGACTGTGACGGTCCCCTCTTTTATGCCTGTCACGATTGCGTTGTTGCCGCTGGTCGTAAGCTGAGCAGCATCGCCTGTGAGTGTCCAGTCCACAGCGGTATAGGATGCGTTGGCAGGCGTGACCTCAGCGCTGAGGGTGATCTGTCCCCCGACCTTGATCTCAGAGATCCCGCCTGTGAGACCGGAGGTCTCGCTCGTGATAGTCACAGATTCTACCGCCGGACTCTCCGGGGCTACCGGTGTGTCCGCTGCCTTGAGGGAGACTGTGATTGTTACCGGGCCTGACGGCATTGTAAAGGTGTATGTTTTTTCAGCTTCCGTTTCTGTCAATCCAAGAGCCTGTTCTGCAGCTTCCCCCGCAGGTGTGTATGTGGCCTGAATGCTCTCAAGACTGTAACCAGCAAGGCTGTTGATCGATACAGAGACAGGAGAGCCCTCTGAAGCCTGTGACGGAACTGCGATGTCAATCCCATCTTCCAGGTTTGCTCCGGTAATATTCAGGGTGATCGCATAGCTCTCTACCGGCGCCGCTGTTACGGTAACTTTCACTAAAGGAGCAAGTCCGTCCGGATTTTCCATTCCTTCCGGCAGGACAAGCTGCCCGGTAAATATGTATTCGCCTGGAACTTCCGGGTCGAAGGTCTCACAGGTCCAGGAGCTGATGCTGATACGTTCGCTCTGGGCATCCGATGAGGTGATCATGACCTGGCCCGGGAATGGGATATTTGCTGAGTCTGTTCCCTGAGCAACCGTAATATCGGCAAGTGATTTCACTTCCCGGATCGTGAGGGGCTGGTCGAGGATATTAAGAGCCTCGTTGAGCTCCTGCATCACCTGTGCGATCCTCGCCTCAGTCGTGCCTTCCGGCA
>DXDR01000001.1 GCA_019115385.1 Candidatus Mediterraneibacter avicola | reverse complement strand
ACTTTTTGTTAATGGAGTCCTCAATGGCGAATAACCGGTTGCAGTACTGGACTCCCTGCACTGCCGGCTGACTGTAGTCATACTGCTTTCCTTTGGGAACGGCATCGATAAAGTACCGGCGGATGTGTGTCTTATTCCAGTTCTGAGATAAGGCACATTATCCCAGAAGTATTATTATTCCAGAAGAAATGCAGAGCTCAGCTTAAAACCTGCATTTTTCAAAAGAGATCTGGAATAATAATGTTGTGAAATTACTTTAAAAAATCAGGTATATTTCTTTTTTCTCTATTGTCAGATCTGTCTGGATTTTCTTTGAAAAACCACCTGTCATTCCATGATTTCAATTGGCGATTCATTGTTTCCTGAGAAATTTCCGTATAAATCTGAGTGGTTTGCAGGGATACGTGACCAAGAAAGTTTTTTACAACGATCAGCGGTACTCCCGCCTCAAGCGTAAACGTCAAATCCTCCGCCCCGCATAAATCATGCGCCGCTGTTCATTGGCGGCGCTTACTGTAACATTCAGCTGGAAGTTCTTTCGACCATGGCATGATCGGCTCCAGCATTGTTTCATCTATATTCCCGTCTTTATCTTTTCGCTTTATCAGCTCTGTCAGCAGATATCGGATATAATAATAAACATTCAGGTTATTCGCACGGGCTGTCTCCGTGATGCTGTAAATGACCGCACTTGCCTGCGCTCCTCTAACTGTATTGATTGTCACCCAGTTTTTCCGACCAACTGTAAAATTTCGCAGTGCACGCTCACTGGCTGAATCATCAATCGGGACTTCCCCATCTGTAAGAAATACTTTCAGATATTCTTCCTGATTTAGGCTGTAATTCAATCCTTTTGCTGTTTCTCCCTTCGGGAGGACCGTCTGGTCAGAACAAATCTCTCTGACCCACGCGAAATATTCCTCAACCAATGGCTTGATTGAGGTCTGCCGTTCCTTCAGGCGTTCTTCCGCAGTCAGTTCTTTTAAGGCTCTCTCCAGGTTATAGATCGCCCCAATCCTTACCAGTGCTTTATACGCGATGGAAGATTTGATGGCTTTTTCATTCCCCTTCCCAATCGCCTTGATCGCATTGGCAAAATGCCGCCTCGCGTGCGCCATGCAGTTCGCGTTGGTCACCCCTTCCAGTTCCCTTGCTAGCTTATGGTATTGTTCCAGTCCATCCGTCATCAGGATCCCTTTGAAGTCTTTATAATACTCTTTGGGGTGGCTGCTGTGCCTGGTCTTCTGGTACTCATACACAATAATCTTTGGACCCGGGCTGAGTTCGCCGGTGAGATGCACCCACATATAGCTTTTACTGCCTGCCGGTCTGCCGTCATGGATCACTTCTACCGTTGTTTCATCACACTGGTTGACATGAGCTTCCAGTTGACGTTTTCTCATCCAGTTGTATACAGGCTGGAAATATCTTTCCGCCGTCCAGATCGTCCAGTTTGACATGGTCTGTTTCGACAGCTGAAGTCCGTTTGTCTGAAAATCTCTGGCAATACGATCCAGAGGATTGCTGTTCACGTACTTTGCATTGATAATCGCTGCTTCCAGAGACGGAGTGGCAATACTCCCTCTAAACAAAGTGGAAGGATGGTCACCCCGCAGGAACTCGTCCTGATGGAGCCCGTCTGTTCCAACGTATACTTTTACGATATGTTTCTCTGCAATCCATCTCGCAGGTTCGAACCGCAGCTGCCAGTAAACCTCATCCGGCATGCTTTTATAATTGCTTTCACCAAAGGTTTTGATCAGTTCCTCCTCCGGGACATCATGAGAAATTTCCTCCTGTGGGAAATCTTTCAGGTCTTCTTCTTTCTGTCCTTTCTTCTTTGCGCGGCGCACGGGTTTCAGTTCCAGACAGATTGCTTCCTCTATTGTTGGTTCTGGCGCGTCTTCGCTACAGTTCGCTTCCGCCTCATTAAAAAAGGAGAGCTGTCCTGCAATCTCGCCCAGTTTTTCTGTATGCCGTCCAAAACGCTGCTGGTTTGCCAGACGGATCTGCTCGATCAGATTCTCATAGTCATGCTCCAACTTATCCAGACGGTCCTGCATCTGAAAAATGACACCGTCTTTTGTCTCCATATCCATGTTTTTCAGTTGTTCGGGTGTAAATTTCTGACACATACTGACGACCGCCTTTCCTATAAAAAGTATACCAGAAAGCGCGGAATTGCGCCAATCATGGCAGAATAGTAATCCGTCATTTTGCCCTGATTTTTAGCATGTCCAGTTTCGAACTGACCGTCTGTAAAATATAGGATCCTCAAACTTTGCCTGTTCCCGGAAGTACCGCTGACGGGCTCTTCTGCTGTATCAGGAGATACCTTTTACGCCTCTGGAGCGCTGATTTTCAGGCAGATAAAACAGAAGAAAAATTTCTCTGTTTTGCACAATCATTTCAATATATTTTTTCGGGTGCCACCTCCTTCACTCTAAGGTCCAACGGGTTAAGCCCCATCATCAGATAATGGAATTGCTCTTCCGTGAGATCGGCTGCCTCCTGTGTATTCCTTGGCCAGGACATCCGTCCGTTTTCGAATCTTTTATACAGAAGCAGGAATCCTGTCCCCATCCAAAGCAATCCTTTACAGCGGTCAGACCGCTTGCCGCAGAAGAGGAAAAGTGTCCCTTTTTCAAAAGGATTCTGTCCATACTGATCCCCGATGATCATTGCCAGCCCATCAATTCCCTTCCTGAGGTCAACTGTTCCGCAGGCAAGGACCACACGCCGGATCCCTGCCGCATCCTCAAGCATTGGATACCTCCCGCAGGATCCTGCTCAGAAGAGATTCGGAAATCTGGTTTGAGATTTCTATACTCATTGCAGAAGTCCGGATAACGGCAGCCGGTGTACGACCGACCTCGCTAACGCCTGGTATGTCTTCTCTGCCGACTGCCGGGGTGTATGGGATTTCTGCAAAAGAGACTTCCGCTTTTTCTGTCACAGATGGAAGCATCTCTTTTTCTTTCATCTGGTCATAGGCCTGCTGTCTGAATTTCCTCTGCCAATGATAATAGCTCTGCTCACAAATCCCGTTTTCGTCCATCCACTTTTTAGCTGACTGCCCTGCGGGACGCTGCCCGCAGGCTTTAATAATGTTTCTCCAGTACTCGGCGCGCACCTCATGAGTACACTGATCCATGATGTTAGTTCCTCCTTGAAAAAATCTATTGTTTTTTTCAAGTATGGACTAAAACTCAATTTAGTGAAAGGCGAGCGATTTGACGTTTACTTTTGAAGGAAGTTCTTGCGTAAGTAGGTAATCATCCGTACGTAAGTAGGTAATCATCCGTACCTACAAATCCATCTCCGCATTTGATAAGATAGTCTCGAATGATGGAGGTGATACCAATCAATACGAATGAAAATACAGCTTCAAAGGCTGATCTTTGGGCAGATCGGATCCATACTTTTCGGGAAAGCGGTTTATCCCGTAAAGACTGGTGTCAGAAGAATGGGATCCCGCAGTCCACATTGAGCTACTGGATCCGAAAGATTCAGTCAAAGGATTCGGAGACGGTATGTATTTCTGATCCAGTGTTCGCTAAGTTGCCTTCGGAACAAGAACTGCAGTTTAATGCCACCACAGTGAATTCTCCTGTGGCAATCCTTCTTCCGGACAATGTCCGGATTGAAGTTGGGGCTGACTGCCCGGCCAGGCTGATGACAGCTCTGCTCCAGGCTTTGAAGAACTATGCTTGATTTTTCAGGAAGCACAACGGTTTATCTGGCGTGCGGAGTTACAGATCTCCGCAAGAGCTATACCGGTTTAGCCGCAATCATCAAACTGAAATTCCATCTCGACCCGTACTCCCGCTGTATGTTCGCGTTCTGCAATCGCAGACGCACATTGATCAAGATTCTCCAGTGGGACGGATCCGGATTCTGGATCCTGATGAAACATCTGGATCGGAATTCCTTCCATTGGCCGGACACACCGGATGAACTGCGGAAAGTGACTCTCAAAGAGATCCACTGGCTGTGTGATGGATTATCCTTAAATCCCAGCGGTGCTTTTGAAGAATGCCACCCGAAGATCGTAGTTTGATCCTGATTCCTGTCAATCCGCAAAAAGCCGAAAATTCCTTGATTTTACGCAGATTTTCCTCTACTCCTGAAGGCCAGGGTTGTTTCATGAATAAAAATTAAATATGGAGAATCCCTTGAAAAAGCTGGAAAATATAGAGCTATACATTTGCTTTATATTTCTGGCTTTTTTTGTCTGATAGGAGTATAATAGACTTATAGTATCAGTATATTATACCTCTATCAGAAAGGAGGAAATTCATGGAAAACAAAACCGTATACCCGGAATGGGTGCAAAACTATCGTACAAAGGGAACGACAGTAAAAAAAATAGGCAATTCCTACTACCTTTATAAGCGGACTTCCCGCCGTGTCCCCGGTAAGAAATATCCCCAGCCAGTCGATACTTATATCGGGGTGATCACCCCGGAAGGTGTGGTAAAAAGCACACGGAAGAAAATAGACCTGACAGGAATTGAAGTAAAGGAATACGGATTTTCCAGGGCATTGCAGGCTTTGTGCCCAAAGAGCTGGAAAGAGCTGCTGGGAGAACTATGGGAAGAAGTGTTTTTATTAGTCATAAAGGCATGGTCCCCGGAATCCTATCTGCTCAAAGACAGAGAATTAAAAAGTGAAAAGGAACTCCGCTGCCAGACAGCGGCGCAGGCAGGCATGCTGAAACAGAAACTCAGCAGGGAGCATGGCGTGAAACTGGAAGAACTGGAAAGCCTGAAAAAAATTTATATCCTGTATATGAAAAAAGGGCAGGCAGTGTCGCGGATCAGCGATGAGCAGGAAGAACTGCTTAAGAAAATCGGGGTTGACATGAGCATGTGCTGACAACAGCAGCTACTACACAAAACAGCTTCTTGCATATATGAAAGCAGTTCCGGATCCAAGATGCGGGAGAACATCAAAACATGACCATGCAGAGGTGCTGGTATGCCTGGTGACCGGGTTTCTGGCCGGCCGTCTTACCATCCGCAGGAGTCTGAAATGGTGCAGGAAACACCTGGAATGGCTGAGGCAGTATCTGCCGCTGAAAAACGGAGTGGCGTCACCCTCAACTGCATGCCGGATCCTTGCAGGAATTGACGAGGAGCTGTTTGCTCTTCAGTTTACTGCGTGGATTGGAGAGATTGTGGAGACAA
>DXDR01000025.1 GCA_019115385.1 Candidatus Mediterraneibacter avicola | reverse complement strand
GGGAAAACCCTGACCCTGAGTAAGGAAAACCGCTGGATGGGCATTTTCACCGATCTGGACGAGTACAAGGACGGCCAGAAGATCGTCTACACCGTTGAGGAAGTTTCAGTGAAAGGATATGACAGTGTCATTACCGGCGACGCCTCTACAGGCTTTGTGATTACCAACAGCCATACACCGGAGGAAATCAGCCTCTCCGGCTCCAAGACGTGGGACGATGCCGAAAATCAGGACGGGAAACGCCCGGATTCCATCACCATTCGCCTCTACGCCAACGGCGAGCAGGTACAGGTTGTGACCGTTACTGCGGACGACGGCTGGAAGTGGAACTTTACGAACCTTCCGAAGTACGAAAACGGTAGCGAGATCCGCTACACCATTACAGAGGATGTGGTTCCCGGCTACCAATCCGAGGTGGACGGCATGGATGTGACCAACCACTATACGCCGGGGCAGATCAATATCCCTGTCACGAAGAATTGGCAGGATAAGGACGATGCAGACGGTATCCGTCCGGACTCCATCACCGTGAAGCTGTATGCGGATGGCAAGGATACCGGCAGGGAGCTGATTCTGGATCAGGAAAATAACTGGACGGGCAGCTTCGATGAGCTGGACGAGTACGCCGGTGGCGTAAAGATCGTGTATACCATCGCGGAGATCGAAGTGAAGGGCTATGATACGGCGATCAGCGGCAGTGCGGAAACAGGCTTTGTTATCAGCAACAGCCACACGCCGGACATCCCGGATACGCCGAAGGATGATACCCCGCAGACCGGAGACACAACTAATCTGGCCTTGTGGGTAGCTCTTCTGGCAATATCCGGCACAGGCCTGACTGCAACACTGATCATTGGGAAAAAGAAGCGGTATCGCGGAAAGCACATGAAATAAGGAAAGAGGCGGCAAGGTAGGCGCATAACCTGCCCTGCCGCCTTTTCTATAAGCAATTTGGTAAATAGTCAAGATTTATTTTAAAAAGATTTTCATACAAAAGGGTAACCTTAATAGACCTACGACTTATTTTTCAAAAAAGGCGTAAGTTAGGAATTCAGTACCGTGTACTCGTCAGGGTTTAAGCCCTGAACTGTTCGAAGGATTGCTTTATCAATCGCTTTTAGTTCTTTCTCAAAGGAACTGATACAGTTAAAGGAGGATGCGATTGAGATTGTAAGCGGCTCATAGAGACATTTATCGAGTCTATATGAGTTACGTGCTGCAATGATATCTTACGATTATGTTACCAGAATTGAGACTTATCCTCTTCCTAAAGCGGCTGTCAGAGAGGCGGTATATAGAAGTATTATCAGCAATAGAAGAAAACTCTCATATAACACAGGCGCAGCTTTCCGCAAAACTGAATCGCTCTGACAGACAAATAAGAAGAATTAAAAAAAGTTGTATTGCTTTTCGAATAAAAAAGCAATACAACTTTTTATTTTTCTCCAAAAATCTGAAAAAAATTTTATAAATACTGCGAATTGTATTGAAAGTTGTTTTGTTATATAGTGTAATAGTAAACAGAAAATCTTCTTTGCAGAAGGGAAAGGAGATCCGGAAATGCAGAAAAAATATGAGACAGTCGTATTCTGGGTACTTGACGAGATTGAAAGCGGAAATTTGAGCTACGGCGACCGGCTTCCTTCTGAAAAGGATCTGATGGAACAGTTTCAGGTCAGCCGTCAGACGGTCCGCAGAGCTCTGGAAGTCCTGGCGGAGAAAGGGACGGTCGAAGGCAGACGGGGAAGCGGCACCTATGTGGCTGTCAACCGGAGACGCCGTGAGAAAAGGGAGATTCGGATCGCGGTGATGCCAACCTATGTGGACACCTACATTTTTCCTTCTATCATAAGGGGGATTGAATCTGTGTTTTCCAGGGAGGGCTGTACGCTTCAGCTTTCTGTGACCAATAATACAGTGGAGCGGGAGAGGATGTTTTTAAAAGAGTTCCTTCAGTCGCAGTCCATTGACGGTCTGATCGCGGAGACGGTAAAAAGCGGACTTCCCAGTCCAAATCTGGAACTGTACGAAAGTCTTGAGAAATCAGGGATTCCGGTTCTGTTTATCAACAGCTTTTACAGCGAACTTGACATTCCGCATATCAGTCTGAATGACAGAAAAGCCGGATATGCTGCCGCAAAACATCTTCTGGACTGCGGTCACACGCGGGTGGGAGGCATCTTTAAGGCAGACGACGGACAGGGGCATCTCCGCTACGCCGGATATACGGATGCTCTGATGGAGCGGGACATCAAGGTGCGCGGCAGCAAGATCACATGGATGGACTCAGAGGAGATCCGGGATATAGAGGAAGAGGCAGGACGCATACTCAAACGGCTGAAGGGCTGTACGGCCTGTGTATGCTACAACGATGAGATCGCAAACCATCTGGTGGGGATTCTGGAAAAAGCGGGGCTTCGGGTTCCGAGAGACATCTCTATCGTGGGGATTGATAATTCAAGTCTGGCTCAGTTCTGCAGCGTTCCCCTCACATCTGTCCGTAATCCGGTGGAGGAACTGGGACGTGCGGCTGCAGAGCGCATGGTCGCAAAGATCTGCAGAAACCAGGAAATGGAGACTGAGGAGTTCGAACCGGAACTTGTGATGCGTAATTCCGTCCGGGTGATAAGCGAGATATCGTGAAGCCGCAGAATGCAGAAAAGATTTTTGATAAAAACACCGGAAAAGGAACGGTGTTTAAAAATAGAAAGGAGATAAAATTATGCTGGAACAATTAAAAAAAGAAGTGTATGAGGCAAACATGCTGCTCCCCAAGTACAATCTTGTAACATTTACATGGGGAAATGTAAGCGGGATCGACAGAGAGTCAGGACTCTTTGTCATCAAGCCGAGCGGTGTGGAGTATGATCTTCTCAAACCGGAGGATATGGTTGTCATGGATCTTCAGGGCAACAAGGTAGAGGGAAGATACAATCCGTCTTCTGATACGCCGACGCATCTTGTACTGTACAACCGCTTTAAAGATATCGGCGGCGTTGTCCACACACACTCCGCATGGGCCACAAGCTGGGCTCAGGCAGGCCGCGACATCCCGTGCTACGGGACAACACACGCAGATTACATTTACGGTGAGATTCCCTGCGTGCGCAACCTGACAAAAGATGAGATTGAAGAAGCATATGAGAAAAATACGGGCGTTCTGATCGCAGACGAGTTCGAGGCGAGAAAGAAAGATCCAGTCGCAGTGCCGGCAGTGCTGTGCAAGAACCACGGCGTATTTACATGGGGCAAAGACGCGCATGAAGCGGTCCACAATGCAGTTGTCGCTGAGGAAGTGGCAAAGATGGCGGCAAGATGCGAGATGATCAACCCGCATGTGACACCGGCTCCCCAGGAACTTCAGGATAAACACTATTACAGAAAACACGGCGCAAACGCATACTACGGACAGAACAATTAAAAAGCAAATAACAGGAGGTAAGAAATATGCTCAGAAAAAAAGACTACAAATTCTGGTTCTGCACAGGATCACAGGACTTATACGGAGATGAGTGTCTTGCACACGTTGCAGAGCATTCTAAGATCATTGTGGAGAAAATCAACGAGTCCGGGATCCTTCCCTACGAAGTGGTCTGGAAGCCGACCCTGATCACAAACGAACTGATCAGAAAGACATTCAACGAGGCAAATATGGATGAGAACTGTGCAGGCGTTATTACATGGATGCACACATTTTCACCGGCAAAATCCTGGATCCTGGGACTTCAGGAGTACAGAAAGCCGCTGCTCCACCTGCACACACAGTTCAACCAGGAAATTCCTTATGACACCATTGACATGGACTTTATGAACGAGAACCAGTCCGCTCACGGAGACCGCGAGTACGGCCACATCTTCAGCCGGCTGGGTATCGAGCGCAAGATTGTTGTAGGGCACTGGACAGATGAGAACGTGCTGAAGAAGATCGCATCCTGGATGCGCACGGCAGTGGGGATCATTGAGAGCAGCCACGTGCGTGTTATGAGAATCGCAGATAACATGAGAAATGTTGCCGTAACAGAAGGCGACAAGGTAGAGGCTCAGATCAAGTTTGGCTGGGAGATCGACGCATATCCGGTCAACGAGATCGCAGAGGCGGTTGAGGCAGTCAGCGAGAGCGATGTAAAGGCGCTGGTTGACGAGTATTATGACACATACGAGATCCTTCTTGAAGGAAGAGATGCGGATGAATTCAGAAAACATGTGGCAGTACAGGCACAGATCGAGATCGGATTCGAGCGCTTCCTGGAGGAGAAAGATTATCAGGCGATCGTTACACACTTCGGCGATCTGGGCAGCTTAAAGCAGCTTCCGGGACTTGCTATCCAGAGACTGATGCAGAAGGGCTACGGCTTCGGCGGCGAGGGAGACTGGAAGACAGCAGCTATGGTCCGCATTATGAAGATCATGACACAGGGCATGAAGGATGCAAAAGGAACATCCTTTATGGAAGACTATACATACAATCTGGTGCCGGGCAAAGAAGGTATCCTTCAGGCCCATATGCTTGAGGTGTGCCCGACCATATCCGACGGACCCATCAGCATCAAGGTAAATCCGCTTTCCATGGGCGACAGAGAAGATCCGGCAAGACTGGTATTCACGGCGAAAGAAGGACCGGCGGTCGCAACATCCCTGATCGACCTGGGCGACAGGTTCCGTCTGATCATCAATGATGTTAACTGCAAGAAGACAGAGAAGCCCATGCCGAAGCTTCCGGTTGCGACGGCATTCTGGACGCCGGAGCCGAACCTGCAGACAGGCGCTGAGGCGTGGATCCTCTGCGGCGGCGCGCACCACACGGCATTCTCCTACGACCTGACGTCCGAGCAGATGGGAGACTGGGCGGCAGCTATGGGTATCGAGGCTGTTTATATTGACAAGGATACGACGATCCGCAATCTGAAGAACGAACTGAGATGGAACAGCATTGCATTCAGGAAATAGATTCGTATTATGATCGGGCCTGAACAGCAGCTATAGCAGCAGACAGCAGCGGCAGCTTGCCGCTGTCTGCTTTACAACCCGCTGATCCGACGGTATAATGACTGTATGGCACGCAGTCATATAAAAAGATATAAAAAGTCGGAAAAGGAGTAAAAAATATGAGTATAAAAATTGGTATTGCAGGCTATGGGAATCTCGGCAGAGGCGTAGAGTGCGCGGTGAAACAGAACCCGGACATGACGCTTGCGGCAGTGTTTACCCGCAGAAATCCAGAGGACGTGCAGATCCTCACAGAGGGTGTGCCGGTGTGCCGGATCGCGGACGCGGCAGAGTGGAAAGATAAGATCGACGTAATGATCCTCTGCGGCGGCAGCGCTACGGATCTTCCGGAGCAGACGCCGGCGCTTGCCAGGATGTTCAATGTCATTGACAGCTTTGACACCCATGCGAGGATCCCGGAGCATTTTGCAAATGTAGACGCAGCTGCAAAAGAAGGCGGAAAAATAGGCATTATTTCCGTAGGCTGGGATCCGGGCATGTTCTCTCTGAACAGACTTTATGCCAACGCCATCCTCCCAGACGGAAAGGATTATACATTCTGGGGAAAAGGTGTCAGCCAGGGTCATTCTGACGCTGTCCGCCGGGTGGCGGGCGTAAAGGACGCCAGACAGTATACGATTCCTGTGGAGTCGGCCCTTGAGGCGGTCCGCGCGGGAGAAAATCCTGAACTTTCAACAAGAGAAAAGCATACAAGAGAATGCTTCGTCGTGTTGGAGGAAGGCGCGGATGCGGCGAAGGTTGAGGAAGAGATCAGGACCATGCCGAATTATTTCGCAGATTACGACACTACCGTACACTTTATCAGCGAAGAGGAACTGCAGAAAAACCACAGCGGCATTCCCCACGGCGGTTTTGTATTACGAAGCGGAAAGACGGGATGGGACGGAGAAAACAGCCATCTGATCGAGTACAGCCTGAAGCTGGACTCCAATCCGGAGTTTACTTCATCTGTCCTTGTGGCATATGCAAGAGCAGCCTGCAGGCTTTCTCAGGAAGGCGTGTCTGGATGCAAAACTGTATTTGATATCGCACCGGCTTATCTGAGTGAAAAGAGCGGGGAAGAATTAAGAAAAATGATGCTGTAGAAGCGGCGTCTGCCCTTCGGATGCAGGCAGGCAAAGCTGCCTGCGCCGGCGGGAATATAAAATCTGCCAGGAGCAGGAAGAAAAAAGGAGGAAACAAAGATGCGCAGTATTGAAGAGATCAAAGAAGCCATCAGCACAGGAAAGGCATGTCTTGGAATCGAGTTTGGTTCAACCAGGATCAAAGCGGTGCTGATCGACGTGGACAAGGCTCCCATTGCTTCCGGAACCTATGACTGGGAGAACAGATATGTGGATCACATCTGGACCTACAGTGAAGAGGATATCTGGAACGGACTCCAGGGATGTTACCAGGATCTGGCGAAAGATGTAGAGAAAAAATACGGTGAGAAGCTCACAAAGCTTGCCGGAATCGGATTCAGTGCTATGATGCACGGATATCTGGCATTTGACGAGAAAGGGGATATGCTCGTTCCCTTCCGTACATGGAGAAACACAATTACAGGAGAGGCATCTGAAAAGCTTTCCGAGCTGTTCCAGTACCATATCCCGCAGCGCTGGAGCATCGCGCATCTTTACCAGGCGGTCTTAAACGGAGAGGAGCATGTCAAAGACGTTCGTTTCATCACCACACTGGCAGGATACATCCACTGGAAACTGACAGGCGAGAAGGTGCTTGGAAATGGTGACGCTTCCGGTATGTTCCCCATGGATGTGAAAGCAAAAGATTACGACAGCGCTATGATCGAAAAATTTGACGCTCTTGTAGCCGATAAGGGATATCCGTGGAAATTAAAAGAAATCCTGCCGAAATCTCTGCTTGCAGGAGAAAACGCAGGATATCTGACAGAGGAAGGAGCAAAACTCCTTGACACAACAGGAACCCTGGAAGCAGGCATTCCGCTCTGCCCGCCGGAAGGTGACGCCGGAACCGGAATGACAGCTACAAACAGCGTTGCTGTAAGAACAGGTAATGTATCTGCAGGAACCAGTGTATTTGCCATGGCAGTTCTTGAGAAAGATCTGACAAAACCGTACGAGGAGATCGACCTTGTTACGACTCCGTCAGGAGACCTGGTTGCTATGGTCCACTGCAACAACTGTACATCAGACCTGAACGCATGGGTAGGTCTTTTCAAAGAATATACAGAGTGCCTGGGAATTGAGCCTGATATGAATAAAATCTTCTCAACCCTGTATAACAAGGCTCTTGAGGGAGACGCTGACTGCGGCGGACTTCTTGCATACAATTACTTCTCAGGAGAGCACATCACAGGATTTGAGGAGGGACGTCCGCTCTTTGTCCGCTCACCTGAGAGTAAGTTCAACCTGGCTAACTTTATGAGAGTTCACCTGTACACCTCTCTTGGCGCCCTTAAGACAGGTATGGATATCCTTCTTAAGAAAGAGCACGTAAAACTGGACAAGATGCTGGGACACGGCGGTCTGTTCAAGACAAAAGGCGTTGGACAGAGAATCCTGGCAGGCGCGATCGACACTCCGGTTTATGTCATGGAGACAGCAGGAGAAGGCGGCGCATGGGGAATCGCTCTTCTGGCTGATTACATGGTAAACAAAGCAGACGGTGAGTGCCTGACGGACTACCTTGACAACAAGGTATTCCACGACGCAGCAGGTTCAGGAATGGATCCGGTGCCGGAAGATGTAGAAGGGTACGAGAAGTTCATGGAGAACTACAGAAAGGGCCTTGCGATCGAGAGAGCGGCCGTAGATGTTCAGATCTAACCGCTGACATACATAATGGGAAAGGCAGGAAATTTCCTCCTTCCTCATTCTTCTGAAATATTTATAACAGAGCGCTGCTCCATAGAGATGAGTCATTCATCTATGGAGCAGCGCTCCGTTGTTACGTCTGAAAACAGAAACCGGACCCGGCGAGCCTTATCAACTGGTTTTGCCATTAAAAATACTTGTACATCAAATCATTTAGTGCTATGATAATCCTGTTCAGCTGAACGGGAAATTGAAAATCTGAAAGGAAACAGGAAAACGTGACCTACAAAGAAGCAAGGGTATATTTGGACGAAATGTCGAAATACGGAAGTGTACTTGGCTTGGATACGATTCGAGGTCTGTTGCGTGAACTTGGGAATCCCCAGGATGATCTGAAGTTCATACATATTACAGGGACGAACGGCAAGGGATCTGTGCTTGCATACACTTCAACAATATTAAGTGAGGCAGGCTATAGGATCGGGCGGTATGTTTCACCAACAGTAGTTTCCTATCTGGAGCGGATCCAGGTTGACGGAGAATGGATACCGGAGACCGAATTCGCTGAACTTACAGAAGTTGTAAAACATGCTATTGCCCGGCTTAAGGCGGCTGGAGAACCGGCCCCTACAGTCTTTGAGACAGAGACGGCAATAGCTTTTTTATATTTCAGGAAGAAAAACTGCGATCTGGCAGTGATCGAGGCGGGACTCGGCGGGGCGCTGGACGCCACCAATATCATACAGAATACTGTCTGTGCAGTCTTTTCAAGTATCAGCCTGGATCACCTGGGCGTGATCGGGGACACGCTGGAAGAGATTGCAGAAAACAAAGCCGGTATTCTGAAACCGGGCTGTACGGCAGTATCAGCCCGCCAGAAGGACAGCGCAGAACAGATCCTGCGCAGACGGGCCGGAAAGTACGGCTGCAGGTATGTGCAGGCCGAGCCGGAGAGAGCAGAGATCATGCGGGAGGATTACCGGGGCATCCGGTTCTCTTATAAAGAATTCGGAGAGGTACGCACCAATATGGCCGGGAGGAACCAGATTGAGAATGCTGTGACTGCGCTGGAAACAATCCGGGCTCTGAGGGGCCTGGGATATGAGATTGGAAATGACGCTGTAAAGCGGGGCATTGAGCGGACGGCATGGCCAGGGAGATTCAGCTGCATTGGCGAAAATCCTGTCTTCATTCTGGACGGGGCTCACAATGAAGACGCGGCGCTGAAACTCAGGGAATCTGTTGAAGCGTATTTCAGCGGGCGTCGTCTGATCGGCATTATGGGTGTTTTTAAAGATAAAGAGTATGAAAAAATAGCGCGGATCATGGGACCAATCCTGTCTGTCGTCTACCCGGTGGCTCTCCCGGACCGGGAGAGAGGCCTGCCGCCGGAGAGGCTTGCTGAAGCTTTGAAGCCGCACTGTCCATGCGTGAGGGCACCGGAGGAAAGGACGGAGCAGGAAGCAGCCGTGGTTCAGGCAGTGCAGGGGGCGCTTGCGGAGGCGGGCGAAAAAGATGTGATCCTTGCTTTCGGATCACTGTCTTATCTGCACCAGATAAAAGAAGCATATGACGAGGCAGGGCAGTGTCCGGCCGGAAAAGAGGGATGAGAGATGATAGATCACAAAAAGATAGAGCAGGCAGTGATGCTTTTTCTTGAAGGGATTGGAGAAGATGTCTGCCGGGAAGGGTTAAAAGAGACGCCGGAGAGGATTGCCAGAATGTGCGGGGAGCTGTATGGAGGAATGGAAGAGGATGCGGCCGTACATCTGTCGAAAACATTTTCTGTGGACAGCAGCGAGATGGTGATCGAAAAAGATATTACATTTTATTCTACCTGTGAACATCATATCCTGCCATTTTATGGAAAGGTTCATATCGCTTATATTCCCGACGGAAAGGTAGTGGGACTGAGCAAGCTGGCCAGGGCGGTGGAAGTGTTTGCCAGAAGGCTTCAGCTCCAGGAGCAGCTGACCGGGCAGATCGCGGATGCGCTGATGGAATCCATGCAGCCAAAAGGCGCGCTTGTTATGATCGAGGCGGAGCATATGTGCATGACCATGCGGGGCATCAAAAAGCCCGGCAGCAGGACTGTGACTCTGGCGAAACGGGGAGTGTTCGAGACAGACTCCGCGCTGGAAGAACGGTTTTTCCGGATGATGCGGGCAGAACGGTGAGAATGGCGGCGGGCGGATGCTGTACGTCAGGAGTAAAAAGGAGAACAGAGAACATTGGAAAGAGTAAATGCAATACTGGCCCACCCTTTATATCAGAAATATTACCGGAGGCTTGAGAAACTGGAACAGGGAAGGATATTCTGCCGTCATCAGATGCCTCATCTGTTGGATGTAGCCCGGATCGCTTACATTACCAGCCTGGAACACAATATGGGATTGGAAAAGGAGCTGGTTTATGCAGCGGCCATTCTCCATGACATTGGGAAATGTGCCCAGTATGAGGAGGGCATACCCCACGAGCAGGCCGGAGAACAGTTTGCGGCGGAGATACTGGCTACCCTTCCTGAGGACCATGCATTTTCCGGGGAGGAAAAGAAGATGATCCTGACGGCCATCCGGGGACACCGGAAGCTGCGGGAAAATCCAGAGCCTCTGGAATGGCTCCTGTACACAGGAGATAAGGCTTCGCGGATGTGCTTTGCCTGCCCGGCGGAGGGAGAATGTGACTGGAGCACGGGAAAAAAGAATATGGAGATAATAATATGATCATAGGCGGAAAAGAATTTGATACAGAACATCAGACATATATCATGGGCATCTTAAACGTAACGCCGGATTCCTTTTCGGACGGCGGCAGGTACAGCCGGCTTGACGCGGCTCTCTCTCATGCAGAGAAGATGATAAAAGAAGGGGCAGATATCATTGACGTGGGCGGAGAGTCCACGCGGCCGGGGCATGTGCAGATCACAGACGAGGAGGAAACAGAGAGAGTCGTCCCGATCATCGAGGCGCTGAAAAAGGAGTTTGACATCCCTGTATCCGTGGATACATATAAAAGCAGGGTCGCCCGCGCGGCGCTCACCGCCGGGGCGGATCTGGTAAATGACATCTGGGGCCTGAAATATGATCCTGATATGGCGGCAGTTATCGCAGAGAGCGGTGCGGCATGCTGCCTGATGCACAACCGGGAGAGCGTGGACTATGTACGGTTTATCCCCGAATTTCTGGATGATATGCGGGAATGTGTGCGGCTTGCCGACGAGGCCGGAATTGCCCGGGACAGGATCCTTCTCGACCCGGGGGTGGGGTTTGGCAAGACGTACGAGATGAATCTTGAGATCATCAGCCGCCTGGATATCATGCATGAACTGAAACTTCCCATCCTCCTTGGCACTTCCAGAAAATCAGTGATCGGCCTGACGCTTGATCTGCCGGCACAGGAACGGGAAGAGGGCACTCTGGTCACGACAGTCTTCGGGGTGCAGAAAGGGTGCGCGTTTGTGCGGGTGCATGACGTGGAGAAGAATAAACGGGCAGTGAAGATGACCCGGGCACTGATGCAGTATGAATCGGCCAGACCAGAAAAGCAGAAATAAAAAACAGGAGTATAGAGAAATATTTATGTTTAAAAATGAAGGAAATCTTGACCGGGTCCGAATCCTGGATCTGGAGGTATTTGCCAACCACGGGGTATTTCCTGAGGAGAATGCCCTGGGACAGAAATTTGTTGTATCGGCTGATCTTTATACGGATACGCGCAGGGCGGGCAGAACGGATGAATTGACAGACTCTGTTCACTACGGAGAGGTCAGCGCGTTTATCAGCCTGTATCTGAAAAAGCATACATTTAAACTGCTGGAGAGCGCGGCAGAGAGCCTGGTGGAAGAGCTGCTGCTGAAATATCCGGCTGTCCATAAAGTGAGATGTGAGATCAAGAAGCCCTGGGCTCCGATCCGGCAGTCATTGAAGACCGTAAGCGTGGAGATCCTGCGGGAAAGACATACTGCCTATATTGCGCTTGGCTCAAATATGGGCGATAGGGAAAATTACATAAAAGATGCCATAAAAGCGCTGAACGATATCAGAGAATGTCAGGTGCAGCAGGTGTCGGAACTGATCGAAACCGCGCCGTACGGAGTGACAGACCAGGACAATTTCCTGAACGGATGCCTGGAACTTGAGACACTCCTGACGCCGGAAGAACTGCTAAAAGAACTGAACCGGATCGAGGCTGAGGCAGGACGTGAGCGCCGGATCCACTGGGGACCGAGAACGCTGGATCTGGATATTATCTTTTATGATGACCGGATCGTAGAGGAAAGTGGACTGTGCATCCCCCATGTGGATATGCACAAGAGAAAATTTGTGCTTGAGCCTCTGGCGCAGATCGCGCCTTATAAGAGGCATCCGGTGTATGGGAAAACGGTGAAAGAAATGTTGGAGGATCTTTAATATGAATGAACAGACCCTGCAGTTTTTTGACAGGCAGCCGGACGCGCTGCCGCTGTACGAGAAGTTTGAAAATTGTGTCAGGGAATTTGTGCCGGACGTAACGATCAAAGTCCAGAAATCTCAGATTTCTTTTTACAACCGGCATATGTTTGCATGCGTTTCGTTTGCCAGAGTCAGGAAGAAAAAAGACTGTCCCGGCTGTTATATCGTCGTTACTTTCGGCCTGGGGCACAGAGTTGAGTCGCCGCGCATAGACATTGCCACTGAGCCCTATCCGAACCGCTGGACGCACCATGTTCTGATCTCCGATCGCTCTGAGATTGACGGGGAACTTATGGCCTGGGTCAGGGAGGCGGCGGGTTTTTCCGACAGGAAATAGCATATAACCAGGAAAAGGAGGTGTTGAAGACATGCAACATAAATGCAAAGTAACTGCTATTGATAAAAAAATTTATCCTGAACTTCAGGCCAAGTACTGTGCCGACCCCAATTCAGGCGCATGTCCATGCTATAATGTTGGGGATGAATTTATTTTTGAACGCTATGGAAATGAGGATCATTTCTGGCATATGGGACTTAATTCTCTGGTGAAAACGAAGAGCGCGGATTCTTCTGATACTGCCGGCGGGAAAATAATCCCGCACTGTTCCGAGGCCTGGGATGCTGTCAGCCGTTATGTCTACACCGCGCTTCAGGGAGGAAGTATTATGCGTGGGTGGATGAACGACGAGAGGGTTATGATCGCCTGCTGTTCGGACGGCACGCGCCCGGTTATTTTTAGGATTGAGAGAATAGACTATAAAGTGCTGTATATTGACGGCCTGCACTGTGAAAAATGTGAAGAGAGAATCGAAAAAGCGCTTCGGATATTCCCGGAAGTAACTGAGGTCGTCTTCCGAAAAGATACCGGTTTTACAGAAGTTTTTCTGGACGGCTCTATCTCTGACAGCGCGCTGAAAGAAGCGGTGGAAAGCTGTGGGGCCTATGAAGTAAAGAAAATTGACTGACAGATCAGGTGTTAAGCGGAATTATGGAAGTGAGAAGGGGCGCTGTACGGCGCCCCTTCTCACTTCCACAGTTCTGAAGCTTCCTACTGCAGTTCTGTGAGCGGACGGATCGTATACCCCATCTCCTCCCATTTCTGTATCAGTTCATCCAGTATTTGTGCATTGGTATCCGACGTACTGTGGAGAAGTACGATCGCTCCCGGGTGGATCCTGCCCAGAAGTTTTTCGAAAGCCGCCTCCTTTGTGGGCTGGTCGTTATCATACCAGTCCACGTAGGCCAGACTCCAGAAAAATGTTTTATAGCCCAGTTCCTGTGCCATTTTAAGGTTGGATTCGCTGTATTTGCCCTGGGGAGGCCGGTAAAATTTTGTCATTTCTTCTCCTGTTGCATCACGGTAAGCGTCTTCTACGTCCACAAGTTCTTTTTTAAAAGCATCCATTGTTGCGATCTGAGACATGTCCGGGTGATGCCATGTGTGATTTCCGACGATATGTCCTTCTTGGGCCATTCGCTTTACAAGTTCCGGCTCAGACTCTATGTAAGTGCCTACGACAAAAAATGTGGCGGATACGTTATGCTTTTTCAGGGTGTCTAAGATGGACGCGGTATTTCCGTTTTCGTAACCGGCGTCGAAAGTGAGATAGAGTACTTTTTCGTCGGTCTGTTCCGCGTAGAAAGCATCGTACTGCGCCAGTTCTTCAAATGTTGCATTCCCGGCAGGTGTCTTTCCTTCTTCCTGAAAGCTAAGACCCCAGTTCCCCTCCGCGGAGGAGGCGGTGACAGTGGCAGAGGCGGCGTCTGTCTGTTTATCCAGGGCCAGCTTTTGAGCAGCGATTCCGGCAGCGGATCCGAGAAGATAGGCGGCTGTCAGAATCATCAGAACCAATCCCGCTCTTCCTGAGGAAACAGATTCTTTTAAGAACTTCCCGGTCTTGCGGAGTGAAAATTGTTTCATAAAAGATTCATCGCTTTCTGTTTTTAACAGTATATGAGGCGATCGGGCCCTGACATGCAGAAAAGTAGCATGGATATGGACATTTACAGAAAAGGATGATACAGTGAGAGAGGATGCGCCGGGCAGATATGGCGTCGTCCTGATTTTGCAGAAGAAAATGGAGTGTTAAGATGGAGAGATCAGTTTTATTTTTTGATATTGACGGGACCGTGTTAAGCGAAGTTACCGGACAGGTGCCAGAGAGTGCTGTGCGGGCATTTAAAGCGGCTCAGGAGGAGGGGCATTTGCTGTTTATCAATACAGGAAGGACTGCCTGTTGTGTCCCTTCAACAATCCGAAAATACAGGTTTGACGGCTATCTGTGCGGCTGTGGGACATACATTTCCTATAAAGATGAGGAAATTTTTTACAGTTCTATTGAAAGAAACAGGGGTAAGGATATTATTAACAAATTAGTGGAATGCAGACTCACAGGTGTTGCGGAAGCAAGAGATGATGTATTTTTCCCTGAACGTGTGACATCATATGACGGTCTGGAATCCTTCCGCCGCTCCTTCCGAAAATACGGCATAGGCGTGGAACAGCCTCTGGAACGGGGGGATTTTATTTATGATAAAATGTTTATTTATGCAAATGAAAAGAGTGATCTGCAGACTTTCTTTGCATTCATAGCAGATGATATGGACGCCATAGACCGGGGAGACGGTACCTATGAGATTATTCAAAAGGGCCGTTCCAAAGGAACTGCCTGTGAACAGGTTTTGAAACTGCTTGGCATTCCGAAGGAGAGAGCGTACGTTTTTGGCGACAGCAGCAATGACCTGGATATGTTCCGTTTCGCGGATCACGCAGTGGCAATGGGAAAACATGCAGATGTGCTGGAGCCGTATACAGAGTTTGTGACAAAGACCGTAGAAGAAGACGGGCTGGAATATGCAATGAAACATTACGGATTGATCCATTAAATTTATTTATATTTATCTGTGAGAAGGGGCACTTGGCTTTCCGGGATTGAAAATGGAAAACGATATTGTATCTTTGAACAATGCAAAAATAGCTATATACCGCTCCCTGTGGTCGGGATGCAGATGCCCCTCCAATACTGCGCCGGCAATTCCGGGCGGGCAGATTCCACGCAAATAGAAGAGCGAAGAGTTGTTATACTCTTCACTCAATATCACAAATTGGAAATCAAATTGTACTTTTGCCGCTGAAGAACGAGATATCGGAAGCATAAATATAACTGTTCCCTATATCGTGGAGCAGCACCAGGTTCAGGCTCCCGTTAAGGTTTTTCTTGTCCAGCCGGATGGCCTCCATAAGTTTGGAGACGGAAAGACCGCAGGATGAAGGAAGCCCGTAGATATCCAGGGCATTTTTGATCTTTTCTGCGCAGCCCTTTGCAGAAAGTCCCCTGGCCTCCGCCATTTTTGTGATCTGATACATACCGATCCCGACTGCCTCGCCGTGGCTTTCTCTCTCATAATGATGATACTGCTCGATCGTATGGGCCAGCGTATGGCCGAAGTTAAGAAGCATACGCTCTCCGGTGTCAAACTGATCCGCTTCGACTACAATTCGTTTGATATCCACGCAGCGGGCAATAATGGAGGGAAGTTCTTCCTTCAGGTCGGCAAAAGAACTGTGGGAGCAGAGCGTTTCAAATAGAGCCGCATCTTTGATGCAGCCGTATTTTATTACCTCGCCCATGCCGTCGTTGACAAAATGTCCCGGCAAAGTGTCCAGGACCAGGGGATCGATCAGAACCATTTTCGGCTGAAAAAAAGCACCTACCAGATTTTTCCCCTGGGGGAGATCGACTGCAACTTTTCCGCCGACAGAAGAGTCCACCTGGGCGAGAAGAGACGTGGGAATCTGTACCAGACGGACGCCCCGCAGATAACTGGAAGCGGCAAAGCCTGCCAGATCACCGATGACCCCGCCGCCCAGTGCGATGATCAGATCGCTTCGGGAAAGCTTTGCTTCAAGAAGCGCTGAATAAATCTCAGGCAGCGAACGGAAATTCTTGGTCGGCTCCCCATGAGGCAGAATAAGCGTGTGGCATTCATATTCCTTTAAAGAAGAAAGGAGAGTCTGCCCATAGAGGGGGAACACATTGTCATCTGAAATGATCATAATACGTTTCCCACTAAAAACCTGGGGAAGTAAGTCCCCACATTTCGAAATAATCCCATTTTCAATATAAATAGGGTAAGAATTTTCACCTAAATTAACTGATAATTTCATAAATTGTTTTTCCTCTTTTTCAAAAGGGGACTGACCCCTTTGAACAGAATTAACTCTTTTTAAAAAACTTTTCCAACAACTTGTGCAATTTCTTTTACCTGTCTGAGCAGTGCCTCGTATTTTTCCGGTTTGAGCGACTGCGCTCCGTCGCACAGCGCGCATTCGGGGTTGTTGTGTACCTCGATCATCAGTCCGTCTGCGCCTGCCGCTACTGCGGCTTTTGCCATCGGCTCTACCAGCCACCATTTTCCGCCGGCGTGGCTTGGGTCTACGACGACCGGAAGATGTGTTTTTTTGCGCAGGACGGGGATGCTCTGCAGATCGAGAGTATTCCTTGTAAAGGTCTCGAAGGTGCGGATTCCGCGCTCGCACAGGATGACGTTTTCATTTCCGGAAGCCATGATGTACTCGGCGGACATGATCCACTCTTCATATGTGGCGTTAAGGCCTCTTTTTAAGAGGATAGGGCGTTTTACCTGGCCCAGCTGTTTGAGAAGGTCGAAGTTCTGCATGTTGCGGGCTCCAATCTGGATCAGGTCTACTTTTTCATTAAACACATCCAGATATTGGGGAGACATAAGCTCTGTCACGATGGGAAGTCCTGTCTCTTCTTTTACCGCGCACAGGATGTCAAGCCCTTCCAGACCCAGCCCCTGGAAAGAGTAGGGGCTTGTTCTCGGCTTGAATGCGCCGCCCCGAAGCATATTTGCCCCGGCGTCCTTTACTGCTTTTGCAACCTCAAGTACCTGCTCGAAGGATTCTACGGAGCACGGCCCGGCGATCAGGCCCATATGGCCGTCTCCGAATTTCACTCCCGAAACATCTATAACAGAGTTTTCAGGGTGAAATGCACGGTTTGCCAGTTTGTAAGGCTCCTGCACATGCATAACCTTATCCACCGAACTGTCCACTTCAAAAAGACGGGGGTCGATGAGCGTAGTGTCTCCGATACATCCGATAATTGTCATTTCTGTACCGCGCACAATGTGGGTGTCCAGGCCTCTGGTCTTGACAAGATTCTCTACGCGGGTTATATTTTCTTCTGTTGTATGTGGTTTTAATACAATAATCATATCTTTTCCTCCAGGTGTCTAAACTATATGTGTAATTGATACAAACTGATCAATAGTAACTTCACACTGTAAAATTTTATCTGTTTAAAGTGTGAAAACATATGTATCATAAAACATTGGCGCTGGAATGTCAATATTTTTCGGAAAGGAATGTCGTGGTTCACGGCTGCGATAAAGGGTTAAATGAATTTATGAAAATTATCAGACAGATAGGGATTATTTTTACTATCTGCTGGCTCAGTCAGATTATAGAAAGTGTCCTGCCATTTGCATTTCCGGCAAGTGTAACAGGCATGGCATTTCTATTTATCTGCCTGGCGGCGGGAATCCTTAAAATAGAGCATGTGCAGGAAAAAGCGGATTTTCTTTTGGAGAATATGGCCTTTTTCTTTATTCCTGCAGGAGTGAGTATTGTAAATTATTTCGGGCTTCTGAAAAGTTCAGCTGTACAGATCGTGATCATCTGCGTGATCTCTACAATTATAACTTTTGCAGTTACAGCGTACAGTGTAATGCTGACCATAAGATGGATGAACAGGAGGAAACAGGATGAATGAGTTGACGGCGTCCCCCTATTTTGGAGTGGCGTTAAGTGTGATTGCCTTTGGAATCGGTGTAAAACTTCAGCAGAAACTGAAAACACCGGTGTGCAATCCGCTGATCATCGCCATTGTCCTCATTGTCGGGGTGCTGCTTATATTTAAAATTCCTTATGACGCCTATAATGAAGGCGGACAGATCATCAATATGTTTCTGGCGCCGGCCACTGCGTGTCTCGCGGTAGCAATATACAGCAAACTGAAAATATTGAAGAAATACTGGTTCCCTGTCCTGGTAGGCTGCACGGCCGGTTCTGCGGCATCTATGGCCAGCGTGTACGGGCTCTGCCGCCTGTTTGGGCTGGATCAGAACCTCACCGTATCACTGCTTCCGAAGTCGGTGACTACTCCGATCGCCGTAAGCGTGGCAGAACCAAACGGGGGAGTGGTACCTGTTACGGTTGTGGCGGTGATCTTTACCGGAATACTGGGCAGTATATTTGCTCCTTTTCTGATCCGTCTGCTTCGGGTAAAAGACCCGGTGGCTGCAGGACTGGCGATCGGAGCTTCCAGTCATGCGGTAGGCACGTCAAAAGCAGTGGAACTGGGGGAGACGGAAGGAGCCATGAGCGGGCTTGCGATCGGAATCTGCGGGATTATCACAGTGATCTTCTCTATGATCATTTTCTGATCCCCACATTAATTTACAGGAAATTCTTTGACGAGAAACAAAAAGGAAACCATTGGTATCTGAGGAGGGACTATTGTGAAAAAGGATGCAGGCTATACGATCAAACGGGTCCGCAGGCTTCCGGTGATCTTAATAGGCGAAGGCCTTCTGACAGGCGCGGCGGCAGGTCTTGTGGTACTGCTGTATCGGATCGCTCTTACATACGCCGGGCGGTGGCTGAATGCGATCGTACATTTTATAGAAGGAAATGCGCTGAAAACGGCAGGCTGGTTCCTTGTGCTTTTTCTCCTTGCGATGCTTACGGGCAAACTGGTGAAGTGGGAGCCGATGATCTCAGGAAGCGGCATCCCACAGGTGGAAGGAGAGATTCTGGGGAAACTGAACCAGAACTGGAAAAGGGTGCTTCCGGCCAAATTTCTGGGCGGCTTTCTGTGTCTGCTGGGCGGGCTTTCGCTGGGGAGAGAGGGACCTTCCATTCAGCTGGGCGCCATGACAGGGCAGGGCATCTCCCGGGTCCTGAACCGGGGAAAAACGGAGGAAAAATACATTATGACATGCGGCGCCAGCGCGGGACTGGCCGCAGCCTTTCATGCACCTTTGGCGGGCATGATGTTTTCTTTGGAGGAGATCCACAAAGGATTTTCCGTGACAATACTGGTATCAGTCATGACGGCCTCTGTGACGGCAGATTATATTTCATCCTGCATTATCGGTCTGGATCCGGTGTTCCAGTTTCGTCTGGAACATGTACTTCCGCAGAATTACTACTGGCTACTGATCGTTCTGGGTATCTTTCTGGGAGTTATGGGCGTGCTGTATAATAAGGGGATGCTCAAAGCCCAGGAACTGTACAAGAAATGGAAATGGCTGGATGAGGCAAAACGGCTGATAATCGCTTTTATGGCAGCAGGCATTATGGCGGTTGTCATGCCATCCGTTCTGGGAAGCGGGGGAGATCTGATCGTATCGCTGACAGAAGGAGAAATGATCCTGTCCGCAGTGCTTCTTACTTTTGTGGCGAAATTTCTGTTTTCCGCGGTGAGTTTCGGCTCAGGAGCGCCAGGAGGTATTTTCTTCCCGCTCCTGATTCTTGGAGCACTTCTGGGAGGCGCGTTTTCCATGGTATGTGTGGAACTTATCGGAATAGATCCGGTGTATATCAATAATTTCGTACTGCTGGCAATGGCCGGGTATTTTACGGCCATAGTCAGAGCGCCTATTACCGGAATAATCCTTCTCTTTGAAATGTCCGGCTCTGTCAGTCAGATGCTTTCCCTTGCGATCGTATCCGTAGCGGCATATATAACGGCCACGCTGCTCAAATCCGAGCCCATTTATGACAGTCTGCTGGGAAGGCTCCTGGAGGGAAAAGAAAAGAAAAACGGAGGCGGTGCGCCGGGACGCCAGAAGATGCTGAGTGAATTTGTGATCATGAGCGGCTCCGTTTTAGAGGGGCGCATGGTGATGGACATACACTGGCCGGGCAACTGTCTGCTGGTGGCGGTGGAGCGGGGCGGGAAAGAGCTGATCCCGCGGGGCAAAACCCGGCTTGAAGCCGGCGACCGTCTGACAGTCCTGACAGATGAGAGGGATGCCGGATATGTACATGACAAATTAGAAAACTTATGTTATACTTCAATTTAGAACTGAGAGAAATCAAAGGAGCCATACAGATATGAAAAGAGTATTGTTAAAGCTGAGCGGTGAAGCGCTGGCAGGCGATAAAAAGACCGGATTTGACGAGGCTACCTGCATCGGTGTCGCAAAGCAGGTAAAGCAGCTTGTGGACGCCGGGATCCAGGTTTCAATCGTGACCGGAGGAGGCAATTTCTGGAGAGGCCGGACCAGCGAGACGATCGACCGGACGAAGGCGGATCAGATCGGAATGCTGGCTACAGTGATGAATTGTATCTACGTTTCGGATATTTTCCGGTATGAGGGGATGAAGACAGAAGTGTTTACTCCGTTTGTCTGCGGGTCATTTACATCGCTGTTTTCAAAAGACGCCGCAGTGGAAGCACTGGAAGAAGGAAAAGTGATCTTCTTTGCCGGAGGGACCGGCCACCCGTATTTTTCAACGGATACCGGGGCAGTTCTGCGGGCCATTGAAATTGAAGCAGACGCTATGCTTCTGGCAAAGGCTATCGACGGAATCTATGACAGCGATCCGAAAGTAAATCCAGATGCGGTAAAATACGATGAAATTTCCATCCAGGAAGTGATTGACAAGAAACTCGCGGCAGTCGACCTGACAGCGTCTATCCTCTGCCTTGAGAATAAAATGCCCATGCTCGTATTTGGACTGAACGAGGCGAACAGTATCGTGGAGACGATGAGCGGGAACTTTACGGGAACAAAAGTAACAGTGTAGGAGGATTTTACCATGAATGAAAGACTGACCACATATGACAGCAAAATGACAAAGACACTCAACAACCTTGACGCAGAACTGGCGACCATCCGTGCAGGGCGGGCAAATCCCCATGTGCTGGACAAGCTGACAGTCGATTACTACGGGGTTCCCACTCCGATCCAGCAGGCAGCCAACGTGTCTGTTCCAGAGGCCCGCATGATCCAGATACAGCCCTGGGAGAAGAGCCTGTTAAAAGCCATTGAAAAAGCGATACTCACATCAGATATCGGTATCAATCCGACCAATGACGGTTCCAGCATCCGCCTTGTCTTCCCAGAACTCACGGAAGAGCGCAGAAAAGAACTGGCAAAAGATGTGAAGAAAAAAGGCGAGGGAGCAAAAGTTGCGGTGCGTAATATCCGCAGAGACGGAAACGTGGCCTTTAAAAAACTGAAAGGCACAGAGGTTTCTGAGGACGAGATTAAGGATCTGGAGGACGAACTTCAGAAACTGACGGACAAATATATAGAAAAAATAGATAAGATGGTCGAGGCAAAATCAAAAGAGATTATGACGGTGTAATCCGCAACGCATACAGAAGGGGGCTTTCAAATCAGGGCTCCCTTTTGCATGGGTGCTTCGCATGGAGATATTGTATGCAGCAAAGCGGACATATGCGCTGGGATGTTTTGGTGTATCCGCTTTATGAATAGGGGAAAGAATCATGAAGGTACCGCAGCATATTGCGATTATTTTAGATGGAAACGGGCGCTGGGCCAAAGCAAAAGGGATGCCGAGAAATTACGGACATGCCCAGGGCAGTAAAAATGTGGAGAGAATCTGTGAGGAAGCATGGCGGATGGGGATTAAATACCTGACAGTGTATGCATTTTCCACAGAGAACTGGAGCCGTCCGTCCGGCGAGGTGGCGGCTCTGATGAAACTGCTCCGTAACTATATGAAGACCTGTCTGAAGACAGCGGAAAAAAATGATATGAAGATCCGGGTGATCGGTGACATAGAGCCTCTGGATGAGGATATTAAGAGCAGGATCAGGGAGCTGGAGGCGGCGACGGTAAATAACGGCGGCCTGAATTTTACGATAGCGCTCAATTATGGAAGCCGGGATGAGATTGTCCGCGCTGCCAGGAAGATGTCAAGGGACTGCGCAGAGGGAAGGATTGACCCGGACAGCATTGATGAGTCAGTATTTGAATCCTATCTCGACACCCACGGCATCCCGGATCCGGATTTGATGATCCGCACAAGCGGAGAACAGAGACTGTCCAATTATCTTCTCTGGCAGCTGGCCTACGCGGAGTTTTATTTTACGGATGTGCCCTGGCCTGATTTTACCAAGGAAGAACTGGTAAAGGCAGTGGAAGAATACAATCATAGACACAGACGATTCGGAGGCGTAGAGGAGGGACAGGAAGATGTTTAAAACACGGCTGTTAAGTGGAATAATGCTGGTGATCATTGCACTGGTCACGGTGATCACAGGAGGAGATGTTCTCTTTTTTGTACTGCTCGCTGTCAGCCTTCTTGGCATGACAGAACTCTATAAAGTATTTGGAATTGAAAAGAAGCCTCCGGGTACAGTCGGCTATCTGGCCGCGATCGCTTACTACGCGCTTCTGTATTTTCAGCAATACCTTCCGGGCGAGAAACTGAACTGGTTTATGATGCTGTTCATGGCGTTCCTGATCTGTCAGATGGCGGTTCTTGTATTTGCCTATCCGAAATATAATACACAGCAGATACTCGCGGCATTTTTCGGAATGTTTTATGTGGCGGTCATGCTGTCCTACATCTATCAGACCAGGATCCTTCTCGGGGGCGTGTTTACAGTATGGCTTGTATTTGTCTGCTCCTGGGGATGCGATACCTGCGCCTACTGTGTGGGAATGTTGATCGGAAAGCATAAGATGGCGCCCATATTAAGCCCGAAAAAATCGGTGGAAGGCGGAATTGGCGGTATTTTGGGAGCAGCTTTGATCGGCGTGCTCTATGGTCTGGCCATCAATTACTGGGGCAGTGCGGATGCAGATCTGCTGACTTATGCTGTGATCGGAGCGGCAGGAGGAGCGATTTCCCAAATCGGCGATCTGGCTGCATCGGCGATCAAGCGGTATCACAATATCAAGGATTACGGAAAGCTGATCCCCGGACACGGGGGAATTCTGGATCGGTTTGACAGCGTGATCTTTACGGCTCCGATCATCTATTATCTTGCCATTCTGCTCTGAGTTTTTAATTAAGTGTCATTTGCTTTCAAATGAACCAGCAGAAAATACCTCGAGAGAGCGTGAAGCGTAGAAATAAAGAAGGAAAGAGCTATGAAAAAAATAGGAATCCTGGGCTCTACAGGTTCTATCGGGACCCAGACTCTGGAAATTGTAAGAACAAATAAGGATATTGAAGTAACAGCTCTGGCGGCGGGAAGCAATATTGAACTTCTGGAGAGACAGATCCGGGAATTCAAGCCGGAACTGGCAGCTGTGTGGAATCCGGACAGGGCGGCGGAGTTAAGAGACAGAGTGCGGGATCTGGATGTGAAAGTGCTTTCAGGTATGGACGGTCTTCTTGCGGCTGCGTCAGAGCCCCGTTCTGAGATCCTTGTCACTGCAGTCGTGGGAATGATCGGGGTGCTTCCGACCATTGAGGCTATAAAGGCCGGCAAGGATATCGCCCTGGCTAACAAGGAGACGCTTGTTACAGCGGGACATATCATCATGCCCCTTGCCAGGGAAAAGCAGGTGAAAATCCTGCCTGTAGACAGCGAACACAGTGCAATTTTCCAGTCCCTTCAGGGGGGACAGCAGAGAGCACTGCGAAAGATCCTCCTGACAGCGTCCGGCGGTCCGTTCCGCGGAAAAAAGAAAGAAGAACTGGAAAATATCCAGGTGGAGGATGCTTTGAAACATCCGAACTGGGAGATGGGGAAAAAAATCACGATTGATTCTTCCACAATGATTAACAAGGGCCTGGAAGTGATCGAGGCAAAATGGCTTTTCGGCGTCACCGTGGATCAGATCCAGGTAGTAGTTCAGCCTCAGAGCATCATTCACTCAATGGTAGAGTATGAGGACGGTGCAGTGATCGCCCAGCTTGGTACGCCGGATATGAAGCTGCCAATCCAGTATGCGCTGTATTATCCGGAGCGCAGGTTCCTGCCGGGGGAGCGGCTGGACTTCGGAGAATTGTCAGCGATTACATTTGAACGGCCGGATATGGAAACTTTTTATGGGCTGCAGCTGGCTTTTGAGGCGGGACGAAGGGGCGGGAGCCTTCCCACTGTATTTAATGCGGCAAATGAAAGGGCTGTGGCTTTGTTTCTGAAACGGAAGATCAGGTATCTGCAAATCCCGGAGATCATCCGGGCGTGTATGGAGGAGCACAGAAATATTCTGGAGCCTACAGTGGAAGAGATACTAAAGACCGAACAGGAAACATATGAATTTATAAAAAGCAGGTGGTAGCATATGGGCATAGTTATTGCAATTATATTATTCAGCCTGATTATCATATTCCATGAACTGGGACATTTTACTCTGGCTAAAATAAACAAGATCCGTGTGGATGAATTCTCTCTGGGGTTGGGACCGACCCTGATCGGCAAAAAGATCGGGGGTACATTTTTCTGTCTCAAGCTTCTTCCTTTTGGCGGCGCATGTATGATGGGAGAAGACGACGCCGACGATATGTCGGAAGGAAGCTTTAACAGTAAATCTGTTTGGGCCAGGATGTCCGTTATCGCGGCAGGTCCTATTTTTAATCTCATCCTTGCATGGATCCTTTGTTCTGTCATGGTAGGCTGGATCGGATACAGTTCCGCCACTGTTACAGACGTATCGGAAGGGTATTCGGCGGCAGAGGAAGGCATTCAGCCCGGTGACGTGATCAAAGAGATCAATGGAAGGAATATCCATATCTGGAATGATATCAGCCTGTACAATCTGACTCATCCAGACGAATCTTCGCTGGAAGTGGTGCTTGAGCGAGGAGGGGAAGAGTATACTGTTGAGATCGAGCCAAGACAGCTGGAGGGGGATGCCTATGCCAAGCTGGGTGTTGTCGGCGGAGAGACAGTAAGACCGGGTTTTTTCGGCACGATACAGTATGGAGCTTATACAGTAAAATACTGGATCAACTATTCTATTGACAGTCTGAGGATGCTTGTCACCGGGCAAATGGGGATCCGGGATCTCTCTGGACCGGTGGGGATCGTAGATGCGGTAGACAGCGTATATGAGTCTTCCTCTTCTGCGGGAATGGATGTGCTGGTACTTAATCTTATGAACTTTGCAGTTCTCCTGACTGCAAATCTGGGAGTACTTAATCTGCTCCCGCTTCCGGCTTTGGACGGAGGACGCCTTGTATTTCTGATCATCGAGGCTGTGCGGAGAAAGAGAGTGCCCCCTGAAAAAGAAGGAATGGTTCATTTTGCCGGTTTTGCAGCGTTGATGGTGCTTATGGTTGTAGTGATGTATAATGATATCGTGAAACTGTTTTAAAAATGGTTCCAACATATTTGTAAATTATTTAAAACTGCCGTTTTCTGTGAAAAGCGGCAGTTTTTTGCACATAAAATCATATTTCAGCCGATATAATGAAAGAGATCATTGTATGCAGGAGAAAGAGATGGGTTATATAAAAGCTATGCAGGATGAGGCTACGGAGAAGGGGCAGCTGCAGATTAATGTGACATCATCGGTCAATTCACGCCCGATTGGGGAGGCGGAGATATCCATATCTTATACCGGCGTTCCAGAAAAAACGCTGGAGAGGCTAACGACAGACGCCTCCGGCCAGACCGAAGTGATCGACCTGGATGCTCCCCCGGAGGAGTGGAGTCTGAACCCGGAAAATGAGCGGCAGCCCTATTCGGAGTATACATTCGATATCAGCGCTCCGGGGTTTGAGCCGGTAAGCATCGCAGGAGCGGAGATCCTTGCCAATGTGAAGGCGATACAGAACGTCAGGATGCGGCCGAGTGATGCGTCCAGGGAAGAGGAAGAGGTGTTTGTTATTCCGGCTCATACACTTTATGGGGAATATCCGCCCAAAATTGCGGAGGATGAGATCAAGCCGGTCAATGAGTCCGGCGAGATTGTTTTAAGCAGGGTGGTAATTCCCGAATATATTGTCGTTCATGACGGTTCTCCCAGGGACAGCACAGCAAAAAATTACTATGTGAAATATAAAGATTATATCAAAAATGTGGCTTCCAGTGAGATCTATGCCACCTGGCCGGCGAATACCATACGGGCAAATGTGCTGGCGATCATGTCTTTTACGCTGAACCGGGTGTATACAGAATGGTACAGAAACCGGGGTTATGATTTTACAATAACCTCCTCTACGGCTTTTGATCATAAGTGGATCCCTGAGAGAAATGTTTATGATACTATATCTGTAATTGTAGATGAACTGTTTTCCAACTATTTGTCCAGGCCGAATGTACGGCAGCCCATTCTGACACAGTACTGTGACGGCAGGCGAGTTACCTGCCCGAACTGGTTGACTCAATGGGGATCAAAAGCTCTGGGCGATGAGGGCTTGACCCCGATTGAAATTCTGCGCTATTATTACGGGGATGATATGTACATCAATACGGCTCAGGAAATATCTGGGATTCCGGCATCCTGGCCCGGTTACAATCTGGAAGTGGGATCCAGGGGCGACAAGGTCCGTCAGCTGCAGGAACAGTTGGATGTGATCGCAGGAGCATATCCGGCTCTTCCGACTGTGCAGGCAGATGGAGTTTACGGCCCGTCTACGGAAGAGGCGGTAAGAAAATTTCAGTCTGTGTTTGGACTGCCTGAAACCGGGATCGTGGATTATCCGACGTGGTATAAGATTTCCGAGATTTATGTGGGCGTATCAAGGATAGCGGAGCTGACATAGGCGGGAGAACAGAGAGGAGAAGCATGGCGGGAAGGAGAAAGCGGAAAAAACATATTTTTCCGAAGATTATATTATTTCTATGCGTGATTGCTGTGGCGGCGGGGGCAGTGACGGCGGCAGGTTGGTCCCTGCCCCGGCTGTTCCGGGCAGTAGGAGAGACGGTAAATACTGCCGCACAGCCCCAGGCGGAGTTCCCTGAACTTACAGTGAGTGTTGAGGAGGTTGACGGGAGTTTTTATTATCAGCAGCTGAGTGAAAAAGAACAGCAGATTTACCGGGAGATTCTCCAGGCAGTGCAGGAAATGCAGGAAACCGTTCAGATTCACGCGGGAAAGGATGATGATGCGGCAAAGGTATACGAATATCTTCTATATGACCGGCCGGAACTGTTCTGGTGTGACGGCAGTTCTCAGATGACTGTATACGAAGAGTATACCGAGCTGGATCCGGGATATTCCTGCACCAAAGCAGAAAAAGAACAGAAACAGCGGGAGATCGATCAGGCGTCGGAGGAGTGCCTTGCCGGAATCGGGGCAGATGCCTCTGAATATGAAAAAATTAAATATGTTTATGAATATCTGGTGCAGACTGTAGATTATGATGAAGGGGCGCCGGATAATCAGAACATTTACAGCGCTCTGGCAGGAAAAAGATCTGTGTGCGCGGGATATTCGAGAGCAGCGCAGTATCTTCTTGAGAAAATGGGGATCGCGTGTATCTATGTTACCGGGAATATCAGAGGACAGGGCGCCCATGCATGGAATATCGTAAACTGTGAAGGCACATACTATCAGATGGATGTGACATTCGGTGACCCGGTTTTTTTAGAGGCGGAGTCCGGGGAGAGCGTTCCCCACAACAGCATTAATTATGATTATTTATGCTGTACGGACGAAGCGCTTTCTTCGGATCATATACAGGACGATTTTGTACCGTATCCGGTGTGCGATTCTGACGATCTGGATTATTACAGAATGAACGGAATGTACTATGACAGCTTTGACGCGGATGCGATCCTTCGTGATATGAATGAGAGCATTTACGCGGGAGAAGAGTCTTTTGTGTGCAAGTTTTCCAGTGATGATGTGTACAGTATGGCAAGAGATGAGGTCATTGATGAACTGATCCCCCTGGCCGCGGAGAACCTGGCAGATATTTATGGGCTCTCCAGGGTAAGGTACACTTATGTGGACGACGGAACTCACAGGAGAGTTTCCGTGTTCTGGGATTACGGGGAGAGCGGCACATGATATTTGTACGGATTGCTTTCTGAATATTTTTCATATATTTAGAAGTATACTTACTGAATATTTAGAAGTATTTATGAGTTGAATTATGAACGCAGTTGTAGTATAATCTTTACAATTTGAGAACGAGGGCGCTCTGGGATCAAAAGACTCCAAGAGTGCCTTTGCTATGTAACGGCATGGCGCTTCTCAGATCAACTGCTATTGATTTATACAAAGGGAAAGGGTGAACAGATGAAGGCGTTTCTTATATTGGAAGACGGTACTGTTTTTACGGGAACAAGCATTGGTTCCACGCGGGACTGTATCAGCGAGATTGTATTTAATACTTCTATGACAGGTTATCTCGAGGTGCTTACAGACCCATCCTACGCGGGACAGGCGGTCGCAATGACCTATCCCCTGATCGGAAACTATGGTATTACGCCGGACATGGAGTCAAGAAAGGCATGGCCGGATGGATATATTGTAAGAGAATTATCTCGGATGCCCAGCAATTTCAGATGCCAGGGCACCATCCAGGATTTCTTAAAGGAGCAGGATATTCCCGGGATTGCCGGAATTGACACACGTGCTCTGACTAAGATCCTGAGAGAGAAGGGCACGATGAACGGCATGATCACCACAAACGAGGATTATGACCTGGAAGAGATCCTTCCGAAGCTTAAAGCGTATATGGTGGGCGATGTGGTCTCTAAAGTGACATGCTCTGAAAAATACGTGCTGGATGGAGACGGTCCCAGAGTTGCTCTTTTAGACCTGGGAGCAAAAGATAATATCGCAAAATCTTTAAACAAACGCGGTTGTGAAGTGACTGTTTATCCGGCACACACAACTGCAGAAGAAATCATTTCCGCTGATCCTGACGGGATTATGCTTTCCAACGGCCCCGGCGATCCCGCGGACTGCACATCAATTATCGAGGAGATCCGAAAACTCTACAACACAGATATTCCAATCTTTGCCATCTGCCTTGGACATCAGCTTATGGCGCTTGCAACAGGTGCGTCCACACATAAGCTGAAATACGGACACAGAGGCGGCAACCATCCTGTAAAAGATATGGAAACTGGAAGAGTATATATTTCTTCTCAAAATCACGGGTATGTGGTGGACGAGGAGTCCGTTGATCCTCTGGTGGCGGTACCGGCTTTTAAGAATGTAAATGATGGGACAAATGAAGGCCTTGTCTATGTGGGAAAGGAAATCTTTACGGTACAGTTCCATCCGGAAGCGTGTCCGGGACCGCAGGATTCCGGTTATCTGTTTGACAGATTTATTGACATGATGAAAGGAGCGAAATAATGCCAAGAGATTTAAGTATTAAGAAAGTACTGGTCATCGGTTCCGGTCCCATCGTTATCGGACAGGCGGCAGAATTTGACTATGCGGGAACACAGGCGTGCCGTTCCTTGAAAGAAGAAGGGATCGAGGTTGTTCTGCTGAACTCGAATCCGGCGACCATCATGACAGACAAAGATATTGCAGACCGTGTATATATTGAACCGCTTACTGTGGAAGTGGTGGAACAGCTCATCAGGAAAGAGAGGCCGGACAGTGTTCTCCCAACGCTTGGAGGACAGGCCGGACTAAACCTGGCAATGGAATTGGAAGAAACGGGATTCCTGCGGGAAAACGGTGTGCGCCTGATCGGAACGACATCTGAGACGATAAAGAAAGCAGAGGATCGTCTGGAGTTCAAAGCTACCATGGAGAAAATAGGCGAGCCTGTGGCTGCCTCCCTTGTCGTGGAAAATGTGGACGATGGTCTTGCATTTGCCAACAAGATCGGCTATCCGGTGGTGCTCCGCCCGGCTTATACACTGGGGGGAAGCGGCGGCGGCATCGCCCATGATTCTCATCAGCTTGTTGAGATCCTGGAGAACGGACTCCGCCTCTCCCGCGTGGGACAGGTACTTGTGGAGCGCTGCATCGCCGGGTGGAAAGAGATTGAGTACGAGGTGATGCGCGACAGCAAGGGGAACTGCATCACTGTATGTAATATGGAAAATATCGACCCGGTGGGCGTGCATACCGGAGACAGTATCGTTGTAGCTCCGTCCCAGACCCTGGGCGATAAGGAGTACCAGATGCTGCGTACTTCCGCCCTGAACATCATCAGCGAACTCAATATCACCGGCGGATGCAATGTGCAGTATGCACTGAATCCGGATTCCTTTGAGTACTGCGTCATAGAAGTAAACCCGCGTGTCAGCCGTTCCTCAGCGCTTGCATCCAAGGCGACAGGATATCCGATCGCGAAGGTGGCGGCAAAGATCGCGCTGGGCTATACTCTGGACGAGATCAAAAATGCTATCACGCAGAAGACATACGCAAGTTTTGAACCCATGCTGGATTATGTAGTCGTAAAACTGCCCCGTCTTCCCTTTGATAAATTTATCAGCGCCAAGAGGACGCTGACTACCCAGATGAAAGCAACGGGCGAAGTTATGAGTATCTGCAATAACTTCGAAGGCGCTCTGATGAAAGCCATCCGTTCCCTTGAACAGCATGTGGACAGCCTGATGTCCTACGATTTCACGGGACTTACTGAGGATGACCTTCTGGAGCAGCTTGCGATCGTGGACGATATGCGTATGTGGAAGATTGCAGAGGCGATCCGCAGAGGCATCGACTACGATACGATCTACAATATCACAAAAGTTGACCGCTGGTTTATTGATAAATTTGCCATTATCGTGGAGATGGAAAATGCGCTGAAAACCGGGGAACTGACGGTGGATCTCCTGAGAGAGGCGAAGCGTATCGAGTTCCCGGACAATGTGATCGCCCGTCTGACCGGGAAGAGTGAGCGTGAGATCCACGATATGCGTCATGCGAACGGCATTGTCGCATCCTATAAGATCGTGGATACCTGTGCGGCAGAGTTTGCCGCAGAGACGCCTTATTATTATTCTGTATACGGCAGCGAAAACGAAGTGGAAAAGACGGCAGGAAAGAAAAAAGTGCTTGTTCTCGGCTCCGGCCCGATCCGTATCGGACAGGGGATCGAGTTCGACTTCTGTTCCGTACACTGTACATGGGCGTTTGCAAAAGAGGGATATGAGACGATCATCGTCAATAATAACCCGGAGACGGTAAGTACAGATTTTGACATCGCAGATAAGCTGTATTTTGAGCCGCTTACGCCGGAAGACGTAGAGAGTATTGTTGATATTGAGAAACCGGACGGAGCTGTAGTACAGTTCGGCGGACAGACTGCCATTAAGCTGACGGAGGCGCTTATGAAGATGGGCGTACCGATTCTCGGCACATCTGCGGAGAACGTGGACAAGGCAGAGGACAGGGAGCTTTTCGATGAGATCCTGGAAGAATGTGAGATCCCTCGCCCGACCGGAGGAACCGTATTTACCGCAGAAGAGGCAAAAGAGGTGGCGAACCGCCTCGGTTATCCGGTGCTCGTGCGCCCGTCCTATGTGCTTGGCGGACAGGGAATGCAGATCGCAATCAATGATAATGATATCGACCAGTTTATCGGGATTATCAACCGGATCGCACAGGATCACCCGATTCTTGTGGACAAATATTTACAGGGAAAGGAGATCGAGGTAGACGCCGTATGCGACGGAACAGATATCCTGATCCCGGGTATCATGGAGCACATTGAACGTGCGGGAATCCACTCCGGCGACAGTATTTCCGTCTATCCGGCGCAGAGCCTGACAGAGGGAGCAAAGGCGAAGATTGCAGAGTATACAAGAAGGCTTGCCAAATCCCTGCATGTTATAGGCATGATCAACATCCAGTTCATTGTCTGCGGAGAGGACGACGTGTATGTGATCGAGGTTAACCCGAGATCCAGCCGTACCGTGCCGTACATTAGTAAGGTGACGGGAATTCCGATCGTGCCGCTGGCGACGCAGGTCATTATTGGCAGGAAGATCAGAGAACTGGGCTACACGCCGGGCCTGCAGCCGGAAGCTGACTATGTGGCAGTCAAGATGCCGGTATTCTCCTTTGAGAAGATCAGGGGCGCGGACATCAGCCTGGGACCGGAGATGAAGTCTACAGGAGAATGCCTTGGAATTGCAAAGACATTCGATGAGGCGCTTTACAAGGCGTTTCTCGGTGCAGGGATTAAGCTGCCGAAGTTTAAAAACATGATCATGACTGTCCGCGATGCCGATAAAGCGGAGGCTGTTGAGATCGGACGTCGGTTTAAAGAGATCGGCTATCATATTTTTGCCACAGCAGGGACCGCTCATGCGCTCAATGAGGCAGGCGTGAAGGCAACGCCGGTAAGAAAGATCGAGCAGGAGTCGCCGAATCTGCTTGATCTGATCTTAGGACATAAGATCGATCTTGTGATCGACATCCCGGCTCAGGGAGCAGAACATTCCAGAGACGGATTTGTTATCCGAAGAAATGCGATTGAGACAGGTGTAAACGTTCTGACAGCGATCGATACAGCGGAGGCGCTGATCACAAGTCTCGAGAATACAGACATCAAAAAACTTACACTCATTGATATCGCGACCATATAAAATCCGGATTGTCCGAGCGGACAGCAGAGGATATTTTTGAACAGCAGTTGAAAAAATTCTGGAAGATTAGATAGAAAATGAGCCTTCCCCGACAGTGATATGCCCTTCTTTATTGGCCAAAACCAGTAAGGATGGTACATATCGCTGTCGGGGAAGGCTTTGCTTTTTACAAATTAAATGTCGCATTTACAGTGCTGAATGCACCTGCAGTATTACAGTTTCCCGGTAAACAGTGTACCGGCTTTTCCGCCTTTCACAATATCATAGAGCGCCTCGGGCCGTTTCCCGTTGGTAACGATCGTGTCGATTCCGTTTGAGGTGGCCAGCTGCGCCGCCTGCAGTTTTGTCCGCATACCGCCGGTGCCGCGTCTTGAACCGGCGCCCCCGGCCAGAGAGTAGACGCTTTCGTCTATGGCATCAATCTGTTCGATCAGTTTTGCATTCGGGTGCAGACGGGGATCGCTGTCATAGAATCCGTCAATATCGGACAGGATGACCAGCCGTTTTGCCCGGCAGAGCACGGCAACTACGGAAGAGAGCATATCATTGTCTCCAAACAGCCTGTCCTCGGACTCGATTTCTGTGTAGCTGACAGAGTCATTTTCATTGACGATCGGGATCACGCCCATTTCCAGCAGTGCATTAAATGTATTTGTGAGGTTTTCTTTCTTCTCTTCCTGCTCAATATCCTCGGCATTTAAAAGAATCTGGGCCACGGTTTTGTCATAATCCCCGAAAAACTTGTCATAGAGATACATCAGGCTGCACTGGCCGACTGCCGCAGCAGCCTGTTTCATGCGCATGCTGTCAGGTTTGTCGTGCATGTTCAGCTTATTTCTTCCCACTGCAATGGCGCCGGATGAGACGAGGATGACTTCGTATCCCATATTGTGGATGTCAGCCAGCGTGCAGACCAGTCTGTCTGTGGCGCGCAGGTCGCTTTTTCCCGTGTCATTTGTGAGTGTTGAGGTTCCTACTTTTACTACGATTCTGTTATTATAAAGTGCCATTTTTTCCTCCCGAAAGATCAATATTTTATGAGTGTCCACAAGTATGAACAGCTGTGTCTGATCCAATTCCTCTGATATCATACCATAGAGTTCTGAATTACAAAAGTACATATTGCCAGATTTTAAGACCTTGCCAATATTATACTTATCTATTATAATAAAGACTTCCCTGAAACATATTGCCGAGAAGCGGCAGGCCCTGTTAAAGTGCGCGATGGTGACGGGGATCAGAATATATATGAAGAAGAGAGGAACTTATATGAAAAAAATATTCACCAGCCTTCCGTTTAAGCTGCTTGTGGGAGTAGTGCTCGGAATTGCTGTCGGTCAGCTTGCCGGGCTGGAGTCCATGAAAGCAGGCGGAGATGCCTTGATGAATGTTGTTGTAACTGTGAGATTTATTTTATCAGAGCTTATTAATTTCTGCGTACCTCTGATCGTTATCGGTTTTATCGCACCGTCGATCACAAGGCTTGGGAAGAGCGCATCGCGGATGCTGGGTGTGGCGCTTTTCTGTGCGTATGTGTCGTCCATTTTGGCGGCGCTCCTCTCGATGGCAGCAGGATACGGGATTATCCCTCACCTGTCTATCGAAACGGAGATGGAGGGTCTGAAGGAACTGCCGGAAATCGTATTTCAACTGGAAATCCCTCAGATCATGCCGGTAATGAGCGCGCTTGTTCTGTCTGTACTGTTGGGACTTGCGTGCACATGGACCAATGCGGCGACAATGACGAATTTGCTCGAAGAGTTTCAGAAGATTGTCCTGGAAGTCGTGTCCAGAGTGGTGATCCCGGTTCTGCCTGTATTTATCGGCTTTACATTCTGCGGGCTTTCCTACGAGGGAACGATCACAAAACAGCTTCCGGTATTCATCCAGGTAGTCCTGATCGTCATGGCAGGACATTACCTGTGGATGGCGGTACTTTATATCGCCGCAGGCATCTACTCGAAAAGCAATCCACTGCAGGTCATCCGAAATTACGGACCGGCATATATCACAGCCGTCGGAACAATGTCTTCTGCCGCCACACTTGCGGTCGCACTTCGCTGCGCAAAAAAATCCGAGCCGCCGCTCAGGGACGATATGGTGGATTTCGGCATCCCGCTCTTTGCAAATATCCATCTCTGCGGATCCGTGCTGACAGAGGTGTTCTTTGTCATGACTGTATCCCAGATTTTATATGGTAAGATACCGGATGTGGGAATGATGGTACTGTTCTGCGTGCTGCTTGGGGTATTTGCCATCGGTGCTCCGGGGGTTCCGGGCGGGACGGTCATGGCGTCTCTCGGGCTGATCACCGGCGTGCTTGGATTCGATGAGACAGGAACTGCACTGATGCTTACGATCTTTGCCCTGCAGGACAGCTTTGGCACAGCATGTAACATTACCGGAGACGGAGCGCTGACCATGATCTTGTCGGGCTACGCAGACAGACATAAAATCAAAGAGCAGAATCTGAAGGTTGAACTTTGATTCATTGGAAAACCTGAAATGAACCGCTGTATTTCCGTATGGAAGTACGGCGGTTTTACGTATATTTAACATTTTTATTATCCCATCTCGCTCATCTTTATTATAAAATAGATTCCGTATTATAACAGATGCGGGCTGACTCCCGCGCCAGGACTCGCAGGAGAGGGTCTTGAACAAAAACAGCGTCAGTGTGTACCGACGCCAAGTACACAGGAGAGAAAATTGTATGGTAAAGATTTATGTGATTGATACCAATATTCTTCTGCAGGCACCTTATGCGATCGAGAGTTTTGAAGACAATTCCGTCGTGCTTCCTATGGCAGTGCTGGAGGAACTGGATCATTTTAAAAAGGCGGAAGGAGAGATCGGCGCCAACGCACGCAGGGTGATCCGGTATCTCGAACAGCTCCGCCAGAAAGGGGATCTTATCAAAGGCGTACCCAACGACAGTGGAGGCGTGATCCGGGTGGAGAAAAATTTTGTCAATGTGAAGCTCCCGGAAGATCTGTCAGACGAAGTGATGGACAACCGCATTCTAAGGGTCTGTCTTGGTCTTGCGGAAATATGCGCAGAACAGGTCATCCTTGTGACAAAAGATCTGCTCCTGCGCATTAAGGCCCAGCTTCTTGGGATCTGCGCGGAGGACTTTACCACAGATCAGGTGCTGGAGCATGAGAATCAGTACAGCGGCCGCTGCGAACTGTATGCGCCTGAAGAAAATTTTAAAGAATTTAAGAAAAAGGGCATTCCTCTGGAGTATGTGTATGCTGTGGATGGCCAGGGTGAAAAATATGTACCGGAACTTATTGAAAATCAGTTTGTGATCCTAAAGGCCGACCAGTCTGTCAAGAAGACTCATCTGGGACGAGTGGAAAACGGGTTCATCCGCAAACTGGAATACAGAAAAAGCCAGCCCTACGGTATTTCCCCCAGAAATTCCGGCCAGTATTTCCTGCAGGAGGCTCTGATGCAGCCGGCGTCGAAAGCACCCCTTGTGATCGTAAAGGGGATGGCGGGAACGAGCAAGACGTTTTATTCTCTTGCCGTGGGACTGGAGAAACTGCTGAACCATCCTACAGGCGAATACCGGCGTATTCTGATCTGCAGGCCAAACGCGCAGTTTGGCGATGATATCGGTTTTCTTCCCGGCGACGAGCAGGAGAAGATATCGCCCCTTATGCGTCCCATAATTGATAACCTGGAGCAGCTGATCGATTCCAGTGAGGAAGACCGATACGCCGATGAAGAGGAACTGCAGGGAAAGATAGAAGAGATATTTGCCAGAGAGCTGATCCAGACAGAGGCATTGAATTATATCCGGGGACGGTCCATTGTAAAGACATATCTCATCATTGACGAGGCACAGAATACTACGCCGGATCAGATCAAGGGGATCATTACAAGAGCCGGAAAGGATACCAAGATTATTCTGCTGGGCGATCCAAACCAGATCGACCGGCCGTTCCTCGACGAGCGGACAAACGGCTTGAGTTATGCATCAGAACATATGAAAGGAAGCCCGCTTTGCTGGCAGATCACCATGAGCGCAGAGGAATGCGAACGTTCAGGGCTTGCGATGGAAGCGGCAAGAAGATTATGACAATGAAACCAGATTACAGCCAGATCAGGAAGAATGAGGAGATCAACGCTCTGATCGAAAAAGGAAATGAAATACTGCGGGAGCTGGGATATACCGAGCATTCCCGGAAGCACGCGGCCAAGACTGCGGAAACTGCAGGGAAAATCCTTAAAGAGTTAGGCTATGGAAAACATAAGGTAGAACTGGCAAGGATCGCCGGATATATGCACGACATCGGGAACAGCATCAACCGCCATGACCACGCCCACAGCGGCGCCATTCTGGCATATCAGATCCTGAAAGAAACAGATATGCCTTACCGGGATATCCTGGCGGTTACAACGGCGATCGGACACCACGACGAGGCGACGGGAGCCGCGGTGGATGAAGTGTCGGCGGCTCTGATCCTTGCAGACAAGACAGATGTGAGGCGCAACCGTGTGCAGAATCCAAATGCAGCGTCTTTTGATATTCACGACAGAGTCAATTATGCTGCCTTATCTTCAAAGTTGATTATTAACAAAGAAAAGGGTATGATACAGATGGAACTGGAACTGGACGACAGCATCTGTACTGTGATGGATTATTTTGAGATCTTTCTGCAGAGAATGATCATGTGCAGGAGAGCGGCGGAACGGCTGAAGTGTAAATTTAAGCTGTCTGCAAACGGGAGCAAACTGTGCTGATGTCCAATTTGTTTTAGAAATGCAGAGGAAAGCGCTTCGCTGCTGCGGGGCGGCGGTGAAGATAAAAACCGGAGATATTTGTGGGCGTCAGACAAAAGAATGATGGAAATTATACGAAGGAGGAAAAACATGGAAAATATTTACATGAACCGGGAACTGTCCTGGCTGAAATTTAACGAAAGAGTTCTGGAGGAGGCGGAGGATCCGACGGTTCCCCTGTGTGAGCGGACTACGTTTGTGTCGATTTACCAGAGCAATCTGGACGAGTTCTTCCGGGTGAGAGTCGGGTCTCTTCAGGATCAGATGCTGATCAATCAGAAGATTCGGGACAACAAGACGAACATGACGTCCGGGGAGCAGATAAAAGCAATCTTAAAAGAAGTAAAACGGCTCAACAAAAGAAAAGATGCAGCGTATAAAAAGCTGATGGAACAGATTGCCGGCTACGGGATCAAACTGATCGATTTTACCACTGCAAAACCGGATGAGAAAAAATATCTGGAGCAGTATTTTAACAATGAGATCGTTCCCCTGAGTTCTCCCACGATCGTGGGCAAACGTCAGCCCTTCCCGTTTCTCAGAAACCAGGAGATCTATGCGGTGGTCGTTCTTGAGACAAGGAGCAAAAAGGAGAGGATCGGGATTATTCCCTGTACCAACAATATGGTGCAGCGCCTGATCGAGCTGCCGGGAGGAAAGGGCAGATATATGCTCTCCGAGAATGTGATCCTTCATTATATTGGAAAAGCTTTTAAAGGATACAAAGTAAAAGGAAAATCGCTGATCCGTGTGATCAGAAACGCAGATATTGACGCGGACGCGCTCTATGATGAGGATCTGGACTACAGAGAGTTCATGGAAGAACTGATGAAGGAGAGAAAGAAACTCTCCCCGGTGCGTCTTGATATGTCCAGAGAGATGGATCCTGCAGTGATCGAAGCGCTGTGCCGTTATCTGGACGTACTTCCAGAGCGCGTATTCAAGAGTGAAGCGCCGCTGGATGTGTCCTTTATCTTCGAGATCCAGGATCTGCTGCGCATGAACCCGGAGCTGTTTTATGAGAAAAGAGTTCCCCAGAAGTCGCCGGATTTCCGCGACGGCGAAAGCATTCTCAACCAGATCAAAAAGGAAGACAAGCTGCTGTCATACCCCTATGAAGCCATTCGGCCGTTCCTTAAGATGCTGACTGAGGCGGCGGAGGATGACAGTGTGATCTCGATCAAGATGACACTTTATCGTCTGGCAAGACAGAGCAAGGTGATCGAGGCTCTCTGTGAGGCGGCGGAGAACGGAAAAGAAGTTGTAGTCCTGGTGGAACTGCGTGCACGTTTTGACGAGGAAAATAATATCCGGTGGTCCCGCATGCTGGAAAAGGCAGGATGCCAGATCATTTACGGCCTGGAGGGTTACAAAGTACATTCCAAACTCTGCCTGATTACAAGAAGAGGCGAGGACGGCATTGAGTATATCACACAGATCGGCACCGGAAACTACAATGAGAAAACAGCCAGACTATATACAGACCTGTCCCTCATGACTGCAGATGAGCAGATCGGTATGGAGGCTGCCCGGGTATTCCAGGCGCTGGCAAAAGGCGAGGTCGTGGAAGAGTCTGAACACCTGCTGGTCGCTCCGAAATGCCTTCAGTCCAGGATCCTTGATATGATCGATGGCGAGATCCGGCACAAAAAAAATGGGGAAGAAGCATATATCGGCCTGAAACTGAATTCTCTGACAGATAAACGGATCATGGATAAACTGGTGGAAGCATCCTGCGCCGGCGTGCATATAGACATGATCGTACGAGGAATCTGCTGCCTCATACCGGGCGTACCGGGGAAAACGGAAAATATTCGTGTGATCAGTATTGTCGGAAGATTTCTGGAACACTCCAGAATCTACATTTTTGGCTGTGGAGACAGAACAAAATACTATATCGGATCCGCAGACTTTATGACAAGAAATACAGTTAAGAGAGTGGAGGTGGCTGCTCCGGTTTATTCTGAATCTCTGAAAAAGCGTGTCAGGGGTATTTTTGACCTGATGCTCAGCGACAACAAAAAAGCCAGAATTGAGGACAACACCGGCGCCTACTCTATGGCAGAATGTAATGGAGAGCCTGTTAATTCACAGGAGCTTCTGTATCAGGAGGCCTATGACAGGGCTTCAACCAGAACAGAAAACCGGGGAAATGTTCCCGCGGGAAACAAATAGTAAAGAAACAGTCAGTAAGGTGATAGAATGATATTCAAATTCGGTGAGCAGCTGGTTCCCGTTGAGATGGAAGAGTGGGAGGCGGATCAGGTTCCGGCAGTTTTTATTACAGATTCCAGACATGCAGATGAAGTTCTGGAAAAAGCGGGAATTATTTATGAAAATGAGATCCAGATATCCAGGATCGGATTCTGCAGACTGGAGAACCAGCAGGAATGTGTTGTGGGAACGCTCTGCATCCCTAAGCTGCTTGATGTGCTGGGAAGCAGATACAGGATGTATTTTTTTGTGAACCGGAGCAATGTGGTGATCGTAGATGACGAGGATTTTTCAATCCGCCTGATCCACAGGATCCAGCGTAAGAAAGCCCATCAGGGAGAGACGAAGGAGCGGTTCCTCTACAACTATATTTCCGAGTTTATCAGCCGGGATCTGGAGATGCTGGTGGCATATGAAAGGAGGCTGCTCCGAATGGAAGAGGATGTCAGCCAGGAGAAGATATCTGATTTTCAGACAAAGCTGATGCCGATCCGAAGAGAACTGCTGAACCTGCGAAGCTACTATGATGAGATTATGGATTTCACAAGGGAACTGGAGGAAAACGAAAACGGCTTCTTTTTAAAGAAGCACCTGAAATACTTCGGGACTCTGACCGACCGGGCGGACAGGCTGATGAGCCGGACAGGGCATCTCCTGGAGTATGCCCAGCAGGTAAAGGATGCCTGCCAGGCGCAGGTAGACGCAAGGCAGAACAGCAATATGCAGTTTCTGACCGTAATATCTACCATCTTCTTCCCGCTGACATTGATCACCGGCTGGTTTGGGATGAATTTCAAAGATATGCCCGGTCTGGAAAACGGTTATCCCCTGATCGTAGCGCTGAGCATCGTAGTCATAATCGTCTGTCTGATCATCTTTAAAAAGAAACATATTATTTAGGTTCCGGACTCTAACAGGGAGGGAAGAGGATCCGCAAATGCGGATCTATCTCTCTGTAAGAGTATATACATCTGTCCGTCTTCCGCTGAGCGCCGGTATCTGTTCCCGGGCTTTCCGCGTCTCCCGAAGGTCAATCTCGGTTATCTGAAAGTCTTCTCCCGCATCCATCTGACCGATCACATTTCCCCAGGGTCCGGCTACAATACTGTGTCCCCAGGATACATAAGAGGCGTCCGCATTCCGGGCCGGCGCTGTGCCTGCGGTAAACAGCTGGTTGTTGAGAGCCTGAGAGCGAAAGAGCAGTTCCCAGTGCATGGGACCGGTCGTCATATTAAAAGCAGCCGGGACAAGAACTGCCCGGGCTCCTTTGAGAGCCATAAGGCGGAAAAGTTCTGGAAAACGAATGTCAAAACAGACTGCCAGTCCGAAGACGCCGAAGGAAGTATCAAAGACGGTGACGGAACTACCGGGAGAGAGTACGTCTGATTCCCGGAAATGCTGTCCGCCTTGAACCTGAATATCAAAGAGATGCATCTTCCGGTGCTTTGCGATCTGGCGCCCGGCCGGGTCGAAGATATAGGCGGTGTTATAGATCCGTCCTTGAATGTCTCTTTCCGGCATTGTCCCAGCAGAAAAATAAAGATGGTATTTTCGGGCAAGTTCTGCGCAGGCCGTCCACATGGGGCCGCCTTCTTCTTCTGCATATTCCGGGAAAAAGGCTGTGTCATAAGGGCAGCAGAACATTTCCGGGAGCAGCAGAAAATCTGCCCTTTGTGAGGAGGCTTTTTCTGCTGAGGCTTCCAGATAACTCAGACAGGCGGATCTGTCGGTTGTGACAGGCATTTGCGCCTGAGCGATGCGGACGATCCCGCTTTCTGTTTTTGAGCGGCTGGCAGAGAAATTCTCTGTTTCGATATTGTTCATGCAATCACATCCCTGTTTTTGGAGTTCGAGAGGGCGCAGGCCCGGAAGAGCCGCGCTCGACCAGCTGCGCGTGCAGGAGGATAGTCCCGATCGACACCTGGTTCATCAAACTGCTTAAAGCATAATAGCCGCTTTTTCCCAGTTCGATCCGGTCCTGTCTGACGGAGGTCAGGGGAGGAGAGGTATAGGGGCACATAGGCAGATCGTCAAAGCCTATGATACTGATATCCTGGGGCACCCGGTATCCGAACTGCTGACACTGGGTCAGAGCTGCGCTTGCAAAAGTGTCCTGACAGCAGATGACGGCGGTCATACCCATGTCCAGAAACCGGGGCAGATGTTTTTCCATACATTCTGAGAGGTAGTAGGAACAGCCTGCATGGCTTGCGTCGGCTTTGAGTCCGTGATGCTGCATCGCCTGAAAAAAAGCCCTGTGACGGACCTGCATGATATGTGAACCGAGAGCGCTGCTTAAGTAAGCGATCTTCTGGTGCCCCAGATCTTTCAGGTGAGAAACGGAGAGTTCCATCCCTTCGACATTGTCAATTCCAACGTATGAGATATTCGGATTGCCCACAATATGGTTGTCATACAGCACGGCGGGGGTGCGGCTTGTTTCAAAATCTTTCATCCAGGGCTCGTTCAGAGAAAAGCCAAGGACAAAGGAGCCGGAATAGTCGTTCTGAAGCATAAAGACATCATATGAAATCTGATTTTGCACATCAACGTCCACAGGAACCACTTCTACCTCGAAACCGGCAGGCTCGGCCATCTGCCGGAAACCCATAACAATTTCATAGGCGAACTGGTGAGGCTCTTCATATTGAATATTATCCTTCTGAATAATGATACAGAGCCTGCGCTTTGCATTCTTATAGCGCCTCAGTTTTGTGTAGCCAAGTTCAACTGCGGTCTCAAGAATCTGCTTCTGCAGAGCCTCACTGATATCAGGAGCGTTATTCAGGGCTTTTGATACGGTTCCTTTCGATATATTTAGTTTATCCGCAATATCCTGGATCGTTGTCATTTCCTCGCTCCCTTTCTATAGAAAAATAATCCATTTTTATTATAAAGAATATGCCGGAGAAAATCAATCAGGCAAAGGACAAGAACAGTACAGACAGAAAAACAATTCAAATATAGGGAAAATGAGGTTTAGATAAGTTTCGAAATATAGGAATATAGATTTTAAAAATGCACAAAATGTAATATAAAAAACTGTGAATACTGTATAAAAATAGTGCATTTTCTATAAATTGCTTGACGGAGAATTATAAAAAGACTAAGATAATAAATACCGAAACAATACGAAACTTTCATTTGAAGGAGGAGGACAGAAGAATGAGAAGAAAAGTATTGTCAGCACTGCTGGCAGGCCTGATGACGGCGGGCGTTGCCGTGACAGGTCTTACAGGCTGCGGAAGCAGTCAGGAGGGGGCAGAAAACATCCGGCTTATGGTATGGTCGCCTCAGGGAGATCAGTCCAAAGATCAGGGCGAATGGCTGCAGACGTGCTGTAACGCGTTCGCTGAAGAACATCCGGAGTGGGATATTACCTTTGTATACGGAGTGGCGGACGAGGCCAGCTCTGCGGGACAGGTATCCCAGGACGCTGAAGCCAGCGCGGACGTTTTTCTTTATGCAAACGACAATCTGACAACAATGACAGATGCCGACGCACTGGTAAAATTCGGCGGTAAGTACCGGGAAGAGATTGAGGCGACGAATTCCCAGACTTCACTGGATTCTGTGACAAAGGACGGGGAAATCTACGGTGTTCCTTTCGCCATCAATACCTGGTTTATGTTTTATGACAAGAGCGTGTTCTCTGAGGAGGATGTGAAAAATCTGGACACCATGCTGGAGAAAGGAGTTGTATCCTTCCCGTTTACCAACTCCTGGTATCTGGCATCGTTTTACGTAGGCAACGGCTGTACGCTCTTCGGAGACGGAACGGATGCTTCTGCCGGAGTTGATTTCGGCGGAGAGAAGGCGCAGGAGGTGACCGATTACCTGATCGACCTGGAATCCCATCCGAACTTCAGAATTGACGACCTGGGCTCCGGTATCGCAGGGCTCCGCGACGGAAGCATCAACGCTATGTTCTCTGGCTCCTGGGACGCGGCTGCGGTAGAAGAGGCTCTCGGAGAAAACATGGGCGTGGCGGCGCTTCCGACTTACACTCTGAACGGAGAGGAAAAGCAGATGTACTCCTATGCGGGAACAAAAGCCGTGGGCGTAAACGCCCAGAGTAAATATATGCTTCCGGCAGTAGAACTGGCTATCTTCCTTGGGAACGAGTATTCACAGAGGCTTCACTATGAACTGGAGAATGTGGTTCCGACTCATACGGCGCTTCTTGCGGATGAGGATATTATATCAAATGATGTGGTAGCGGCCATTAACGATACGTTCAACCGCACGTCCATCCTGCAGCCGAACCTGGCTGAGATGGCAAACTGCTGGACGCCGGTTGAGAACATGGGCAAGGGAATCCGCAACGGATCGATCACCCATGAGAATTCGGCGGAGCAGACAGAGATGATGAACGAAGCAATGAACAGTGACGGGATCTGAGAATGAGGTGACGAGGATGGGAATATTTAAAAAGAGAGTAAATGAATTTCCGACACCCTATACATGCACAAAAGCGATCCGTGAAGGCGGACTGGAGACAAAGCTCTCCATGGTGCTCATGGGACTGGGGAATATGGTACACGGACAGATTGTAAAAGGTCTTCTGTATCTGGCCGTGGAAGTGGCATATATTGTATTTATGGTGGTAAACGGCGCCGGGTTCCTGGCAATGCTTCCGTCGCTTGGAAGCGTTCCCCAGAAAGAAATCTGGGACTAAGCCCAGCAGATCTATGTCTACACGAAGGGGGATCAGTCCATCCTGATCCTGCTGTACGGCGTGGCGACCGTGGTTATTACTTTCCTCATGATATGCGCATGGCGCGGCGCGTTAAGGAGCGCATATAAGGCTGAGTGCCTTGCAAAAGAAGGAAAGCATGTAAATAATTTTATTGAAGACTTAAAGAGCCTGCTTCATGAGAATCTGCACAGACTCCTTATGACGCCTCCGATGTTCTTTATCGGCGCGTTTACGATCCTGCCCCTGATTTTTATGATCTGTATGGCATTTACCAATTACAGTAAGATTGACAGCCATCTGATGCTTTTTGACTGGGTGGGACTTGACAACTTCCGGGCGCTTTTCGATTCCACGAGTATCCTTGGAAGCACCTTCTGGTCTGTGCTGGGATGGACGCTGATCTGGGCGTTCTTCGCAACGTTTTCAAACTATATATTCGGCATGATCGTTTCCCTTCTTATCAACCGGAAAGGGACAAGGGCTAAGGGATTCTGGAGATTCTGCTTCGTGCTTTCCTGCGCGGTTCCGATGTTCGTCTCTCTTCTGATCATGCGTACCATGCTTCAGCCTGAAGGAGCGGTCAATGTACTTTTAAGAAATATGGGGCTGATCGCCCAGGATGCCAGCCTTCCGTTCTTTACGGATCCTACCTGGGCCAGAGTTACGGTTATTGTAGTTAATATCTGGGTGGGCGTGCCATACACACTGCTGCAGCTTACCGGAGTGCTCCAGAACATCCCGGCGGAACTCTATGAGGCTGCAAAAGTGGACGGAGCCAATTCCCTTCAGATTTTTACGAAGATCACCCTGCCGTATATGCTGTATGTGACAACGCCGTATCTGATCGTTACATTTACGGGAAATGTCAATAACTTCAATGTCATATATCTGCTGTCAGGAGGAGATCCCGTCACGGATCTGTCGTCTACGGCGGGCAAGACGGACCTGCTCGTTACCTGGCTGTACAAACTGACGATTGATAAGCAGTACTATAATATCGGAGCGGTTATCGGTATCCTGACATTTATCATCCTTGCTGTGGCGGCGCTGCTGACATACAGGAATACAAAATCATATAAAGAAGAAGGAGGATTTTAAGCATGGCCGGAAAGAAATTTCAATCTGCAAAAAGAAAACGGTTTATCAACAACTCGATCGTCCATGTGGTTCTGGCTGTCCTGGCTGCGATATGGGTATTCCCGATCCTGTGGGTTATCCTGACCAGTTTCCGCGCGGAGAAAGGATCCTATGTATCTACCTTCTTCCCGAAAGCTTTTACGCTGGACAACTACACGAAACTGTTTACCGACACAACCATACTGAACTTCCCGCAGATGTTTATGAACACGCTGTTTATTGCGATATGTTCCTGCATTCTTGCGACATTTTATGTGCTGGCAGTATCCTACTGTCTGTCGAGGCTGAAGTTCAAACTCCGCAAGCCGTACATGAACATGGCGATGATCCTCGGACTTTTCCCGGGATTCATGTCTATGATCGCGGTATATTTTATCTTAAAAGCTCTGGGTATGACGGAGGGGAACCTGATCAAACTGGCGCTGATCCTGGTCTACTCCGGCGGCGCGGGACTGAGTTTCCAGATCGCCAAGGGGTTTTTTGATACGGTTCCCGTGGCAGTGGATGAAGCGGCGCTGCTGGACGGATGCACCAGATGGCAGATCTTTACAAAGGTAACCCTTCCTCTGAGCAAACCCATCGTTATCTATACGGTGCTTACATCCTTTATGGCTCCCTGGCTGGACTTTATTTTTGCGAAGGTGATCTGCCGTGCAAACTCCGACCAGTATACGATAGCCATCGGCCTCTGGAAGATGCTTGAGAAAGAGTATATCGACAGCTGGTATACCTGTTTTGCCGCAGGCGCGGTGCTTATCTCGATTCCGATCGCGGCATTGTTCCTGTACATGCAGAGGTATTATGTGGATGGTTTGTCGGGAGCTGTAAAAGGCTAAAAAGATGCCGGGCATTGGTGTGCCAGTGTCCGGCATTCCGAAAACAGATCTTATACATGAATACAGAGAGGGACAGAATATATGAAGACAGCTTTGGAATGGAAACATTATTATTCAAAAAGGGAATTTAAAGACAATTATATCTATTGCGGAAAAGATCTCGGGGCGGCCTGCACGGACGCCGGCGCTTCTTTTAAACTGTGGAGTCCGGCGGCAGAGCGGGTCACCCTGAATTTGTATTCTGCGGGAGACGGCGGGAAGACCATGGCCCGCATTCCCATGCAGAAGGAAGAAAAAGGCGTGTGGAGCTGGCATACGAAGGAGGATATGCACGGCGTTTATTATGATTATACGCTGGAGATGGAAGGAGAGAAAATACAGTCCGCCGACCCTTATGCAAAAGCCTGCGGGGTGAACGGGACGCGGAGTATGGCTGTGGACCTGCGCCGTACTGACCCGGAAGGCTGGGAGAATGACCGGGCGCCGGAGGAGAGCGCAGAGCGGATCATATATGAACTCCATGTAAAAGAATTTTCCTGGGATGCATCCGGCGGTTTCCCGGAAGAATATCGGGGGAAATACAAGGCGTTTACCTGTAAAGACACGACGTTGTACAATGACGGCGTACATCCCACCGGCCTTGCATATCTCAAAGAACTGGGAGTGACTCATGTGGAGATCATGCCGGCCTATGATTACGGCTCCGTGGATGAGGCGGGAGATGATTCCCAGTTTAACTGGGGATATGATCCGGTAAATTATAATGTGCCGGAGGGTTCATACTCGACAGATCCCCACCGCGGCGAGGTGCGTATCCGGGAGATGAAAGAGATGATACAGACCCTGCATTCCTGCGGATTCCGTGTTATCATGGACGTGGTATACAACCACACCTATTCTCTGGATTCCTGGTTCCAGAGAACCGCTCCCTGGTACTTTTACCGGGTATTCGACGACGGCAGGATCTCTGACGGATCGGCATGCGGAAATGATGTGGCCAGCGAGAGAGAAATGTGTGCAAAGTATATACTGGAATCCGTGTTATACTGGACCGAGGAGTATCACATTGACGGGTTCCGGTTTGACCTGATGGGACTTCTGGATGTGAAACTGATGAACCGGATCCGCAAGGAACTGGACGAGCGGTACGGCAAAGGTGTAAAGATCCTTTTTGGAGAACCCTGGGCGGCAGGAGAAACGGCCATTGAAAACGGGGCTCCCAGGGCGCCCAGAGGCAATATCGATCTGCTGGATGAGAATATCGGAATGTTCTGCGATCTGACCAGAGACGCAGTGAAAGGTTCTGCCCTGAAAATAAAACGTCCCGGATTTATAACCGGCGCCTCAGGCTATGAGAATGATATCGCGGAAAGTGCCGCTGCCTGGGGGAAAACCGGCGTATCCAGCATAAAAGGCGAAAGGGCTCCTGCAAAAGCGCCCTCTCAGATCATCACCTATGTATCTTCTCACGATAACCAGACCCTTTGGGATAAGCTGGGGGAGACGGCTTCAGAGGAAGAAAGGATGCGCCTGAACCGGATGGCTGCAGCTCTGTACATGACCTGCCAGGGCACCCTGTTCCTGCTGTCCGGGGAGGAGTTTGGCCGGACAAAAGACGGTATGGAAGACTCTTTCAATGCTCCCGTATCTCTGAACCGTCTGGACTGGGCGCTGGCGTGGAAAAACCGTTCTCTTGTGGAGTATTACAAAGGTCTGATCGCCCTGCGCAGACAGCTCCCCGGTCTCTGTGACAAGTCCTCCCGGGCTGCAGAGAGGATCAGCGATATATACAAATCTGACGGAGTTGTAGGTTTTACAGTGGACAACACGAGTGAAGCATTTTCCTCCGAGTGGGACCGGCTGAGGATTATATACAACAGTACAAAAAACGGGATATCGTATAAGCTGCCCGGCGAGGGATGGGAAATCTTATGCGATGCTTCGGACAGCGGCATGTGGCGGCACCGGTTTCCGGCAGGAAATCGTGTGACGGCAGAGTCCCAGAGTGTTCTGATCCTGGGACACAGAGCACAATTCTCCGGGTTCCGGGCAGGCATTGTGCATATACATTCGGAGGAAAAAACGGATATGGAGCAGAGGGAGGAAAAACAACTGCTGAAAAAACAGCGGCGGAGAAAAAGATGGCAGGAGGAACAGGACGCAGTATGAAATGGGTGTATGGGAAACAGGACTGGAAGACATTTGAGAGAGGGCTGGAAAACTGTTATCTGATGACGAATGGCCTGGGAGGTTTTTCTTCTCTGACTATGACCGGGGCTGCCGCCCGGGGGGATCATGCATTCTTTATGGCGTGTACGGAAGCGCCGAACCACAGGTATAACATGATCCAGCGGCTGGAGGAGGAGATAACTGCAGGAGGAGAAAACTATCTTTTATCTGCCCAGGAGTTTGCGGATGGCAGCAGGCAGGAAGGGTTTCACTTCCTGTCAGAGTTCTCTTTTGAAGACACTCCTGTCTGGCGGTACCATATAAAAGGCACAGAAGTCGTAAAAGAGGCTGCCATGCGGCAGGGAGAAAATACCATTGCCGTGCGCTGGAGAATATCCAACCGCACCCGGCAGCAGGTCAGATTTATGGTTACCCCTTATTTCCGTTTTGCAGAAAAAGGAAAAGATCTTGCGAAAGAACAGGGATTCAGACGCACCGGAGCAGACGCCGGAGGAGGCTGTTACAGATGCTGCGCCCGGATCGAGAGCCGGGGGCTCTCTCTTGTGTGCGCCACCAATGGCCGGATCGAGGATATGCCGGAGAAACTTCAGCGCTATTACTATGCTTATGACGCCTGTGACGGCAGACAGGAAACGGGGGCGGCAAAAGCGGAACACCGGATTGTTTTCTGTGTGGAGCCCGGCAAAAGCGGAACACTTGAACTCCTCTATACAATGGGCGGCTCCCAGGACAGCCCCGGGGGGACAGATGGGAATGACGCCAGCCTTCCCTCTGTCAAAAGTGTGATAGAAGAAGAGAGAGAAAGACGGCAGAGGCTGGGAAAAGCCGCAGGATTTGTCTCAGAGACAGCCGTTTTTCTTGCAAAGAGCGCAGACCAGTTTCTTGCTGAGAGACAGTCGACCGGCGGAAAGACCATCCTAGCAGGATTTCCGTTTTTTGAAGACTGGGGGAGAGATACGATGATCGCTCTTCCGGGAGTCTGTCTTTCCACCGCCAGGTATGAGGAGGCAAAATCTATTCTGAGAACATTTGCCCGCTATGAAAAGGACGGCCTGATGCCGAATCTTTTTCCGGAAGGGAAAAATGATCCCATGTACAATACGGTGGACGCGGCTCTCCTTTTTATCAACTGCGTATACCTTTATTTTGACAGGACAAAGGACGGGGATTTTGTGCGTGAGGTCTATCCGGTGATGGAACGGATCATAGAAAAATATCAGAAAGGCACAAAGTTCGGAATCCGCATGGAGGAGGACGGACTTTTGACGGCGGGGAAAGATCTGGATCAGGTGACCTGGATGGATGTGCGTGCCGGAGACGTACTGCCTACGCCCCGGCATGGCAGGCCCGTGGAAGTAAATGCATACTGGTACAATGCTCTCAGGATAATGGAGGAACTATCCCCTCTCTGTAAAAAGGACGGCACGCTGTACGGAGAACAGGCAGAACAGGTAAAAGTATCGTTTAACCGGTGTTTCTGGATGGAGGATAAGAACTGTCTGAAGGATGTGGTTTCCGGCGCCGATGCGGACAGGCAGATCCGCTGCAACCAGATCTGGGCGGTATCCATGCCGTTTACCATGCTGGACTGGGAAAGAGAGCGGCGGGTCGTGGACACAGTGTTTGAGAAACTGTACACCCCTTACGGGCTGCGCACGCTGGCACCGGAAGACCCGCAGTTCCATCCGGCTTATGAAGGAGATATGTTTCACCGGGATATGGCTTACCACCAGGGAACGGTGTGGGTGTACCCAATGGGCGCCTACTATCTGGCGTACCTGAAAGTAAATCATTTCAGCCGGAAGGCCAGAGAAGAGGTAAGGGCGCAGATGGAAGTGCTTGAAAGCGCCATGCGGGAAGGCTGTATCGGACAGCTCCCGGAGATCTATGACGGGGAAAATCCGACGTCCTCCAAAGGATGTTTCGCCCAGGCATGGAGCGTGGGCGAGATGCTCCGGGTGTATGAGGCGCTGGAAAAGCAATAAAGGGATATTTTCAGAATATTACAGGAGGGATGCGGTATGGAATTTACGGGCGTATACCATAAGACTTCGGAGCAGATGAGCTATGCGCTGAATGAAGACGAGCTTGTTATCAATCTCAAGACAGGATATGACGTGAAACAGGTATTTATCCACTACGGCGATCCATTTGAGGCAGGCATACTGGGCGGCAATGAAAAATGGACGGGAAAGAGGAAGGAGATCGTTTATAAAAAGCGGCTTCCCCATCAGATCTGGTGGACCACAACTCTTGTTCCCCCTTATAAACGGTGCAAATATTATTTTGAGCTGCACACAGAGGACCAGGTCTGGTACTATCTGGAGGACGGATTCCTGACGGAAGAACAGATCAATCTGGAGGGACGGATGCTCCAGTGTTTTATCGTACCCTGGATGAATCCGGCGGACGTTAACCGGACGCCGGAGTGGGTCAATGACACGGTCTGGTATCAGATCTTCCCGGATCGGTTCTGCAACGGCACGCCGGAAAAAACAGATCCGGCGATCACGCCCTGGCAGACCGGGAAGGTGACGAACAAAGAACGGTATGGAGGCAATCTGGAGGGAATCCGGCAGAAGCTGCCGTACCTGAGGGAACTGGGAGTTACCGGGCTCTATCTGAATCCGATCATGGAGGCGGAGTCCAACCATAAGTACGACACCACAGACTACACCCGTATCGATCCTGCTTTTGGAGACGACCGGGTTATGCGCGCCCTCTGCCGGGAGGCCCATGAGAACGGGATCCGAATCATGGTGGACGCAGTATTCAACCACTGCGGAAGAAAGTTCGGCCCCTGGCTGGACGTGCAGGAAAAGGGCAGAGATTCGGCATATGCGGACTGGTTCATGATCCATGACTGGGAAAATCTCAACAGGCATGCGGACACAAGGGACGGAAGATTTTTTTCTTTTGCTTTTGCAGACGGGATGCCGAAGCTAAATACAAATAATGAGGAAGTCATATCCTATTTCTGCAAGGTCTGCGAGGACTGGGTAAAAAAATATGATATCGACGGCATTCGCTTTGACGTGGGAAATGAAGTGTCCCACCGGTTTTTGAAGCGGATCCGGGAACATCTGAAAACGCTGAAGCCGGACATTTATCTGCTGGGAGAAATCTGGCACGATGCCAGCCAGTGGCTTCAGGGTGATGAGTACGATTCGGTTATGAACTATCCGCTTCTGAGCGGCATCCATGATTTCTTTCTGGATGAGTCTCTTGGAAAGGAAGAGTTTGAATATATGGTAAATCGCTGTTATACTATGTATATGCAGCAGAATAATAATGTCATGTTCAATCTTCTGGACTCCCATGATACAGAGCGCCTGATGAACCGCTTTCACGATCTTGATCTGTTTTACCAGCAGCTGGCCGTACTTTTTACCCTTCCTGGAAGTCCCTGTATTTACTATGGCACGGAGATCGCCATGGAAGGCGGATTTGACCCGGACTGCAGACGCTGTATGCCCTGGGACGAGATTGATTCAGAGGAAAACAGGAAGCGGATCAGCGAGATGAAAAAACTGATCCATATGAGGCGCACGGAGGAAGCCTGCCGAAGCCTGCATTTTCATTTCCCTGATCAGTATGAAAACAGGCGGTGCGTGGAGTATATCAAGCTGGATGCGCAGAACAGGAAACTGGAAGTGGTCCTCAACTGTTCGGGAGAAGAGGTGGAGACAGAGCCGGGCGGAGATGTCTTGTTTTCCAGAAATTACCGGGATAATATACTGGGGCCAAAGGGAACCCTGATCCGTAAGATTGGAAGGAGGGAGTAGTTTTATGGGAAATAACGAAAAAAAGTGGTGGCAAAACGCCGTCGTATATCAGATTTATCCGAAGAGCTTTCAGGATTCCGACGGAGACGGATATGGGGATATCCGCGGGATGATCAGCCGTCTGGACTACTTAAAAGACCTGGGCATTGATGCGGTGTGGATTTCTCCGATGTACTGTTCGCCCCAGGACGATAACGGATATGATATCTCCGATTACCAGGATATTGACCCCATGTTCGGCACTCTGGCCGATATGGAGGAACTGATCCGCGAGGCGGACAGAAGAGGGATAAAAATCATCATGGATCTGGTGCTCAATCATACCTCAGACGAGCACAGATGGTTTCAGGAGGCGGCAAAGGGAAAAGATAATCCCTATCACGATTATTATGTGTGGCGGGACGGTGAGGAAGGCGTTTATCCGAATGATATGAAATCCACATTCGGCGGTCCCGCGTGGGAGTGGGTGCCGGAACTGAAACAGTATTATTTTCATCAGTTTTCTGTAAAACAGCCGGATCTGAATTGGGAAAACCCGAAAGTCCGCAGAGAGATTTACGATATGATACTCTGGTGGATGGACAAAGGCGTAGGCGGTTTCCGCCTGGATGTGATCGACCAGATCGCAAAAGAGCCGGATCTGGGGATTACCAACAACGGACCCAGGCTCCATGAGTTTTTGAGAGAGCTGAGCAGGGAAACTTTCCAGAAAGGCAATCTCATTACGGTGGGCGAAGCCTGGGGCGCCACACCGGAGATCGCCAAAAAGTACAGCAACCCAGACGGAAGCGAATTTTCGATGGTCTTTCAGTTTGAGCATATGGTCATGGATCAGCAGGAGGGAAAAGAAAAGTGGGATCTTGCGCCCCTTCCCTTTGTAAAATTAAAAAAATGCCTGGAAAAATGGCAGAATGAATTGTACGGGAAGGGCTGGAACAGTCTGTTCTGGGACAATCATGACCTGCCAAGGATCGTTTCCCGCTGGGGAGACGGCGGAACATACCGTGTACAGTCGGCAAAAATGCTGGCCGTTATTCTTCACGGAATGCAGGGCACTCCCTATATTTATCAGGGGGAGGAACTGGGCATGACCAACGTCCGGTTTGACAGCATCGAAGACTACAGAGATATTGAGACGCTGAACATGTACTATGACCGCCTGGAAGCCGGGTACGATAAAGATGAGATCATGGCCTCGGTCTATGCAAAGAGCAGAGATAATGCCCGGACGCCCATGCAGTGGAGTGCGGAGAAAAACGCAGGATTTACAAAAGGGACGCCATGGCTTGGCGTAAATCCCAATTATGTAGAGATCAATGCAGAAGATGAGAGGAAAGATCCGAATTCGGTCTGGCAGTTCTACCGCAGGCTGATCCGGCTGAGAAAAGAATATCCGGTCTTTACAGATGGAAAGTTCAAACTTCTTCTGCCGGAAGATGAGCAGATATTTGCCTATACCAGGACAGATGAGGAGGCGGAGCTGCTCGTGTGTGCAAACTTTACGGGAGAGACGGCAAGCTGCACGCTTCCGGCAAAATGGCAGGACAGTGAGATCCTGCTCCATAATTACGAGGGCGTTTTACAGAAAGAACTGCGGCCGTACGAGGCTGTAATCCTGCTTCGGAAAACAGCTCAGGGAAAAGGGCTGTGCTGAAAAGAGAGGGCTGTATGGCGAAAATACGGCTTGACACACAATATTCTTCTGGAGTAGAATATCCTGTGTAGAAGAAAAAGCGTTGAAGAGGACAGTAGGCTGTCCGGTCATCTCAGAGAGAAGCCCGTATGGTGCGAGGGCTTTGTTGTACCGGCTGACTGAAAACCACCTCGGAGCGGCTCTAATAAAGCCCGGTGATTCCGTTATCATCATACGAATTAAGAAGGTTTTCTTATCGTCTGTGCCGAAAAAGACGAAAGCCGTATGGCGGCAGACGTACCAGTCATGGAAAACAAGCAGGGTGGAACCGCGGGAAACAGCTCCCGTCCCTGCGTGGAGTGTTTCCATGCAGATAGATTCTTATTTCAGACAACAGGAGGCACTCCCCAAGGAGTGCCTTTTTATTTCTCTGCATCCATTTTAAGCCAAAGACTGTGCGGCCCGCAGAAATAAAATCACTCCTGAAACAGAAAATAAAACAGGAAAGGAAAAATGAGATGAAGATTACACTGAAAGACGGCTCATGTAAAGAGTATCAGAATCCTGTGAGCGTGTATGACATTGCTGCAGATTTAAGCGAAGGACTTGCCAGAGTGGCAACAGCCGGAGAGATGGACGGCGAGATCGTAGATCTGAGAACCGTAGTGGATCACGATTGTGCTCTGAATATCCTGACATTTAACGACGACAAAGGAAAAGGCGCGTTCCGCCATACTGCATCCCACATTATGGCTCAGGCTGTCAAGCGCCTGTACCCGGAGACAAAGCTTGCCATCGGGCCGTCTATTGCTGACGGATTTTACTATGATGTGGACAGAGAGACTCCGTTTACTGTGGAAGATCTGGAAAAGATCGAGTCGGAGATGAAAAAGATCGTCAAGGAAAACCTGGAGATCAAACAGTATACTATGCCCAGAAATGAGGCCATTGAGTATTTTAAAGAGAAAAACGAGTCCTACAAGGTAGAACTGATCGAGGATCTTCCCGAAGACGAGACCATCAGTTTCTATTCCCAGGGGGAATTTACGGATCTGTGCGCAGGCCCTCATCTGATGACGACAAAACCGGTAAAGGCATTCAAGCTGACGAGCCTTGCAGGCGCATACTGGAGAGGCGACGAGCACAACAAAATGCTCCAGAGGATCTACGGTACCGCATTTCCGAAGAAAGCAGAACTGGAAGAGTATCTGACTATGATCGAAGAGGCAAAGAAGCGCGACCACAGAAAACTCGGAAAAGAACTGGGACTGTTCATGATGCGTGAGGAGGGCCCCGGGTTCCCCTTCTTCCTGCCAAACGGAATGGTTCTTAAGAATACTCTTCTTGACTACTGGAGAGAAATCCATGATCAGGCAGGCTATGTGGAAATCTCCACGCCCATCATGCTGAGCCGTCATCTCTGGGAGACGTCGGGACACTGGGATCATTATAAAGAAAATATGTATACAACGGTGATCGACGAGGAAGACTTTGCCATCAAGCCCATGAACTGTCCGGGCGGTATTCTTGTATACCAGTCTGAACCTCGTTCTTACCGGGATCTTCCCATCCGTATGGGTGAACTCGGCCTTGTACACCGCCATGAGAAATCCGGCCAGCTTCACGGCCTTATGCGTGTACGCTGTTTCACCCAGGACGATGCCCACATCTTTATGACACCGGAACAGATCAAGGACGAGATCAAGGGGGTTGTAAGGCTGATCGACCAGGTGTACAGCCTGTTCGGGTTCAAGTATCATGTAGAACTTTCCACCCGTCCGGAGGACAGTATGGGAAGCGATGAGGACTGGGAAATGGCAACGGACGCTCTCCGCAGCGCATTGGATGATATTGGCCTTCCTTATGTTGTAAATGAAGGGGACGGCGCTTTCTATGGGCCAAAGATCGACTTCCATCTGGAAGATTCCATTGGAAGAACATGGCAGTGCGGAACTATCCAGCTTGATTTCCAGCTCCCGCTGCGTTTTGACCTGGAATACACGGGAGCAGACGGAGAGAAACACAGACCGATCATGATCCACAGGGTTGTATTTGGTTCTATTGAAAGATTTATCGGCATCCTGATCGAGCACTTTGCAGGCGCATTCCCAACCTGGCTTGCCCCGGTGCAGGTGAAAGTGCTGCCTATTTCCGATAAGCATATGGAATATGGCACAAAAGTACTTGACGCGCTCAAGGCGGCCGGGATCCGCGCAGAGATCGACACCCGCGCAGAGAAGATCGGCTATAAGATCCGCGAGGCGCAGATGAAAAAAATTCCTTATATGCTCGTGGTAGGGGCAAAAGAAGAGGAAGAAGAAAAGGTTTCCGTCAGGAGCCGCTTTGCCGGAGACGAAGGGCAGAGAGGCCTGGAAGAGTTCATTGCTCAGATCCAAGGAGAGATCAGCAGCAGAACAGAGAGAAAAGTGGAGAAATAAATTTGTATTTATCTGCGGTATGGGATTGAAAAAAGTCCGAAAATCTCAGAATACAAAGTGAGAATAAATCGTTTTCGGATAGCGGCTGCGGGAAATTTCAGCTCCGTTCCGCGTAATAATTAAAACTACAAAACCCTGAGCACAGGCTAAAAGCAGGATTTTCAATGGAAACTCACGTACCGTTCGGACAGATCCATTGAAAATCCTAACGCCTGTACTCAGGGTTTTAAGTTTTACTAAATTACGCTTCAAGTCGCCGAAATTTCCCGCAGCTGCTATCCGAAAGTCGCATCCCATCGTCCGTATTCCGCCATTTTCTGTTCTTTTCCCAATCGGCACTGCCACTGATAATTTCAAATTCAACAAACAAAAACAAAGACAGAACTTTTTCGACTACGGATGACTGTTTATCCGATTTCCGCTTTTGAAACAGGAAAATACACCTTCTTTCAAACAACCGTACGGAATACAGTCTTGTGTCAGCCGATAAAGTTCTGTCTTCGTTTCTTCTTGTTTGAATTTGAAATTGTGAGTGGAAAAACGCAGCCGAGGAGTCCGGGTATGGTGATGGAGAACCGTAAAGTGGCGCCGGCACTTAGAGCGCGTCTTTTGCGCTCTTACGTACTGCTGCGCCGCGTCCGAACGAAAGTGAGCTCTCCGGCACCATACCCGGACTCCCCGGCGGACATTTTCCACCCACAAATACAAATTTACATATTATAGTAATGGGCATAAATCCCGCCTTTTTCGAGCAGGCTTTCATGTGTTCCCCGCTCTGCGATCCCGTCTTCCGTTATCACGATGATCTCATCCGCATTTCGTATGGTGGAAAGGCGGTGCGCGATCGTGATGGTAGTGCGGTTTTTGGACAGTTCCTCCAGACTCTGCTGGATCCAGCGTTCGCTTTCATTGTCCAGAGCGCTTGTGGCCTCGTCGAGGATCAGGATCGGAGGATTTTTCAGGAACACCCGGGCTATGGAAATTCTTTGTTTCTGCCCTCCGGAGAGGCGGGTTCCCCGTTCCCCAACATAGGTGTCATATCCGTCTGGAAGTCCTGTAATAAAGTCGTGGATATTTGCGCGTTTTGCGGCTTCTTCGATTTCCTCCTGGGAGGCGCCGGGTCTGCCGTATGCGATATTGTCGCGGATGGTGCCGCAGAAGAGGTACACATCCTGCTGGACCATGCCGATCTGGCTTCTCAGGCTTTTCAGGGTGAGTGTGCGCACGTCCTTTCCGTCTACTGTGATCCTGCCTCCGGTTACGTCATAGAAGCGGGGCAGGAGAGAACAGATCGTTGTTTTTCCGCTGCCGGAAGGGCCTACAAGGGCCACAGATTTTCCGGCGGGAATCTCAAATGATACATGAGAGAGCACCGGCGTATCGTCATCGCTGTAGTGGAAGGAGACGTCTTCATAGCAGACACGTCCTTTTACGTTTTCCAGAGGCGCCGCGTCCGGCGCGTCCTCGATATCCGGCTCCGTTTCGATCACATCCAGATAGCGGCGGAAGCCCGCAAGACCTTTCTGCATCATTTCAATCAATTCTACAAGGATCTGGATCGGGCTGATAAAAATACCGATATACAGGGCATACATGGCAAGATCTGCCACATCCATCAGATCGTGGGCGATAAGATATCCTCCGAATACCAGAGTTACCAGGTACATCATGCCCTGGAAGAACAGGTTCCATCCCATGAAGCTTCCCATACAGTTATAGTTGTCTCTTTTGGAGAGAAGGAAAGCATGGTTGCTTTTCCTGAATTTTTCGCGCTCGATATCTTCGTTTGTGAAGGACTGAACGACCCGGATGCCGGCGAGGGTATCCTGAAGGCTGGCGTTCACGTCTCCTATTTTGCGCCGGTTTTCCATAAACGTTTCCTGCATACGGCTGTTCTGCCGGAAAGAAAAGAGAAACATGCAGATGACCAGCGCGATCAAAGGCAGGGCGAGCCGCCAGTTGATCAGGAAGAGGAACACAAAGGAACCGATAATTTTAACCACGGAAATAAAGAGATTTTCCGGCCCGTGGTGGGCAAACTCGGCAATGTCAAACAGGTCGGATACAAGCTTACTCATCATCTGTCCTGAATTATTCCGGCTGTAGTAGGAGAAGGATAGCTTCTCGTAGTGGTCAAAAAGCCGCTGGCGCATATCACGCTCCATGTGTGCGCCCATCATATGGCCCTGGTAACTGACATAATATTTGCACAGACTCTGTATGATGTACATAAGCAGAAGCCCGCCTGCGATCAGTGGAAGAACGCGCAGGATGGCGCTGCTGTCCTCTGTGAAGAGAGTGTTGGTCAGTGTGCGCAGAATCTGGGGATAGGCCAGATCCACAAGGCTGATCATGGCAGCGCACAAAAGATCAATAAAAAAGACCGCCTTGTACGGCCCGTAATACGCAATGAATTTTTTAATTGTATGCATGATAATTCCTCCTGGGAATCATCTTAGCATACCTGGTTTTTCTTGACAAGGAGAGAAATCCTGTGTTACCCTCAGTCGGCAGGAAGAAGTTGCCGTTTATTACTTTTGGAAGAGAATGTGAGGAGAAAGGAATGAAACTGTATCTTGCGCCCCTGGAGGGGATTACGGGATGGATTTACCGGAACGCGCAGTACGCCTGTTTCGGAGGATTTGACAAGTATTTTATTCCATTCATCAGTCCGAATCAGCACGGACATTTCAGTTCCAGAGAGAAGAAGGATGTGATGCCCGAGAATAATAGAGGGATGTATGCTGTCCCCCAGGTTTTGACAAATCAGGCGGACGATTTTCTTTATACCGCCGGGAGGCTTCATGAGCATTATGGGTATGACGAGATTAATCTGAATCTGGGATGCCCTTCCAGGACAGTGGTCACAAAATGCCGCGGAGCAGGATTTTTAGGAGACCTGGAGCGTCTGGAGCGGTTCCTGGATGAGATATTTGAAAAATGCACCATGAAAATCTCAGTGAAGACAAGGCTGGGGATGGAAGAACCAGGAGAGTTTAAGAGGATTTTGGAGATCTATAACAGATACCCTTTTGAAGAGGTGATCATCCATCCGAGAGTTCAGAAGGATTTTTATAAAAATACTCCAAATCTTGCAGCATTTTCAGAAGCGTTTGATAAAACAAAAAATCCGGTGTGCTATAACGGGGATATCGTATCTATAGATGATTTCTGCAGGATTACGGAAAAGTTTCCCGGGTTGGAACGGGTAATGACCGGGCGGGGAGTGCTGGCGGATCCTGCTCTGGGCAGAGAACTTCGGGGAGGAAAGCCAGCTTCCATTTCAGAGATCCGAAAATTCCATGATCTCCTGTATGCAGGTTACTGCCGGGAAATGTCCGGGGACAGGACCATCCTTTTTAAAATGAAGGAAATGTGGTCCTATCTTGCCCCGTCCTTTCCAGAATCAAAAAAGTATGCAAAAAAGATAAAAAAATGTGAGAACTGCCGTGCCTATGAAGCAATTGTTGATGAATTTTTTGCGCTGTACTGAAGCGCTGCCTCCACAAATCCCTTAAACAGGGGATGGGGTTTATTTGGCCGGGATTTCAGCTCTGGATGCGCCTGTGTGGCAATAAACCACGGGTGCTCCGGGATCTCTATCATCTCTACGATACGGTTGTCAGGGGAAAGTCCGCACAGAGTCATGCCGCTTTTTTCCAGATCGTCCCGGTAATCATTGTTCACCTCATAGCGGTGGCGGTGGCGTTCCTGGATCTCTTCTTTTCCGTAGAGTTTTCTCGCCAGCGTCCCTTCCTTTAATATACACGGATAAGAACCGAGCCTTAAGGTGCCTCCGATATCCTCTATGCCGATCTGATCCGGCATGATATGAATGACCGGGTGGGTGGTGTCCGGGTTGAGTTCGATACTGTGAGCATCGTTTAAGCCCAGCACATTCCGTGCAAATTCCACGATCGCGAGCTGCATGCCGAGGCAGAGCCCGAGATAGGGGATATCGTGGGTGCGGGCATAGCGGATCGCCTCAATTTTGCCCTCTACACCCCGGTGCCCGAAGCCGCCGGGCACGAGGATGCCGCTTACATCCCGGAAGATCTCATCTGCATTTTCAGCAGAGACAGTCTCGGAGTCAACCCACTTGATATTTACGGTAGTATGGCTGTAAATTCCGCCGTGCTTCAAAGCTTCCACTACACTGATATAGGCGTCGTGCAGCTGGATATATTTACCGACGAGGGCGACGGTCACTTCCTGGGTGGGATGGCGGAGGTTCTCTACCATCTCAGTCCAGTCCTTCAGATCCGGTTTCGGGCAGTCCAGATGGAGGCATTCGCAGACTACCTCCGCCAGATGTTCCTTTTCCATTGCAAGAGGAGCCTCATAGAGGTATTCCACATCAAGGTTCTGGAGGACATGATTTGCGGGCAGGTTGCAGAACAGGGAGATTTTGTCCTTCATCTCCGTGCTGAGAGGGTATTCCGAGCGGCACACGATGATATCCGGCTGGATGCCCATGCCCTGCAGTTCCTTGACGCTGGCCTGAGTCGGCTTTGTCTTCATTTCCTGAGATGCCCGCAGATAAGGGATCAGGGTGACGTGGATAAGAATCACATTTTCCGGTCCGCGCTCGTGCTGAAACTGCCGGATGGATTCGAGAAACGGCTGGCTTTCGATATCGCCTACGGTTCCGCCCACCTCGATAATGGCAATCTCCGTTCCTTCTGCAGCCGGGTTGCGGTAAAACCGGCTTTTGATCTCATTTGTAATGTGGGGGATGACCTGTACTGTCCTTCCGCCGAAGTCTCCGCGGCGCTCCTTCTGGAGTACAGACCAGTAGATCTTGCCTGTGGTAACGTTGGAATTTTTGGTCAGGCTTTCGTCAATGAATCTCTCATAGTGTCCAAGATCCAGGTCTGTCTCCGCGCCATCGTCAGTGACGAACACCTCGCCGTGCTGGACCGGGTTCATGGTGCCCGGGTCGATATTGATGTAAGGGTCAAATTTCTGCATGGTCACCGAATATCCGCGGGCCTTTAAAAGACGTCCGAGAGATGCGGCGGTGATCCCTTTTCCGAGTCCAGACACAACTCCGCCGGTAACAAATACATATTTTACTGCCATTTTAAATCCTCCTTCTCCTCTGTGTAAAGAGTGCGCAGAAAACGTGCTCTTTATGTTCATTTTTCCTGAATTTTCTCCTCTTTTCCCTAAAAAAGAGTACAGTTCAACCATAGCCTGCAGATCCGCGTCTTTGGGTCTGACTTAAATGCATATGATTGAACTGTATAAAATACTTTTTCAGTATACACCTGATCCGGTAGAAAATACAAGCAAGACTTTTCCGGACCGGATAAATAAAGTAACAGAGTATAGTTCCGTATCAGTGGGAGAGGTACGAATGCTCGTACACCGCTTCGCAGGTCAGCTGTACGCCCAGTTTCTTGAAAATCTTAATATCCACATCCGAGAGCATGACTGAGGTGTGCGCCTGGCAGCCCTCCAGTTTTGGAAGCTGGGACAGAGCCAGCCGGGCCTCCTGGCTGTCTGCTGCGCTGGCCGAGAGTGCGATCAGCACCTCGTCTGTGTGAAGACGGGGATTCTTGCTCTTCAGATAATCTACCTTCAGTTTCTGGATCGGTTCAATGGACTGGGGGGAGATAATATGAAGACTGTGGTCTATGCCTGCCAGTTCCTTTAAAACATTCAGCAGGAGAGCGGCGGATGCCCCGAGCAGATTGGTTGTTTTCCCGGTGATGATCCTTCCGTCTTCCAGCTCCAGGGCAGCAGCCGGTCCGTTTGTTTCTCTGGCACGCGCTAAAGCCTTTACCGCTACCTTCCTGTCCTCAACGCTGATTCCCGCCATGTTCATCAGAAGTTCGATCTTCTGAGCCTCTTTGTCGGAACTGTCTCCTTTGACGAGAGAGTTCAGAGCTGAATAGTACCGGCGGATAATTTCCTGTTTGGAAGCTTCCCTGCACGCCTCGTCGTCACAGATACAGTTTCCGGCCATATTTACGCCCATGTCTGTAGGAGATTTGTAGGGGCTTTCTCCGTAAATTTTTTCAAAGATTGTATTCAGCACCGGGAAGATCTCCACATCCCGGTTGTAATTGACCGTTGTCTCTCCGTAGGCCTCCAGATGGAAAGGATCGATCATATTGACATCATTGAGGTCCGCAGTGGCGGCTTCGTACGCCAGGTTGACCGGATGTTTGAGAGGCAGGTTCCAGATCGGGAATGTCTCGAACTTGGCATAACCGGCACGGATCCCTCTCTTGTGCTCGTGATAGAGCTGAGAAAGGCAGGTTGCCATCTTTCCGCTTCCCGGGCCGGGCGCTGTGATGATCACAAGCGGCCGGGTTGTCTGGATGTAGTCATTTTTTCCATAGCCTTCATCGCTGATGATCAGCGGGATATTGGCGGGATATCCGGGAATTATATAGTGAAGATAGACGGGAATGTTCAGATTTTCCAGGCGGTGCTTAAACAGCAGAGCACTCTCCTGTCCGGAAAACTGGGTGATAACAACGCTTCCCACATAGAGCCCCTGCTCCCGGTATGTTTCGATCAGACGGAGTACATCTGTGTCATAGGTGATGCCCAGGTCTCCGCGGATCTTATTTTTATCAATATCCTTTGCGCTGATAACGATGACAATCTCCGCCTGGCTGCTCAGCTCTTTTAAGAGACGAAGCTTACTGTCGGGCGCGAATCCGGGCAGGACGCGGGAAGCATGGTAATCGTCAAAAAGTTTGCCGCCAAATTCCAGGTAAAGTTTGTTGTCGAACTGGTTGATCCGGTTTCTGATATGTTCAGACTGCATTTTCAGGTACTTTTCATTGTCAAATCCGATTTTCATTTTCATTCTCCATTCCCCAAAATATCTTAAAAATCTCAAAAGGTCTATTTTCCGTCTAAGGACCCGTTCAAGGGTTCCGGCGCAGGATCACGTCAGCGCCAGCGGATAAAATACTTTCTCAGTATACTATAAAACGCCACAGTTTTACAATATTTTCATAATCTTTTTATTGATTTATGGAAAACCTGTACTTATAATGATAATAACGCTGATATGCAGAAAAAAGATGTCCCGGCCGTGAAAATGGCAGTCGGACTTTTTTGCGTACCGGCTTTAGTTAATTTCAGGAGGCAGATAATGGATAATCAGAATAAAAAGGATTCCAACAATAACCGGCAGGGCTGGGGGATCGTACTGATCATTACCCTGCTGGTCGCTTTTGTTGTTATGGGATTATATTCTATGATGCAGGGGGCGGGACCCCAGGAGATCAGCTATGACAAATTTCTGGGCCTGGTAGAGGAGAAAAAGGTTGAGAAGGTCGAACTGGCCAGCAATCGGATCTATATCACTCTTACAGATAAGGCAAGAGAAGAGAAAGAGGAAGAAGAGGAAAAAGAAAACGACGGAGGCATTGGCAGCATAACCAGTATTTTCGGGCAGTTTCAGTTCCAGACCGGCGGAGACGGCGAGAAGGATCCGGATTATTATACCGGATATGTCAGTGACGACAGGCTGGCGCAGATACTGGATGAGGCCAACATTGAATTTTCCGGCGAGGTGCCGGATACGGCAGGTTCTCTGATTTTTGAGATTTTTGTGACCGTGCTCCTTCCGATCATTCTTCTTGTCGTTCTGTTCAGTTTCCTTATGCGCAGGATGACTAAGGGCGGCGGCATGATGGGAATTGGCAAGAGCAATGCAAAGATGTACATGGAAAAAGAAACCGGAGTTACGTTCCAGGATGTTGCAGGACAGGACGAGGCAAAGGAGTCTCTTCAGGAGGTAGTGGATTTTCTCCACAATCCGGGGAAATATACCGGTATCGGAGCAAAGCTGCCTAAGGGGGCGCTTCTCGTAGGACCTCCGGGTACCGGAAAGACCCTGCTGGCCAAGGCGGTGGCGGGAGAGGCGAAAGTGCCGTTCTTCTCTCTGTCAGGCTCGGCCTTTGTGGAAATGTATGTCGGTGTGGGGGCGTCCCGTGTCAGGGATCTGTTCAAGCAGGCACAGCAGATGGCTCCATGTATTGTATTTATTGATGAGATAGATGCCATCGGAAAGACACGCGATACCGCCCTGGGCGGAAATGACGAGCGGGAACAGACTTTGAACCAGCTTCTCGCGGAGATGGACGGATTTGATACAAACAAAGGACTTCTGATCCTGGCGGCTACAAACCGTCCGGAAATCCTTGACCCGGCGCTTCTGCGCCCAGGACGGTTCGACCGCCGGATCATCGTAGATAAACCAGATTTAAAAGGTCGTGTGGATGTCCTGAAAGTTCATGCAAAGGATGTACGGATGGACGAGACGGTCGATCTGGAGGCCATTGCCCTTGCCACATCGGGAGCGGTGGGCTCAGATCTGGCAAATATGATCAATGAGGCGGCTATCAATGCTGTAAAGCACGGCAGACAGGTGGTAAGCCAGCAGGATCTCTTTGAGGCAGTGGAAGTCGTTCTTGTGGGTAAGGAGAAAAAAGACCGCATTATGAGCAAGGAAGAGCGGCGGATCGTTTCCTATCATGAAGTAGGCCACGCTCTCGTTACGGCTCTCCAGAAAAACACAGAACCGGTGCAGAAGATCACGATCGTACCCAGGACAATGGGAGCTCTCGGCTATGTGATGCAGACTCCAGAAGAAGAAAAGTTCCTGAACACGAAGAAAGAACTGGAGGCAATGATCGTGGTCGCTCTTGGAGGAAGAGCCGCTGAGGAAATCGTGTTTGATACGGTAACGACAGGAGCAGCTAACGACATTGAACAGGCTACAAAGATCGCCAGAGCCATGATCACTCAGTACGGCATGTCCGAACGGTTCGGGCTGATGGGACTGGAGTCCATCCAGAACAAGTATCTGGACGGGCGGGCAGTGCTCAACTGCGGCGACGCAACCGCTGCTGAGATAGACGAGGAAGTCATGAAGATGCTTAAAGGCGCCTATGCGGAAGCAAAGCGTCTGCTCGGTGAGAACAGAGAAGCACTTGACAAGATCGCAGCATTTCTGATCGAGAAGGAAACCATCACAGGAAAAGAATTTATGAAGATCTTCCGGGAAGTAAAGGGTATTCCGGAGCCGGAGGAAGGACAGGAGGAGAAAAGCCAGACAGAGCGTATCTCAATAAAACCGGTGGACACGGAAGTACCGGATTAAAATATATGGCGAAAATTCTTCGGATAATATGTCTGGAAGAATTTTCGCCTTCAATTTTGCCTGGAAATACACAGAGCAGTATAGTAAAATATTATCGGATTCCGCAGACAGCGGATAGGAAAGGCATAAAGGATTATGTTTGACATACAGGAAGAACTAAAAAAACTCCCTGCCAGACCGGGAGTTTATATCATGCATGATGAAAACGATCACATTATCTATGTGGGTAAGGCCATCAGCCTGAAAAACCGGGTAAGGCAGTACTTTCAGAGCAGCAGGAACAAAGGTGTCAAGATTGAACAGATGGTAACGCACATCCGCCGCTTTGAGTACATTGTTACTGACTCAGAGCTTGAGGCGCTTGTTCTGGAATGCAATTTAATAAAAGAGCATCATCCGAAATACAATACAATGCTTATGGATGACAAGACCTATCCGTTTATTAAAGTGACGACAAATGAGCCATTTCCACGGGTTATCCTGTCCAGGAAGATGCTGAGAGACAAAGCAAAATATTTTGGCCCCTACACAAGTTCCCAGGCGGTTCGGGACACGATCGACCTTATCCATAAACTGTATCATCTGCGAAACTGCAATCGCAGCCTGCCCAGAGATATCGGAAAGGAGCGGCCATGTCTGAATTATCATATCAAGCAGTGCGATGCTCCCTGCCAGGGCTACATCTCCCAGGAGGAATATGGTAAATCTGTCACGGAGGTGCTCCGCTTTTTAAATGGAAATTATGACGGGGTTTTAAAAGAACTGGAAGAGAAGATGAACGCGGCTTCCGAAGCTCTGGAGTTCGAAAGGGCCATTGAGTACCGGGAACTGATCAGCAGCGTGAAAAAGGTGGCGCAGAAGCAGAAGATCACAGATTCCAGCGGGGAGGACAGAGACGTGCTGGCCGTGGCATCAGAAGAAGAGGACGCGGTCGTTCAGGTCTTTTTCATCCGCAGCGGGCGCCTGATCGGCAGGGATCATTTTTACCTGCGCATCTCGAAAGGAGAGAGCGCTTCCGAGATACTGAACAGTTTTGTGCTCCAGTATTATGCGGGGACACCCTTCATTCCCGGTGAACTGATGCTTCAGGATGAAGTGGAAGATAAGGAACTGCTGGAAGCATGGCTTACCTCAAAGCGAGGACAGAAAGTAACGCTGAAAGTGCCGAAAAAGGGTACGAAAGAGAAACTGATCGAGCTTGCCCGGGAAAACGCGGAGCTGGTATTGTCGAAGGATAAGGAACGGCTGAAGCGGGAGGAAGGCCGCACCATCGGTGCGGTAAAGGAGATCGCATCTATGCTCGGACTGAATGAAATCGTCCGCATGGAAGCATACGATATCTCCAATACAAACGGGTTTGAATCCGTCGGCTCTATGGTTGTCTATGAGCGCGGCCGGCCTAAGCGGAACGATTACCGCAAGTTTAAGATCAGGGGAGTTCAGGGCGCTGACGACTATGGCAGTATGAGAGAAGTCCTGACACGCCGCTTTACCCATGGCCTGAAAGAGCGGGAGGAAAATGCAGAGCTTGGCAAGTTTACTGCATTCCCGGATCTGATCATGATGGATGGAGGAAAAGGGCAGGTCAATGTAGCGCTGCAGGTACTCGATGAACTGCATCTTCAGATTCCGGTATGCGGTATGGTAAAAGACGATCATCACCGTACCAGGGGATTGTATTACTGCAATGAGGAACTGCCTGTCGATAAAGCATCGGAGGCGTTTCGTCTGATCACAAGGATACAGGACGAGGCCCACCGTTTTGCAATAGAGTATCACAGACAACTCCGGGGCAAAGGCCAGGTTCACTCTATACTGGATGATATTGACGGGATCGGGCCGGCCAGAAGAAAGGCGCTGATGAGGCATTATGCGAGTCTTGAGGATATCCGCAGGGCAGAAGTGGAGGAACTTGCAAAAATCCCGTCCATGAATGAAAAAGCAGCTGAATCAGTGTACAACTTTTTTCATAAATGATATAATTGGACTAAGTCTGAGAAAAAAGGAGAAAAACCAATGGGACATGGTGTAAAGTTAACAGAAGTTGTAGAGAAGATGGATCTGAAAAATCTTACTCCTAAAGTAGAACTTGTAGGCCGGGAGGTGAACGTACCGGACGTCAACAGGCCTGCTTTACAGCTTGTAGGATTTTTTGATCACTTTGATTCAAACAGGGTACAGATTATCGGCAATGTAGAGTACAATTATCTCAAGACGCTCAGCGAAGACGTGAAAACGAAAGTGTATCATGAACTTCTTGAGTATAAGCTTCCCTGTGTGATATTCAGCAAGAGCCTTCAGCCGGATGAAATCTTTCTTGAACTGGCGGAACAGCATGACGTTCCTGTATTCAATACGACAAACAGAACGTCCGCTTTTACCGCTGAGCTGACCCGCTGGCTGAATGTAAAACTTGCTCCGTGTATTTCCATTCATGGGGTGCTGGTGGATGTATATGGCGTCGGAGTCCTGATCATGGGGGAGAGCGGTATTGGGAAAAGCGAAGCTGCTCTGGAACTGATCAAAAGGGGACACCGCCTTGTGACAGATGATGTAGTTGAGATCCGCAAGGTGAGCGACGATACACTTGTGGGATCTGCCCCTGATATTACACGTCATTTTATTGAACTTCGCGGTATTGGCATTGTGGATGTGAAATCTATGTTCGGTGTGCAGAGCGTAAGAGACACGCAGAATATCGATCTGGTTATTACACTTGAGGACTGGGACAGAGATAAGGAGTACGACAGGCTGGGGCTGGAGGAAGAGTATACGGAATTCCTCGGAAATCGTGTGGTATGCCACAGCATTCCTATCCGTCCGGGCCGTAATCTTGCGATTATTGTTGAGTCCGCCGCAGTCAACCACAGACAGAAACAGATGGGTTACAATGCGGCTCAGGAACTTTACAAGAGAGTTCAGGAAAACCTGATCAAAGCGAAACACTAAAAAGGAGGAGAGGGTATGAAATATTGTTTTGGCGTGGATATCGGAGGAACAACAGTAAAGCTCGGGCTGTTCGAGGCAGAAGGCACTATCGTGGACAAATGGGAGATCACGACAGATATTTCAGATGAAGGAGCGGCGATCCTTCCGAATGTGGCAGCGTCTGTGGCAGCCAAGATTGAAGAACATCAGCTTGATAAAAAAGACATTATCGGGATTGGTGTCGGAGTTCCGGCCCCTGTGACAGCAGACGGTGTTGTAAACGGGAGCGCAAATCTTGGCTGGAAGTACAAGGAAGTAAAGCGAGAACTGGAAGAACTGACAGGGCTGAAGGCTGTTATCGGAAATGATGCGAATGTCGCAGCGCTTGGAGAAATGTGGAAAGGCGGCGGCGCAGGTGAAAAGAATATGATCATGGTAACTCTTGGTACCGGAGTCGGCGGCGGCATCATTATTGACGGGAAAATACTTGTGGGCGCCACCGGAGCCGGCGGGGAGATTGGCCATATCTGTGTGAATTATGGTGAGACAGACCACTGCGGCTGCGGAAACTGCGGCTGTCTGGAGCAGTACGCATCAGCTACGGGGATCGTGAAACTGGCAAAGAAAAAACTGGGGCAGGAAATGCGCGCTACTATTCTCAATAAAGAAGATGTAACAGCAAAAGATGTGTTTGACGCAGTAAAAGCCGGAGATGAGGTCGCAGATGAGATCGCGGTCGAATTCGGACGGTATCTGGGATATGGACTGGCAAATCTCGCTGCAGTATGCAATCCTTCAGTATTTGTGATCGGAGGAGGCGTGTCAAAGGCGGGAGAAGTGCTGATACCGTATATACAAAAGCCTTATCTGGAACATGCATTCTTTGCTGACAAGCAGGTAAAATTCGTTCTGGCAGAGCTTGGAAATGATGCGGGAATATGCGGTTCCGCGAAACTGGTGCTGGAAGATTAAATATAGCTGGCTGGATGAATAAGATAACTGGCGGCGTGTGATGGGGATTTACTTCCCGCCACACGCCGCCAGTTATGTTTTTTATCATCTTATATTTATTGGTTTTCGGTTGCTTTGCAGCAAAGACTCTTTTACGGAAAATCCGAATTTAGCCGCCGGCCGGATTATTTGGATCGGTCGGAGTAGTCGGGTCAGTCGGGTCGGTCGGATCGGTCGGATCAGTCGGATCGGTTGGTTCATCCGGATCAGTTGGGGTGGTCGGAGTAGTGGGATCCGATGGCTCTGCCGCCGGATCCTGAGCAGTGCTGCTGTCCGGATCTTCGTCAACAGGCTCTTCCGGTTCTGTTATGTGTCCTGAGCAGCTCTGTGTGGGCAGCGTATCTTTGTCGAAGTACTCTGTGATCGTCGGACAGCCGTCCACTGCAAGTAGCCCGGACTCTCTGCAGATTGATTTCCGTACAACAGAGGAGGGAATCTCAAAATCTTTATCCTCAAGTCCTTCGTGAACTCTCTCCATAATATTTTTCCACAGCGTTTTATGCCAGTTGCTGTTCATGCCGCTCATGGATTTATTGGCATCGTAACCGCCCCAGACGCCGCCGGTGTAGTAGGGAGTATATCCCACAAACCATAAATCAGTGCTGTCGTCCGTTGTACCGGTCTTTCCTGCTGCGGTCATATTGCTCAGTCGGGCCGGTGTACCAGTACCTTTTCTTACAACATCCTCCATAGCGCTTGTCAGAAGATAAGCGGTGGACTCCTTGATCACTTCATGGGTGTCTGGCGTGGTATTGTCGATAAGCACGTTGCCGTCATGATCGAGGATCTGGGTGTACAGAACAGGTTCTGTATACTCTCCTCCATTTGCGATCGAAGCAAATGCAGCGGTAAGTTCCATGTTGTACACACCGCGGGTTATTCCACCCAGAGCTGTAGACTGGGCGATATCTGTATGGCCCGGATAGTTTTCATCTGTTCCGTCAACAAGTGTTGTGAATCCGAATTTCTGGAGATACTCATAACCCTTTTCCAGTCCCACTGTCTCGGTAAGAGTCCGCACTGCGCATACATTCATGGAATGTTCGATCGCATAGCGCACGGTTGCGCTTCCGATGTACTTGCCGTCCCAGTTGCGGACCGGTTTTCCGTTGGCATACTCATAAGGTTCATCTTTGATAGAGGTGGCAAGCGTCATGCCGCATTCATTCAGGCCGGGCGCATAGGTTGATACCACCTTAAAGGTAGATCCAGGCTGTCTGGTAGAGTCTGTCGCACGGTTCAGGGAAAGGCTTGTCTGCTTAGTCCCTCTTCCTCCTACGATCGCTTTGACCTGTCCGGTATATTGATCCATGATCACAACGGATGTCTGCGGCTGGAGCGTTATCTCAATGCTTTCATCCACAGTATCTCCAGCCTCGGTATTGATGTTCAGGGTGCCCTTATATTCTTCTATCGCTGCTCTGGCATCGTCCTCTGAACTGAATACAAGGGGATTGCTGTCATTATGCGCTTCTTTAATGTATGATGCAAGCTGTTCCTTGCTGTAATTCTCTGTGGTGCCGTCGGCTCTGTGAATAGTGAGAGCGTATTCAAGGCCATACTCTGCGATGGAGAGGTATTCGCCTACATTTGCTACTTCTTCGTCACAGATCTGCTGGATCTTGGAATCCTGCGTAGATTTGATGGTAAGGCCGCCGCTGTATAACAGATTGTAGGCCTGCGTTTCTGTATAGCCTTTTTCGTCAATGAGATCCTGGATCACATCATCGATCAGAGCGTCAACAAAGTAGGAATAGGGCTCTTTATCTTCTGTAACGGCAGCGGTCTGCAGGATCCGGTCATAGACAGGATCGGCAAGAGCTTCGTCATATTCGGCCTGTTCGATCCAGCCCTGGTCCAGCATATTATCCAGCACGGTCTTGCGCCTTTTCTCGTTGGCGTCCGGATGGGTCACCGGATCATATCCGGTAGGATTTTTGGTTATGGCTGCGATAACGGCACACTCAGAAAGCGTCAGTTCGGATACATCTTTGTTGAAATACCGGGTTGCTGCTGTCTGGACACCGAGGCACCCCTGTCCCAGGTTAATGGTATTCATATACGCTTCCAGGATTTCCTCTTTGCTCATCTCCTTTTCAATCTGGAGAGCCAGATATTGTTCCTGGAGTTTTCGCTCGATCCGGTCGTAAAACGTCTTTTCGCTTACGAAATTGGGAAACACATTATTTTTGATAAGCTGCTGGGTGATCGTGCTGGCTCCTTCTGAAAAATTAAAGCCGTTCGTTATGCCTACCATGCCGGCGCGCAGGATACCCTGCAGATCTATTCCATTGTGCTCATAAAAACGCTCGTCCTCAATGGCGACAAAAGCATGAGCCATATATTCAGGAATCTCATCATATGTTTTGTATACACGGTTGGAGTCGGAATCTTTGAGCGTCTCAATCTCTGTACCGTTCTGGTCGACGATCGTAGTCGTATATCCTTTCGGCAGAATATCTTCAGCCGTTACATTAGGCGTATTATCTATGATATGTTTTATAAGTATAACGCCTCCGATAACACATATGACTGCAAGAAGGAGTATACACAGGATAAGAGCCTTGAAAAATCGGACACCGACGCGCTTTGTTTTCATTCTCTTTTTAGAAGAGATCTGGTTCTTTCTTTTTGAAAGATTCTTTTTTCCGTAATTCACGAATAGCATCCTCCTTTTTTAACTCTTATGATTATAGCAAATATACTCTTTCAAATAAAGAAGAAAATAAAAACTTCACATTTTATCACGAAAAATTAAGAAAAAATTTTACTTTACCGGACTGTACTGAGGGAAAGGTTTTGGCTTGTAGATTGGAAATCAGTCTGATATAGTAAATATGGACAGAAACGGAGAGAGTGGAAGAGGAGTGGATTTATGGACAGCTATTGTACCGTTTATACTACAGGACAGGGAGAGATCACAGAAAAGAAATCTCGTTTTATCGCACAGATATTTCCGGTTTCATCAGAGGAGGAGGCTTTTGCGTATCTGGAGGCTGTCAGGAAAGAACACTGGGATGCGAGGCATCACTGCTGGGCGTATATAATTGGAAGAAATCCCGGCTCCGAGAGAATGAGCGACGACGGAGAACCTGCAGGGACAGCGGGAAAACCTATCCTGGAAGTGCTGAGAGGCAAGGGGCTTACAGATGTATTTGTTGTTGTTACCAGATATTTCGGCGGCGTTCTTCTGGGAACCGGAGGGTTGGTCAGAGCTTACTCGGGAGCGGCTTCGGAAGGACTTGCACACACAGAGATCATTACCAGAATATACGGGATGAAACTCAGGATCGGGACGGACTACGCGGGTTCGGGAAAAGTCCAGTATCTTCTGGGACAGAGGAAACTGACGGTTCTGGACAGCATTTACACGGATAGGGTAGAGTTTATTGTCCTTGTCCCGGAGGGGGAGGAGACGACCCTGAAAAAGGAGATCATGGAAGCTACCAGCGGGCAGGCGTCTGTGGAGGAAGTGTCCCGGTGCTGGTTTGCAAGAACAGAGGCAGGCATACAGATAACAGACGGATAGCGATGACAGAGGAAGAGTACAAAAGCAATGAAAAGGAGGCGGATCCTGTGAAGGAACCGCCTCTTCGTCTCTTTCAGGTGTACTGATGCCCGGCACAGCGCCGGTTCTTGTCCTATGAAAATTCGGGTTCGATCAGGCCGAAAGAACCGTCTTTCCTTTTGTATACCACGTTGACCTCATCCGTTTCTGCGTTGGAAAATACGAAGAAGCTGTGTCCCAGAAGCTCCATCTGAAGGCAGGCGTCTTCTGGATACATGGGCTTAACGCCGAAGCGTTTTGTGCGGACGATCCGTATCTCGTCATCTTCCGGGGATTCTTCTTCCGAATCAATAAATTCTTTTTTGATCCCTCCTGCGGATACCGCCGATGTAGGATGGCCCTGGCTGCGCGCCACCAGCTTGTTCTTGTATTTCCGAAGCTGGCGCTCAATGATTTCTTCTACGAGGTCGATTGATACATACATGTCGCTGCTTGTCTGCTCAGAGCGGATAATGTGTCCCTTCACGGGAATCGTGACCTCAATTTTCTGCCGGCCTTTTTCCACGCTGAGCGTTACAATAATTTCTGTTTCAGGAGTGAAATACCGTTCAAGCTTTCCTAATTTCTGTTCGATAGCGTCCTTTAATCCGGAGGTTACCTCAATGTTTTTTCCGCTGATAATAAAATTCATGCTGCTCAACTCCTTTGTTCAAATTTGACATAAACAGACAAAAAACAGCTGTTCATATTATAAAAATATTATAACATGGAACAGCTGTAATGTATAGAATAAATCAATGATTAATTTTTCATGACGCAGGCTGGACTGTTACTTCATGGCGCTTCTCTTGCGCATCCTGGAATCCAGGATCTTTTTGCGGATGCGCAGGGATTTTGGCGTCACCTCCAGCAGTTCGTCTGTGTCGATAAAATCGAGAGCCTGCTCCAGGCTGAGAATCCGCGGCGGGGTGAGGCGAAGGGCCTCGTCGGCGCTGGAAGAGCGGGTGTTGGTCAGATGTTTGGTCTTGCAGACATTCAATTCTATGTCCTCCGCCTTCCCGTTCTGTCCGATCACCATTCCAGCGTACACCTTTTCACCCGGCCCGATAAACAGTGTGCCGCGTTCCTGAGCGCTGTACAGCCCGTATGTGACGGATTCTCCGGTCTCGAACGCAATGAGAGATCCCTGTTTTCGGTACTGGATATCGCCTTTGTATGGGGCGTAACCGTCAAAGCTTGTATTGAGGATGCCGTTTCCTTTGGTATCGGTAAGAAATTCGCCTCTGTAACCGATCAGTCCGCGGGACGGGATGGAGAATTCCAGCCGGGTGTAGCCTCCGTTTGATGCGCTCATGTTGCGCAGCTCGCCTTTCCGCTGACCCAGCTTTTCGATCACCACTCCGGTAAATTCGTCGGGCACGTCGATATATGCAAGTTCCATCGGCTCCAGTTTTTTGCCGTTTTCATCTGTGTGGTAGAGGACTTCCGCCTTGCTGACGGCAAATTCGTATCCCTCCCTGCGCATGTTTTCGATCAGGACGGAGAGGTGCAGTTCCCCGCGGCCGGATACTTTGAAGCTGTCTGTGTTGTCCATCTCTTCTACCCGGAGGCTGACGTCTGTATTGAGTTCCCGGAAGAGCCGGTCACGCAGGTGGCGGGAAGTCACGTATTTCCCTTCCTGTCCGGCAAAGGGACTGTCGTTTACGATAAACTGCATGGCGATCGTGGGCTCGGAGATTTTCTGGAAGGGGATCGGCTCCGGGTTTTCGGGAGAACAGAGGGTGTCTCCGATGGAGATGTCCGAGATGCCGGAGATCGCTACGATGGATCCGATGGATGCTTCTTTTACCTCCACTTTATTCAGTCCGTCAAATTCATAGAGGCGGCTGATCTTCACTTTCTGCTGTTTGTCCGGGTCATGGTGGTTGACAAGCACCATATCCTGGTTGACAGAGATTGTTCCGTTGTCTACTTTTCCGATTCCGATGCGGCCAACATATTCATTGTAGTCGATGGTACTGATCAGAACCTGGGTGGGAGCCTCCGGATCTCCCTCGGGAGCCGGGATATAATCAAGAATTGTCTCAAAGAGCGGCTTCATATCACGCTCTTCATCTGAAAGATCCAGCACAGCTACGCCGGCTTTTGCTGAAGCGTAGACGAAGGGGCACTCCAGCTGTTCGTCGGACGCGCCCAGATCGATGAAAAGCTCCAGCACTTCGTCGATCACAGCGTCCGGGCGCGCTTCAGGCCGGTCGATCTTGTTGATGCATACGATAACCGGCAGGCTCAGTTCCAGCGCCTTGCGGAGCACAAATTTGGTCTGGGGCATAGCGCCTTCAAATGCGTCCACAACGAGGATGACCCCGTTTACCATCTTGAGGACACGCTCCACCTCGCCGCCGAAGTCCGCATGTCCGGGTGTGTCGATGATATTAATTTTGACGCCCTTATAGTGGACAGCCGTATTTTTGGAGAGGATGGTGATGCCTCTTTCCCTCTCGATATCATTCGAGTCCATGACACGTTCTGCAACTTCCTGGTTTTCACGGAATACGCCGCTCTGTTTTAACAACTCGTCCACCAGAGTGGTCTTGCCGTGGTCGACATGGGCGATAATGGCAATATTTCTTATATCTTCGCGTTTCGTTTTCATAGTCGATTACACTCTTTCCTTATTATAAGTCATTCATTGTAACTGCAACTTTTTTATTTTATCACAAAATTTTGTTTTGGCAAGGTGTGAAATGCGTAAAAATCGGTCGAACGATTCTGGATGCCCGGTTGTTCTAATTCACAATTCTGGCTCATACATTTAGTAGTGACTCAAAAAATACCGAAAAGAGGAAGGGAGAGCTACAAATTATGTCAGATAAGATTATTGAGAACAATCAGGTAACAGTCATTGGCGAGGTGGTATCAGAATTTACATACAGCCATGAGGTATTTGGGGAAGGATTTTACATGGTTGACATTCTGGTGAAAAGACTGAGCAGTTCGAATGACAGGATCCCGGTCATGGCGTCGGAGCGTTTGATCGATGTGACCGAGGATTACCGGGGCGAGTGTATCATGGTGTCCGGGCAGTTCCGGTCCTACAACCGGCATGAGGAGCAGAAGAACCGTCTGGTGCTGTCTGTGTTTGCAAGAGAGATCGAGTTTATCGACGAAGAGCCGGACGGGGCCAGGACGAATCACATTTTGCTGGAGGGTTATATGTGCAAACGTCCGGTATACAGAAAGACGCCTCTGGGAAGGGAGATTGCGGATCTTTTGCTGGCCGTAAACAGGCCCTATGGAAAATCCGACTACATTCCCTGCATCTGCTGGGGCAGAAACGCAAGGTATGCTTCCGGGTTCGATGTGGGCGAGCATGTGCGCATACTGGGGAGGATCCAGAGCAGGGAGTATGTGAAAAAACTCTCGGAGACAGAGACGGAAACGCGGACTGCGTATGAAGTGTCCGTGAGCAAACTGGAGTGTCTTGAGGACTGAAGAACCGTCTGCCGAGACAGTGTATATGGAAGAAATGGATATCATATATTGAGATAAACTCTCAGATGTGATATCCTTTTTTTATATCACAGGAAAATTTTATGACAGAAAAGCACTCTGTGCGGGATGCACACGCCGCAATAAGGTGTTTGCCCTCTTTGTCAAAAGAGGAGAAAATAGGGAGGCGAAGTACAATGGTAAAAATATTGATGCATGGCTGCAACGGAAAGATGGGAAGAATGATCACAGAGATCGTAAAAAATGATGAGAACGCAGTGATCTCTGCGGGAGTGGACGCATATGTGGGCGTGCCCAATGACTATCCGGTGTGTGAAACTCTGGAAAAATGCGACGCGGACGCAGATGTTGTGGTGGATTTTTCCAATGCGGGGGCAGTGGACGGACTGCTTGACTACTGTGTGGAGAAAAAATTGCCCGTTGTATTGTGTACGACGGGACTTTCCGAAGAACAGCTGGAGAAAGTAAAAGAGGCGTCAGAGAAAATCGCGATCCTTAAGTCCGCAAATATGTCAATGGGGATCAATCTCCTTTTAAAACTCCTGGCTGAGGCGGCTAAGGTACTGGGACCGGCGGGCTATGACATTGAGCTGGTGGAGAGACACCACAATCAGAAAGTTGACGCGCCAAGCGGTACTGCGCTTGCGCTGGCCGATTCGGTCAATGAAGCTCTTGATAAGAAATACACGTATGTATATGACAGAAGCCAGGTGAGGCAGAAGAGAGAAAAATATGAGATCGGGATTTCTGCGGTCCGGGGAGGAACCATCGTGGGAGATCACGAGGTTATCTTTGCGGGAACAGATGAGGTGATCGAGTTTAAACACACGGCATATTCCAGAAGCGTATTTGCAAAAGGGGCGGTTGAGGCCGCCAAATTCCTGGCAGGACAGAAGCCGGGCATGTACGACATGGGAGACGTGATCCGCTTTTGATGTATAAGGAGAAAAGAATGAGAGATCTGGAAACAAGATACCTGGAGCGGCTGTCAGATCTGTACCCCACCATTGCGGCTGCATCCACGGAGATCATCAATCTTCAGGCCATATTGAACCTTCCCAAGGGGACCGAGCATTTCCTGACAGATATTCACGGGGAATACGAGGCTTTTTCCCATGTCCTTAAGAACGGATCCGGGGCGGTCAGAAAGAAAATTGACGAGGTGTTCGGCAATACGATGAGTGCCAGGGACAAGAAGAGGCTTGCCACACTGATCTATTATCCAAAGGCCAAGATGGATATCATCAAAGAGACGGAGACGAACATGGAGGACTGGTACAGAGTCCATCTTTATCTCCTGATCGAGGTGAGCAAAAGGGCGGCCAGCAAATATACCCGGTCCAAGGTGAGAAAGGCGCTGCCGAAAGATTTTGCCTATGTGATCGAGGAACTGATCACGGAGAAAGCGGAAGTGCGGGACAAGGAATCCTACTATAATGAGATCATTTCCACTATTATCCGCATTGGCCGGGCAGAGGAGTTCATTATCGCCATCTCTGAACTCATCCAGCGGCTGGTGGTCGACCACTTGCATATTGTGGGCGATATTTATGACAGAGGGCCCGGCCCTCATATAATTATGGACAAACTGATGGCATACCATTCTGTTGACATCCAGTGGGGAAACCATGATGTGGTATGGATGGGCGCGGCAGCAGGACAGAGAGGGTGCATTGTCAATGTGATCCGCATCTGCGCGCGCTACGGCAATCTGGATATCCTGGAGGACGGCTACGGCATCAATCTTCTTCCTCTTGCAACTTATGCCATGCGGGTGTACGGGGATGATCCCTGCACCTGTTTTAAGCTGAAATCATCCGATACGGCTGAATCAGAGGAAATGAAGATGAATGTGAGGATCCACAAAGCGATCTCTGTGCTCCAGTTCAAGATTGAGGGTCAGATCATTCAGAGACGGCCGGAATTCCACCTGGAAGAGAGAGCCATGCTCCACCGGATCGACTTTGAGCGGGGGACGATCACTCTGGAAGGAAAAGAATATCCACTTTCCGATACAAATTTTCCTACGGTAGATCCCCGGGATCCTTACCGGCTGACTCCAGAGGAAGAGGAGATCATGAACCGTCTGGAGCGCGCCTTTGCAAACTGTGAAAAACTGCAGCAGCATATGCGTTTCCTGCTTACAAAAGGCGGACTTTATAAAGTGTATAACGACAATCTGCTCTATCACGGCTGTGTGCCCCTAAACGAGGACGGCAGCCTGAAAGAAGTGGAAATTTACGGCACAAAATACCGGGGAAAAGAACTCTATGACGTGCTGGAGAGCTACGTGAGAAAAGGATTTTTTGCCCTGGATGAAAAGGAAAGACAGGCCGGCAGAGATATCATGTGGTTTATCTGGCTGCATCCGGACTCGCCGCTTTTCGGGAAAAATAAAATGGCAACCTTCGAGAGATTTTTCCTCGTTGACCCGGAAACTCACATTGAAAAGAAAAATCCGTATTATTTTCTAATCGAAAATGAAACCGTCATCGACGGCATTCTCCGGGAGTTCGGGCTTGATCCGGGAAAGGCTCATATCGTGAACGGACATGTGCCGGTGAAGAGAAAGGACGGGGAGAGCCCGGTCAAATGCGGCGGAAAGGTCCTGGTCATTGACGGGGGATTTTCAAAGGCGTATCAGGAAGAGACAGGGATCGCGGGCTACACGCTGGTGTACCATTCCTTCGGACTGCGGCTTGTGGCTCACGAACCTTTTGAGTCTACGGAGGCGGCCATCGCAAAAGAAAATGATATCCACTCGGAGACAATGGTGGTACAGAGAGTCTATGACCGCTATCTGGTAGGAGATACAGATGCGGGAAGAGAACTGCGGGAACAGATCCAGGATCTGGAGCGGCTTCTCGCCGCATACCGGAACGGAGAGATAACAGAAAAGCTCTGAATGCATTACAGGAGGAACGTATGGGACAGAACGCAGAAAACAAAACGAATTATACACCGGAAGCAGAGGCGTCTGAGCCTTTAAAAATCTACCTGCAGGAGATCGGGCAGATTCCCGTTCTGGACGAAGAAGAAGAAAAAGAACTGGGGAAAAGAAGCGCTCAGGGAGACGAGACTGCGAGAAAACGGCTGGCGGAGGGGAACCTGAGGCTGGTCGTGTCCCTTGCCAGGCATTTTACGGGCCGGGGCGTTCCGCTTCTGGATCTGATACAGGAAGGCAACATGGGGCTGATGCATGCCGCTGAAAAGTATGATTATCAGAAAGAAAACCGCTTTTCAACCTACGCGGCCTGGTGGATCAGAGAGGCGATGCAGAGGGCCATCGACCAGCAGTCCCGGGAAATACGGGTGCCGGTCCATGTGGCGGAAAATATGAAAAAAGTGCAGAAGGCGGCCAGAGAGCTGCAGCAGACTTTCGGCAGAGATGCCACTCCGGGTGAGATCGCAAAAAAACTGGGAGATAAATCCGAGGAGGATGTAAAAAATATCCTGACTTATCTACAGAATCCGGTTTCTCTTGAAACCCCTGTGGGCGAGAGCGGGGAAGACAGCCTTGGCGACATGGTCGAAGACAGAACGGAAGCCACTCCGGAGGAGGCGATGGAACAGCTGGTACAGAAGGAAGAGGTATCGGAACTTCTGGAATCGCTCAGTGATAGAGAAAGGCAGGTTATCCGGCTGCGCTACGGGCTGGACGGCGGAAAACCCGGTACACTGGAAGAGATTGGCGAACAGCTGGGCGTGACGCGGGAAAGAGTGCGCCAGATCGAGGCCAGAGCGCTGGAAAAGCTGCGCATGAATGCAGAAAAATAAAAAAATCCCTGCATAAATATTGTAAAAGTGCAGATAGTAACAGTACAACAATATTTATGGAAAGGGAGATAATCTTATGAAAAAAATGAGAAAAATCCTGGCGCTGACAGCCTGTGCATTTGCTCTTTTTGGAACAACCGCATGCAGCAGCCGGGATAATGCTGATAACGGTGCGGATCAGACGACGCAGGACAACAATACGGACAACCGGGATAACAACAAGAACGATACTATGAATGATGCCACAGGCGGAGACGGAGTCCTCGACGACGCTGTAGACGATGTGACCGATGGAGTGGATAATGTAACGGACGATATCACGAATGACGTTGACAAAGCTGCGGATGATCTGACCGAAAACAATGGCCCTCAGAAAGATGCGGATAATTCGGATACAGATAATTCAAATCAGAATAATTCCAATAGATAACAGAGAAAAAGGCCGGACGGATCAAAGATCTGATCCGGCCTTCCGTTTTATAAAAGGAGCAGTATATGAGATTCAGACCCTGTATTGATATACATAACGGTAAAGTAAAACAGATCGTAGGGGGAAGCCTGCGGGATGAAGGGGACAGTGCAAGCACCAATTTCGCCTCAGAAAAAGGCGCGGCTTTCTATGCGGATCTGTACAGAAAAGACAACCTGAAAGGAGGCCATATTATTCTCCTGAACCCTCCTTCATCAAAATATTACAAAGCAACAAGAAAACAGGCTCTGGAAGCGCTGCGGGCTTATCCCGGCGGACTTCAGGTCGGAGGCGGCATTACGGCAGACAATGCCGCCGCATATCTGGAAGCCGGAGCCAGCCATGTGATCGTTACGTCCTATGTCTTTTCAGGGGGAGCATTCCAGAAAGATAATCTGGAAAAACTGGTACATACGGTCGGCAGGGAACGGCTTGTGCTTGATCTGAGCTGCAGAAAGAAAGAAGACGGATATTATGTAGTTACAGACCGCTGGCAGAAATTCACACAGGTGAAAGTGACGCCCCGGACCCTGGACAGCCTGGCAGGATACTGCGATGAATTTCTCATACACGGCGTTGACGTGGAGGGAAAGGGATCCGGGATGGAGACAGAACTGGTCCGGATGCTTGGAGAATGGAAGGGGATTCCTGTCACTTATGCCGGGGGCATCGGGTCTCTGGCGGATCTGGAGGCATTTGCCAAAGCCAGCGGAGGAACCGTGGACTTTACCATCGGGAGCGCCCTGGATCTTTTCGGAGGCAGGATCCCCTATGACGCTGTAAAGAATTTGTTGAATTAGGCAGCAGTTAGTGTTAGAATGGAAAACAGAGCGGCGTCCTGAGAATAAGCGGCGCTGAAATTAGTATAAGGAGTTTATTGCTGAATATGGGTATTATAGAGAAAATTTTCGGAACCCACAGTGAGAATGAATTGAAGAGAATCTATCCGATCGTAGACCGGATAGAGGCACTGGAGCCGGAGATGAAGGCGCTGTCGGATGAAGAACTGAAGGGAAAGACAAGAGAGTTCAAAGGCCGGCTGGAAGAAGGAGAGACTCTGGACGATATTCTGCCTGAGGCATATGCAGTTGTGCGGGAGGCAGCCTTCAGAAGCCTTGGTATGCGCCACTACAGAGTCCAGCTGATCGGCGGCATTATTCTTCATCAGGGAAGAATCGCCGAGATGAAAACAGGAGAGGGTAAAACTCTTGTATCAACGCTCCCGGCTTATCTGAATGCACTGGAAGGAAACGGGGTCCATATCGTTACGGTCAATGACTACCTGGCGAAGCGTGATGCCGAGTGGATGGGCAAGGTGCATGAATTCCTGGGCCTCACTGTAGGCGTCGTATTAAACAGCATGGATAAGAATGAGCGCCGTGCGGCTTATGACTGCGACATTACGTATGTGACCAACAACGAACTGGGATTTGACTATCTGCGCGACAATATGGTTATTTACAAAGAGCAGCTTGTTCAGAGGGGACTTCACTTTGCCATTATCGACGAGGTTGACTCCGTTCTGATCGACGAGGCCAGAACGCCTCTGATCATTTCAGGTCAGAGCGGCAAGTCTACCAAACTGTACGAGGCCTGTGACATTCTCGCGCGTCAGCTGGAGCGCGGCGAGGCCAGCGGAGAGTTTTCCAAGATGAATGCGATCATGGGTGAGGCGATCGAGGAGACAGGGGACTTTATTGTCAATGAAAAAGAAAAGACGGTCAACCTGACCGAGGACGGCGTAAAGAAAGTGGAGAAATTCTTCCACATTGAAAACCTGGCCGACCCGGAGAATCTTGAGATACAGCACAACATTATCCTTGCGCTTCGGGCCCACAATCTGATGTTTAAAGATCAGGACTATGTGGTGACTTCTGAAGGAGAAGTCATGATCGTTGATGAATTTACCGGACGTATCATGCCGGGCCGCCGGTACTCCGACGGACTGCACCAGGCCATTGAGGCGAAGGAGCACGTAAAGGTAAAACGGGAGAGCAAGACTCTTGCTACGATCACATTCCAGAACCTCTTTAATAAATTTGACAAAAAGAGCGGCATGACCGGTACGGCTCTGACAGAGGAGAAGGAGTTCCGGGATATTTACGGCATGGATGTGGTTGAGATACCGACGAATGTTCCGGTCCAGAGAAAAGATCTGGAAGACGCGGTATACAAGACAAAAGCAGAAAAGTACAAAGCTGTTGTGGAGGCGGTGAAAAAAGCCCATGCCACAGGACAGCCGGTCCTGGTGGGTACGATCACCATAGAGGTGTCTGAACTTCTCAGCAAAATGCTTAAAAAAGAAGGCATCCAGCACAATGTGCTGAACGCCAAATACCATGAGCAGGAGGCTGAGATCGTCGCTGACGCGGGTGTACACGGCGCGGTGACGATCGCTACCAACATGGCTGGCCGTGGTACGGATATCAAGCTGGATGAGGATGCGAGAAAGGCAGGCGGCCTGAAGATCATCGGCACAGAGCGGCACGAGTCCCGCCGTATCGACAATCAGCTCCGCGGACGAAGCGGACGTCAGGGAGACCCGGGAGAATCCCGTTTCTATATTTCTCTGGAAGACGACCTGATGCGTCTGTTCGGTTCCGAGCGCCTGATGGGTGTGTTTAACGCGCTGGGTGTCGCAGACGGAGAGCAGATCGAGCACAAAATGCTCTCCAGCGCCATTGAGAAAGCCCAGAAGAAGATAGAGAGCAATAACTTCGGTATTCGTAAAAACCTTCTGGAGTACGATCAGGTAATGAACGAGCAGAGGGAGATCATCTACGGTGAGAGACGCCGTGTTCTTGACGGCGAGAGCATGCGCGATACGATTTATAATATGATCACGGAGTATGTGGAGAACACGGCCGACAAATTTGCCTCTTCCGAGGTTCATGCGGACGACTGGGATATTAAGGGGCTTACAGTCACACTCCACGACGAGATCCCGCAGCTTGAAGTCCCCTCTGCTGAAGAGTGCAGAAAGATGAATCAGAAAGAACTGAAGCATCTTCTCAAGGAGAAAGCTGTTAAGGCGTATGAGGCGAAAGAAGCGGAGTTCCCCGAGGCAGAACAGCTTCGGGAGGTGGAGCGTGTCGTTCTTCTGAAAGTAATCGATGCCAGATGGATGGATCATATCGACGATATGGAGCAGCTCCGCCAGGGCGTCGGCCTGCAGGCTTACGGCCAGAGAGATCCGCTCGTGGAGTATAAGATGACAGGATATGACATGTTCGGGGCCATGACAAATGCTATTGCAGAGACGACGATCCGCACACTATTCCATATCCGTGTAGAGCAGAAGGTGGAGAGAGAAGAGGTTGCAAAAGTAACCGGAACAAATAAGGATGAGTCCGCTGTGCGCGCTCCGAAAAAGCGGGAGGAGAAAAAAATCTATCCGAACGACCCGTGTCCGTGCGGAAGCGGCAAGAAATACAAACAGTGCTGCGGCCGAAAGCAACTTGGCAAGAGCTAGGCGTAAGCCGCAGCTCGAGCCCTAGTGCGAGGCCGTTCTGTGAGATTAGCGAGCCGGAGCCGCAGGCGACAGGCGAGGTTAGCGAACAGAACATCCTTATGAAAGCAACTTGGCAAGAGCTAGGCGTAAGCCACGAATAAAGAATCAGAATTAAGAAAGAGGTGATTAAGGTGGTTTTGTTAGATGAACTGAAGTCCAGACTGGGCGCATATGAGGAACCGCTGAAAGATTTGAGGGATTCACTTTGACCTGGCGTCAAAGAAATTAAGGATTGAAGAATTACAGAAAAGGCTGGAAGAGCCGGGATTCTGGGACGAACCGGAGGTCTCACAGGAAGTGATGAAGGAACTGAAAAACCTCCAGGATTCGGTAGAACAGATTGAAAAGCTCTATTCAGATTATGATGATATGATGCTTCTGATCGAGATGAGTCAGGAGGACGCAGATGAGGAGACGGTCCAGGGAATCGAAGAAGAGCTGGAGCAGTTTGAAAAGACGTTTGAAGAACTGCGCATCAGCACCCTTCTGACCGGTCCCTATGACAAAGATAATGCCATTGTTACCCTTCATGCAGGCGCGGGCGGAACGGAATCCTGCGACTGGGCGGGTATGCTTTACCGTATGTATACCCGATGGGCGGAGAAGAAAGGCTACGCTGTGGAAGTCCTGGACTACCTGGAAGGGGACGTTGCCGGGATCAAAGGCGTAACGTTTGAGGTGAAGGGAGAAAATGCCTATGGGTATCTCCGTTCTGAAAAGGGAGTGCACCGCCTGGTGCGTATTTCCCCGTTCAACGCGGCCGGAAAACGGCAGACCTCGTTTGCATCCTGTGATGTAATTCCTGATATCGAGGAAGATATCGACATTGAGATCAATGAGGACGATCTGAAGATCGACACTTACCGGTCAAGCGGGGCCGGAGGCCAGCATATCAATAAGACTTCTTCGGCGGTGCGTATTACCCATCTTCCTACGGGAATCGTGGTACAGTGCCAGAATGAGCGCTCCCAGCACATGAACAAAGACAAGGCAATGCAGATGCTCAAGTCGAAGCTGTATCTGCTCAAGCAGCAGGAGCAGGCCGAGAAAATGTCGGATATCAGAGGAGAGGTCAGAGATATTAATTTTGGCAGCCAGATCCGGTCCTATGTGATGCAGCCCTACACCCTGGTGAAGGACCACAGGACTAACGCAGAGATCAGTAATGTAAACAGTGTAATGGATGGAAGCATTGACCCGTTTATCAATGCATACCTGAGTATGAATGCAGAAGTACAGAAAGGAAAAGAGTGATGGTAAATATAGCGGTAATGGGATATGGTACAGTAGGCTCAGGCGTTGTGGAGGTAATCAATACGAACAGCGCGATCATCAATCAGCGGGCGGGAGACGAGATCAATATCAAATATGTTCTTGATCTCAGGGATTTCCCGGGAGATCCGATCCAGGAGAAGATCATCCATGATGTCGACATTATCATCAATGACCCGGAGATCAAGATTGTTGTGGAGGTAATGGGAGGCATTGAACCTGCATATACCTTTGTAAAACGCTGCCTGGAGGCGGGCAAAAGCGTGGCAACCTCTAACAAGGCGCTTGTGGCAAAGCACGGGGCGGAACTATTATCCATTGCCAGAGAACGGGAACTCAACTTCCTTTTCGAGGCAAGCGTGGGCGGGGGGATTCCGATCATCCGCGCGCTGAATTCCAGCATGACGGCGGATGTGATCGAGGAGATCACAGGAATTCTCAACGGAACGACAAACTATATGCTTACCAAGATGTTTTATGAGGGGGCGGACTACGATGAAGTCCTCAAAGAAGCCCAGGATAACGGCTATGCGGAGAGGAATCCTGAGGCCGATGTGGAAGGATATGACGCCTGCAGGAAGATCGCCATTCTTTCTTCCCTGATATCCGGACAGCAGGTGGACTACGAGGATATCTATACGGAAGGCATTACAAAGATCACAAAGAAGGATATGATGTATGCAAAAGAGATGGGAATGACGATCAAGCTTCTTGCATCCAGCAAGCGGCATCAGGATCACCTTCATGCTATCGTTGCGCCGGCTCTTCTCGGCAAGGATCATCCGCTTTATAATATTGATGATGTGTTCAACTCTGTTTTTGTACACGGAAATATGCTGGGAGATGCGATGTTCTACGGCAGTGGAGCAGGCAAACTTCCCACAGCAAGCGCAGTTGTTGCGGATGTAGTGGACGAGGCAAAGCATCTCCACAGAAATATCATGACAATGTGGAAGAGTGAAAAACTTGTGCTTGAGCCTATCGAAGATACAAGCAAGCGGTTTTTTGTACGTGTGTCTGGAAATGCAGAGGATATGGAGAAAAAGGTGGAGGGGCTGTTCGGCCCTGTCCGTATCGTGACAGTACCGGAGCTCGACGGTGAATTTGGCTTTGTGACGGAAGTGATGACAGAAGGGGAATACAGGAAGAAATCAGAAGAACTCCCCGGAATTCTTCATATGATCCGTATTGAAGAGAGATAACAGAAAGGTATTGAAGATGAAGTATATCGTGATATTATGCGACGGGATGGCGGATGAGCCCATCGAGAGCCTGGGAGGCAGGACGCCGCTGGAGGCAGCCCACACACCGGGCATGGACCGGCTTGCCGGGAAATCAGAGGTGGGAATGGTGCGCACAGTGCCGGAGGGAATGGCTCCCGGCAGTGATACAGCCAACCTGTCGGTAATCGGATATGACCCGAGAAAATATTATTCCGGCAGGTCTCCCCTGGAAGCTCTGAGCATAGGGGCCGAGATGGCCGCGGACGACGTTTCTTTCCGCTGCAATCTTGTCACCTTGTCCGAGGAAGAAGAAAAGTATGAAGACAGACATATCCTGGATCACAGTTCCGGCGAGATCAGCACGGCGGAGGCTGCGGAGCTGATGGAAGCATTAAAGTCAGGACTGGAGCGGGAGGGATATACTTTCTATACCGGTATCAGTTACCGCCATCTCCTGATACAGAATAAAGGGAAAGTGATCGAACTGACCGCGCCTCACGATATCCTGACCAGGAGGATCGGAGAGTACCTGCCTCAGGATCCGGTACTTCGGGAAATGATGGAGAAAAGCTATGAACTCCTGAAAGATCATCCGATTAATGTAAAACGCCGGGAGCAGGGGAAGAATCCCGCCAATTCTGCATGGTTCTGGGGGGCAGGCACCCGCCCCGCCCTTGTGTCTTTCGAGGAAAAGAATGGCGTGAAGGGGGCCATGATCTCTGCGGTGGATCTGTTGAAAGGAATCGCGGTAGGCGCCGGGATGGATAACATTACGGTGGCAGGCGCCAACGGCGGCCTGGATACAAATTATGCCGGAAAGGGTGAAGCGGCGGTAAAGGCCCTGACTCAGGACGGATATGACTTTGTGTATGTGCATATTGAAGCACCGGATGAAATGGGGCATCAGGGAAGTGCAGAAAACAAGATTCTGGCTATTGAGCGGATCGATAAGGAGATCATCTGTCCCGTGACGCAGGCTTTTGACAAAGCAGGGACAGCATACAGAATGCTGATCCTTCCCGACCATCCCACACCGGTCCGGGTGCGCACTCATACAGGTGATCCGGTTCCCTATCTGTTGTATGACAGCACGGGATCTGTGGATGGACCGGGTATGTACAGTGAGAAAACAGCGGCCCGGACAGGCGTATATGTGGACAAAGGATATACGCTTCTCTCCCGCCTTCTTATGAAATAGCGGGGAAAAGGAAAAATAAAAAGATGGATATTGCAGACTGCACGAGGTAATAAGCACTGTAACTGCAAATCCATCTTTTTTATTCATCTGAAAGGTTTATATCAAGTACTTTCTGTACCAGACGGCGGTCATCGGAAGAAGCTTTCCTGTAGTGGGTGAGGATACTGAGTTCTTCCTGCGTCAGGTAGAGAGTATCTGCGTTTTCGATGACCAGGCCGCGGAAATAGGGGCCGTGATTTTCATTTATGATCCCGTTTTTCGTGCAGGTCTGGGTGAGCAGCTGCTCCAGAGTAACCCCGTAGATATCTGCAAGCCGTAGCAGCATACTGATATCAGGGATGCGCTTGCCCCGCTCATAATTCGAGTATGCCTGCCGTGAGATATTCAGTTTACGGCCAATCTGTTTCTGTGTATAGTTGTAATCTTTTCTGAGCCTGACCAGATTGTCTGTCAGTTGAATATTTGACACAGCGCACCTCCATTTACATTTCATTGCCGAAATACCTGATTATTATAACAATTTTTGCTGTAAATGGGTTTTTATGCAACAGAACAGGAAATAAATAAAAAAAGAAACAAAACGTTTCTTTTGGGAGCGGCAGATGTTACAGCATGCTCAGTGTACTGTTGTGGTATCGCGGCGACATGGTTACATCCTCGCCCAGCCATTCGGGCGCTTTATAGGCGGCTGCCGATTCCTGGTCCGGAAACTCGATTTCAGCCAGAACGAGAGGCGCAAGGCTGCCCTCAAAAATATCCAGTTCCAGTGATAATCCTTCTTCGAGAGGAATCACATATCTTGTCTTTGTGATCAGGCGCCCGTCGATTTTCTGCCTCAGATGTTCGTAAGATTCTTCTGTGAGAGAAAGATTATATTCTTCTCTCACCATCAGTCCTTTGGATTTATATGTGAGAAAATATTCATCATTATCCCTTCGGATCCTTACCACCGGTGAGGTGCAGAGATATCCCTGCTCAATTTTCCTGCAGGGAAAATCCTCCGGGCGAAACGGCAGATTTTTCAAATCTGTGAGAAACTTGCGTTCGATTTCCATTGTCCATACCTCCTATCATGCAACCATAATAATACGGCCGAAAAAAAATGTAAACCATTGCATTTCCGCCTGTGTTTTGATAAAGTGAAAGAAGTGAGACAAACTGGAGGGATCAGGATGAATAAGAAAGTATATGTGTTTCTTGCAGATGGATTTGAAGAGATCGAGGGGCTTACTGTTGTGGATGTCCTGCGCAGGGCAGGGACCGATACAGTGACTGTCTCTGTGACGGGCAGGAAGGAGATCGAGGGGGCTCACGGAATACGGGTCCTGGCGGACAGCCTGTTTGAAGACGGGAACTTTTCAGACGCCGGTCTTCTTGTGCTTCCGGGAGGGATGCCCGGCACGCTGAACCTGAAGGCCCATGAAGGACTGACTGCGCTGCTCAGAGAGTTTGACAGGGAGAAAAAGTACATTGCCGCAATCTGTGCGGCTCCCAGTATCTTGAGCGATCTGGGAATGCTCGAAGGGAAAAAGGCGTGCGCGTATCCTTCCTTTGAAGACGGGCTGAACTGCGCGGAAATCGTGAAGGAGCCTGCGGCCGTGGACGGACACATTGTTACAGGCAGAGGAATGGGAGCGGCCATCCCATTTGCCCTGAAACTGACTGAGATTCTCTGGGGGAAAGAAAAGGCGGATGAAATAGCAGGATCTATTGTATACAGGAGAAATCGTGAAAAAATACTGGAAATATGAGGGGTTGTATGCTATACTGTTTCAATGACTGCAAATATAATTTGCGCGATCAAGGAGGAAGAAAATGAGTTTACAAGTAGAGAAGTTAGAACATAATATGGCGAAGCTGACGATCGAGGTGTCAGCGGACGAAGTGGAGAAAGCGCTTCAGGCTGCTTATCTCAAAGAACGCAGCAAGATCAGCCTTCCGGGATTTCGCAAGGGCAAGGTGCCGCGTCAGATGATCGAAAAGATGTATGGACCGGAAGTGTTCTATGATGAGGCGGCAAATCATATGATATCAGAGGCATATGGAAATGCCTATGACGAATGCGAGCTGGAGATCGTATCCCAGCCGAAGGTTGAAGTTGTTCAGCTTGAAAAGGGAAAACCCTTTATTTTCACAGCAGAAGTTGCTGTTAAGCCGGACGTTGTTCTCGGAGAATACAAGGGACTGAAAGTGGACAAGGTTTCTACAAGAGTAACACAGAAAGAAGTGGACGAGGAGATCGAGAAAGAGCGCGAACGCAATGCACGTACCATTGATGTGACGGACAGAGCGGTGCAGGATAAAGACGTGGTTACTCTCGACTTTGAAGGATTTGTGGACGGAGAGGCGTTTGAGGGCGGAAAGGGAGAAAATTATCCGCTGACGATCGGATCCGGCTCCTTTATTCCCGGATTTGAAGAGCAGCTGATCGGCGCTGAGATCGATAAAGAGACAGAAGTTAAAGTTACGTTCCCGGAGGATTATCACGCAAAAGAGCTTGCGGGAAAAGAGGCAGTGTTCAAATGCACGGTTCACAAGATCAAGGCCAAAGAACTTCCGGAACTGGACGACGAGTTTGCGTCCGACGTATCTGAAAACTGCGAGACGCTGGAAGACTACAGAGCAGAGGTAAAGGCAAAGATCAAGGAGCGCAAGGAGCGCGAGGGACGCCAGAAAAAGGAAGACCAGGCGGTTGAGCAGGCTATTGAAAATTCACAGATGGACATTCCGCAGCCGATGATCGACCTTGAGGCAAAACAGCTTGCGGATGATTTTGCACGCCGTATCATGCAGCAGGGTATGAGTGTCGATCAGTATTTCCAGCTTACAGGACTGTCAGAGGACAAGATCATTGAGGAACTGAAGCCACAGGCTGAGAAGCGCATTAAGACAAGACTTGTTCTTGAGGCGGTAGTGGCAGCAGAGAACATTCAGGTATCTGATGAGCGCCTTGATGAGGAGCTTCAGAAGATGGCCGACTCCTACCAGATGGAGGTAGATAAACTGAAAGAGTTTATGGGTGAAAACGAAAAGAACCAGATGAAGGAAGACATTGCAGTTCAGGAAGCAGTGACTCTGATCGCGGATGCAGCGGTAGAAGGCTAAGCAGTGTTTTGAAAGGTGCGCCGCCTGAAGGTGCACCTTTTGTCGGATTATAGAGTTTTGCCAGATTAAGAGAAAGAAGGAAAAGATATGAGTTTAGTACCTTATGTCATTGAGCAGACGAGCCGCGGAGAGCGCTCTTATGATATATATTCCAGACTGCTCAAAGAGAGAATTATCTTCCTCGGGGAAGAGGTGAGCGACATTTCAGCAAGCGTTGTTGTCGCCCAGATGCTGTTCCTTGAGGCGGACGACCCGGAGAAAGACATCCAGCTTTATATAAACAGCCCGGGAGGCTCTGTCACGGCGGGCATGGCGATCTACGACACGATGCAGTATATCAAGTGCGATGTGTCTACTGTATGTATCGGCATGGCAGCAAGCATGGGCGCATTCCTGCTTGCAGGCGGCAAGAAAGGAAAGCGTTTTGCCCTTCCTAACGCCGAGATCATGATCCATCAGCCGTCCGGCGGCGCGCAGGGCCAGGCCACGGAGATCCAGATCGCGGCAGAGCACATTCTGCGGACGAAGCAGAAATTAAATGAGATTCTGGCGGCCAATACAGGCCAGCCCCTTGAGACCATCAAGGCGGATACAGAGCGCGATAATTTTATGTCTGCAGACGAAGCGAAGGCATATGGATTGATTGACGAAATATTAGTAAGCCATTAGTGAATGGCGGTATGAGGTGACATATATGGCAGGGAAAATGATGGATGATATCGTAAGATGCTCCTTCTGCAATAAGACGCAGGCCCAGGTAAGAAAGCTGATCGCAGGGCCAAACGGAACCTATATCTGTGACGAGTGCATCGGCATCTGCTCGGAGATCATTGAAGAGGAGCTGGACTACAGTGAAGGGGGAACTTTCGACGATATCAATCTCCTGACGCCGGAGGAGATCAAGCGGTTCCTGGACGATTATGTGATCGGACAGGACGAGGCGAAAAAGGTGTTGTCTGTTGCGGTATACAATCATTATAAAAGGATCATGGCGGAGCAGGATCTGGGAGTGGAGCTCCAGAAGAGCAATATTCTGATGCTCGGTCCTACCGGCTGCGGAAAGACGCTTCTTGCCCAGACACTTGCAAAGATCCTGAATGTACCTTTTGCGATCGCAGACGCCACGGCTCTGACGGAGGCCGGGTATGTGGGGGAGGATGTAGAGAATATCCTTCTGAAGGTGATCCAGGCCGCGGACGGAGATATCGAGCGCGCTGAACATGGGATTATCTATATTGATGAGATTGATAAGATCACACGAAAATCTGAAAATCCGTCTATTACCCGGGATGTGTCCGGTGAGGGCGTTCAGCAGGCTCTTCTTAAGATCATAGAAGGGACTGTGGCTTCCGTACCGCCCCAGGGCGGCAGAAAGCATCCTCATCAGGAACTGATCCAGATAGATACCACCAATATTCTGTTTATCTGCGGCGGAGCTTTTGAGGGGATCGACAAGATCATCGAGACACGTCTTGACAGGAAATCTATCGGTTTTAATGCAGAGATCGCCACAAAGCATGAGTATGATATGGATGTTCTGCTCCATGAGGCGCTGCCTCAGGATCTGGTCAAGTTTGGACTGATACCGGAGCTGGTAGGCCGGCTTCCTGTTACAGTGTCACTGGATCTTCTTGACAAGGAAGCGCTGATCCGGATCCTCACAGAACCGAAGAGCGCTATCGTGAAACAGTATCAGAAACTTCTGGAACTGGATGGAGTCAAGCTGGAGTTTGACAGAGACGCCCTGACGGCGATCGCGGAGACGACCCTGGCAAGAAAGACGGGAGCCAGAGGCTTAAGGGCGATCATGGAAAATATTATGATGGATACCATGTTCAGGGTTCCGTCTGACGAGACGATCAAGGAATGCCGGATCACAAAGGAGGCGGTTCTTGGAACCGGAAGTCCGCTCTATCTGCGGGATGGAGAAGAACGCAGGTCGTTCCTGACATCAGAGAGCGCGTAAGAGAGAATTTGCAGGTACACTGGTGTGATCGGGAAGCCAGACAAGCAGGTTTGGCTTAGTTACTTATGGACCGATGTACTAAAAAATGGGCGGGTGCAGTGCAGGATCTGCGCCTGCCCTTTCGTTTAGGAGGAAGTGAAAATGGACAACAAGAGACAAAGCATGCCCATGGTGGCGCTCAGGGGAATGACTATCCTTCCCGGAATGGTAGTGCATTTTGACGTGAGCCGGGAGAGATCGATCGCTGCGGTGCAGGAGGCAATGACGGAAGAACAGAAAATCTTTCTTGCTGCCCAGAAATCCATAGATACGGAAAACCCCGGCCAGGATGATGTGTTTGAAGTGGGGACAGTGGGAACCATTAAACAGATCATCAAGCTTCCCAAGCATACGGTGCGGGTTCTTGTGGCGGGAGAGGAACGGGGCTTCCTCAGAGAGATTGAATTTGCCGACCCCTATCTGCGCGCGCTGGTAGAGATCGCTGAAGAGCCGGAAGTTGAGACGCCGGACAGCGTAAACGCAGAAGCTATGGAGCGCGGGCTCAAAGATATGCTGGTGGAATACGCGGCTAAAAACGGAAAAATGTCAAAAGAATCCGTCGCTGCACTTCTGGAGATAAAAGGGTTGAAAAAGCTTGTGGATGAAATCGCTGCAAATATCCCACTCCATTACACAGACCAGCAGGAACTGCTCAGTGAGACGGATTTCTGGAAACGCTATGAAAAGCTGGCATTTAAGCTGGTGAATGAGGTTCAGATCATGAACATCAAAGAGGAGATACAGCGTAAGGTAAAAGAGCGGGTAGACAAGCATCAGAGAGAGTATATCCTCCGGGAGCAGCTCAAGCTGATCCGGGAAGAACTGGGGGAGGATTCTACGGTATCTGACGCGGAAGAGTTTGAAAATGCCCTGAAAAAGCTGAAAGCTCCGAAGGAAGTAAAGGAGAAACTTGAAAAGGAGATCAAACGGTTTAAGAGTTCCCTGAATTCTCCTGCAGAAAGCGGTGTGATCCGGACCTATATTGAGACGCTCCTGGAGATGCCCTGGGATAAAGCGGCCAGAGACGCACATGATATCGGCTACGCCAGGAAGGTGCTGGATGAAGATCACTACGGGCTGGAACAGGTGAAAGAGAGGATTCTGGAATTCCTGGCAGTGAGAAGCCTGACAAAAAAGGGAGACAGTCCGATCCTTTGTCTGGCAGGGCCTCCGGGAACCGGCAAGACTTCGATCGCAAAGTCTCTGGCGCGGGCGATGAAAAAGCCTTATGTCCGCATCTCCCTGGGCGGTGTACGGGATGAGGCAGAAATCCGCGGCCACCGGAAGACCTATGTGGGAGCTATGCCCGGGCGCATTGCAGCAGGCATCCGAATGGCAGGGGTGAATAATCCGGTCATGCTTCTGGATGAGATAGACAAGGTCAGTACAGACTATAAAGGAGATACTTTTTCCGCTCTTCTTGAGGTGCTGGACAGTGAGCAGAACGGCCGATTCCGGGATCATTATCTGGAGGTGCCTCTGGATCTGTCGGAGGTTATGTTCATCACCACGGCAAACACCCTGCAGACTATTCCCCGTCCTCTTCTGGACCGCATGGAGATCATCGAGATCAGCAGCTATACGGAAAATGAAAAGCTTCATATTGCGGAAGAACATCTGATCCCCAAACAGCTGGAAAAAAATGGGCTAAAATCCTCGCAGCTCACTTTCAGCAGACAGGCTGTCTGGAAAATGGCGCGCAATTATACGAAGGAAGCCGGTGTGCGCCAGCTGGAGAGGGAGATAGGAAATGTCTGCCGGAAGGCCGCGAAAGAAATCCTGACAACGGAGAAAAGGAAGATCAGCGTTACAGACCGGAATCTTCACCGGTTCCTGGGTAAAGAGAAATATTCTTATCAGATGGCGAACCCGGCGCCGGAGGTGGGCATAGTCAGAGGACTGGCCTGGACCAGTGTAGGAGGAGATACACTTCAGATCGAGGTGAATATTATGCCTGGAACAGGAGATGTGATGCTGACCGGACAGATGGGAGATGTGATGAAAGAGTCGGCTACCACAGGAATCAGCTATATCCGCTCGATCAGCAGGCAGTACGGGATCGCAGATGACTTCTTTGCCAAGCATGATATTCATATACATATTCCTGAGGGAGCTGTCCCGAAGGACGGACCCTCTGCGGGTATCACTATGGCGACGGCAATGCTTTCTGCCGTTACCGGTAAGAAAGTGCGCTCAGATATTGCCATGACCGGAGAAATTACCCTGCGTGGCAGGGTGCTCCCCATCGGAGGACTGAAAGAAAAGCTTCTGGCTGCAAAGAGCGCCGGGATAAAAACTGTACTCGTTCCAAAGAAAAATATGGCTGATGTGGAAGAACTCTCTTCCGAGATCACAAAAGGTCTTGAGATCATCCCGGTGGAAAACATGGAAGAAGTTCTGGGAGAGGCTCTGACGGATTAGGAGGATATATGGTTATCAAAAATATTAATCTGGAAACAGTATGCGGGATCACCAGCGTCCTGCCGGAAAATGACAAGCCTGAGGTAGCGTTTGCCGGGAAATCCAATGTGGGGAAATCTTCCCTGATCAATGCGCTTATGAACCGGAAGTCTTACGCCCGTATCTCGGCTACGCCGGGAAAGACCCAGACGATTAATTTTTATAGCATCAACGACGCTGTTTATCTGGTAGATCTTCCGGGATACGGATATGCGAAGGTGTCTGAAAAAGAAAAAGAACAGTGGGGCAAGCTGATCGAGCGGTATCTCCACGGTTCATCCCAGCTGAAAGCAGTATTTCTTCTCATTGACATCCGGCATGAACCGTCTGGAAATGACAAAATGATGTACCGCTGGATCGTCGATCAGGGATTTGAGCCGGTTATAATTGCCACAAAACTGGATAAAATAAAGCGAAGCCAGGTTCAGAAACATGTTAAAATGATACGGGGGAGCCTTGCTCTTCTCCCGGGAACAAAAGTAATCCCGTTTTCTTCTTCCACGAAGCAGGGACGGGATGAAATCTGGACTGTGATCGAGGAGACGGCGGAACTGCTCCCGGAGGAAGACTTTACAGAAAGATGAGGAGGACAGGGATGGAAAACAGACGCCCTTACTGGCAGGTGTGCATCAGGCTTTTATTCAGTCTGCTTGCCACGGCCGCATTTATTATCATAGGCTGGAAGCTGATCGGATTTCTCATGCCGTTTGTGATAGGCTGGATCATTGCGGCGATCGCGTCTCCGCTTGTAAACTGGCTGGAGAAAAAACTGAAGATCGTAAAAAAGCTGGGTTCGGCTCTGATCGTTGTGCTTGTGCTCGCAGTGATCGTACTGGCAGTGTATTTCGGGATCAGCCGTCTGGCGGCGGAACTGGGTAATCTGGCAAAAGATTTTCCAGACATGTACGCACAGCTTGAGAACGGACTGAGACAGATCGGAGACACGCTTTCCGGGGTGTTCGATAAGCTGCCTGCAGGAGTACAGAGAGGCTGGAACACGGTCGTGGAAAATCTGGATCAGTATATGGGGAGTCTGGTATCTGCCATCAGTGAGCCGACGGTCGAGGCAGCAGGGAATTTTGCAAAAAGTGTCCCCTCATATCTGATTTCTTTTATTGTAGCGGTGATGTCTGCCTACTTCTTTATCATACAGAGAGAGGAAGTGCTGCAGTGGCTGAAGAAAGTTTCTCCCCAGGCTGTGCAGAAGAGGATGACTCTTGTGATGGATAATCTCCGGTATGCGGTGGGAGGCTATTTTAAGGCGCAGTTTAAGATCATGGGAGTTGTATTCCTGATTCTGCTGGTGGGACTCGGCTTTCTGCGGACCAGCTATTTTGGACTGGCCGCTTTCCTGATCTCATTTCTCGATTTCCTGCCATTTTTTGGAACGGGAACAGCAATGATCCCCTGGGCGGCCTATTCGTTTTTTATGGGCGAATACGAAAAGACAGCGGCTCTTGTCATAATTTATGTGATAACCCAGGCGGTGCGCCAGCTCATACAGCCAAAGCTTGTAGGGGACAGCGTGGGACTCAATCCCCTTGTAACGCTCTTTCTCCTGTATATCGGGTACCGGCTCAGCGGGGTGTTCGGCATGATCATCGCAGTGCCTGTCGGTATGGTACTGATCAATATGTGCCAGGCAGGAGCGTTCGACTACATTTTTGATGATGTAAAAATCCTGGTCAGTGGCATAGTGGGGCTGCATGAAAATGGGGAAAAAGAAAAAACAGAGCAGCCGCGTTGAAATCACTGCAGGTATATGCTATTATGGGGAAGGGAGAAAAGAAACTCTCCCCCTGACTCCGGATTTTTTCGGACAGGTTTTTAATTATGAGAACAGGAGGAACAGAAAATGAAAAAATATGTTTGCGACGTATGCGGATACATTTATGACGAGGAGATCGGCGATCCGGAAAACGGCATTGAAGCCGGCACAAAATGGGAGGATGTACCGGAAGACTTTTTGTGTCCTCTGTGCGGCGTAGGAAAAGATCAGTTCTCTGAGGTATAAGCTCAGATTAAAAAATCGGAAAATTCAGAAAACGGAGCCAAAAGGGGTCAGGCCCCTTTTGGCTCCGTTTTCTGAATTTTCTGATAAAATCGCTCGGGAAGCAGATAAGGTGGTGCCAGTTTCTGTACTATTTGATTCATAATGAAATGAAAATTTAATTTCATAATTACATTTACGAAAATTTTACTTACATTTTATTGGATCGTGATATCGGAATGTTTTCTGTACGCTTATAATAGCGTTGTCAGTAATGATAAAAAGTTAGCAATTAGAGAGTGATGGAGGAGAAAACGATGAATCCGGAAAACAAACTTACACAGTCGCAGAAAATGATGGTTTTTGTGCTTTCGATGTCTCTTTACGGACTGGCAACGCTGTTTACAGAACTGATCCCTTCCTTTCAGGTGGGAATCGTGGAATTTTCAGTAGAATACTTTCTGTTTATTCCCCTTACACTGGCAATGCTTTTTGATCCGCTTTCGGCAGCGCTTGGCGCGGCCACGGGAGAGCTGGTCTTCAGTGAGATCATGCTGGGACAGTTCGGAGGACTGGGTGAACTGGAGAAGTTCCTTACTGTTACGATCGGCGTATACATTGCGGGACGCCTTGTGAAAAATCCGAAAAACCGGAAAATGGTAGCACTTGCTTCTATTGTTGGAGTAACGGTCCAGCAGTTGATGGGGTGTGCGGTTGACATTCTGAAAGTCCAGTTTGCTGTAGAGGATTTCGAGGCGGTTGCCGGACTCCCGGAAAGCGTATTCTTTACAGAAGGATTTGCCTGTCTCAATGATATCCTGTTCTCGGGAATCCTGTTCTGCATGCTGCCGGCAGTATACCTTGTCCCGAAGCTGTACGGCAAGATCGAGCCCCTTCTGGGCGTGAAGCCGAGAGACGAGAAGAGCGTACTTGGCGGAGAAAATGCACTTTCGCCCAAGGTGATCATCCTCAGCATCGTTGGTTTTGCAGTGGCGATCGCGGCAGAACTGCTGGCGTCCGGCGGATATGAGCTGATAGACTGGGAAGCTGCGTGGGCGGAGAGTACAGGAGCCCTTGTAACGGCCATGATCGTGGCGGCGGCCGTGGCGCTTATCGTGATCGGAGTGATACGCAGCAGAGCGGCAAATTCCAGAAAAGCAGGATGAAATGCAGAACAAAATTCGGACAGAGGTAGATCGTAGTGAACATTATTGAAATAAAAAACCTTACTTATACATATCCGGGAGCTTCGGCGCCCACTCTCAAGGGGGTTAATGTCAGTATTGAAAAAGGCGATTTTCTCGCAGTTATTGGAAACAATGGCTGCGGGAAATCTACTTTATGCAGAACGCTCAACGGACTGATCCCTCATTTTATTACAGGAGATATGGAGGGGGACATCTTTATCGGCGGGAAAAATACAAGAGAAGAAGAAATCGGGACACTGTCAAAGAAAGTCGGGTATGTGTACCAGGACTTTGAAAACCAGATCGTCTGTCCCACAGTGCTGGAAGACGCGTCCTATGCCTGCCTGAATTATGCTATGCCGGATTATAAGGAAAAAGGGAGGAAAGCGCTTCAGATGTGCGGCCTCGGTGGAAAGGTGAACGATTATGTGTGGCAGCTGTCCGGAGGGCAGAAACATCTGCTTGCCCTGGCGGGAATGGCGGCGTTAAGTCCCGAGATCCTGATCCTGGATGAACCCATTGCTCAGTTGGATCCGTCTCATGCAGACGGTATATATGAGGTACTCAAAGATCTGAATGAAAAATATCAGAAGACAATTATCGTGATCGAGCATCACACAGAATATATTACCCGGTACTGCAAAAACGCCCTTCTTGTAAAGGACGGCAGTATAAAATGGAAGCTTCCGGCAAAAGAAGCCATGCGCCGGGTAAAGGAACTGCAGGAGAGCAATATATTTCCGCCTCAGGTCACTATGGCGGCGCAGAAGATGGAAGACGCAGGAATCCTGCCGGAAGGAACCGTCTTCCCGGTGAATATTGAGGAGGGCCGGAGAGTATTTGCTCCGTTTTTAAAGTTTAACCGGAATGAACAGAGAGAGAGGCCGGCCATGAGGCAGCGCGAAAAGATGGTAGAATTTGAAAAAGTTACGGTGAAATACCGTTCCGTAAAAGGCGAGCCTCCGAAAGTATTTGACGAGTTTTGCCTGGACATAGGAAAAGGCGAAAAAATCGCTCTGATCGGTTCCAACGGCGCGGGAAAATCTACAATGCTGAAACTGATGATGGGACTGATCCATCCCGAGTCAGGGCGGGTCTCTGTAAAGGGAAAGCTTACCAGAGACATGTCCAAAGAAGAACTGGGCCATACGATCTCAATGGTTTACCAGAATCCAGAGGAAATGTTTATCAAAGATTCCATCCGCAAAGATATTGAATACGCGATGAAGGTGCGTAAGATTGAGAATTACGAGGCGCGGACCGGTGAACTGTTGGAAATGTTCCGACTGACCGATCTGGCGGACAGGGACGGCAGGCTTCTTTCCGGCGGACAAATGCGCCGGGCTTCTCTTGCGATCGGCATTGCGCTGAACCCGGAAATGCTGCTTCTGGACGAACCCACGGCAAATCTGGACATCGCAACCCGCCGGGAGATCATGAAAACCCTGCAGATGCTCAAAGGGATCACCGATACGGTTGTGATCGCCACCCACGATATGCAGCTTGTATGCGACTGGGCAGAGCGGATCATTGTGCTCTCCTCGGGATATGTGATCGCGGACGGCACGAAGGAAGAAGTATTTGCGGATATGTATGTACGGGGGAAAGTAGGCATACGGCCGCCTCAGATTTACGATATGGCAAGAGAGATGGGGATAATAAGTCCGTGTTTTACGATTGATGAATTTATCAGTCATTTCAGAGAAGATTTCAGAGGTGAAAAGTATGCGTAAACTGACGGAAAATATTCTGGATAAGATATCCATTGATTACCTGAGAAACCAGGTGCTGAAAAATGCATATGGAAATGATGACACAGTTATTGCCAGGCGGGACCCACGGATCCTCCTCGTATGGTATCTGTTTTTTGGACTGGTACCCTGGTTTTTAAATGACGTGGCTGTACTTCTGTGCCTTTTCCTGTTTGTTGTCGCAACTACAAGGATGGCGAGGATCGCGCCTCTGGTTCTGTTCCTTTTCTGTATAGGTGTGTTTTCCCAGACCGGGTATCTGTTTATCGTAGCTTTATTTTTTGGCGGAGATACACAGACCATTGCACCTCTGCTCGTGATGACGCTGAAAGTAGCCATCGTGTCCCTGGCTTCCATCACGGTTTTCTCCGGCCTTGATCCGGACCGGCTGGCCAATGGCATGCTCTGGTTTGGATGCCCGGATCAGCTTTCCTTCAGTATATCCTTTGCTTACCGGATTCTTCCGGTACTGATGGAGGAGTTTCAGAACATCCTTCTGTCATACCGCCTGAGAGGAAATCCGCCGGAAAAGAAAACATTTTATGGAAAAGTCCGGTATTTGTTTTATCAGATTAAAATGATCATCCAGTCTTTCTATCCGCTTATGCTCAATACGGCAAAACGCTCACGCACGACAGTGGAGGCGCTGGAACTTAAAGGTTACAGGTATTCGCTGAAAAATCCAGAGGTAAAGAAAATAAAGCTGGCCATGCTGCGGATAACAAGAGGAGATATCATATTTGCAGTAATCTCTGTGTGCTGGGCCGCAGCAAGTTTTGGAATTTCGGTGCTGCTGTCAAATGTTCTGTAACGGATCGACAGAAGATCCCTGAAAATATCTTCTGCAGGCTGCAGTTAAGCGATGAACGTGGGATAAAATTTAGTGACAGAAAGGATGCGTAATAAAGTGAAAATTGATTTCCACACACATGGGAAACTGGCAAAAAAACTGCCCTTTTCCCCGGATTACACTGACTGGCTGTTCGGGGAAGCCCGAAGGGCCGGACTGGATGCGCTCTGCCTGACAGAGCATTTTAATACGCTTGGATTTGCTGAGGTGTACCGTTATATTGAGGGGCGCTGTACCAGGGAAGGGGACAGCCTTGTGACGGAAGACGGCTTTCGTATCTTTCCCGGCATGGAAGTAGATATCGCTGAGGGAGGGCATACTCTTGTGACGGGGCCGCTGGACTGTATTCTTGAAATGAATCAGCGCCTTGAGCCTCATAAAGAGAAAGGAAAATTTCTTACTTTTGAAAAGTGGTCAGATATGGCGGCAGAATATCCGGTTCTTTTCGGAGCGGGTCATCCGTACAGGGAAGGGGGCAATATCCCGTTCCTTCCCAGGGAAATGCTGGAGAGATTTATGTTTCTGGACATCAATGGGAAGGACCTGGCTCAGGACTGTGACGGGACATGGAAAAAGATGAGCCGCCTGTCCAGGAAACTGAACCGTCCTCTCGTGGCCGGAAGTGATACACATCAGTCCTTCCAGTACGGATGCGTCTATAATGTGTTCGAAAAAGAGGCGCATACAGTGGAAGATCTGTACCGGCAGATACAGGCGGGAGAATATGAGATAAAAATGTCTGATAATCTCAGCTTTCAGGTGGAGACAGCGGGGCTGCTCAAACGTTCCTTAAAAGAAATACATGCATTGGGGGGAGATTATGTGGGGGTATTGCTGAAAGGGGCGGAAATATAAAGACAGATCTGAATATCTATACGTATGTAGAGAGGGATGCTTCTTGAACTCGCGTTCAAGAAGCATCCCTCGTTTTAAGCCCGGTCAATCAAACGGATCTTTTAGCGTGGGATTTCAGATTTGTAGTGTTCTTTCAGCTGGTAAAGACTGTCCAGGTATTTTTCTGACCGTTTTCCCAGTTTTGCTCCGATCATTACTACAAGAGCGTCGAGGAGGGCCGCCGGAGCGGACATAGAGTGATATTCCGTCGGTTCGCCCCGGTACACGTACAGCGGGATGACTCTGCTGTCATTTGCGGGCTGATAAAGACGGCTGGTAAAAAAGACACAGGTATAGTGCCGTTCTTTTTGATGATCCAGCAAAACCTGGGCCTCTTTCGGAGTTTTCTGGAAACCAAACAGGATCACCAGATCTTTTTCTGTAAAAAGATTCATATATTCAAACAATTCGGAACTGCCCGGCGGAAGAAGGACAGTCTGGATCCCGAAACGGGTGAGCCGAAAGTGCGTCAGCTGGGCCAGCGAAAGTGCCGCTCCTTTTGCATATAAATATACAGTTCTGGCTTCTGTGATGGCGGAAACAGCCTGTTCCATGAGCTTCGGTTCAAGAAAAGAAAGCGTTTTCCCGATACAAAACTGCTGCCTTTGAAGAAATCCTTCGGGCGTGCCGGATGACGCGCTGCCGATTGTGGAGTTCAGTTTCCCGGCAGGAGAATCGGTTCCTGAAAGGTGCCGGAGCACCGTAGTTTTCAGCTCTTTAAAATCTGCATATCCGCAGTGCCTGGCAAAACGGGAGATGGTAGGCTCAGAACTGCCGATGGCGCGGGCCGCCTCTCCAATCGTCATGTGAACAAAAGAATCAGGATTCTCGATAATATAATTGATGATCTTCTGCTCTGTTTTTGTAAAATCAGTATGTCCTTTCGTAAAATAGATATCAGTCATAGCAGTTACCTCTGGCAAATTCTTTAAGTTTAAAAAGCGCAAATACAATAACAATATTATTTTATCACAGGAAAAGAAAAAAGAGGTAAAAGGAAGATACAAAACATGTAAAATTTGGACTGTGCGGCATTGGCAGGGGTGAGAACGAAAATAGAGAAATCCAATAAGAACATACATTCGGGAAAGCCTTGCAATAGATATATAAGTGTAGTATATTAATCACAGAAGCAGACGGCGGAACAAAATATATCTGCGGGCTTATACAGATGCGTTTCTTGTTTGAGTCCGTTTCAGAGAATGAAGAAAGAAAATAATTATGGAGGTGCGCTATGCAGTATATCAGTCACTATGAGTCGCCTGTCGGCAATATCCTTTTAGCGGCGGATGACATCGGTCTGACCGGCTTGTGGTTTGAAGGGCAGAAGTATTTTGCACGAGGGCTGGATCAGGAGCATGAGGCAAGGGAAATCCCGCTCTTTCAAAAAGTAAAACAGTGGCTTGATATTTACTTCTCGGGAAAAGAACCGGATTTTACTGTGCCTCTTCATTTTAATGGAACGGTTTTTCAGAATGAGGTGTGGAAAATTCTCTGTTCTATTCCGTATGGCCGGACTATGACTTATGGAGAGATCGCAAAGCAGATTGCCGCTCAAAAGGGGGTGCCCCGTATGTCTGCCCAGGCCGTGGGAGGCGCGGTAGGACACAATGAAATTTCTATTATTGTTCCGTGCCACCGCGTGGTAGGCACGGATGGCAGCTTGACAGGATATGCAGGCGGGCTTGATAAAAAAGTGCAGCTTCTCAAACTGGAGAAGGCAGATACGGAGGCTTTTTATATTCCCGGGAAAGGGACTGCGCTGTAAACAGAAAAGGTCTGAATGATACCAGACGGAAAAAATGATTTTCTGACTTTTTTAGATTAGATTCGTAATGAGAAAAAGAGGGGATAGGATGAACAAAGAACATGAGATTGTATTGTATCAGATAGATAAAACGAATATATGTGTCAGTGTTTTCTTTCGTGAACAGACTTTTTGGATGACGCAGAAGGCGATGGCAGAATTGTTTGACTGTTCTACGGATAATATTTCTTTGCATTTAAAGAAGATTTTTCAAGAAGAAGAATTGGATGAAAAGTCAACTGCCGAGTTTTTCTCGGTAGTTCAAAAAGAGGGAAATAGAAACGTATCACGAAATGTAAAATGTTATAATTTGGATGCAATAATCGCAGTTGGTTATAGAGTAAATACAAAAAAAGCAACACGTTTTCGGCAGTGGGCAACAAAAACATTAAAAGAATATATCATAAAGGGCTTTGTTCTTAATGATGATATGTTAAAAAATGGTAAGCCTTTTGGAAAAGATTATTTTGACGAATCGCTAGAACGCATTCGAGAAATAAGAGCGAGTGAACGAAGGGCATATCAAAAAATAGCAGATGTATTTGAACAACCAGTGTGAGACTCTTCTTGGTGTCACCGGTTCTGGAAAAGCATTTACGATGGCAAACATTATCCAGCAGTTAAATAAACCGACGCTTATTATCGTCTATAATAAGACACTGGCCGCTCAGCTTTACGGCGAGTTCAAGAAATTTTTTCCTAACAACGCCGTAGAATATTTTGTCTCCTATTGTGTCGGAGCCGGAAAATGAGTTATATTTAGTGCTTTTTTGTCCAGATTTTGTGGACGGAATGATACTAAACGGACTGGATGATATCAGACGGATAAAATGATTTTGTGACTTTTTGCAGGAACATTTCTTAATGATAAAAATCTATTGAATTTAAAGGTGAAGAATATAAAAAATATTTATAGTGTGCTCCTCGGCAGCAGAGTGTCTGACATTTATTACTGTCACAGGAAAAAGTGCTGTCAGTTATTCGAAAATTTCGAATAACTGTTTCAGATGGAAAAGTTATCACACGAATCACTACAACTTAAAGGCGATTATCGCTGTTGGAAATAAGGACGATTCTCCGAGAACAGTCGATTTCGAAAAAGGGCGAATGGAATTACAGAAGAGTTTACAATTAAGGGCTATACTATGAACGATGAACAACTAAAAATTTTGGAACTGTACTGACAAAGGACTATTAGAAGAGAGGAAAAAGATGTCAGTGATATAAAATTTAGGGTGAATGATTGTTCAATAATTCCATTTAGAGAACTCTACTTTAAAAATAATGAGTATAGACTGATTGAAAATATAATTGTTGGTCCTAAATCGTCTATTAATAATAGAAATCTGTGGCTTTTCTTAGAAAGTAAAGGGTTTAAGTGGATTGATATTGATAGTAAGGAATGGCATATGAATGATAGAAAGTGGAAAGAGCATGTAATAGTTTCGCAGGCAACTTATCGCTAACATATAGATTTTATCGTATCTGTTCCAAAGACTAGAACTGGTTTTAAGAAGCAGAGAAAAGTCGAAACTAAGGTTGATTATTATGTGGAGAAAGCATCATGGAGAATGAATTAGTTAAGATTTTTGAAAGGGCAAATAAAAGGTTTTTAAAGGAAAATACAGCATTTATTTTGAGTAATGTAGCGGAAAGAAGTCTATGTAGTACATTGGCGCAATGTCTTTATCTGGAAATTCGACATAGCAAATACTCTAGGTATTATGTTGATGTTGAATACAATAGAAATAATGGTCGAGTAAAGACTATTTATAATGATGATTTAAAGGTAGTAACTATTATATGTGATCTTATTGTACATAGTCGAGGAGAAATTGTTGAAAAAGATAACCTTATTGCATTAGAAATGAAAAAGTCATATCGACCGATGAAGGAAAAGGAGAATGACAAAGCTAGGCTGGTTGCATTGACAAAAGATTCGTATGATGGAGTGTGGTCATTTGATGGAAAAACATTGCCAGAACATGTTTGCGGATATGATTTGGGGATTTATTATGAAATAGATTCAAAGAATTCTCTTGTTTATATAGAATATTATGTGAAAGGGAAAAGAGTAAGAACTTATGAAGAGAAAATATTGAGGTGAAAGACAATTGAATTTGAAAAACAAAATGAAATGAGTAATAAGAGAAAAGCTAAGTTGGTTACAACTAAACAGAACGAATTGTTAAAATTATGAACAGTGGATATATAAAGCCGGAAATATGAAAGGTTGTATTATATGGATAATATTCAAAATGAAACTTTTTAAAATAAAGTAATAGAATTGTTCCAAAATGCCAAGAAAAATTTGTCTACTGCAGTAAATATGACAATGGTATATTCCTATTATGAAGCAGGGAGGATGATCGTTGAAGAAGAACAAGGCGGAAAAGAACGTGCAGCATATGGAAAGTATATTCTGAAAGAATTGTCTCAGAGATTGACACAGAAATTCGGAAGGGGGTACTCATACGATAATTTAAAACTGATGCGTAAATTTTATCTGGTTTATTCCAAAGACTCAATTGGGGAAATGCCGTTTCCCCAATCTGAAAAACTTCCAGTTACACAGGAAGGAAGAAAATTTTATCTGAGTTGGTCTCATTATCTCATCCTTATGAGGATAAATAATGTTGATGAACGTCATTTTTATGAAATAGAGTCCTATAGAAATAGTTGGAGTAAAGATGAACTGGCGCGTCAGTATGGAAGTTCACTTTATGAGCGGCTTGCGTTAAGCAGAGATAAACAAGAAGTTATGCGCCTTGCGACAGAAGGTCAGATGATTGAAAAGCCAGAAGATATATTCAAAGATCCTTATATTTTAGAGTTCACAGGACTTCCTGAATTGGTTACTTATTCTGAATCAGAATTGGAGAATAAAATTATAGATAATCTGCAGAAGTTTTTACTGGAATTGGGAAGAGGATTTACTTTTGTTGGAAGACAGGTTAGATTAACATTTGAAGAAGAACATTTTCGTGTGGATTTAGTGTTTTACAACCGTTTACTCCGTTGCTTTGTATTGTTCGATTTGAAGATTGGCCAGTTAAAACATCAAGACATAGGACAGATGCAGATGTATGTTAATTATTATGATCGAAAAGTCAAATTGGATGATGAAAACTCAACGATAGGTATTATTATTTGCAAAGACAAGAAAGATGCTATTGTGGAAATGACTTTACCTGTAGATAATAATCAAATATTTGCAAGTAAATATGAAACAGTACTTCCAAGTAAGGAAGAATTACAAAAATTGTTAGAAGACAAAAATTTTGAATAAAGAGTAGATGAATATTTGATAGGGAATTAGTATAGCTGATATCGAACATATCAAAATCAACAAAGGAGAGAATTTATCATGGACCATTTCGAATTAGTATCAGATTTTGCCCCCACCGGCGATCAGCCCCAGGCCATTGAACAGCTGGTGAAAGGGTTTAAAGAGGGTAATCAGTTTGAGACGCTGCTGGGCGTTACCGGGTCCGGCAAGACATTTACCATGGCCAATGTCATTCAGCAGTTAAATAAGCCGACGCTGATCCTGGCGCATAACAAGACGCTGGCGGCGCAGCTTTACAGCGAGTTTAAAGCATTTTTCCCGCACAATGCGGTGGAATATTTTGTCTCCTACTACGATTATTATCAGCCGGAGGCTTATGTGCCGTCCACGGACACCTATATTGAGAAAGATTCGTCGATCAACGATGAGATTGATAAGCTGCGGCACAGCGCCACGGCGGCGCTCATCGAGCGGAAAGATGTCATTGTGGTGTCATCGGTTTCCTGTATTTACGGTATTGGTAGTAAGAAGGATTACGAGGAGATGATGATTTCTCTGCGGC
>DXDR01000024.1 GCA_019115385.1 Candidatus Mediterraneibacter avicola | reverse complement strand
TTCATATTAAAGTATCAGCCGCCTCGAAAGGGGCGGCTGATACTTTAATATTTTTTCTCCGCACCTCCTTCAATCTCTGCCGTGTGCAGGTCACGGATTTTCCGCCAGATTGAAAAGCCTTGCGGGGTGCGGATGTGCCCCTGATTGCACCAGTTGTTGATGGCGGTTTTCCAGATAGGCAATCACATCCTCCTTTTTGATTTTGCAGCAACATGTTTTCCTGTCCGTGTACTCGCAGGGGATTTTCCTGCTTTGGAAATGCCGCCTAATGACTCTATCTGCACTGTACGCTGCCTGACAGCGGAAATTCGTTCTTCATTGGTTCGCATGAGTGATACCTGCTTTTTTCGACTTTAAAAGTCGAATATTTTCCTATAAAATCTGTTGTATACTACATTTCTCCAATTTACCATAGGTATGTGTTTTCTGAACGGGTTATCTCAAAAAGGAATGAGGTAATACAAATGAACTACGAAAAAATAATTAAAGACACCCTGGATTCTTTTGGAGTGCACAGGTCGTACACGGGATATAATTATGTGACGTATGGCCTGACGCTTATTATTGAAGATAAAGACAGAATGGATTGTATTACAAAGCTGCTTTATCCCGACATTGCATCTTTCTTCCGAACATCCTGGAATTGTGTAGAGAAAAATATCAGAACTGTTGTAAATTCTGTCTGGGAATCGCACAATACGGAACTTCTTAATCTCATTTTTAACAGATCTGCTAAAAATAAGAAACCCACCAATAAAGAATTTTTTAAATATATGTACGATTATATTCTCCGTTCTTCAGACGAATGTCTGATGCCGGAGAGCAGTCTCTGTATCTGCTGTCCGATTTCAAACGAGTATTGCGAAACACTGGAGCTGTTCTGCATGAAACTTCTGAAAATGATGAAATAAAAAAGGCGGCGCCTTTGTACAAGGCGCCGGATGCATCTGTATCAATATTCGCACAGGACAACGACTTTCTGGGGAGTGGTCTGTGCAGGGATGCTGAATGTAGTAGTTGTGTAGTACACAAGCAGCTCGGAATTTTCAGGGCTGCACATAAAAGGCTGTCCGTTTGCCGTTACAACGTTGGTCGTGGGGCCGATGTTAAGCTGCAGGGTATTGTCGTCAGATACCAGGCTGTCGTCAAAGTAGGCCAGCATGACCTGCTGGTTTCGCCGCAGCGATGTAATAAGTTCCGCCCGGTACTGAGGCGGATAGACAGCAGGCGTGGGAAGATTTGCATCATAGAATGCAGCGATCCTCATTCCTCTCCTGAGCCTTACATTGTCAATAACTACAGTCTCTCCGGTGACAACTACATTGATGATATCGGAGCCGCTGATCACAGACAGCATCAGGGAACAGCAGGAATCTCCCCGGTTGATCCCCTGGATGATGCCTTCCACCTTTTCAAATGTTTCGTATGCCATAGTTAAAAAATCCTTTTCTTTTATACTATGCACATAAAGGGGAAAACGCGCGTTGCAGGTCAGAGCCTGTCTTCCAGCCATTTTTCGGCGAGCTTTGTCCACATGCCGACCTCGTCAAGAATTCCTTTGAGCCATTGTTTGATCTCAGGATCCCACTTTTTCCCTCCGTCTCTTTTCCCGGAAAAAGCGGTTCGGATTTCTTCGGCTTTCTCCGTTGGATAAGGTGTCGCTCCCTGTTCTATAGCCTCGGTCAGCCTGTCGATCTGCTCCAGGGTATAGGGGGTGCCATAGCAGCCTTCCAGCCATTCCCCTGTGGCGACAGACATACCGTGGATCCCTTCAGAAAATACATGATGAGCAAAAGGAACTCCGGCTTTCCGGCAGGCCATCGCAAAAAGATAGCTGTTTTCCACCGGAACGGATTCATCTGAGGCCGTCTGCCAGAGAAAACAGGGCGGCATGTCGTCTGTTACATGTTTTTCTAATGACATATATTCCAGTTCTTTTTCCCCGGCATCTGCGCCCAGAAGCGCCGTAAAAGAATCTTTGTGAGCGTATTCTCCAGATGTGATCACCGGATAGCCAAGCACTGCGGCGTCCGGCCGGGCGGATATGGGGGCATATTTCGGATCCGGATCAGAGATATCAGAGTAGTGGACGCAGAGGGAGGCGCACAGATGCGCTCCGGCGGAAAATCCGCATACTGCCATCTTGTCCGGGTCAACACTGCACTTTTCTGCATGGTAACGGATGATCCGCACCGCCCTTGCGATATCCATAAGGGGCTGGAGCTTCAGAGGCTCATCCAGATAATTTACAGTGTATGCCAGTACAAATACATTGTATCCCGCGGCATAAAAGGTCCGGGCGACCGGATCTGCCTCTGTGGATGATACATAGCGGTAGCCGCCGCCCGGCACGACGAGCATACACGGGCGGACTTTTTTATCCTCATGGATATAACTCACGATAATTGGTCGGAAACCATATGCCGCAGGGTATGAATATTCCCATTCTCTCCATATTTCTGTTCTGCGTCCGATCATAAACGTCCTCCTTGCAGTTTTGACGATCTTTCCATCGTGTTTCAGGGTGTTTCAGGGAATCCTACAGGTCGATCTCTTTCAGATAAGGATTTTCTGCTTCGTAAAAGCGTTCTTCTTCCACAGCCTGTGCAAGGTTCGCGTCTATGGGCATACGTCCGAGCACCGGTATCCCCATCTGGGCCGCAGCTTCATCTACCCGGCTTTCACCGAAGATCTTGATCTCTTTTCCACAGTCCGGGCATTTTACGTAGCTGTAGTTTTCAATAATCCCAAGAACAGGAATATTCATCTGAGTAGCCATGCTGCACGCCTTTTTGACGATCATCTGCACCAGATCCTGAGGAGAGGTCACAATAACGACTCCGTCCACCGGAAGAGACTGGAATACGGTCAGGGGCACGTCTCCGGTTCCCGGCGGCATGTCCACAAAGAGATAGTCCAGATCTCCCCACATTACATCAGTCCAGAACTGTTTTACCACCCCGGCGATGATCGGACCTCTCCAGATAACCGGAGCTTCTTCATCCGGCAGCAGGAGATTGACGGACATGATCCGTGTTCCGTCCTGAGCCGTACACGGGAAGATGCCTTCCTCTGTGCCCTGTGCTTTGTTGTGTACGCCGTACATTTTGGGGATAGACGGACCGGTGATGTCTGCGTCCAGAATTCCCACATTATATCCTTTCTCTCTTGCCATACGGGCCAGGGAAGCTGTGACAAGGGATTTGCCTACGCCGCCTTTTCCGCTGACAACGCCGATCACTTTCTTTATATGGGAATATTTGTTGGCCGGCTCAAGAAAATCTGTTTTTTTGCTGCTGCAGGAGTCGGCATGCGCACATCCGGCGCAGGACTCTTCTGTGCATCCGTTATTTTTCTGTTCTTCTGACATAATTGATATACCTTCTCTCTGATTATTTTCTGCCCCGATATAGCTCTGCGGCTCTGTCGTTTCATCCGCATGGAGCGGCCGGCGAAACAGCAGTCTGAGAACCGGTGAGACAGAACCGGGGCACTGCTTTAACAGTATAACACATTTTCGCCCCCATGAATACACCGGCGTCAAAGCCGGTATGCTGCTCTATTCATATTTCAACCAATTACCGGTGTGAAGGGGGGTTAGTCAGAAAATATGGAAAAAATTACAAAAAATTTCTTGTTTTCTTTGGGAAATAGTATATAATAAAGGTATAGATAATTCCTAGTAAAATACTAGGAATTAAAAAGACAGGAGGAGATAACATGATAAATATACAGAAAGCCGCAATAGTAGGCTGCGGATTTGTAGGATCGAGCATTGCCTATGCACTGATGCAAAAGGGGACGTTCTCAGAGCTGGTGCTTCTTGACGCCAATCATGCCAAGGCGGAAGGCGAGGCAATGGACATCAGCCACGGACTGCCTTTTGCTCATGCAATGGACATTTATGCCGGAAAGTATGAAGACATAGCGGATGCATCCGTGATTATCATTACTGCGGGGGCAAATCAGAAGCCGGGCGAGACCAGACTTGATCTGGTACAGAAAAACGCCCGGATTATGAAATCTATCATAGAGGAGATCAAGAGGGTTAAATGTGAAGGGATTCTTCTGATCGTGTCAAACCCGGTGGACATTCTGACACAGATTGCCCTGAGAGAGTCGGGATTTCCCAAGGAGAGGGTGATCGGATCGGGGACGGTGCTGGATACTGCCCGGCTGAAGTATCTGCTCAGCGAAAAGCTGGATGTAGACAGCAGGAACGTACATGCCTTTATCGTAGGAGAACATGGTGACAGTGAACTGGCCGCGTGGAGCTGCGCAAACATCTATGGCATCCGCCTGGAAGAGTTTGCGAAACTCCGGGGATTCCGCACATTTGACAGCGAGATGGATGAGATTTATCATGCGGTTCGGGACAGCGCCTATGAGATCATAGAAAGAAAGGGAGCCACTTATTACGGGATCGGCATGGCTGCTGCAAGGATTGCAGAGGCAATCGTGAGAGACAGCCATACCGTAATGCCGGTATCTGTCTCTCTGAACGGCGAGTACGGGCTGTCAGGCCTTTGCCTGAGTATACCTGCCATCGTCGGAAAAGGCGGGGCAGAACAGATCCTGGAAATCGGTTTCAGCAAAGAGGAGATGGACAAGCTGGGACGATCGGCGGAAGAGTTGAAGTCAGTCCTGGAAAATGTAAACAGCTGATTCAGCATACTGCGGGACATAAATAAAGAAGGCCGGGAATCTATTCAAATTCCCGGCCTTTCGTGCCTCTGTGCCCGCGGATGCCGTCTTTCGCTTAGTTCGATCTTACATGATTTTTAATAGCTGCAAAACTTTCCGCACTTATGACATGTTCAATCCGGCAGGCATCCTCTGCCGCAATTTTCGGATCCACTCCGAGTTTTTCCAGCCAGCTGGACAGAAGGGTGTGCCGTTCATAGATGCAGTCGGCGATCTCTTTCCCTGCTTCGGTAAGTGTGATATATCCCTCAGGAGAAACGGTGATATGTCCGCTCTCTCTTAATTTTTTCATGGCAACACTGACGCTTGATTTTTTAAAATCAAGCTCCGTAGCAATATCTACGGAACGTACAACAGGAAGGCGCCGGCTTAAGACCAGAATTGTTTCCAGATAGTTTTCGGAAGATTCATTTCCGTGCATAAATTTCACCTCGTCAAATCTTAAAATCTGTGTATAAGTATATCATAGAGGAAACCTGACAGCAAACATCAATTTCCTTGAGTTTCCCAAACTAAAATTTTCGATAAAACAAGGAAGTAAAGGGCTAATGGTATTTACAGATTTGTAGTCCTTTTCAGTAGAAGAATGAATTTTGAAAATTTATCTCAAAAAAGGATTGACAAATAAAAAAAGTTAGTTTAGACTATCTTTTGTTAGATGAAACGAAAAATCTGGGATGAACAGAATCGGTTCGTCATAATGTAACAATGAGAGGATCTGGATAATATGAATTTAATGGATGCCAGGGAAGGCGAAGAGTATATCATAAAGGGCATAGCGACCAATGATGAGGAGATGGAAGCATTTCTCTTTTCTCTGGGCTGCTACAGCGGTGAGCCCATTACTGTTGTCTCGCGTGTGCGAGGCGGCTGTGTGGTTTCCATCAAAGATGGAAGGTATAATATTGATACTGATCTAGCGCAAGCTATTTCAATATAAAATAAAAAGAAAAATAGTAATTAGATTTACTATTTTTTTTGCACAAAGGTTAGCCTTAACTAATCGGAATGAAGGAGGAGAATTGTAAAATGAGAATTGCTTTTGCAGGGAATCCGAACAGCGGTAAAACGACCATGTACAACGCTCTGACAGGCAGAAATGAACGTGTCGGAAACTGGGCCGGTGTTACGGTAGAGCGAAAGGAAAGCCTGATCAAGAAGGCTTATTATGACGGGGCGGAGGAACTGGTCGCAGTAGACCTGCCGGGAGCTTACTCTATGTCTCCGTTCACCTCGGAGGAGAGTATCACCAGCAGCTATGTCAAAAATGAGAATCCAGATGTGATAATCAATATTGTGGATGCGACAAATCTGAGCCGAAGCCTGTTTTTTACCACACAGCTTCTGGAGCTGGGGATTCCGGTAGTGGTAGCTTTAAATAAGAGCGATATCACAGACAAGAAGCAGACGGAGATCGATGAAAAGCTTCTGGCGGAAAAGCTGGGCTGCCCGGTAATCAAGACAATATCTACCTCTTCAGGGCGTGAAGGCCTGAAAGAAGCCGTTGCTGCGGCTGCGGCATTAAGTGGAAGAGGGCAGAAAGCGCCTTATGTGCAGGCGGACATTGACCTGAAGGATAAAAAAGAGGTAGAGGCTGCCGACAGAAAAAGATTTGAGTTTGTCAACAGCATTGTAAAGCAGGTGGAAAAAAGGAAAGTTTTTACAAAAGATAAGAACTTCCAGGACAAGATCGACGCAGTTATAACGCATAAGATTATTGGTATACCGATTTTCGCCGCAGTTATTTTCCTTGTGTTCTACATATCTCAGACTACGCTGGGAACCTGGATCGCGGACTGGCTGGTTGGCTGGATCGAGACATTCCAGGGATGGGTAGGCGGCCTGATGGAAAACGCGAATCCATTGTTGTATGCCCTGCTGGTTGATGGTATCATAGGCGGTGTAGGAGCGGTGGTCGGATTCCTGCCTCTGGTAATGGTCATGTACTTCCTGATCGCTCTCCTGGAGGACTGTGGTTATATGGCCCGTGCAACGGTCGTTCTGGATCCGATCTTCAAGAGAGTCGGGCTTTCCGGTAAATCCGTAATCCCGATGGTCATCGGTACGGGTTGTGCGATCCCGGGTGTTATGGCATCCCGTACGATCCGAAATGAGAGAGAGCGCAGGACAACTGCCATGCTCACGCCGTTCATGCCCTGCGGGGCCAAAATTCCGGTGATCGCATTATTTGCGGGCGCATTCTTTGCAGACGCATGGTGGGTATCGGCCACTATGTATCTGGTGGGCATCGTGCTGGTGCTCCTGGGAGCTCTGCTTGTAAAGAAAATTACAGGACAGAAATACCGCAGATCTTTCTTTATCATTGAACTTCCGGAATACAAGCTTCCGAGTTTAAAGAGAGCATGCGTGTCTATGCTCGAGCGCGGCAAAGCATATATTGTCAAAGCCGGGACTATTATCCTGGTCTGCAACACAGTTGTACAGATCATGCAGAGCTTTAACTGGCAGTTCCAGCTTGTGGAGGAGGGCGCAGAGAGCACCTCTATCCTGGCAAGTGTTGCGCATCCGTTTGCCATCCTGTTCATTCCGCTTGGATTTGGCGTATGGCAGCTTGCAGCGGCGGCGATCACAGGATTTATCGCAAAGGAAAATGTAGTAGGTACTCTGGCGGTCGTTTACGGTGTTACAAATCTGATCGATACGGATGCACTGGAGCTTGTCGGCAGCGGAAATGAAGTGGCTGTGGTCATGGGGCTTACAAAGGCGGCGGCTCTTGCCTACCTGATGTTCAACCTTTATACACCGCCGTGCTTTGCGGCTCTGGGAGCGATGAATTCCGAGATGAAGAGCGGGAAATGGCTGTTTGGCGGCATATGCCTCCAGCTTGCTACCGGTTATACGATAGCGTTCTTTGTATACCAGATCGGAACACTGGCTACAACCGGCGCGCTTGGAACAGCTTTTGTTCCGGGACTGATCGCGGTTCTGGCGTTTGCAGCGATCATTATCTGGAGGATCCGCAAGTCAGATAGAGAATTTGCAGCGGAATACAGCCTGCATGCGTAGGGAATAGTTGGAATGCTCAGCGGTGGACAAAGGCGCATGCTTTGTCCGCCGCTTGACGTATAAGGCGGAATGGAAGGCAGAACGGGGCGTCCGGGGCTTTGGGCCTGTGGAATAAAAACGGATTTTAAACGCCGGTTTTTACAGAAAGGATACAGTTTATGGTAAATATTATTGTGATCATTATTCTGATGATTTTAATCGGAGGCGCAGTCGCATATATAATAAAGGCGAAAAAAAGCGGCGTAAAATGTATCGGATGTCCCGCCGGAGGAAGCTGCCCGGGCAGCGGGAAGATGCCGAAAAAGAAGCTGGCCGGCCGTGTGATCGGCAGAAAGACCATAAAGATATCAGGAATGCACTGCGCGCACTGTGCTGTGGATGTGGCAAATGCCCTGAACCAAATTGACGGTGCGGCTGCAAAAGTAAGTCTGAAAGACAGCAGCGCTGAAGTGTCCCTGGATCGGGAAATTGACAAAGATGAACTGATACACGCTGTAGAAAAGGCAGGATTTAAAGTGGTGAGTATATTATAGCCGTCAAGTACGGTGTAAATTCGTATGCCTTATATGGATGGCAGGAGGCGGACGTGAGCAGGAAAGAACAGATTATTGAAAAACTCAAAGAAAATGGATGCCGTATTACAAAACAGCGGAGGATGCTCATAGATATAATTCTCGAAAACGACTGTTCAAGCTGTAAGGAAATCTTCTATAAAGCTTCAAAAGCAGACGAAAAGATCGGTGTCGCAACCGTATACCGTATGATCAACGCACTGGAGGAAATCGGCGCCATCAGCCGGAAAAATATGTATAAAGTAGAATACTCCGATGACTGCACAGCCCAGGAGGGATGCCTGATCGTGCTTGACGATAATACAACCTATCACCTGTCCCAGGGAAACTGGGATACAGTCGTTCGGGAAGGGCTGAAACAGTGCGGTTATCTGAAAAATCAGAAAATTACAAAAATAGTGGTAAAAAGGGACAGACCCCTTTTGTGAATGCATTCAGAATATTCTGAACCTTCTACCAAAAGGGGCCTGTCCCTTTTTGATAAAATTTATCGCCAGTTGCGGTTAGAATTGACTATCTTAAAATCGGGTTGCTATGATGTGACAGAAACATAGAATTTTACATATTATTAACAAGGGAGTGATATAGCTGTGAAACAACACAGATTCTGGGCATGGGCTGCGGTTTTTTGTTTTGTAATGGTATTTTATACCGGCTATAAGCACAAATAAACAGACATTTTAAACAAGGACAGGAGGTACTTATATTATGATCAGTATTTCAACTTTAAAGAAAATCGGGCTGTTTGCAGGCGGTGTTCTTTTTGGAACAGCGGGAGTAAAAGTTCTCTCGAGTAAGGATGCTAAGAAAGTATATACTAACTGCACGGCGGCAGCCCTGCGGGCAAAGGACTGCGTGATGAAGACGGCGACTACGGTCCAGGAAAATGCGGAGGATATTCTGGCCGAGGCTCAGCAGATCAATGAAAGGAGAGCGGCGGAGGAAGCTGCGGCTGTCCAGGAGGATGCAGATACAGAAAATAAAGGTGCGGAAGATTTTAAAGAAGAGACAGTATAACAGACCGTGAAATTTATCATAAAGCATGAGATCAGGGGCCGTCTGCGTATTCATGTTGTCCAGGGAAGGATGACGTGCGCGCAGGCGGATACTCTTTGCTGGTTTCTTGAAAAACAGGAATATGTAACAGATGCAAAAGTCTATGAGCGCACCGCAGACGCCGTTATCTGTTATAAGGGGGACCGGGAAGAGATTATAGCTGTGCTCAAAGGCTTCAGCTATGAAAAAACAGAAGCGCCGGAAAATGTACTGGCAAGCTCCGGCAGAGAACTGAACTCCACATATCGGGAAAAGCTGATCACGAAGGTGATCCTGCACTACGGCGGAAAGTTTATTGTACCATATCCGATCCGGAAAGTCTGGATGGCGCTGAAAGCCATGCGGTACATCTGGATAGGTATCCGGTGTCTTGCAAAGCGAAAGATAGAAGTGCCTGTTCTCGATGCTGCAGCCATCGGCGTGTCTGTATTCCGCGGAGATTTCAACACAGCAGGTTCTGTCATGTTCCTGCTGGGCGTGGGAGAACTTCTGGAAGAATGGACTCACAAAAAGTCGGTTGGCGACCTTGCGCGGAGCATGTCGCTGAATGTAAAGAAAGTCTGGCTTAAAAAAGGCAATCAGGAAGTACTTGTCCATGCGTCGCAGATTCAGCCCGGTGATGTGGCAGTCGTGCACATGGGAAATGTGATTCCCTTTGACGGCGAAGTCTGTGCCGGCGAGGGCATGGTCAATCAGGCGTCTTTAACCGGAGAGTCACTCCCGGTACAGAAAGAAAAAGGGAAAACTGTCTATGCAGGCACTGTATTGGAAGAGGGAGAGCTGGAGATCCTTGTCAAGGCGGTATCGGGGTGTACACGCTTTGAAAAGATCGTGACCATGATCGAAGATTCAGAAAAACTGAAATCCGCCCTGGAGAGTAAGGCAGAGCATCTGGCAGACCGTCTTGTGCCCTACACACTGGCCGGAACCGGCATTGTTGGGCTGGTGACCCGCAATGCGGCAAAGGCACTGTCCGTACTTATGGTGGATTTTTCCTGCGCACTGAAACTTGCCATGCCCATTGCCGTGCTCTCGGCAATCCGCGAGGCGGGGCAGCGGGGGATTACTGTAAAAGGCGGCAAATATCTGGAAGCCGTGGCTGAGGCGGATACCATAGTTTTTGACAAAACAGGAACGCTTACAAAGGCAAAGCCGACAGTAAAGGACGTTGTGGCCTTCGGGGACTATCCAGAAGATGAGGCGCTGCGCATCGCCGCCTGTCTGGAGGAGCATTTTCCCCATTCCATGGCAAAGGCCGTGGTAGACGCGGCAAAGAAGAGAAAACTGTACCACGAAGAGATGCACTCAAAAGTGGAATATGTGGTCGCTCACGGGATTTCTTCTTATATAGAGGAAAAGAAAGTTGTCATAGGAAGCAGCCATTTTGTCTTTGAGGATGAAAAGTGCAGCGTACGCCCGGAAAAACAGGAACTTTTTGAAGCGCTTCCGTCAGAGTATTCACATCTGTATCTCGCGGTTGACGGAGAACTGACCGCAGTGATCTGCATAGAAGATCCGCTGCGGGAAGAGGCGGCTGATATGGTACGTCAGCTGAAGGCTGAGGGCATCTCGAAGGTGGTCATGATGACCGGCGACAGCGAGAGGACGGCCGCCTCCATTGCCAGAAGGGTAGGCGTGGATGAGTATTATGCGGAGGTTCTTCCAGAAGATAAGGCGCGGTTTGTGGAAAATGAAAAAGCATCGGGGAAAAAAGTGATCATGATCGGTGACGGGATCAATGATTCACCTGCACTTTCCGCCGCAGATGCTGGTATTGCTATCAGCGACGGGGCGGAGATCGCAAGAGAGATCGCAGATATTACCATTGCTGCAGACGACTTAAGGGAACTGGTTACTTTGAAGCGTCTGTCCAATGAACTGATGAAACGGATCCACAGAAACTACCGGTTTATTGTGGGAATCAACTCCGGTCTTATCGGCCTGGGGGTGGGAGGAGTGATACAGCCAACTACCTCGGCGCTTCTCCACAATACGTCGACTATTGCCATCAGTCTGAAAAGTATGCAGAATCTGCTGCCGGAGACAGAACAAATTTAACAGAAGCAATTAGAAAGCCATCCGTCTGGATATTCTGATCAGAATTCCAGGGGATGGCTTTTTACATATGGAGAATGAGCGCCCTATTTTGCGGGCTTTGCATTGGGATAGATCCGTTCCATTCTTTCGTCAGGGAAATGGCTGTCTATGAATTCTGTATATGCATTTTTTTCGAGAGGTTCTCCGCTCTGTCTCTGGTTATAGCGATCCAGCGCAAGCCCGGATATGATGATATTGACAGACATAAACACGATCATGATCCAGGTGAGATATTTTCCCGCTTTTATGGGAATCAGTTCAATAAGAGCTGACAGTTTGGGATAGAGGTATTTCATCCATACAACGGCGGCAATCCCCCAGAAAAAGCAGTACAGCAGATTGATACGGCCTCCCAGATTAAAGGGGATCTTGCTGTAGTCCCAGAAGATCGTGCCGAAGACCAGTTCTGTAAAAATACTGCAGATATATTCGTAGGCTCCGCCCAGAAAAGTGCCGAACAGGAAAATAAAACTGTCGCTGCGCTCACGGTACTGATACAGGATAACCGTCAGTAAAGCGCAGCCCAGCCCCCAGACAATACTGAACGGTCCATACACCACGCTGCTGCGGCTCATGAGTTCTCCCATCGTAACGAGGCAGAAAATCGTCTCGGTTATGTCGCCCAGGAACGCCCCCAGAAAGAACAGACAGGCAATCTTGTAGAAACTACAGCCCTGAGCAAAAACTTTAGGTTTGTCTGTCTCTGCGTCCTGCCGTTTTTTTTCATCTCTTCTGATTTTCAGAAGCTCTCTGCGGTCCAGACTGGAGTAAGTTTTTTCCAGATGTTTCAATACCCAGCCGGTGAGACCTTCCCCCATTGTATCAGCAGCTTTCTGAAGGCTTTCAGAGACATCGTCTATGAGGGCGATCCGGTTGATCCGCGACCGGACTACAGTGATGCCGCTGATGGTTCCGATAAGGTCGATCACCATATTCAGGCACACAATAAAAAGAATGATCATACCTGCCAGATCCGGGATAAAAGCCACCAGATCTACAAGCAGGGGGTTGAGAAACAGGACGCAGACTATTGCGGCTGCTCCCCATACAAGGACATAAGGCAGATTTACATAGCCGCCGAACTGCATTTTCCGGTCAGAATAGTCCCACCATTTCCGGTGAAAGATTTTTTCCAGGATCTGACCTGTCATTAAAGCAATAAAAAAGGTAAGAATTACACCGCCCAGAAACAGAAAGAAAAGATTTTCTTCCAGCTCTGAAAGAAACAGAGCAAAACATACGCCTCCCAGTCCATAAGAGGGGCAGTATGGGCCAAAGAGAGCGCCCACGTCAATAAATTTCTTTTTCCGCAGAGCGGCGGCGGAGGTGCCGATCACCCATCCGATAAAAGAATAAAGAACAAAAAACCACAGAAGCTGATAGAGTGAGTAGTGCACGTTGATTTCTCCTTCCTCATTTGTAAAAAGTAAAGCTATTATACTACATCTGCAGGAAATAGCCAACTGTTCTATTTGAGGAAGGCCTTTTCTTTTACGGTATGGAGATTTCCCTGCTTATATGCCTGATCAGCATATAAAAAAGCATCCCATTTTACAAAGGAGAAAAAGTTAGGGCTGTCATCCTGCGGAAATATATGTTATAATTCCAATGGTTTCCTTTTTTGGAGCCGGAAAGCATCAGCGTACGCCAGCGCTTCCGCCGTCATACACTGATACTAAATACGTTTTAGATGGGAAGATTTTTATGGTATACAACAATATTTTAGAGGCTGTGGGACATACGCCGGTGGTGCGCTTAAATCATATGGTCCCGGAAGGCAGCGCAGAAGTACTTGTCAAATTTGAGGGTCTGAATGTGGGCGGCTCGATCAAGACGCGGACTGCTCTGAACATGCTGGAAGATGCAGAGAAGAAACAACTTATCTCGCCGGGGAGAACCGTGATCGTAGAGCCGACCAGCGGCAACCAGGGCATCGGCCTTGCACTTTGTGGAGCGGTAAAGGGATATAAGGTAAAGATCATTATGCCGGATTCTGTTTCCGAAGAGCGGAGAATGCTGGTGAAGCATTATGGGGCTGAGGTCATCCTCGTGCATGATGCGGGGAATATCGGAGACTGTATCGACGAATGCCAGAGGATGGCAGATGATATGGCAGCAAATGACCCGGATGTTTTTGTGCCCGGTCAGTTTGATAATCCGGCCAATCCAGAGGTGCACCGCAAATATACGGCGCAGGAGCTTCTGGAACAGGTTGACGGGCCAATCCACGGATTCTGTTCCGGATTCGGCACAGGAGGAACGATCAGCGGGATCGGAGAGGTCCTTAAAGAGCACAACCCGGATATGGAAATCTGGGCTGTGGAGCCGGAAAACGCGGCAATTCTTTCAGGAGGATCCATAGGCACACATCTTCAGATGGGGATAGGAGACGGACTTGTGCCGGATAATCTGAATAACCAGATTTATGACGATATATACATTGTCACGGATGAAGAGGCGCTGACGACAGCAAAAAATCTGGCCTCTATGGAAGGGCTGATGTGCGGCATCTCCAGCGGGACTAACGTGGCTGCGGCGATCCAGCTTGCAAAGAAGCTGGGCCCGGGCAAGAGGGTAGTGACGGTGCTCCCGGACACCGCGGAGCGGTATTTTTCCACGCCGCTGTTTGATGACTGAGTTCGGGTAGCTGAGTGATTTGTCTGATCTGTGCTAAACTACTATAACAAAATTTAAGGGAAAGTCATCTGGACTTTCCCTTAAATTTTATTTTTTATCTTTTATCTCGCTGTGGAGCTGCTGGAGAGATTTTACATCTCCGTTTCCGTGCTCCTTAACATATTTTATGCCTCCGATGGCGGCTCTCGCGGCTGCCATTGTCGTCATATAGGGTATCTTTGCTTTTATGGCCGCTTTCCTCAGATAGCTGTCGTCATGTACGCTTTCCTTTCCAGAGGGGGAGTTTACGATCAGGTCGATCTGTCCGTTGGTGATCATATCCAGAATATTCGGCCGCCCTTCATAAAGTTTTTTCACCCGTTCCGCTGGAATGCCTGCCGCCTGGATCATACTGCATGTTTCGCCGGTCGAAAGGATGCGGAACCCGCAGTCGGCAAATCCTCTGGCGATTTCTGCCACTTCCGGTTTATCCCGCCTGTTGACGGAGATGAGTACGGCGCCTTCCAGGGGGAGGCAGGTCTGAGTCGCTTCCTGGGCTTTGTAAAACGCTTCCCCGTAATCAGGAGAGAGCCCCAGAACTTCTCCGGTGGAGCGCATTTCCGGTCCAAGAAGGGGATCGACCTCCGGGAACATATTGAACGGGAATACAGCTTCTTTTACCCCGTAATATGGAATCGCCTGCTCTGCAAGAGCCGGAACCGGAGACGGCCTTCCGGTGAATTCGCCTGTAATAATGTCGATGGACAAAGGCACCATGCGGATGTTGCACACTTTTGAGACAAGGGGAACGGTACGGGAAGCCCTCGGGTTGGCTTCCAGCACGTATACCGTGTCATTTTCGATGGCATACTGCATATTCATCAATCCCTTTACATGCATCTCCTCTGCGATTTTTCGCGTATATTCCTTGATGGTTTCCACATGTTCCTCAGAAATATGGACAGAAGGGATGATACATGCAGAGTCCCCTGAATGAATGCCTGCAAGTTCGATATGCTCCATCACGGCTGGGACAAAAGCGTGTGACCCGTCGCTGATGGCGTCAGCCTCGCATTCCAGTGCATGGTTCAGGAAACGGTCGATGAGAATGGGCCGGTCCGGCGTGACGCCTACAGCAGCCTCCATGTATCCGGCCATGCTTTCTTCGTCATATACGACTTCCATCCCTCGTCCGCCAAGCACATAGGAAGGGCGCACCATAACCGGATAACCGATTCCTTTTGCAATAGAAAGAGCCTCTTGTACAGTGGAAGCCATGCCGGATTCAGGCATGGGGATCTCCAGCTTATCCATCATGGCGCGGAACTGATCGCGGTCTTCTGCCAGATTTATGACAGCGGGGGAGGTGCCAAGGATGCGCACTCCGTTTTTCTCCAGTTCTGAGGCGAGATTGAGAGGGGTCTGTCCCCCGAACTGGGCGATAACTCCAAGCGGTTTTTCTTTCTCATATATACTCAGTACATCCTCCAGGGTCAGAGGTTCAAAATACAGCTTGTCCGAAGTATCATAGTCTGTGGACACGGTCTCCGGGTTGCAGTTTACAATGATCGTTTCAAATCCCAGTTTTTTCAGGGAGAGGGCGGCGTGGACGCAGCAGTAGTCAAATTCGATGCCCTGGCCGATGCGGTTCGGTCCTCCGCCCAGGATCATGACTTTGGGGCGGTCAGAATTGACCGGATTTTTGTCCTCCCCATTGTAAGTGGAGTAGTAGTAGGCGCTGTTTTCTGTACCGCTGACATGAACGCCTTCCCAGGCTTCTGTTATGCCCAGGGCTATGCGGCGCTGCCGTACTTCATCCTCGGGGACTTCCAGAAGAGCACTCAGGTATTTGTCGGAAAATCCGTCTTTTTTTGCTGAGATGAGCAGTTTATCTGAGGGAAGTCCGCCCCGGTATTCCAGGAGCGACTCTTCTTCGTCCACCAGTTCTTTCATCTGGCGGATAAACCATGTCTTGACCCGTGTGAGCTCATGGATCTCATCCACGGAAGCCCCTTTTCTCAGCGCCTCATACATGATAAAGTGGCGGTCGCTGGACGGAACAGCCAGGCGGCGGAGCAGCTCGTCTCTTGTCAGGTCATTATAATTTTTGGCGAATCCCAGGCCGTAACGTCCGGTTTCCAGGCTGCGTACAGCTTTCTGAAAGGCTTCTTTGTAAGTTTTTCCAATGCTCATTACTTCACCCACAGCCCTCATCTGTGTGCCAAGTTTGTCCTCCACGCCTTTAAACTTTTCAAAGGCCCAGCGGGCAAATTTAATAACCACATAATCCCCGTCAGGCACATATTTATCCAGAGTGCCGTATTTTCCGCAGGGGATATCCTTCAGTGTGAGCCCGGCCGCGAGCATGGCGGATACAAGGGCGATGGGGAAGCCGGTGGCTTTAGAGGCCAGAGCGGAGGAGCGGGAGGTTCTTGGATTGATCTCGATTACAACGATGCGGTCGCTGACCGGGTCGTGGGCAAACTGAACATTTGTGCCTCCAATGACCTGAACAGATTCTACGATGCGGTAAGCCTGTTCCTGAAGCCGTTTCTGCACTTCTTCCGATATGGTCAGCATGGGAGCGGAACAGAAGGAATCGCCGGTGTGCACGCCCATGGGGTCAATATTTTCGATAAAGCAGACAGTGATCATATTGTTGTCCGCATCCCGGACGATCTCCAGTTCCAGCTCTTCCCACCCCAGGACAGACTCCTCAACAAGCACCTGTCCTACAAGGCTGGCCTGGAGCCCTCTTGTGCAGACGGTTTTCAGTTCTTCTCTGTTGTAGACCAGTCCGCCGCCTGCGCCTCCCATTGTGTATGCCGGACGGAGAACAACAGGATAGCCCAGCTGCTCTGCAATATCCAGCGCTTCTTCCACACTGTAGGCTACCTGGCTCCTTGCCATTTCAATGCCGATGGCATCCATGGACTTTTTAAATTCGATCCGGTCCTCGCCTCGTTCAATGGCGTCTACCTGGACTCCGATCACCTGAACATTGTATTTGTCAAGTACGCCTTTTTTCGCAAGTTCCGCGCACAGGTTCAGGCCGGACTGCCCCCCGAGGTTCGGCAGAAGGGCATCGGGGCGTTCTTTTGCGATGATCTGTTCCAGACGTGCGGCGTTGAGCGGCTCGATATAGGTTACATCCGCGGTCTCGGGATCCGTCATTATCGTGGCGGGATTTGAGTTGACCAGCACGATCTCGTAGCCCAGCCTGTGAAGAGCTTTGCAGGCCTGAGTGCCGGAGTAGTCAAATTCACAGGCCTGTCCGATGATAATGGGGCCGGACCCGATGATAAGTATTTTATTGATATCTGTTCTTTTTGGCATGGAATCTCATTCCTCCTGAATATTTATTAAATTTTAAGTATTATTATACATCAGAATGAAAGACAGTGGAAGTAAAACATTTTTGTCTGCAGCAT
>DXDR01000005.1 GCA_019115385.1 Candidatus Mediterraneibacter avicola | reverse complement strand
CGTCTGCCGGCAGTTATCTCATTCTGACCGATGCGGGCGAAGATGTGATCCGTGCGCTTGAAGAGGCAGGCGCACAGACGGTCAGGCTGGGCGCGGCAAGAGAACAGAATGCGAGGGTGATCCGGAATGGTGAAGAGATTAGATATCTGGACAGGCCGGCGCCGGATGAGCTGGAAATATGGAGGAGTAAAAGATGAATGAAAGCAAAGAGGCACTGAGAATTGAGATACTCAAATATCTGGAGAAACATAGCAGAGTGGATTTAGGCGAGCTCGCCGCACTCATGGGAACGGGGGAAACAGAAGTTGCCAATGAGATGGCGGAGATGGAAAAGGAGAAGATCATCTGCGGCTATCACACGCTGATCGATTGGGATAAAACCAGCGTTGAGATGGTGACAGCTTTGATCGAAGTCCGTGTGACTCCCCAGAGAGACAGAGGATTTGACCGTATCGCCGAAAGAATTTATAACTATCCTGAAGTATATGCAGTTTATCTGATTTCCGGCGGTTATGATCTTCTCGTGACACTTGAGGGCAGAAGTCTGAAAGAAGTGTCTCGTTTCGTTTCGGAAAAGCTGTCTCCCATCGAGGGCGTACTTAATACCGCCACACATTTTATTCTGAAAAAATATAAGGACCATGGCACAATCATGATACCCAGGAAAGAGTCGGAAAGGATGCTGGTGACGCCGTGATGAGAAATCCGTTATCAAAGAAGATCGTAGATATACAGCCTTCGGGGATCCGCAAGTTCTTTGACGTGGCAAATGAGATGAAAGACGCGATCTCGCTGGGAGTCGGCGAGCCGGATTTTGATACGCCGTGGCGGATCCGGGAAGAGGGAATCTTCAGCCTTGAAAAGGGGAGGACGTTTTATACGTCCAATGCAGGTCTGAAAGAGTTGAGAAAAGAGATCGGCAGATATCTGGAGCGGAAGATCGGCGTCAGCTATGATCCGATGAAGGAGACTCTGGTCACGGTAGGCGGAAGCGAAGCCATCGATGTGGGGCTGCGCTGCATGCTGGATCCGGGGGATGAAGTGTTGATCCCGCAGCCGAGCTATGTGTCCTATCTGCCATGTACGATCATGGCGGACGGTGTGCCGGTGGTGGTTCCCCTCCAATATGAAAATGATTTCAAGCTGACAGTGGAAGATCTGGAGAAATATACGACGCCGAAGACAAAGATTCTGATCATGCCGTTCCCCAATAATCCGACTGGTTCCATTATGACAAAAGAAGACCTGGAGCCTGTGGCGGAATTTGCAAAAGAACATGACTTGTATGTGATGTCGGACGAGATCTACTCTGAGCTTACTTATCAGACAGAACATGTCTCCATCGCAAGCCTGCCGGGCATGCGGGAGAGGACGCTGGTGATCAACGGATTTTCCAAAGGATTTGCCATGACCGGCTGGCGGCTGGGCTACTGCTGCGGACCGGCGGCGATCATTGAACAGATGACAAAGCTTCATCAGTTTGCGATCATGTGCGCGCCTACGACCAGCCAGTACGCTGCGGTAGAAGGTCTCAAGAACTGTGAAGATGAAGTGGAAGAGATGCGGCGGTCCTATAACCAGAGACGCCGGTTCCTTATGCATGAATTCAAGCGGATGGGGCTGGAGTGCTTCGAACCGTTCGGGGCGTTCTACGTATTTCCGAGTATAAAAGAGTTCAAAATGAGTTCGGAAGAATTTGCGACAAGGCTCCTTCAGGAAGAGAAGGTTGCGGTCGTTCCAGGAACAGCTTTCGGAGAGTGCGGAGAGGGATTCCTGAGGATCTCGTACGCTTACTCGCTGGAAGATCTGAAAGAAGCGCTGAGCCGTGTGGAGAGATTCATTACCCGGCTGAGAGAAAATGACGGGAGATAAGGATAATGATAAATATCGTACTTCTTGAGCCGGAAATCCCGGCAAATACAGGAAACATAGGGAGGACGTGCGTTGCGTCCGGCGCCCGGCTCCATCTGATCGAGCCGCTGGGGTTCAGCCTCAGCGAAAAGGCGTTAAAGCGTGCGGGGATGGACTACTGGAAAGATCTGGACGTTACTACCTATATTGACTATCAGGATTTCCTCGATAAAAATCCCGGTGCAAAGATCTACATGGCAACCACAAAAGCGCAGAAAATCTATACGGAAGTATCCTACGAACCGGATTGCTATATCATGTTCGGCAAAGAAAGCGCAGGCATCCCTGAAGAAATCCTCATTCAGAATCAGGAGAACTGCATCCGGATCCCGATGATGGAGAAGATCCGTTCTCTGAACCTCGGAAATTCGGTGGCGATCGTGCTGTATGAGGCGCTGCGGCAGAACGGGTTTGCCGGGATGGAGAAGGAGGGGCATCTGCACTATTTAAATTGGAATTAAAAAGTGTATTATAATTGGATCTATTCAAAAACTTCCATCTGGCATTTCACCAGAACTCCACAGGCGTTTAGTTATTTACACCACTGCGCACAATATATTTTTAAACAGCTACATTGAAGACACCCTGGAAAAATCTCCGGCAGCTCAGGCACAATAATCTTTTTCCCCGCTAAGCCATCGCAGCAAGGCGGGGATTTTTTTGCCCGGAAAAGGTCCATGTCCTTCGGAGCATTAATGAAGTAGGTACTTGTCAGACGTACCTCAAAATCCAGCTATAACGGAGCTGTGTTGTCACGAAGACCCGTAGCAGAGCGCCGGCATTTAAGCCGCGTCTTTTGCGGCTTTATGTGTCCGCTGCGCTATGCTCCGAGCGCGAGCGTGGTCGCCGGGGCAATACAGCATCGTTATGGCGGACGTTTGAGAACAAATGAACAATAGCGATAAACTAATAAATAATTATCAAATTTGCTAATAAATACTTTGAATAATTCATAACATCATGTATAATATTACCAAATGCTGTGTTAAAAACATATGAAATTCTATTCTCTGCATGAAGCAGGAAGGAATGGAAAAACTAAGAAAACAGATATGATCCGGAAAGGTGGTGGATAAAATATGGTAGAAGAGACGATCCGGACGATCCGCGAGACCGAGAGAGAGGCGCAGGAGATTGTGGAGAATGCCCGCCGGGAGAGTGAGCGCATCAGAAAAGAGGCAGAGGAACGTTCCGCTCAGATCCGAGACGGGATCATCCGTAATGCGCAGGCTGAGGCAGAAGCCGAAGATGAGAAGGCACATCTCGCAGGAGCAGAGAAAGAAATCAGCGCGAAAGCCGGATACGAGGCGGAGACAGCGAAGCTTAAGATTTCTGCCGGCGAGAAAGAAAAAGAGGCAGTGGAGATGGTGATCTCCATGCTGGCATAGCAAAGGAGGGAGAAATGAATGGCGGTACTTAAGATGCAGAGAATCAGCATCTGCGCCTTAAAGAAAGACCGTAAAGCGATCCTTGAAAAGCTTCAGAGCATGGGGGTGCTTGAAGTGAATCACATTCTTGAAGAGGATGAAGATTTTCACAAGATGGACACCGTGGGAAAGAAACAAGGATTTGAAAAGGCGGCGTCGGCGGTGGACCAGTCGCTGGATATTCTGGAAAGATATGCGCCGGAAGATAAATCCATGTTTGCGGCTCTGGAGGGTAAGAAACTGATTTCCGCGGACGATGGAATGAAAGTTCAGCAAGAACGCCGGGAGCTTTTAAAAACGGCGAAACAGATCTATGATCTGGACCGGGAGCACGCGGAGCAGCTGGCGTCTGTTATGAAGCTTACGAACAGCATCGAGAGCCTGACGCCATGGCTTTCGCTGGACGTTCCGCTGAAGGTCATGAAGACAGAGCGGACCGTATTCTTTCCGGGAACAATGCCGGGAGGTACTACAGCGGAGAAAGTGTATGAGATATTGGATGAGAAAGCTCCGGAAGCGGAAAGTGCCGGCGTGTATATCATTTCACAAGAACAGAGTACGGTCTATCTGGCGGTGATATGCCTGAAAGAAGAGGCGGGCGCAGTGGAGGACGCACTCAGAAGCGAGGGATTTGCCAGACCATCCCAGTCGTGGGACGAAGTGCCTGCCCGGGAGAAAGAGATATTAGAACAGAAGATTGCAGATTGCAGAAATAACATATCAGAAATCGAAGAGAAGATAAAGGCGCTTGCATCAGATAGGGATAGATTGAAGATCGTTGCAGACTATTACAGAGTTCGCGCCGATAAGTATGAAATACTTGGAACTCTGCCACAGTCAGAGCGGACATTTGTGATCAGCGGCTATATACCGGCGGCTGTGGCAGACAGGACGGCAGACTATCTGATGAAAAAATATGACTGCATGGCTGAAGTAGAGGAGCTAAAAGAAGATGAGGAGCCTCCGGTCATTTTAAAGAATAACCCATTCTCCGCCAATATGGAGGGCGTTGTGGAGTCCTACGGACTTCCGGTAAAAGGAGAGATCGATCCGACGACGATCATGTCATTCTTCTATGTATTTTTCTTCGGCATGATGCTCTCGGATGCGGCATACGGAGTGATCGTATCCATTGTGTGTGGAATACTGGTGCTGAAATTCCCGAGAATGTCACAGGGGATGAAGAAATCGCTGAAGCTGTTCTTCTACTGTGGGCTCTCGACTATTGTGTGGGGCGTGCTCTTCGGCGGATATTTCGGAAATATTGTGGATATCGT